>JBBISY010000084.1:0-2305 GCA_037441065.1 Acidobacteriota bacterium | reverse complement strand
TCCGCCACGTCGACGAGCTGGAGGACCGCATCGATCGGCTCTCGGACGAGATTGCGAGGCGCATGCGCCCTTTTGAGGCGCCGATCGCTGCCATCGACGAGATCCCCGGGTTGGGCCGTCGCGGTGCCGAGGAGATCCTCGCGGAGACGGGCGTCGACATGAAGCGTTTCCCGACCTCGCGGCACATCAGCTCGTGGGCGAAGGTCTCGCCGGGGAACAACGAGAGCGCGGGCAAGCGCACGAGCGGCAGGACCGGCAAGGGCAACCGCTGGCTTCGCTCCACGCTGGTCGAGGCGGCGGTCTGTGCAGCCCGCACGAAACGCTCGTACTTGTCCGCCCAGTCCCACCGCCTCGCCGCTCGACGAGGCAAGAAACGGGCGGCCATGGCGGTCGCCCACTCGATCCTGGTCGTTGTCTACCACATCCTCACGAGCGGCGTCACCGACAACGATCTGGGCAGCGACTACTTCGATCGCCGCTCCAAGGAAGCCCTGGCCAGCCGCATGAAGCGCCGTCTCGAAGCCCTCGGGTACACCGTCACCCTCGGGGAGGCTGCCTAAGGCCAACGGCCATTTTCGGACCAGGATTGGTGTCAGGCCCGCGCTAGTTGCCTAACTTCGCCAAAGCGCCCGCGCGGCATCGGGACGTTGGGGGCGATGCGGGCCTTTGGCTCTGGGAGAACGCCGTGGCTCGGCCCCGAGGGCCGGTTTCTCGCGCCGGGTACAATCGCAGGCGCATGCGCGCGCTGCTGATCAATCAGTACTTTTGGCCGGACATGGCGGCGACGGCGCAGTTGCTGGCCGACCTGGCCGAGGACCTGGCGACGGCGGGGTGGCAGGTGACGGTTCTCACGGGGCGCGGGAGCTACGCTCCGGGCCGGGAGGGGAGGCTGCCCGCTCGGGAAAGCTACCGAGGTGTGGCCGTACGCCGCGTGTGGTGCACGAACTTCGGGCGGGCGAGCTTCCTGGGGCGGGCGCTGGACTACGCGACGTTCCTGGTTGCCGCGGCGTGGTGGGTGGTGGCCGGTGGGTGGTGGCGAAGGGGGCGCAAGGCCGACCCCGGGCCGGCGGGCCACACCTTCCTTTCGCTTGCCTCCAGTGGAGAGGAACGCCCCGTGGTGGTCTGCCTCTCCACCCCCCCGCTCGTGGCGGTGCTGGGCTTGCTGGCCCGCCTGCGCGGCGCCCGCTTCGTGATCAAGGTGGAGGACCTGTACCCCGACGTGGCGGTGGCGTTGGGGACGCTGGGCGCCGGCTCGGCGGCAGCGCGGTTCTTCCAGTGGATATCGCGGACTGTGCTGCGCCAGGCTGACGCGGTAGTGGCCCTGGACGCGGCGATGCGAGAGGTGCTCGTAGCACGGGGAGCGACCCGGGTCGAGGTGATCCCTAACTGGGCGGACGGTGGGCAGCTTTACCCCGACCGCGAGGCCGGGGAGCGCTTCCGGGCCGAGCACGGGCTGGGCCGGCGCTTCGTCCTGCTCTACGCGGGAAACTTGGGGCTGGCGCACCGCTTCGACGCGGTGGTGGGCGCGGCGAGGACCCTGGCAGAGCGGGGAGGCGAGGGACGAGAGGTGCTGTTCCTGTTCGTGGGAGGGGGGCCGCGCCTGGAGGCAGTGCGGCGGGGGTGCCAGGGGCTGCCCAACGTGCGCTTCCTCCCGTACCAGCCGCGAGAGAGTCTGCGGTCGCTCTACAACGCCGCCGACCTGCACCTGGTGACGCTGCGCGACGAGGTGGAGGGGCTCCTGGTGCCCTCGAAGGCGGCCGCTGCCCTCGCCTGCGGCAAGCCGGTGCTGCTGGTGGGGGCGACGGAGGGCGCCCTGGCGCTCGAGCTGCGCCAGGCGGAGGCGGGGTGGAGCTGCGAGCACGACGCAGCCCAGGTGGTGGCCCGCATCGAGGCGCTGGCGGGCGATCCGGAAGCCGTCGCCGCCGCCGCCGAGCGGGCGCGCTTCCTGTTCGAAACGGCGTACGATCGCCAGCGGGCGACGGCGCGCTGGGGCGCGCTCCTCGCCTCGGCAGCCCGAACCGAGCGGCGGGAGGACGCGGATGCTTGAGGTGCTGTTGCCAGGGCTTCTCGCGGCGGCCATTGCGGCGCTCACCACCTCCCTCATGGTGCCGGCGGTAGCCCGCATCGCCACCTCCTTGCAGGCGGTGGACACGCCGGGGGGGAGGCGGCAGCACGAGGGCGCGGTGCCGCGCCTGGGGGGGGTGGCCATTGCCGTGGGCCTGCTCTTCGGCGCCGGTTCGGTGGGGCTCTTGAAGTGGCGCCAGTGGGGGGAGCGGGTGGCGCGCGCGGATCTTGCAGCGCTCGT
>JBBISY010000083.1:0-2416 GCA_037441065.1 Acidobacteriota bacterium | reverse complement strand
GGCGTGGGCCTCCGCCTCCTCCTGCCGCGCCGCGGCCAGCGCCCCCAGGCACCGGTCGAGGGCGCCCCGGGCCTGCTCCAGGCGGGCGGCTGCTTCGGCGAGACGGGCGGCCTCCGCCGCCTCCTGCGCCGCTGCCTCCGCCGCGGTGCGCTCGCGTTCCTCGAGCCGCCGTTCGGCCGCCTGGCGGCGACCGGCCAGGAGGGCCGAACGCGTCTGCACGAGCTGGTCGCGCAGCGAGAGGTAGCGCTCGGTTTGGCGGGCCTGCTTGCGCACCGCCTCCAGGGAACGGCGGATCTCGGTGGTGACATCCTGGACGCGCAGCAGGTTCGCGCGCGTTTCGGCGAGCCGAAGCTCGGCCTCGTGGCGGCGGGCCCGGAAGCGGGTGATGCCGGCTGCCTCCTCGAAGAGGGCGCGACGCTCGTTGGCGCGCAGCGACAGGACCTGGCCGATCCGGCCCTGTTCGATGACGGCATAGGCCCGGGTGCCGAGGCCGGCGTCGAAGAGGGCGTCCATCACGTCCTTGAGCCGCACCCGCCGGCCGTGGAGGCGGTACTCCGAGGTGCCGTCGCGGAAGACCCTCCGGCTCACCTCCAGGACCCCGCCGGTGCCTGCCCACCGCCCGTCGCTGGAGGAAATCGTGAGGGCCACCTCGGCGGCCCCCAGCGGGGGGCGGTTGGGGGACCCGGCAAAGATCACCTCCGCCATGGACTGCGATCGGAGGAGGCGGGCGGACTGTTCCCCCAGCACCCAGGCGATGGCGTCGGAGATGTTGGACTTGCCGACACCGTTGGGCCCGACGATGGCGATGAGGGAGCCGGGGAAGGGCAGCTCCACCCGGCCCGCGAAGGACTTGAAGCCTTCCATCAGCAGCCGGGTGAGGCGGAGCGTGGCCATGTTCGAGGGGCGGATGGTACCACCGCGTGGGGGTTCAGGCGCTCCCCGGCCCGTCCCCCCACACGCCGGCCACCCTGGTGCCGCACCCCGGGCAGCGGCCGTCGCTGCCCAGCCGGCAGTGCAGCACGGCGAACCCGTGGCGCTCCACCAGGGTCTGGCGGCAGGTGGGGCAGCGGGTGTGTTCCAGCTCGCCCACGCTGCCCGGGAGGTTGCCCGCGTAGACGAAGCGCAGCCCGGCGCGGCGCCCCCGTTCGGCAGCCCGCAGGAGGGTGGCTGCCGGCGTGGGCGGCGTGCTGTGCCAGCGGTAGTCGGGGTGGAACGCGGTGACATGCCACGGCAGGTCGGGGGAGACGCCGGCCAGGAACGAGGCGATGTCGTCCAGCTCGGCGTCGGTGTCGTTGCAGCCGGGCACCACGAGGGTCACCACCTCCACCCAGATCCCCCGGGCAACGGCGGCGGCGATGGTCTCGGTGACCGCGCCCAGCCGTCCCCCCAGGGCCCGGTACGTGGCGTCGCGGAACCCCTTGAGGTCGATCTTGAAGGCGTCCAGGCGGGGGGCGAGGAAGTCCAGCACCTCGGGGGTGGCGAAGCCGTTGGAGACGAAGCTGGTGCGCAACCCCGCCTCGCGGGCGAGGGCGAAGATGTCGGCGGCCCACTCGGCGGTGATGAGCGGCTCGTTGTAGGTGCTGGTCACCACCCGGCACCGGGTGTCCAGGGCCGCCTGCACCAGCCTCTCGGGGGTGAGGCGGGAGACGGGGGCACCGGCGCGCTCGTCGTGCCCCACCTGGGAGGTGACCCAGTTCTGGCAGAAGGGGCAGCGGAAGTTGCAGCCGAGCATGCCGAAGGAGAGGGCGCGAGCGCCGGGCAGGAAGTGGAAGAACGGCTTCTTCTCGATGGGGTCCACCGCCACGCCCGCCGCGTACCCCCAGGGGACGCGCAGCGCCTCCCCCTCCCGGCGGCGCACCTGGCAGATCCCGCGAGCACCAGCCGAGAGCTTGCAGCGGTGGGCGCAGGCCACGCACACGAGCTTGCCGGAGGGGTGGGGACGGGCCAATTCGGCGCGAGTCGCCGCCGGGTACTTGAGCTCTCGTGCCACGCTTCCAGTGTGGGGCGTTGCCTTGACGATGACAAGGGCGGCCGTCACAATCGGCTTCGGGACGCCAATGCAGCCGGGGGAAGCGGTACGGGTGGCGCCGTGTGGCCGGTCGGGTTTTGGCGGCCGGATCCGGGTGCCGCCCTCCAAGAGCGTGACGCAGCGGGCGCTGGTGGCGGCGGCCCTGGCGCCGGGTTCGCTGGTCCACCGCCCGCTGGATGCGGAGGACCCGCGCCTGCTGGCGGCGGCGCTGCGGACCGCCGGCTTCCGCCTCGCCTGGGAGGGGGAGACGGTGCGCTGCGAGGGGTGGCGCCCCGCGGAGGGCGGCGAGCTGTTCCTGGGCAACAACGGCACGGGCGTGCGCTTCCTGCTCGCCCAGCTCGCCGCCACCCCGGGCCGCTGGCTGCTGGACGGGACGGCGCGCCTGCG
>JBBISY010000082.1:0-2493 GCA_037441065.1 Acidobacteriota bacterium | reverse complement strand
CGCCTGCGCCAGCGGCCGGTGGCTCCCCTCGTGGCCGCGCTCCGCCAGCTGGGCGCTCGCATGGCGGCCGCTGGCGGCAGCGAGCCGGGGGCCGCGCCGGCCCTGCCGTTGGAAATCCTGGGCGGGGAGCTGGAGGGCGGGGAGGTGACGCTGGACGCCGCTGCCTCCAGCCAGTTCGTCTCGGCGCTCATGTTGCTGGCCCCTCGCCTGCCGGCAGGCCTGGCCATTTGCATGCCGGCGGCGCCCACCTCGCGCCCCTACCTGGAACTTACCGCGGAGGTGCTGGCTCGGTTCGGCTGCCACGTCGCCTGGCGGGGGCCGCTGGAGCTGGTCGTGCCGGGCGGCGGGCTCGAACCGGCGGTGTTCGAGGTGGAGGGGGATTGGTCCGCCGCCGCGTTCCCGATGGCCGCCGCCGCCCTCACCGGGGGCACGGTGGAGGTGGCGGGGGTGCGGCTGGACTCGCGCCAGGGCGATGCGGCCATGGTGCGGCTGCTGGAAGGGGTCGGGTGCTCGGTGACGGCCAGCAACGGCGGGGTGCGGGTGAGCGGCCGGGCCACGCGGGCGCTGGTCGCCTCGCTGCGGGACACGCCCGACCTCTTCCCCGCTCTCGCCGTGGTAGCAGCGGTGGTGGGAGGGCGGCTCGAAGGTCTGAGTGGTCTCGCCCTCAAGGAGAGCGATCGCCTGGCGGTGATGACCGAGCTCTTGCAGCGCCTGGGGTTTGCCGTCTCGGCACAGGGCGGAACTTTCCTCGCCGAGCCCACCCCCCCGCCGGCCCGGGCGCCGGCGGAGCCGCTGTGGCCGGCCGGTGACCACCGGGTGGCGATGGCCCTGGCGGTGGCGGGGAGCGTCATCCCCGGCCTGCAGGTGGCCGACCCCGGCTGCGTGGCGAAATCCTGGCCCCGGTTCTGGCAGCAATGGGAGACCTTGTTTCCGAAATCCGCCTGAGGGTGCAGCCGGAGCTGGCGGCGCACCTGGCTGCCCTGCTCGCCTGGGATGCCCCCTTCCTGCCCGAGGTGGTGGCGGTGGAGGGGGCGGCGCAGGGGGTGCATCTCACCTGCCGGGCGCAGGGGACGCCGCTCCCGGCGGTGGCGGGCTGGCCGCGCGGGGCCCGTGCCGCCACCCTCCTGCAGCTCGTGGCCTGTACCACCTTTCTCGTCGAACGGGGCTTCCTGCCGCTGCGAGGCCTGCTGCGCCGCGCCCGCGTGCAGCGGACCGGGGAGGGGGTCCAGCTGCGGCTCGCCACGCCCCCGCTGCTGCGCGCCGAGGAGATCCATGCCATGCCGCGCCTGCGCGCCGTGGTGCGGGTCGAGGAGGGGTTCCTGCAGCGACTGCTCGTGCCGCTGGCCAGGGCGCTTCTTCCCGAGCGGTTCGCGCGCCTGGCCGCGGCACTCGCCCGTTGCGCCCCGTGGGAGGCGGGTGCGGCCCTGGTGGCGGAGCTGTTGGCGGAGAAGGGCTCGCGTTTGCTCCTCGCGCACCCGGCGGGGGCGGGCCGGGCGCTGTGGGCGCGGCAGTTCCAGATCCCCGAGGCGGGGACCTACTGGGTGGAGGGGGAGGACCTGCTCTCACCGCTGGCGGCGGCTGCCCGTCTCGCCGCCGCCGCCCGCGGACGCCCGCTCCGCCTGTGCACCGGCCTCGTGGACGAGGAGGCGGCGGCGCGGGAAGAGGCGGCGGCGGCGATGGCGAACGAGGACAGCGCCGTGCTCACCACGATCCCCTTGGAGGGGGCCCGCAGCCTGGCCCTGGCCGAAGGGGAGTGGTTGTGGCTCCTGGCGCCGCGAGCCGCCCAGGCCCACGAGCACCTGAAGGCGGCGCTGGAGCTGGGGAGGGAGCAGCCGGCGGTGGTGCGGGGGTTCTTGGAGGCCGGCGCGGCGACCGCCTTCGACAGCCCCCCGGTCGCCCCGCTGCCCAAGGGGGTGACCCTGGCCTCCCCCGCGGCCCGGCGCAGCCTGCTCTGGCTGCGGGCGGCCCCGGCGGGGTTGACGGCGGCGGACCTCGCGGCTCTGGGAGGCGGGCAGGAGGGAGAGCTGGCGGAGCTGGTGCGGCTCGGTCTGGCGTACCGGCGGGATGGGGTCTGGCACGCGGTCGCTCCACCTGCGGCGGGGGATCGGCAGCGGCTCGAGCAGATGGCGCAGCAACTGCCCGCCGCCTCGCCCCGGCGTCTGCTGGCGCGGGCGCTGGCCTGCGACGAGTGGGGGGAGCTCGCGCGCTGGTGCCAGGAGCGGCTGGAGGGGGGTCGGGCTCGCGAGGTGTACGCCCTGCTACGGACGGCGCCGGCCGCGCTCGGACTGCCGCAGCTTGCCGCGGAGGCGGCGCTGCAGCTCGGCCGGCTTGCCGAGGCCGAGGCGTGGCTGGAGGGCGTCCCGCCGGGCAGCCGGGACGCTGCCTGGTACGTCCTGCGCGCCTGGTGGGCCGTGGCCAGCAACGTGCGGGAGGACGCCCTGGAGGCGGTGCGTGGCGCGCGGACGGAGGGGCTGGCGACGCGGCTGGCGGCCC
>JBBISY010000081.1:0-2693 GCA_037441065.1 Acidobacteriota bacterium | reverse complement strand
AGGGCGGCCGCGCCCCACGAGCGCCGCCGGGGGTCGCCGCCGGAGAGGTTGAGCGCCCCCACCGAAAGCGCCACCGCCACGCCCAGCACCCCCACCAGCAACCGGCGCCGGTCGGGTTCGCCAACGAGCCAGAGGGCGGTAGCGGGGGCGAGGAGCAAGAACTCGGCGATGCGGCTTCGCCACCCCACCGACGAGCCCAGCACAGCCACCGTCAGGACGAGGGCTGCCACCGCGACGGCGCGCACCGCCTCTGCGGCCGCCACGGCGCCGCCCACCGCCAGGGCCGCAGCCAGAGCGGCGAACGCCAGGGCGCAGGCGAGCGCGGGGAGCAGCCGGGCCACCACGCTGGGGAGTATACGGAGGGCCGGGGCGGGGCGCCTATGGCGGCGTCACCACCAGCCGATCCAGCACGGCGGAGCCGCCCGACGGTGCCGCTAGCGTCAGGGTGAGGCGCCCCCGCCCGCGGGCCCCCTCCAGAGGGAGGGCCAGCGTGCCGCGACCTTGCCCCCGCACGGCCATTGGCACGGGCGCCTCGTCCCCCCAGCGAACCCACAAGGTCGCGCCGCCCTCCGCCGGGCCGTCCAGCCAACCTTCCAGCGTCACCCGGGGGCGGGCCGGCAGCCGCAGCGGCACCGTCACCGCCTCCCCGTCGCGAAGCCGCACGCCGTTGGGGACGAGGAAGCGGGAAAAGGAGCCGGGCGGAGGCTCCAGCACCCCCCCCTGCCGCCGCACCTGAGGATCCTCGAACTCCACGCAGCGGTCGGTCTTGAGGTGGAGGAGGAGGAGCGCGAGGGTGGCCGCGACCAACCACAGGGCCACGGCTGCCCGCGCGGCGAGCCGGCCCAGCCGCGGCTGCCGCCGGCAGGCCGCCACCGCCGCGGACCCGCCGGCGAGGAGCAGGCCGGGCACCCACCAGCGGGCGGGCGACGGCCGCAGGAAGGAGGGGAAGAGGTCCAGCGCATCCACCCCGAAGCGCGCCGCCAGGAGATCGCCGAGCCAGAAGCCCCCGTCACCCACGTTGACCAGCCAATCGGGGTGCGTGACGCCGACCCACCACACCACCAGGGTGGGCACGAGGAGCAGCGCGAGGAGAGGTCGCCACGGGCGGGCCGTAGCCAGCAGCCCCGCCAGCGACAGGGCCAGCGCCCCCCACAGCGGCACCAGGTAGCGGGCGGGCGGCGAATCGCCGCCGCGCCACTCCGCCAGGGGGAGGATGGCGAGGAGGGTCAAGACAGCGCCCAGGAGGAGGGCCCGCTCGCCCGGACCCCCCCGCCGCCAGAGCCGAGGCAGCCCCGCCACCGCCACCAGGAGCAAGGGGGCCGCGAAGGCGAGACCCCCCGCCGCGTCGAAACCCAGGCCACAGAACGCCAGCACCGAGCCGTCCCACGAGGAGGGGAGGAGATGGGCCAGCCGCCTGCGCCCGAGGGGATCGAGGGGATGGCCGACGAGCTGCGCTGCCAAGAACCACCCCAGACCGGCCGTGGCCAGCACCGCAGCGGCCCCGGCCAGCCACCGCCTCGGAGCCGGGCGTCCCCCCAGCCACGCCGCCACGGTGGGGGGAAAGGCCACGAGGGCGAGGCGGGTCTTAAGGAGGGTGGCGGTGAGCGCACAGCCCACAGCGAGCCACCGCTGCGCCGGGGGGGCGAGGAGGGGCACCGCCGCCGCGAGGGCCAGGAGAGCCCCGGGCACCTCGGTCCAGAGTTGCGTGGCGAAGGTGGCGAGGGGGTAGGAGAAGAGCAACAGCCCCCCGGCCAGGGCGCGGCGGGAAGGGGGCATCCCGAGCTGCCCGGCGCGCCGCAGGGCCAGGGCGAAGAGGGCGGCGCCCAGGAGGGCGAGCTGCGCCGTCGCCCCGGACCGTCCCGCCAGCCAGTACCCCGGCGCCAGGAACACGGCGAGGGCCGGCGAGTGGAGCAGCGTGCCGCCGAAGGGGGCGTAGATGGCTTCGTTGGGGTTGCGGCTGGTGTCGATGTTGTTGGCCACGTTCAGATCGCCATCGCGGATCAGCGATTCCAGGAGCAGGAAGTGGTAGGTGTCGTCGCCCAGGGGGCCCACCAGGTGGGGGGTGGCCACCGCCAGGGGGAGGAGGAGCGTGACGGCGGCGCGGAACGGTCGCCCCCGCGCCAGCCAGCGCCCGCCGGTGGGGAGCCAGGCCGCCAGAAGGGCGGCGAGGGCCACCTCGGAGGCAGCGCCGTGCCAGAAGCGCGCCACCGCTTCCACGGACGCGGCGGCCCCGAGCCAGCCGCTGGCCAGGATCGCCCAGGGGAGCCAGGCGGTCGCCTCCCGGTAGGTTCGGCCCGTCACCTGGAGCAGCGCCACGACCCCCCCCGCCGCCAGGAACCACACCAGGAGCGGGATGCCGCCCCGCCCCACCGGCGCCCCGGCGGGGGCCACCTGGATCACCACCCCCGCGGCGACAGGCAGGAGGGGCGACCGCTCCACCACCGGGATCGCCCCGGTGGGGACCTCCAGCAGCGTTTGGCCGGCCACACCCCAGGGGCCGCCCGGCGGGGAGTCGCCCGCTCGCCACAGCACCCGGCGCGGCAGCGAATGCGCCACCACTCGCTGCACGTCGGCGCGCTCGTGGGCCCACTCGGCCGCCTCGATCCCCGCCCGCAGCGGCACCCGCCGCGCCCCCACCGCCACCTCGGCCCCCGGCGTGCCCGGGGCGAGGGGCGCGGCGTGGACAAGGGCGC
>JBBISY010000080.1:0-2855 GCA_037441065.1 Acidobacteriota bacterium | reverse complement strand
CAACGGCCGGGTAAACTCGCGCTGGGCCGCCCGGCGGGCCGCGGCGTCCTCGGCGAGCAGGCGGGCGGTTTCGGCCCCGCCCCTCACGCCCCCTCCTCCTCCTCCTCGCGCGCGCCCGGCGCTCCCCCCGTGGGCAGGTACCAGAGCGAGAGCAGCAGCTGCTCGGCACGGCTGGCCGCAGCCCCCGCCGCCGCCGGGGTGGCGCCCACCCACTCGCGCAGGCGCAGGCGGACGCCGCTTTCGCCCCGCAGGCACGCCGGCGCCACGGCGCAGGAGGAGCACTGTTGCGGTTCCGCATCACGATCCGGTTCCACCAGGCGCGGAAAGAAAACCCCCTCTTCCCACGCCCCCTGCACCGCCTCGACGGTGGCGCAGAAGGCGTCGGCCACCCACCCCTCGGGACCGAGCTCCACCGCGCGCTCCGCCTCCTCCTCGGGCGCGAGGTACAGGTAGCGCCCCCGCCCGCGGCCAGGCTCCGCGAGGGCGTAGGCAGCAGCCTGGAGAAAACGGCCGGCAGCGATTGCGCGGGCCAAGCGGGCGCGCCGCGTCGTCTCCTTCACCCCCAGATCTGGAGCGCGGCCGGTCTTGTAGTCGGTGAACACCACACGGTCCCCGCAGCGATCCAGCCGGTCAGCGCGGAAGCGCAGCGAGCGCCGGCAACCCCGGCTGTCGAGCACCGAGGCCGTCCCCTCCACCTCCACCCCGCACACCGCCACCGCGCCCTGGGCCCAGTCGCACGCCTGCGCCACGCGCAGGTGCGGGCGAGCCACCTCCTTGAGCAGCAACGGCACGCCGGGCCAGAGCAAGCCTTCCTCGCGGGCGATCGCCTCCGCCGCCTCCTCGAGCAGGGTCTCCACCACGTCCTCGTCGGGCCACGGGACGGGCACCGGAGGGCTGCTCAGCGCTTCGCCGAGCTCGCGGGGGAGGTTCGGCGCCGCGCGGCGACACAGTCTCTCCAGGACGCGGTGTACGACGACACCCACCAGCCGGCGGTCCACCGCCGGCGCGCCCGCCAATGGGTCCGGTGGCGCGGTGAGGCCCAGCAGCCGTTCGAGGAAGGTCTGCCAGGGGCAGGTCACCATCCTTGCGGCAACCGTGGCGAAGAGCTCGCCGCGGGGGTCCCCCAGAGGGGAGCGCGGCCCCACGAACCCGAAGTACGGCCCGAGGGTGCGCCGGCGAGCCCGCCCTGCGGCCCCTGTCGGCTCCGGATCCCACTCCTCCAGGATGGCGGCCCGCACCCGGCCCAGCACCTGCGCGGGCACGCTCCCTGCGGGCCAAGCCTCCTGCCGAGCCAGGGCGAGGAACGCCGCCAAGGGTCGGCGCTCGCCGGTGAGACCCGCCGCCACCGCATGCTCCAGGGCGGTGGCAGGGCGGGAGAGCCAGCGACGGCCATCCTCGTCGCTGGGGGGCCAGTCGCTGGCGAGACCCAGCCGGAGCAGGAGGGGCGATGGGGAGGCCGGTCTGCCGTCCCTGCCCGTGGCGTGGTGGGTGAGGGCGAGGCGGGGGCTCGCCGCCACCAGTTGGGCGAAGAGGTAGCGTTCCTCGTCCAGGCCGGCGAGCTTGAGGGGCAGATCGGGCAGGAGCAGGCCCAGCGCGCTGCGCAGGCGGTCGGGCAGCAGCGCGTCTTCGCGCACCGCGCGCGGGAACACGTCGCGGTTGCAACCCAAGAGGCACAGGTGCTCGAACGTCCTGCCGCGCGCCGCCATCGCCCCCAGCACCTGCACCCCGCCCCCCGCGCCCCCGAGGGGGGCACGCCCCTCCTGGGCCAGCTGCTGCGCCAGCAGCTCCACGAACTCCTCGCGTGCGAGGCGGAGGGCGGGGGGAACGTCGGCGCGCAGCGTCTCCAGAGCCTCCTCCACCGCGCCGCCGCCAGCCACCCCGCCCGGCGCCGACCAGCCGAAGCCCGCCGCCGCGAGCCGCCGCCAGTGCGCCACGTGGACGGCCAACTCCCCTTCAGCTGGCCACGAGGCCACCCCCTCGCACAGCGCCCGCGCCCGCGTCACCGCGGTGCGCAGTGCCTCGCCGGCGAGTCGCTGCCGCAGCAGGGGAGCCGGGCCAGCTGCTTCCTCGTGCGCAACCTCGCCGAGACCGCGGCGCAGGGGCAGCGGTAGGTTGCCGTCGCTGTCCACGAGGGCGTCCACCGCCAGGGCGGCCACCTGGGCGATCGTGCCCGCCCCGCAGGCCTTGAGGCCGAGCCCCAGTTCGGCACGCTCCTCACCCCCGGCCAGGAGCCAGGCGTCCACACTCGCCGCCTCGCCCCGCCGCAGCACCTCTACGAGCGCCGCCAGCCGCCGCCCGGCAGGCAGCAGCGACCCGCTCGCCCCCTCGCTGGAGTAGGGGATCCCCAGCCGGGTGAAGTGCCGTTCCACCTCCGCCGCCACGTCGTCCAGGTTGCGGCACACCACCCCGATCCGCTCCGGCTGGATACCCGCGGCGAGCAGCTCCCGGAGCCGCTCGGCCGTCCACCGCACCTCGTCGTCCACGCTGGCGGCCGCGTACACCTCCCGGCTCGCCGGCGGGGGCGTCTCCTCCCACACCTGGAGGCGGGCGTGCCGGAGAAGCCGCTCGCGCAGGCGAGCCGCGAACACCACCCCGGCGTCAGGTCGGGTGGGGTCCGCCGGGTCGGGGGGCTCGTCGAGGATGGTGGTGGTGGGGCAGTGGAGGGTGATCGCCTCCAGCAGGTCGGCGGCCAGCCCCGTGGCTTCCGCGAAGCCGTGCACCAGCACCGTGCGCGCCGGCAGCAGCCGGTCGGCTGCCCTGCGCACGAGATCCACGGCGCGCCGCAGCGCCTCCTCCCGCCGCCCCACGCCGAGCCGCCGCTGCTCCGCCAGCACCGCCGCCGCCACCCGCAGCAC
>JBBISY010000079.1:0-4082 GCA_037441065.1 Acidobacteriota bacterium | reverse complement strand
GATCCGCACCGCGGCGGGGGCAGCGAGCCCCCCCAGCACCCGCGCCACCTGCTCCCGCACCGCCGCGTCCGGGTGGGCGGCCAGGGAGCGCAGCGCCGTCTCGTCGAACCGCCGTTGATCCAGGAGGGCGAGCGCCTGCGCCCGCGCCTCCTCGGCCGGCGGCGCCGCCGCCGCGGCCGATCCGCTCATCGCCAGCAACAGCACGGCAAAGCGCAGCATGAACCCCCCTCGGTGCGTGCCCACCGCTCACGCCCCGTGCAGCAGCCGGTCCCCCAGCACCGCCGGCAAGCCGGCGGCGAGAATGCGTTTGCGGGCGCCCTCCACGTCGTAGGGGACGCGGTAGAGGGTGAGGCGGCCGGTGTCGGTATCGTAGAGCGCGTAGGCGGCGCGGGGATCGCGGTCGCGCGGCTGGCCCACCGAACCGGGATTGATGAGGTAGGTGCGGGCCGGGTCCAGGTCCATCACGAGCCGGCTCCCCCGCAGCAGCACGCCTACCACCCCGCCCTGCTGCGGGCTCCTCTCGAACAGGCACGGCACGTGCGAGTGCCCGAAGAAGGTAACGCGGGCCGGCGCCTGCTCCATGGCCGCCGCCGCTTCCGCCTCGGTGAACAGGTACTCGTCCTCGTCCGCCGGCGAGCCGTGGCAGATGGCCACCCCCTCCGCCACCACCCGCGGCCCCACCTCCAGCCGCTCCAGGTAGCGGCGGTTCGGACCCGTCAGTACCTCGGCCGACCAGGCCGCAGCCCGCCGCGCGTTGCTGTTGAAGAAGAACGCCCCCTGGCTGGGATCCAGCGTCACCCGGTCGTGGTTGCCTCGAACCGCGAAGACCGGCGTCCGGAACGAGCGCAGCCGTTCGATCACCTGGTTGGGGGAGGCCCCGTACCCCACCGCGTCGCCCAGGAAGAGTACAGCGTCGCGCCGCTTGCGCGCCGCATGCGCGAGCACCGCCCGCAGCGCCTCCAAATTGGCGTGGATATCGGAGATGACGAGGAACCTCACTGCCTCGCCTCCAGGAGAAAGGCAATCCGCCCCGCCACTGCCTCGGCATCCTCGCTCGGGGCCACCCGCACGCGCATATCCGCTAAACGATAGTGCGGCAAACGCTGCTGGTAAAGGGTGTGGGCCTGCTCCGGGGCGGTGAAGAGGGGGCGCTCACCGCGCTTCCCCGGCAGGCGTCGGAGGATCTCGCCCCACGGCACGTCCAGAAACACCGAGATCCCCAGCGAGGCGATGAGGTCTCGGTTCGCCTCCTGGGCGAAGGTGCCGCCGCCCGTGGCCACCACCACCGCCGGGTAGCGCCCGCACAGCGCCAGCTGTCGGCGCTCCTCGGCGCGAAACGCCCCCTCGCCCAGGGTCGCGAAGATGGCCGCCACCGACCCCCCGAGTTGCTGCTCGATGCACTCGTCCAGATCCACGAAGGGGACCGCCAGGCGACGCGCCAACGCCCGGCCGGTGCTGCTCTTCCCTGCCCCCATGAAGCCGACGAGAAAGACCCGCATGAACCTAGGAGGGCTTGAGGAACCTCTCCATGAACTGCGTGGACAGGTGGCCGGCCTGGAAATCGGGGTCGTCCACGATGCGCAGGTGGAGGGGGATCGAGGTCTTCACCCCGCCCACCAGGAACATGGACAGAGCCCGCCGCCCCCGGGTGATGGCCTCGGCCCGGTCCCGCCCGTGGACGATGAGCTTGGCGAGGAGGGAGTCGTAGTAGGGCGGCACCCGGTAGCCGCGGTAGATGTGCGTGTCCACCCGCACCCCGGGCCCCCCCGGCAGCGCCAGTTCCGTGATCTCCCCCGGCGAGGGGGCGAAGGTGTCGGGGTCCTCCGCGTTGACGCGGAACTCGATGGCGTGACCCTGAATCCGCGGCCGGCGGCGCAGCGAGAGCGGGGCGCCCGCGGCCACCCGCAGCTGCTCCAGCACCAGGTCCACGCCGGTCACCGCCTCGGTCACCGGGTGCTCCACCTGGATGCGGGTGTTCATCTCCATGAAGTAGAAGTGGCCGTTGTCGTAGAGGAACTCCACGGTGCCGGCGCTCACGTACCCCACCGCCGCGGCGGCGGCCGCGGCCGCCTCGCACATGGCGGCCCGCAGCGTCTCGTCCACCACCGGCGAGGGCGCCTCCTCGATGAGCTTCTGGTGCCGCCGCTGGATGGAACACTCCCGTTCCCCCAGGGCCAGCACCTTCCCCCGCGTGTCGGCGATCACCTGCACCTCGATGTGCCGGGGGGCGGTGAGGTACTTCTCCAGGTACACGTCGGCCACCCCGAAGGCGCGCTCCGCCTCGTGCCGGGCCGTGTCGAAGGCGTGCCGCAGATCGCGCGCATCGCGGGCCACCCGCATCCCCTTGCCGCCGCCCCCTGCGGAGGCCTTGAGGATGACGGGGAAGCCGATCTCGTTGGCCAGCTTCACCGCCGCTTCGCGGGAGGTGAGCGGCTCCTGCGAGCCGGGCAGCACCGGCACCCCGCGCGCCGCCACGGTGCGCCGGGCGGTGGCCTTGTCGCCCATCAGCCGGATCGCCTCCGGCGGCGGCCCGATCCACGTCAAGCCGCACTCGCCCACCACCTCGGCGAAGTGCGCGTTCTCGGCGAGAAAGCCGTAGCCGGGGTGGATGGCGTCGGCGCCGGTGATCTCGGCGGCGGAGATCACCGCCGTGATGTTCAAATACGAGGCGTTGGCGTAGGGCGGCCCGATGCACACCGCTTCGTCCGCCAGCCGCACGTGCAGCGAGTTGCGGTCCGCCTCCGAGTGCACCGCCACCGTGGCCAGGCCAGCCTCGCGGCAGGCGGCGATGATGCGGAGGGCAATCTCTCCCCGGTTGGCAATCAGGACCTTGGAGATCATCGCGGCTTACGAGGGGCGGATCGCGAAGAGACGCTCGCCGAACTCCACCGGCTGGGCGTTTTCCGGGTAAATCTTGACGATCACCCCCGCCGTGTCCGACTCGATCTCGTTCATGAGCTTCATCGCTTCCACGATGCACAGCACCTGGCCCTTGGACACCCGGTCGCCCACCTTCACGTACGGCTCCGCCTCGGGGTTGGGCGCGCGGTAGAAGGTGCCCACGATGGGCGAGGTCACGAACGCCAGTTCCTCCTCCGACTCCTCGGTCGGCGCAGCCGGCGCGGGCGGGGGCGGGCTGGCGGGCAGCGGCGCGGTCTGCGCGGCCGCCACCGCCACCTGGGGCGTCACCAGCGCCGGGCCGCCGGCGACAGGTGGCGGAGCTGGCGCCGCCACCACCGGCGACGGCGGGATCCCATCCACCCGGTACCGGACCCCGTCCCGCTCCACCTCCACCCCCCCGACACGCGTCTCGGACACCACGCGAATGAGCGCGCACAGCTCTTCGAAGGTGAACATGTGCCTCCTCTTACGTGAACTCGCTGCGGAGCCGGTGGGCGGCGATGCGGCTTCGGAACCGAGCCTTGCCCTGGTTGCCGGAATTCTCCACCAGCGTCATCAGGAAGTAGTCGCCGGTGATCGCGGTCACCAGCACGGCCCGGCGGTCACCGGAGACCACCACCTGTTCCACCTTGCCCAGCTGGAGCTCGCGGTTTGCCGACGTGACCTCCCGCACCAGCGACGAGAACTCCGCGGCCAGCTCCTCGGCTTCCGCCACCGATCCCCCCACCACTTCCACCGCGATCCCGTCGCGGTCCGTGATGAGGGTGCTGACCACCCCTGGACAGTCCGCCACCGGCTGGAGCAGGCGTGAGAAACTCATGGCGTCCACCGTTCCCGGCCCAGTGTAAGCGACGCCAGCCACCGCTGCAACGCGGCGATCTTGCGGGCCCGCACGCTGAGCGGCGGGAGCTGCTCCTCCCCTCCGCCCGCCTCCAGCATGTCCTGTACCAGTTCCAGCAGGTCCCGCGCCTCCTGGTTGGCCGGCTGGCGATCCAGGATCTGCTCCAGGATCGCCACCGCCCCGGCGTAGTCCTGCTGCTGAATGTGCAGCCGCGCCAGGGTGACGGTGGGCCGCGACACCGCCACCGGCGGCTCGGCCAGCCCTGGGCCGGCGGCCGGCTCCGCCGGGGGCGGGGCCGGGGCGAGTTCCTGCGCTGCCGCTACCTCGAACGCCGCTGCCA
>JBBISY010000078.1:0-4590 GCA_037441065.1 Acidobacteriota bacterium | reverse complement strand
TTTCGCTGTGGTGGCGGCCGTGGCGGTCGCCGCCTGGGGGGGCATCGTGGCCTGGCGCGAGGCCCGCACGGCGCGCGCGGCCCAGGCCCTCCTGCTGCGCTCCGCCGCGCTGGAGCGGGAGCTCGGCCGCTACCGCAGCGGCAATGTGCTGAGCGGCCGGGCGGCCCGGACGGTCATGGAGATCGAGGACCGCCTGGCCCGCATCGATGGGCGGCTGGCCTCCATGCGGCCCAGCCGGGTGCCGACACACGACGCGCTGGAACTGTGGCAGCAGCGCGTGCAGCTCCTGGACGCCCTGGTGGAGGTGCACGCCGCTCGCCATACGTACGCTGGCCTTTGAGAAAGGAGTTAGACGATGACACCCCACACGCTTCTGAGAGCCCTTGCCGCGGCGATGCTGGTTGGCTTCCCCGCCGCCCTCTTGGCGGCGCCCCCCGCGCCGAAGGCGGAGCCAACGAGCCGGCAGGACGAAGAGCAGGTGCGCGAGGCGGAGCGCGAGCTGCGCGAGGCGGAAGAGCGCCTCCAGGAGGCGGCGGAACGGGTAGCCCAGTTGCACAGGAAACGGGTGGAGCGGGACGTGTTTGTACGACGCTACGCCTACTTCGGCGACCAGGCCCGCCTCGGCATCGTCGTCCAGACCGAGGCCGACCCCCGGGTCGATGCGGTCGGTGCCAAGGTGCTGGCGGTCACCCCCGGGGGACCGGCGGACGAGGCGGGGATGCGCGCCGGGGACATCGTCACCGCCATCGACGGTGAGGCGCTGGTGGGTAGCTACGACGACCTGGACATCGACGAGGACGAGTCGGGACCCGCGGCGCGTCTGGTGGAGCGGCTCAGCGACCTGGAGGAGGGCCAGCAGGTGGAGGTGGAGTACCGGCGCGGCAAGGAGACCCGGCGGGCCACGCTGACGGCCCGGGCGCTGCCGGAACCGGTGGTGCGCATCGTGATCGACCGGGACGGCGACGTGCCGCCGCCACCCCCCGTCCCCGAGCTGCCCGGCTTCCACTGGGTGGAGCGGCGCGGCGCCGCCGAGTGCGGTTGGGAGCGCGACTGGGAAAAGGTGGAGATGGTCTCCCTGAACCCCGAGCTGGGGCGCTACTTCGGCACCGAGGAGGGCGTTCTCCTCACCAAGCTGCCGCCCGGCAACCCCATGGGGCTGCAGGCCGGCGATGTGCTCCTGGCCATCGACGGGCGCAAGGTCACGCGCCCCTCCGCGGTCCTCCGCATCGTGGGCTCCTACGAAGCGGGCGAGACGGTCCGCCTGGAGGTGCTGCGCCAGCGCGAGCGCGTCACCCTGCCGGTGACCGTCCCCGGCAGCGCGCGCGGGAAGAGCGAGGCGACGGCCCGACCGGCCCCCGCCCCGTCCCCCCATCCAGCCGGCGGCCCCCAGCTCTGAGCGCGGGTCGGGCGACGGCGGGGTTGTCCGGGTCGGGTGCTAGGCCTCTGCCGGGAGGTGGCGGTCCGAGGCGAACTCTTCCCACTCCTCCTCGAAGGCGAGGGAGGCGAGGTTGCGCATCCGGTCCAGGAAGACGATCCCGTCCAGATGGTCGACCTCGTGCTGAATGACGCGGGCGTGAAACGCTTCGGCGTGGAGTGACAGCTCCCGCCCGTCCACGTCGAAGCCGACCAGCTCCAGGCTCGGGTGGCGATGCACGAGCCCCCGCAGTCCCGGGATCGAGAGGCACCCCTCCCACCCCACCGCGTCGGCCTCCCCCTCCAGGCGCAGCACCGGGTTCACCACCACCCGGGGCTCCACCTCGTCCCGATCCCCCTCGCCCGGCACGTAGTAGGCGAAGACTCGCAGCGGCACAGCGATCTGCGGCGCGGCCAGACCCACGCCCCCGTCCTCGAACATGGTGCGCAGGAGATCCCGCTCCAGATCGCGCAGGAAACGCGTCCCGAAACGGTTCCGCGCCACCTCCTCGGCGCGCTGGCGAAGCACCGGGTGGCCGAGGCGCACGATGGTGCGGTGACGCCCGTCTCGAGGCCGCGGCAGCAGGCCCACCCTCACGAACCCCCGCAGCAGCCGCCCCCCGCCCCCGACGGGTCGACGGGACCCTCGCCCCCGGCGGCAAAGGACTGTCCGCAACTGCAGGAGGCAATGGCGTTGGGGTTGTCCACCACGAACCCGGCCCCGCGCAGGTCCTCCACGTAGTCCACCCGCGCCCCCGCCAGGTACGGGGCGGACATGGGGTCGATCAGCACCTTCAGGTCCGCCGCTTCCACCACGGTGTCGCCGTCCTGCCAGTCGTCGAAGGTGAAGCCGTACTGCAAGCCGGAGCAGCCGCCCCCCTGGACGAAAATCCGCAGCGCCTTCCCGGAAGCCTCGGGCATCTGCGCGGCGAAAAACTTGACCTTTTCCACGGCTCTGGGCGACAACGAGAGCATCGAAACCTCCCTGCAACCACTCCGATCGAACCCAACCGGCCCCCCCTTCTGGCTATTCCCCCTGCTCGGCCAGCCACCGCTCCGCCTCGATGGCCGCCATGCAGCCGGAGCCGGCCGCCGTCACCGCCTGGCGAAACACCCTGTCCTGCACGTCGCCGCAGGCGAAAACCCCCGCCACCGAGGTGCGGGTGGAGTCGGGAGCGGTGACGATGTAGCCGGCGGCGTCCAGCTCCAGCTGGCCCGCGAACAGTTCCGTGTTGGGCTTGTGGCCTATGGCCAGGAACACCCCCTGGGTAGGGACGGTGCGGCGCTCGCCGCTGCGGGTATCCTCCAGCACCACGCCGTGCACGCCGCCCTCTCGGGAACCCAGGATCTCCGCCACCACCGCGTTCCAGATGAAGGCGATCTTGGGGTGGGAGCGCGCCCGTTCCTGCATGATGCGCGAGGCGCGCAGCTCGTCGCGGCGGTGCACCACCGTGACGCGGGAGGCGAAGCGGGTGAGGAAGAGCGCCTCCTCCATGGCGGTGTCGCCGCCCCCCACCACGATCACCTCCCGGTCCCGGAAGAAGAACCCGTCGCAGGTGGCGCAGGCGGAGACCCCGAACCCCATCAGGTCCCGCTCCCCCGGAATCCCCAGGAGCCGGGCCGAGGCCCCGGTGGCGACGATCAGGGCATCGGCCTCGAGGACGCTGCCGCCGCCCAGGGTCGCGGTGAAGGGGCGGCTGCCGAGCTGGACGGCGGTGGCCGCGTCGAAGATCGTCTCCGTCCCGAAGCGCGCCGCCTGCTGGCGCATCCGGTCCATCAGCTCGGGTCCCAGGATCCCCTCAGGGAAGCCGGGGTAATTCTCCACCTCGGTGGTGATGGTGAGCTGCCCGCCGGGCTGGTAGCCGTCGATCACCACCGGCGCCAACTGCGCGCGCGCCGTGTAGATGGCGGCGGTGAGCCCGGCCGGACCGGAGCCGAGGATGAGGACGCGAACGCGGCGGCTGTCCATGCTGGTTCCTTCCTCTCCGCCCGGGCGCCCGCGCCGCGGGCGGATGGGGCGATTCTAGCAAGGAGGGGGGAGCGGCACGGGCCTTGGCCGGCGCTGGCGGAAGCGGTAGAGCTGGGCAACCCCCAGGCTGCGCAGCGTGCCAAGGAGCTCGGGAAAGGCGAAGCCGACCTCCGCGGGGGCGTGGGCATCGGAACTCACCACCAGCGGCACCCCCGCCGCCGCCAGGGCCTGCACCACCTCGGGCGAGGGGTAGTCCTCCCCCACCGGCTTGCGGCGACCGGCCGAGGACAGCTCCACCGCGCAGCCACCCTCCCGCACGGCGGCCACCACCTCGTCGAGCCGGCCCGCAAAGGGGCGTGAGGGACGGAAGCCGAACTTCTTGGGGAGGTCCAGGTGGGCGAGCACATCGAACAGCCCGCTGCGGGCCGCCCGCACGAGGGAACTCGTGTACGCGTCCCAGATGGCGTCCACCTCCTCCTGGCCGCGCCGGTAGCGCGCCACCGATGCGGGGGCGTCCACCCACCACCCGTCGAGCCAGTGCACCGAGCCCAGCACCACGTCGAAGGGATAGCGGGACAGGAGGTGGCCGAGCTCTTCTTCCGCGCCGGCCACGTAGTCCGCCTCCACCCCGAGGAGCACCTCGATAGTGCCCCGCCAGCGCTCCTGGAGCGCCAACACGGCCTCCACGTAACGGGGCAGCTCCGCCGCCGCCATCGCGAGGCTGGGGTCGCGCTCTCCCTCCGGGAGCCAGTAGAGCGGCAGGTGGTCGGTGACGGCAATGGCGCCGAGGCCTCGCGCCACCGCCGCCACGATGTACGCTTCGTCCCCCCCCTCGGCATGGCCGCACCGGGCGGTGTGGGTGTGGGTGTCGGCCAGGTCCCGCAGGAGCGGTGCCTCCCAGCGTTCGCCGGCTTCCCCCCCAGGCGGCAAGGCCTCAGCGGGCACCGGCGTGAATCTCCGCCACCACCGCCTCGGCGGCCGCCACCGGGTCGGCGGCGGCGGTGATGGGCCGCCCCACCACCAGGTAATCCGCGCCGGCCCGCACCGCGGCCACGGGGGTGGCGACGCGGCTCTGGTCCCCCGCTGCGGCCCCGGCGGGCCGGATCCCGGGGGTCACCAGCAGCACCCCGCTGCCCAGGCGGGCGCGCACCCCGGCCGCCTCTTGCGCCGGTCAGCCCCCGCCGGCGCGGCCGCAGTCGCGCGCCATG
>JBBISY010000077.1:0-6037 GCA_037441065.1 Acidobacteriota bacterium | reverse complement strand
GCCGCCGCCGTGGCGGCACTGCGCAGCGCGCCCGAGTCGATGCGCGCCGCCAGCCACTCCAGGGCCGCCTCCAAGCGCTCCCGGGTCGCCGCCACGTCCCCCCCCACCAGCGGCAGCTCCGCGGCTGCCCGCTCGGCAAGGCGCTCGAGCCGCGGGGCGAGCGTCGCCTGGAGCTGCGCGAGCTCCTTCCGCACACCCTCTCCGGGCAGGAGCCGCACCGGCAGGCGGGGGTGCAGCACGTCCTCCAGCTTGACACCGAGCTGGGCGGCGAGCCGCCGTTCGGAGGCGGTCACCACCGTGAGGTGGGGCCGCAGCCGCCAGTCGGGCCGTGCCATACCCACCACCTGCCGCACGGCAGCGGTCTGCCAGTGGTAGGCCAGTTCCGCGCTGCCGAGGATCGCCTCCGTGGTGTCGAGGGCGGCATCCTGCACCAGCGGCCGCAGCCACGCGTTGGGGAGGAAGCGTTCCGGCCAGCGGGCGTGCTCGGCCAGCACCGCCGCCGGGCAACGGCCCTGGTCGCTGGCCAGCCGCTGGCGACGCTCCCCCACCCGACGGAACAGGGGCAGCCGCGTAGGCGCCACCGTCAGGACGCGCTTCCAGCCCCTGGCCCCCATGGCCGCCTCGCCCTCGGCCAGCGCCTCCCACACGCTGGGAAGCCGCTCCAGCACCGCTTGCACGAGGGCCGTGGAACTGCGGGCCAGCTCCGCCTCGCAGGCGTCCACCAGCACCACACCCGTCCCCGCCAGGAGGCGCGCCAAAAATGTGCCCGTCGCTTCCCCCAGGGTGGACCCCGGCCGGTAGCAGGAACGTGCCAGCGCCAGCGCCTCCTGTGCGTTGCTGCCGGGCAGGGCACTGGCCAGCCGGGCGATGGCCTCGTCGCAGCCCGTGCCGAGAATCGCGGCGCCGCCCAGGGTGTCGCCCCGGCGCCAGCTCGTCTCGCGAACCTCCACCAGCTCCTCGCCCACCGGCACCCGCCCCCACCCCATCTCGTCCAGATCATCGTCGGCGGTGGCGAGCCAGAAGAACCCCACGGCGCGGCGACCGGCCGCCCGCCGGCGGCGCACCGCCGCCGCCACCGCGCAGGCCTTCACGAGGGTGAGCAGCGGCCCACCCAGGAGGCCAGGTTGCTGGCCCGCCACCACTACCTCCGCCCCCGCCAGCCACTCCTCCAGCGACGGCCCCACCTCGTTCCCCCACTCGCGGTTGCGGGCCGCGAGGCGTTCCGCGAGGGAGGCGCTGCGGGCATAGCGCGCTCCCACCTCCCCCGGCAGCACGCCGCCGCTCGCCGCCACCTCTCGCGCCAGCGGGTAGAGCGGCACCCAGTGGGCCAACGCGCCATGCGCGGCACCAGGCAGGTCTGGCACGCCGTCTAGCGTACCGCCCCGCCTTGCCGAAGACCAGCGTGTTCCCGTCCTACAATGGCCAAGGATGACGGAGAACACGTTGCGCTCGCTCCTCAACCGCCTCCGCTGGGACGGAAACTGTCCTTCGGAGGACGTGGCCCTCCTCATCCTCACCCGCCGCGAGGGGGTGGCCCGCCACAGCCGGCTCCCTCTGGCCCAGGTCCAGGAGGTGCGCGCCCGGGGGGTGTTCCTGCGGGACGGGACCTACGTGCCGTTCCACCGTGTGGTGGCGGTGCGCCGCGGCGAGACGGTACTGTTCCAGGCGAGAAGGGAGGCCGACGATGAAGCGTGAGCTGGTGGTGGGGGCGCCGGTCGGGGCGGGGCCGGGTGCCCGTATCACCCTGGATGCCGATGCCTTGACCACCCACGGCGTGATCCTGGGCATGACGGGGTCGGGCAAGACCGGCATGGCCACGGTGATTCTCGAGGAGCTGGCACGCCACGGTACGCCCCTTTTGGTGTGCGACCTCAAGGGAGACCTCACCAACCTGCTCCTCGCCTTCCCGGAGCTGCGCCCCGGCGATTTCGCCCCCTGGCTCCCCGAGACGACCTCGGAGGGGCAGCCAGCGGCGGCTGCGGCGGTGGCCGACAAGTGGCGCCAGGGTCTTGCCGAGTGGGGGATCGGTCCCGAGCAGATCGCTGCCGTCAAGACCGGCGTCCACTGGCAGCTCCTGACGCCGGGCTCGGCCCTGGCCCCGGTGAACCTCCTCCCTACCCTCGCGCGTCCGCAGGGGTTCGACCCCGACCTGGACCCCGACGGGGCTCGAGCGCAGCTGGACGGTACCGCCTCCGGTCTCCTCGCCCTCGTGGACCGGGGGGGCGACCCCCTCACCAACCGGGATCACGTGCTCGTGGCCACGCTCCTCGACCACGCCTGGCGCTCCGGCCAGGACCTGGATTTCGCCGCCCTGCTGCATCGGCTCGCCGACCCGCCGGTCCCCCGATTCGGGGTGCTGGACGCCGAGACGTTCTACCCGGCCCGGCAGCGTCAGGAACTGGTGCTGGCCTTCAACACCGTGCTCGCCAGCCCGTCCTTTGCCGCATGGACGCGCGGCACGCCCCTGGCCATGGACGAGTTGCTCGGCCCCCCCGTCGCGCCGCGCGCCACCATCCTCTACCTGGCTCACCTGGGCGAGCGCGAGCGGCTCTCCTTCCTGACGCTCCTCTTCTCCTCGCTCCTCGCCTGGACGCGCCGCCAGAGCGGCAGCGAGCGCCTGCGGGCCCTGCTCTACCTGGACGAGGTGCAGGGCATCGTGCCACCCTCCGCGGTACCGCCCACCAAGCCCCCCCTGCTGACCCTGCTCAAGCAAGGGCGCGCCTTCGGCACCGGCGTGCTCCTCGCCACCCAGAACCCGGTGGACCTGGACTACAAGGCCCTCGCCAACGCTGGCGTCAAGCTGGTGGGAAGGCTCGACACGGAGAACGACCGCAACCGCGCCCTGGAGGGGCTCGACCTGGCCAGCCCCGCCCTGCATCGCAGTGTGGCTGCCCTGGCGCCGCGCCAGTTCCTGCTCGCCGGCGCGCGGGTGGGCGAGCCCAGGGTGATCACCTCCCGCTGGGCCATCTCCTACCTGCGCGGCCCGCTCACGCTGGTGCAACTCAAGCCGCTCGTCGCAGCCGCCACACCCCCTCCGGCGGCCCAGCAGCCGCCGCTCCCGCTCCTTTCGGGGGTGGAACAGCTCTACGCCGCCGGGAGCTTCCTGCGACCGGTGGTGCTCCTGGAGGGGGAGGTGGTGTACCGCAAGGCCGCGCCGTCCCTGGAACGCCGCCTGGCCGCCACCTGGAGCGCCCCCTTTGCGGCGGATCGCATCGCCTGGGAGCGCCTCGCCCCCGCCAGGTGGGCCGGGCTCCACACGGAGATGCCGCCGGGCGCCACGCTGGCCGAGCTGCCGGCCAACGCCCGCACCCTCCTGGCGGCGGCCAGCGACGCCTTTGCGGCGGAGATGGACAGCCGGGCGCTGGAGGTCCTCTGGCATCGAGAGTTGCGGTTGGTGCAGGAGGAGGGCGAGGGGAGGGAGGCGTTCCTTTCCCGCTGCCGGCAGGCGGCCAAGGCCCGGCTGGGGGCCAGTCTGGACAAGCTGCGGCGCCGCCACGAGGAGGAACTGCGGCGGCTGGAGGAACGGATCGCTCGGGAGCGGGGCGAGCTGGAACGGGATCGCGCCGACCTCGCGGCGCGGACCCGGCAGCAGCAGCTCACCGTGGTCACCGGCGTGGGCGACGCCCTGCTCACCGGTCTCGGCGCCCTCCTCGGCGGGCGGCGGCGCAGCCTCGGCACGGTGGCCCGGCGCGGCGCCAGCGCCGCCCGGCAGGTGGCCGAGCGGGAACGGATGGCGCAGCGGGCCCGTGCCGCCGTGGAAGAGTCGGAGCAAACCCTGGCCGCGCTGGAGGCGGAACGGGAGCGCCTGGCGGCTGCCTTCGAGGCCGAACGCGCGGCGCTGGAGGCCCAGGCGGCGGAGCTTGCCGAGAGGGGCGTGGAGACCCTGCGGATCACCCCAGCCCGCAAGGACATTACCGTGCGGCGTGTGGCCCTGGCCTGGGTCCCGGCGGAGTCAGCCCCGTGAGTTCCCACCGCCGGCAGCCGTCGGCCTTGAGCGAGGGTTTGGGCTACCGCTTTCGCGACCCCAGCCTGCTGGCGCAGGCGTTGCGCCACACCTCCGCCGCCGGGGAACGGGAAGTGCTGCCGTTCCAGCGACTCGAGTTCCTGGGCGACGCGGCGCTCTCGCACGCGGTGGCGGAGCTGCTGTTCCGGCGGTGGCCAGAGGCCACCGAAGGACAGCTCACCCGCGCCCGAGCCGTGCTGGTGCGGCGCCAGACCCTGGCGCGGATCGCTACCTCGCTGGGCCTGGCGGAGCACCTGGAGCTGGGCGGGGGGCTGGCGGGAACCTCGGTCAGCCCGGCTCTCCTGGCCGACGCCCTGGAAGCGCTCCTCGCCGCCATCCTCCTCGACGGCGGGTGGCGGGCCTTCACCACCGTGGTGCGACGCTTGCTCGGCCCGCTCGTGGCCACGCTGCACGTGGAGCAGCTACCGGCGGAGGAGCCCAAGTCCGCCCTCCAGGAACTGGCGCAGCGCCACGGCCTCCCCCTCCCCGTCTACCGGCTGCTCCGCGTGGAGGGACCGGACCACAGCCGCACCTACGTCTTCGAGGTGGAACTGGCGGGGCGAGTCCTCGGCATCGGCAGCGGCAGCTCCAAGCGTGCGGCCCAGCAGGAGGCGGCGCGCCGGGCTCTCGCCGTGCTGGCCACCGAGGGCCAGGCCCCCAGCGAGGCGGGGATCGCGTCGGCCGGCGGCGCTAGCGGACCAGCGACTCGGCCTTGAGCGGCGGGATGTGCAGTCGCCCCAGCTCTTGCACCAGCTTGAGCTCCAGGGCGCGGGTGCCGTAGAGCTTCGATGGGGTGCCGTCCCAGGCGGTGCGGAAGTGGGCGAAGAGCTGCTCGCTCCAGGTGGCGAAGGGGGTGGGCTCGAAGAGCAGATCGCGTTGCGCAGCGGCAATGTCCAGCACGATGTCGTGGTCGTGGGTGTAGGGGGAGAAACTGGTGCCGAGGTGGAGGCGGGACAGCCACTCGGCCGGCACGGACACCAGCGGCGGTCGCTTGCCGAGGCCCAGGGCGGCCCGCTCCACGAACTGTCGCAGCGACACGATCTCCCGCTGCGCGAGGTTGTACGCCCGGCCGAAGGCATTGGTGTTCATCAAGTTGGAGGCCACGGTTTCGGCCACGTCGTGGACCCAGAGGAACCCCCAGGAGTTGAGGCCGCCCTCCGGGAGGAGCAGCGGGCCGCCGTCGGCGAGGCGTTCCAGGTACGCCTGGGCCCGCCCCGTGTAGTCGTCGGGACCCACCACCATGGGGAGGCGGAGCGAGGTGTAGGGGAACTGGTCCGTCTCCCAGGCCCGCTGCAGCACCTCCTCGCAGCGCCGCTTGTGGAAGGCGTAGGACCAGGAGGCGGCCGTGGCGTCCGTCTTCGGCACCAATCGGCCGGGGAAATCCTCCTCCCGATACGGCGGCAGGATGCCGTCCCGGATCAGGTAGACGGACGCGGTGGAGATGTGGAAGAAGTGGCCGATCCGCCGCGAGAACTTCTCCACCGCCCGCCGCGTGTCCTCCTCGCGGAACGCGATGACGTCCACCACCACTTCGAACTCGCGCCGCGCCAGGGCCCGAGCCAGCGTTTCTGGCTGGCTGCGATCCCCGATCACCCGGCTGACCCGCGTCCCGAAGGGGTCCGGCGCCTGCCCGCGGTTCAAGAGCGTGACCTGATGACCGTCCATGAGCAGCCGCTGGACGATCGCGCGACCGATGAACCTGCTCCCGCCGATGACCAGCACCTGCATGGCTGCGCTACCCCTCCCTCGACGCCGCGTGGGCCGCCGCTTCGCGCGCCGCCTCCATCGCCGCCGCCTGCAGGACCGCCGCCTCGCCCTCCAGAGCCTGCTCCGCCCCCGCCATCCCCAGATCGCCGGCGGCCGCCGCTGCGAGCGCCGCCACCCGCGCCCCGGGGTGCCCCGGCGGGGCCCCGGTGAGGGCCGCCAGGAGCACTTCGGGGAAACCGGCCGCCGTGCCGGCTGTCCGGCCCACGATGGGTAGGAGCTCGCGCAGCGCGGCGCGTTGCATGGCGGTCGTCGGGAGCTGCGCGCTGG
>JBBISY010000076.1:0-6062 GCA_037441065.1 Acidobacteriota bacterium | reverse complement strand
CGCACTCGCTCCAGGCGGCGGCGATCGCGCTTCTCTGGCCGCCCTCGACCGCGGGCGGGCGCCGGCGGCGGCGCCAGACGCTCGAGACGCCGCGCCTCGAGCTCCGCGGCGGTGGGCGGCGGGGTCACGTCCTCCCACAGAGCCCGGGCCTCGGCCTTGGGGAGGTGCCGCTCGGCAGTCGCCCGCACCACCACCTGGCGACGCACCCCGGGGCCCAGCACGAGCTGGATCCGGTCGCCGGGCCGTACCAGGCGGTGCGGCTTGGCGCGCACACCGTTGACCTCCACCTTCCCGCCGTCGCACAGCTCCTTGGCCTGGGAACGCGTGCGTGCCAGGCAGGCCACGTCGAGCCAGACATCGAGGCGGACCGCGTCAGGCACCGCTCGATTGTACCGGTGCCCGCAGGAACGGTACCATCCGCCGATGACTACTCTCGCGGGCGTGGCCCTCGTGGGTGCGGTGGCCGCAGCAACGCTGGCGGGGGGCTGGCTGTCGCTCCGCTGGCAAGCTCACAGCCATCTGCTCCTCTCCTTTTCCGCCGGCACCCTGGTGGGCCTGGCCCTCGCCGAGCTCATCCCCGAGGCCCTGAGCGCCGTGGGTGGCGGCCCCCACGGCGCCCTCTTCGTGGTGCTCGGCGCCTTCGTCTTCACCATGCTGATGGACAAGCTCCACGTGCTGCACCCGCACCCCCACGGCATGGAGGGTGCCTGCCCGAGCCACGAGCACGTCCATCCCACCCTGGCGCTGCCCGGGGCCGTGGGGCTGGTGCTCCACTCGGCGGTGGACGGCCTGGCCCTCGCCGCGGCGCTGCAGCAGTCGCCGGCGGTCGCCCTCACCGTCGCTCTCGCCCTGGGCGCGCACAAGTTCGCCGACGGCGTCACCACCGTGAGTCTCGTGCTCGCGCACCACCATCGCCGCTCGCAGGCCATCCGCCTGCTCGTCGCCAATACCGGCGCGCTCGTGCTGGGGGTAGTGGGCGGCCTGTCGCTGCCCCTGTCCGAGGATCAGCTCGCCTGGCTGCTCCTCGCCACGGCGGGGTTCTTCCTCTACCTGGGGGCGAGCGACCTCCTGCCGGCAGTGAACCGCTCGGCGTGCCGCCCGAGCGATGCCCTCGTCGCGGCGGCCGGGGCCACCCTCATCGCGTTGCTCGCGGCGCTGCTCCGTTAGCGCCTCGGCGCCTCACTCCATCGGTTTCATCTCGAAGCTGACCGTGCCTTCGCTGCCGCCCGCCGCGGCGGCCACCATCACCGTGAGCACCTGGGCGCCCCCGTCCACGGTGGCGTGCAGCAGGCCGCCCGCCACCTCTCGGCCGCGCCGGTTGGTGGTGACGGACACCTGGAAGCCCTTGGCCTCCATCTCCCGCCGGTAGAAATCGAGGATCGCCTGGGGCGTGGCGCTGGCGGTGAAGCGCCAGAGGCCACCGGTGGCACCGCTGGCGAGGCGAGCCGAGGCGGTGCCTTCGAGCCGCATGCCGGGGTAGACGGGCAGGAACTCGGGCACCTCCGCCTCGACCCCCTCCCCGATGGCCACCTCCCCCTCCTCGCTCTCGATGTGGACCGTCCCGCCCTCCTCCCCCTCGGTGGTCACCTGCACCCGCTTGCCCTCGCCGGTGGTGAAGGTGAACTTCCCCCGCTTCGCCTCCTCCAGGTCCACGGTGAGCACCTCGCCCGTCTTCTTGTTGCGGACGGTGATGGTGCCCGCGTCCTCGTCGGCGGAGACCAGCTCCACCTCGGGGTTGGCGGCTACCAGGGCCTTGGCCACCACCATGGCCGGGTTGTCCTGCACCTCGCCCAGTACGCTCTTGGCCTTCCGAGCCACCAGCACGCCTCCGATCAGGAGCGCCACCGCCACCAGCACGAGCAGCACCCCGCACCCCACCAGGACCCAGACCAGGGGACTCACCCCCTTGCGGGCGGGGGACGGCGGCGTGTGCGCCGGGGGAGCGGGGGGTGGCGGAGGGGGTGGCACCTGCGACGACGATGTGGACATCTCTTCTCTCCTCTCTCGCGCTCGACCGGGCCATCGAGCGATGGTTATCGTGGCAGGCAGAGTACCGCCTCCGCGGCGCCGGCGCAAGAGGAGGACGTGTCTTGGTATCATTTTGTTCGGAGGCGCCAATGGCAGGCAAAGTCTTCAAGAAGATCCAAGTGGTGGGCTGTTCCGAGAAGAGCTTCCAGGCCGCCATCGAGGGGGCGGTGGCGAAGGCGGCCGAGACGCTCAAGGGGTTGTCCTGGTTCGAGGTGCGGGAGCTGCGGGGGGCCCTCAAGAACGGCCAGGTGGTGGAGTGGCAGGCCACGGTGGAGCTGGCCTTCAAGGTGGAGTGAAACCACCACTCTGCGGAGCGATCCCAAACCGTCGGCAGGCGGGTGAAGGCAGGCGGTTCAGAACCAGCCCCGCCGCTTGAAGGCCACCACCATGCCGGCGGCCGCCACTGCCATGAACAGCAGGACCGCCGGGTACCCCCATTTCCACTGCAGTTCCGGCATGTGGACGAAGTTCATACCGTAGATCCCCGCCACCAGCGTGAGGGGGATGAAGATGGTGGCAATCATCGTGAGCATCCTCATGATCTCGTTCATGCGGTTAGACGAGCTGGAGAGGTGCAGATCCAGCAAGCCGGCCACCAGGTCGCGGAAGCTCTCGACGATGTCGATGATCTGCACGGTGTGGTCGTACACGTCGCGCAGCCACGGGCGGTTAGCCGGGTCGACAAGAGGCGAGTCGAGACGGGCCAGATGACCCAGCGCCTCACGCAGTGGCCACGCCCCCTTGCGGAGTTGCAACAGATCCCGCTTGAGGGCGTGAAGGCGCGAGAGAACCTGACGGTCGGCGCCCTTCAGGACCTCGTCCTCCAGCTCGTCCAGCTCCTCGCCGAGGGCGTCTAGAACCGGGAAGAAGTGGTCCACCCCAGCGTCGATCAACGAGTAGGCCAGGTAATCAACCCCCAGCCGCCGGATCTTGCCCTGGCCCAGTCGCAAGCGGCGCTCTACCAACGAGAAGAGCTGGCTCTCCCCCTCCTCCACCGTGATCAGGTAGTCGGCGAACAAGAGGAGCGATACCTGCGGAGTGACCAACTCGCCACCCCGCCGCTCGGGCACGTCCATGACCACGAAGAGATAGGCGTCGTGGTCCTCCACCTTGGGTCTCTGCCCCACGTTGAGGATGTCCTCCACCACCAAGGGGTGGACCGACCACACGGACGCCACCTGGGCCATGACCTCCGGGTCGTGGCCCACGATCCGCAGCCACGCTCGCTTGCCAGGCAGCAAGTGGCGGTGGATTTCGTCCACGGAAGGGATCGCTGTCTCGTCGATGCCATCCCCATCGTACAAGGTGAGCGAGAGTCGCGGCCCTCCGGCGGCCGCCCCGCGCGGTGACGGGAGGGTGCCGGGGGATGTTCCGGGTGGGTGGAATTGCTTGACCAATCGGCGCATACAGACCTCCTGGCGGCTTCGCTTCCGTCGCCTGCACGGTAGCACGCTCCAGTGGATCGTGCCCCCCGGAGTTGCTAGACTCGCGGCGTGGTACGGCACGAAGAGCCTCCTCTCGCATCTTCCCCTCATACCACCCCCGCCGAGGCGCGCCGCATCCTGCTCCTCACCTCCGCCGCCTCCTTCCTCCTCCCCTGCATGGGATCGGCCCTCAACGTCGCCATGCCCGCCATCGGCGCCGAGTTCCACGCCTCGGCGGTGGTCCTCAACTGGATCGTCGGCGCCTTCCTGGTAGCGTCAGCGGCATTGCTGCTCCCCGCCGGCCGCCTCGCCGATCTCGTGGGGCGCAAGCGGGTGTTCGTCGCCGGTATGCTCGCCCATGCCGTAACTTCCTTGGGGTGCAGCTTCGCACCCCAGGCGGCCAGTCTCATCCTGCTCCGCTTCTTGCAGGGAGGCAGCGCTGCGTTGGGTTTCGCCACCGGCATGGCGATTATCACGGCAGCCGTTCCCCCCGCCCGGCGAGGCCGGGCGCTGGGCATCGTCACCGGCGCCGTGTACGCGGGCCTCACCCTGGGCCCCGTGCTGGGGGGGGCCATCACGCAGTATCTGGGGTGGCGCGCCATCTTCTTCGCCAGCAGCGCGGTGAGTGTCGCCGTAGGGCTGGGCATGTCCGCAGGGGTCGGTCAGGAGTGGCGGGCGGCAGGGCAGAGCCGCTTCGACGTCGGGGGTGCGGTGCTGTACACCGGCTGCCTGGGGGCAGCTATCGCCGGCCTCTCCACCTGGCGAGCCCTCGCCGTCGGGCGATGGCTCGTGCTGGCAGCGGCGGCGGGCCTGGTGGTTTTCCTGCGGCGCCAGAGGACAGTGGCCGAACCACTTTTGGATGTGCGGCTCTTTCGCAACGCCATCTTTGCCTTCTCCAACCTCGCCGCCCTCATCCACTACAGCGCCACCTTTGCCGTCTCCTTCCTCCTTTCGCTCTACCTGCAGGTGGCCCTGGGTCTCGATCCCCAACGGACCGGCCTCGTCCTGCTCGTCCAGCCGGCCGTGATGACGGTCCTCTCCCCGGTGGCGGGGTGGCTTTCGGACCGCGTCGAGCCCCGCCTCGTGGCAAGTAGCGGTATGCTTTTGACCCTTCTTGGGTTGCTCGCCCTCTCCACGCTTCGGCTCGACTCCGAGAGCGCCACCGTCGTCGCCATCCTTATCCTGCTCGGCGCCGGGTTCGGGCTCTTCTCTTCGCCCAACAGCAACGCGGTCATGAGCGCCGTGGACCGCTCGCAGTATGGTGTCGGTTCCGCCACGCTGGCGACCATGCGGCTGGTCGGCCAGGCCCTGAGCCTCGCAGCGGTGGCGGTGCTGTTCGCCCACTTCTTCGGGGCCAGACCGGTCTCCCCCGCTCTCGCCGCCACCCTGGTGGAGAGCAACCACGTCACGTTCCTGCTCTTTGCCGCCTTGAGCGCGGTGGGCGTGGCGGCCTCCCTCGCCCGCGGCCGCATGCACCTCTCCTGAGCGGCGCCGCGCAAGTCCGGCGGAGGGAGCTTGACAGGGGGCTGGTCCCGGCCTAGAATCAACCGTGTGGTTAGACTAACTGGTCAGTTAGGAGATTTGTGAGACAAACCCAGCGATCCAGAACCTCTCTCGCGCAGCGGCAGCGGATTCTCCAAGCCGCCGCCGAGGTCTTCTCCGAGCGCGGCTTCAGCGGGGCAGGCGTGGACGAGATCGCTCGCCGGGCCGGCGTCAACAAGGCCATGCTGTACTACCACGTGGGCGACAAGCGGCAGCTCTACGGCGAGGTGGTCCTGGAGTTTCTCGCCGAGGTGCATCGCCAGGTGCAGGAAGGTCTTGGCCGCGCCGCGACGCCGGTGGAGAAGCTGGCCGCCATCCACCGGGCCATCCTCGACCTGGCCCTCGAGCGGCCGGATTACCCCCGCATCATGCTCCGCGAGCTCTCCCTGGGCGGCGCCAACCTGCCACCGGAAGCGTTCCGCCAGATGGTCGCCCTCTTCGCCACCACCCGCCAGGTGGTCGAGGAAGGCATGGCGGCCGGGCTGTTCCGCGCTGTGGAACCGGTGATCGCCCACATCCTCCTCATCGGCTCCGTGGTGTTCTTCGCCAACGCCCTGCGTCTGCGGGAGCGACTCGGATCCGCCGGGGCCCAGCTCCCCGGACTCGAAACCGCCCCGCAGGCGGCCGCCCAGATCACCGACATCCTCCTCTACGGCCTTGCCGTGCCTCGGTTGGAAGGAGCCACCCCATGACCCCTCACCCCAGCTCCCTCGTCGTCTCCTCAACCCTCCTGTGGGCTGCCGCCCTGGCCGGCACCACCGTGTCCTGCCGAGCCCGCCCCGGCGAAGACACGCTCCACGCCTCGGGACACATCGAGGCGACGGAGGTGCGGCTCGCCGCCACGGTGGGAGGGCGTCTGCTCGAACTGCCGCCGCGCGAGGGCGAAGCGGTGGCCTCCGGAGAACTCGTGGCGCGTCTCGACACTACCGAGACCGAGCTGGAAGCGGCGCGGCTCGCTGCCGACCTCGCCGCCGCCGACGCGCAGCTCCGCCTGCTCGTGGCGGGGAGTCGCGAGGAGGAGCGCCGGCGGGCGGCGGCGCAGCTCGCGGCGGCGGAGGCGGAGCTGGC
>JBBISY010000075.1:0-6315 GCA_037441065.1 Acidobacteriota bacterium | reverse complement strand
GCCGGCGGCAGGCGCCAGCGGCCACCGCCGCGCGGGCGCCCGAAGCCCACCACCGCCAGGGTCGTGGGCCAGGCTACCGCCAGGAAGCCCAGTTGCGAGTGGAAGGCGGCGGTGATGGCCACCGCCGCCCCGACGCCCCACCCGGCAGGGCCGCTCCGCCACAGGACCCGCCCCGCGGCGCGGACCAGGCCGAGGCCGATCAGCACGCCCGGCAGGCCGAGTACGGCGGCGAGCTGGAGGAAGTCTCCCTCCGCCGAGCCGGGGGTCCGGTGGTAGTGGGCAAACTCGCCGAGACGCGGGAAGTTGTGGGGGAGTGCGGCGTCCAAGTAGCCGCTCGGCCCGGAACCGAGCGGGAACTCGGCACGAGCCGTCTGCAGCGCCACCCGCCACAGGCGAAGCCGCTCGAACCGCAGGGGGTCCGGGTCGACGGCCAGCCGCACCAGCAAGCCCACCGCGGCCGCAACGGAGAGCGAGGCGAGGACGAGGCGAAGCCGGCGGCTCCCACCGAGCAACGAGATGAGGCCTACCGCCACCACGCCCAGCAGGGCGGAGCGCGACCCCGAGGCCAGGATGCCCGCGAGGGCAGCGGTGGCTGCCGCCAGCTTGAGCAGGGGGGGTGCCGCGAGACGAGGCAGCGCAGCGAGACCTAGCAGCGCCACGGTGGCGCCCAGGTCCGGGTTGGCGAACGGGCCGGCGGGGCGAGAACCGAGGAGGAGCCGCTCCACCAGCAGCCACGCGGCGGTGAGGGTGGCGGCGCCCACCAGCGCCGGGTGGGCGCCCGCCTGCACCCGGGGATCCTGCGCCACCACAGCGAGGAGCAGCACCACCACGCCCACCGCCACGCTGGCCGCCGCCGGCCGGGCCCACACTGGCCGCAGGAGAGCGTCCAGCGAGGCCCACAGGATCAAGGCGGCAAGCCAGGCGAGGGGTGCCGTCCACCGCACCCCCCCGACCAGCGCGCTCACCGCCAGCGGACTCACCACCGCCAGGAGCAGCACCACGGCCCAGGGTTCAAACACCACGCCGCTGGCGCCCGTCACCAGGCCCAGGGTGGGCAGCAGCAGCGCCCACTGGCGCAGCCGTCGCTCCGTCACCGACACAGGGCCTCCAGGGCCTCGAGATCCCGGCGGGCCGGCGCGCGGCGCCGCGCCTCGCGCACCCACACCAACGCTTCGCCGGGGCGGCCTTGGGCCAGCAGCAAGCGCGCCCGCAGCTCGGCCCACCCCGCCGAAACGGGTTGCACCCAGTGGCGCGCGGCGAGCAGGGCCTCCACCCGCGCCACGTCGTCCGGCGACGCCCGCCCGGCAAGGGCCAGCTCGGCGGCGGCGAACACCGGGCGCACCCGCCAGGGGGCCCAGCGGGCCGCCTCCACCGCCGCGGCACAGGAGCCCCCACCTGGCGCCGCGAGGGCCTCTTCGAGAGCGGAGTCACAGCGCCACTCCAGCGCCGCCACCACGCTCCCGGCCGCGAGGAGGGGCACGAGCCAGGAGGAGGGTACGGGTCGGGACGGCAACGGCGTGGTTCGCCCGGCCAGCGTGCCCAGCAGCACCGCCCACGGCAGGAGAACCTCCGGCGAGTAGAGGGAAAAGTCCACCAGGTTGTGGAGCGGCACCACCGCCACCGCCGCGGCCAGGTACGGCTGCTCGCACGCCCCCCGCCGCAGCAGCGTAACGAGGCCCAGCACCCCTGCCGCCACCAACGGCAAACCTGCCAGGCCAAACTCGCCCACTAGCTGGAGCAGGGTGTTGTGGGTGTAGGGGGTGATGTTCCCCCCTGCCCAGGGGCTGCGGAGCCCCGCCTGTCCCACCCCTCCCAGCCCCACCCCCAGGGCCGGATGGCGGCCGATCACCCAGCCGGCGACCCGCCAGTTCACGAGGCGCAGCCGCACCGGCTCGAGAGAACCCAGATCGCCGCGCCGGAGCGCCACAGCCACCACGAGCCCCAGCGCCAACACCGCCGCTCCCCACAGGAACCGACGCCGCCTGCCGCGAAGCAAGGCGGCGGCGAGCAGGACCAGGGCCACCCCCAGCACCGCCAGGGAGCGGGTGAGGTAGAGGGCTGGGGCCACTGCGACGAGGGCCGCCGCCGGCAGCAGGCGGCGAAACCCGCGGCTCGTCTCCGCCCAATGCCAGAGCAGCGGCACCACGGTGAGGACGAGGGCCGCGTAGTGCCCGGGCAGTGCGGCGCTCCCGAACGCGCGGCCGACGCCGAGGCGGATGGAGGCTGCCCCCCGCACACCCGGGGGCAGCGCATCGAGGCTCGCCGCCGCCGCCGCCAGGCCGCCGCCCACCTGGAGGAACACCAGCACCGTGGTGGCCGCCACGCCGAGCGCCAGCCAGCGCAGCTCGCGCTCCTCGGGCGCGGCCAGCCGCGCGAGGGCGAAGAGCAGCGCCGCCAGGGCAAAGGCCGCCGTGTGCCGGAGCGCCAGTTCGTGGTCCTGGGCGACGACCAGCCCCACCGCCAGCACGAGGGTGCCCGGTACGAGCCAGGAGAGGGGCAGGCCGCGCCGCGCCGGCACCGGCAGCGCCAACCAGGCCAGGGTCACGGTGAGCCACAGGAGCGGCTGGCAGAACCCCCAGCGCGTCGCACCCCAGGAGGCCAGGACCCCGGCGGCTACCACCAGCGCGGTGAGTCGTGCCGGGCGGGGAGTCCGCCCCGCTCCCCCGCCGGCGGTCAAAGCCAGCCCCGAGCCCCGGACCTCCCCGCTGAGGGGTGCGGCTACCACGCCCCCTCCCCGAGCCAGAGGCGACCCTCCTCCCGCACCGCCTCCGCCGCCCGGCGCCGCAGCGCTCGCCCCCCCTCCCGGTCGCCGCAGGAGGCCAGCACCTGGCCAGCCGCAAAGAGGGTGGAACCGGTCGAGCCCCTCCCCTCTGCCACCGCCATCACCCGTTCCCGGGCCTCCCCACACTCCCTCCGCGCCGCGGCGACTCGGGCGAGGGCCACCTCGATCTCGGCGCGCAGCGCCGGCGGCGCCTCCTCGAGACCCGTGAGCGGCTCCAACCACCGCCTCGCCCCCGCCACGTCCCCCTCCGCAAGGCTCAGTTCGGCCAGGCGCAGGTGGGCACCGGCATGCTCCGGTTCCCAGCGCAACGCCTCCCGGTAGCGGCGGCGGGCCTGGGCCAGGAGACCCTTGCCGCGCAGGATCTCGCCCAGCAGGTAGGCAGCGGGAGCCCGCAAGCTCGGCCAGCGGCTCACCGCCTCCAACTCTTCCGCCGCGGCGCGAAGGCGGCCGCCGCGGTAGAGCAGCACGGCCAGGTTGAAGCGCGCCAGGCCATCCTCCGGGTTGTGCGCCACCAGGTGCGCGAACAGCGTGCGGCCGCTGTGCCACACCGCCGCCTGCCGCCGATCGAGCGCGACGAAGAGCGCCAGCACGGCGGCCACGGCCACCCCGAGGAGGGGGCGCCGCGCCCCAGCCGCGGCCACGGTGCTGGCGGCCCCCGCGATGGGCAGCACCAACGCCAGGAACAGGAAGCGCGGGGCGAAGGGATACCCGGCGTTGGGCCAGAGGAGGTTGGCGGTGGGGAGCTGGGAGGCGTACCACCAGACCACCGCCGGCCCGAGCCAGAAGGCCACGCGCCTGCGGTAGGAAAGCAGCGCCAACCCGGCCGCCAGCAGGTGCACCAGCAGCGCCACACCGGGCGTGATCCACGGCGGGACGCTGGCCACGTCGTAGCGGGGCAGTTGTCCCACTGGGACGAGGGTCAGGCGCCACCCCTCCACCCAGAGGCGGAGCTGCAGCAGCAGCGAAGCCCGCCAGCTGCCCCCCCACCACGCAAGGCCGGCAAAGGGCTCCACCACGGCCGCCCGCAGGAGCAGGTAGGCGCCGAGTACCAGCCAGATCGGGCCATGGCGGCGCAGGAACGAGGAGGGCAGGCGTTCCCCCCGCTGCCGGAGCAGGCTCTCGGTGAGGAGGAGGAGCAGCGGGGTCACGGCACCCGCCTCGTAGCTCAGCATGGCCGCCGCCGCTGCGGAGAGACTGCCGATGCGGGCCCCGGCGCGACCCGTGCGTAGCCACGTCACGTGCCACCCCGCGGCCAGGACGGCGAAGAGCAGGCAGAGCAGGTTGCCCTGGGCCGCCAGGTAGAGAACGTTCTCGGACAGGGCGGGGTGGAGGAGCCACAGCGCCGCGGCGATCCACTGGCCGCGGCCGAAGAGCAGCCCCGTAAGCCATCCCACGGCGGCGGCACCGGCGGCGTGCAGGAGCAGCGAGGTCACGTGGAACCCCCACGCGGCGCCGGGGAAGACCGCCCACTGGAGGGCGTAGGCCACGGTACGCAGCGGTCGGTAGAGGTGCCGCGAAGCCCAGCTCGCCGGCCCGCCGGTGGTTGGATCCGTGAAAAAGCGTCTGGGCTCGCGCAGGGAGCGGATCTCGGGGTTGCTCGCCAGGAGGGGGCCATCGTCCCAGGCTACCCCCGCCTCCAGGCACGCGCCGTACGCGGCCACGGCCGCCAGGCCCAGCAGCGCAATCCGCACCGGCCACGCGGCGAGACACCTCGCCGCGGAGTGGCCGATGCCCTGCGGCTCGCCAGCAGCCGCGGCCTTCACGGGCGGTCCCCGTCGCCCACCATGGCAGCGCCCCAGTCTACCCTGGCTGGGACGGCGAGCGCGCACAAGAAAAGGGGGAGCCTCCGGGCTCCCCCCGCATCCTCGAATCGAGTGGGGCTAGTTGATCTGCATGCCTTCCGGCCACTGGACGAAGGAACCGTTGGCGTAAATGATGTCCATGTTGAAGTCGGTGGTGACGCCGAGCGAGATGTCCTCGTTGTTGTCCTTCGCGTAGGACTGGATGGTGTACTCCGTCGCCGTCGAGGTGACGAGCAGCGCGTTGTTCCACCCGTCGGTGCGTGGCAGCTTGCGGATGTAGGTGGGCGTCAGGTAGGGCTCCAACTCGCTGACCGAGTTCCCGGTGGGGTAGAAATTCCAGTCCACGGAGTACGACTCGATGGCCGTGGCCAGCGACCGGATGTCGGCCATCGTCCGCTTCTGACGACCGCGGTTGATGGCGTTCAACAGGTTGGGGATGGCGATCGCGGCAATGATACCGATGATCGCCACCACGATGAGCAGTTCGATGAGGGTGAATCCCTTTTGCCTTCTCATAGGTCCTCCTTTCGGAACAACCCTACACGCAATTCTCGCGCCAAGCAAGAGGGGCCGCCAGGAGCCGCCGGTGACGCTGCACGTCGCCCCACGACGGCGCGAGTGACGCACCGCGTCATCCTCACTTGACCTGCACCCCCTCCGGCCACTGGAGAAATATGCCGTTGACGATCACGATGTCCGCAGAGAACTCGGTGGTCGGGCCCGGTGTCCACGCCGCCTGCTGTCGGTTGTCGCTGCCGTAACTGAAAAGGGTGTAGTCCAGCCCCGAAGCGGTGTAGTGGAGAGGGTTGTGCCAGCCGTCGAAGCGCGGCAGGGTCTTCAGGTAGGTGGGCGTCAGGTAGGGGAGCAGGTCCTCCACCGTCCCATCCACGACCGCCGGTGCCGCCACCCAGTCGGTGGAGTAGTCGTAGACCGCCAGGGCGATGGTCCGCATGTCCGCCATCGTGCGTCGCTGTTTCGCCTTGCTCAGAGCATTGATCAGATTGGGGATGGCGACGGCGGCGATGATGCCGATGATGCTCACCACCACGAGCAACTCGACCAGCGTGAACCCGCGTGTGGACCTCATGGCGAAAGGACTGAGTGCAAGTTCCGTACCCATCCCCTGCCGCTTGCTAGACTGCCCCCGTGCGGCGCCGCGGCATCGGCCCGTTCCTCGTCGTCCTCGCAGGGTGGGGGGCGCTGTGGGTGCCCCCCCTGCTCGACGGGCGCTTCCTCCCCGCTCGGGACTTGACGGCCACCCACCTCCCCTGGCGGACGGTGTGGGCCGCTCAGCTCCGCTCCCACACCCTCCCCCTGTGGAACCCCGCCGCCAACCAGGGGCGGCCGCTGCTGGCCAACCCCAACGCCATGGCTGCCTACCCCGGCACGTTGCTGTTCCTCGTCGCCCCTCCCGAGACCGCCGAGATGCTCCACCTCGCCCTCCATCACCTGCTCCTCTTGGGGGGGCTTGCCGCCTTGGCCCGCCGCAGCGGCGCCTCTTTCGGGGCGGCGGCGGTGGCCGCAGCGACGGTGGGGACGTCCGGCCTGGTGTGGTCCGCCACCACCTTTCTCAACGTCCTCGCCTCCCTGGCCTGGGCCAGCTGGGCGGTGGCCCTCGCCGCCGGTGTGCCCCCCGACGCCCGGGCGGGCCGGTGGCGCGCCACGGCCGCAGGGGCCGCGCTCGGGGTGTCGTTTCTCGCCGGAGAGCCGGTGATCGCGGCCCTGGCGCGG
>JBBISY010000074.1:0-6473 GCA_037441065.1 Acidobacteriota bacterium | reverse complement strand
AGACCACGGCGCTGGTGGCCCGGGTGGTGGCGTGGGCGACGGGGCCGGGGTGGCGGGAGGCCGTGCAGGCAGAGGAGGCGCGCCGCGGTGGGAGCGGGGCGGCCGACGCCTGGCGGCTCGCCGCGCGGGTGCTGGATGGCGTCGTGGCCGTCACCTTCACCGAGGCGGCGGCGGCGGAGATGGCGGCGCGGGTGGGCGAGGTGCTGGGACGCCTGGCCCGGGGCGAGCGGCCCTCGTTCCTGCACGAGGAGGTTCTGACGGGGGAGGGCGAGGCGGTGGCAGCGCGGGCGGCGGCGCTCTTGGAACGTCTCGATCGGCTCCAGGTCACCACCATCCACTCCTACTGCCGACGGCTCCTGGCGTCATGGCCCTACGAGGCGGGAATCCACCCCGACTTTTCCGTGGATGCGGAGGGGCGCACCCTCGCGCGCGTGGTCCAGGCCGCCGTGGAGGAACACTACGCGGCAGCGCTGACCAGCGGCAGCGGCGCCGCCCTGCTGGCGCTGGCGGCGGCCGGGGTGGGTCCGGAGCAGGTGGCGGAGGCGGTGGGCGAGCTGGTGGGAGCCGGCTTGCCCGCGGCGGTCCTGGCCGAGGATCCCTTTGCCGGGGAGCGCGGCGCGCGGCTGCTGGCGGATTTGGAGGAGGCCCTGGCAGCCTTTGCCGAGGCCGCAGCCGCGGGGTTGGCCAGCGCTGGCCGGACCGCTCGCGACACGGTGGCGGCCATCGCCGAGCTGCGCCGCACCCTGGCAGCGCTCGGGGGGAGCGAGCGCGAGCGGATCGCGGCGATGGCCGCCGCGGTGGAGGAGGGGGTTGGCGAGCCGGTACGCGAGCGGCTCCGCCAGTGGGGCCAGAGGCGGTTCGGCACGCGCGAGCGGGAGGCCCTGGGCCAGGGAAGCGAGGGGGCGGCGGCAGCTGCGGCCCGTCTCGGGGTCCTGTTGGAGCGGTTTGCCCAGTTCAGGCCGGAGCTCTTGGACGCGGCGCGGCGGGTCGTGGCGCCGGTCCTGCAGACGGTTCGCGAGCGGTTGCGCGCGCAGGGTGTGCTGACCTTCGGCGACCTGCTGGCCGAGGCCGTCGCGCTGCTGCGGCGCCACCCCCAGGTGGCGGCCCGGGAACGGGCCCGACTCCGCCAGCTGGTGGTGGACGAGTTCCAGGACACCGACCGCGTGCAGTGCGAGCTGTTCCGCATCCTCGCCCTGGAAGGGCCGGCGGGCGAGAGGCCCGGGCTGTTCGTGGTGGGGGATCCCAAGCAGTCGATTTACGGCTGGCGCAGCGCCGATCTGGAGGCCTACGACGCCTTCGTGCGCGATGTCCTGGCCGCCGGCGGGTCGCTCATGAGGCTGTCGGTGAACTACCGCTCGCGGCAGGAGGTGCTGGACGAGGTGGAGCGGTGCATGGCGCCCGTGATGACGGCGGAGCCGGGCGTGCAGCCGGCCTTCCAGCCGCTGGTGGCCTGGCGCGGGGCGGGCCGGGACCGGAGCGAGGGGGCGACGCCGCCGGTGGAGTTCTGGGTCTCGTGGGTGCCGGACGCCGACGGGAAGCCGGGACCGGCGCGGGCCGCTGCGGCGCTGGAGCTGGAAGCGCGGGCGGTGGCGAGGGACATCCGGGAACGGAGCGAGGCCGGCCAAGTGGAGCTGGCGCGGGTGGGGGTGCTGCTGCGGGCCATGACGGAGGTGGAGGCGTACCTCGCCGCGTTGCGCGAGGAGGGCGTGCCCTACGTGGTGGACCGGGACCGGAGCTACTACCGCCGGCGGGAGGTGGTCGACGCCACCTCGCTGCTGCGCGCCGTGGTGGATCCCGCGGACCACGTGGGGCTGGTGGGCTGGCTGCGCTCCCCCTGCGTGGGGGTGCCGGACACCGCCTGGCTGCCCCTGTGGCGGGGGGGGTTCCCCGCGTTGGTGACCCGGCTCGGGGCGGGGGACGGCGAGGTGCTTGCCCGGCTGGAGGAGGTGGTCCGCCGGGCGGCGGAGGAACTCCCGCCCGGGGTGCCGGGTCTGGAGCGGGTAAGGGGGTGGGAGGAGTCGCTCCTCGCGGCGCTCGCCGACCTGGACGCGCTGCGCCGCTCCTTCCGCTCGGACCCGACGGGGGTCTTCCTGGAGCGCGTGCGCCACCTCACCCTCCTGGAAGCCACCGCCGCCGCCTGCTACCTCGGGCACTTCCGGGTAGCCAACCTGGAGCGGTTCTTCGCGCAGCTGCGGCGCACCCTCGACGACGCGGGGGGCAGCCCGGAGCAGCTGTTGCGGGAGTTGCGGGCGGCGGTGCGCGAGGAGACGGCGGAGCCGGAGGAGAAGGCCGTGCTCCGCCCCCGCCAGGCAGTACAGGTGATGAGTATCCACCGCGCCAAGGGCCTGGATTTCGACCACGTGTACCTGGTGCAGACCCACCACCGGGTGCGGCGCAACGCGGCGCCGGCAAACGAGGCGGAGCGTCTGGGCGGGCGCTGGGAGTACCGCCTCTTCGGCGTGCCCTCCAGCGGCTGGGGGGAGGTGGTACATCGGCGCCAGCGCCGGGCCCGCGCCGAGCTGGTCAGGACCGCCTACGTGGCGCTCACGCGGGCTCGCGACCGGCTGGTGGTGGTGGGGGCGCTGCCGGAGGGACCGCCCCCCGGCGAGCCCGCCTCCCTGGCCGACCTGTTGGCCCGCCGGGAGGGCAACCCCGAGCTGGCGCGCCTCTTTGCGGCGGCAGCGGGGACGCCGGCGGGGCAGGTGGAGGCGGGGGGCGTGCGCTGGGTCTTCCCGGCGCTCGCCAGATCTTCCGCCCGGGCCGCCGTGCCGAGGGCTGGAACGGCCAGCCGGCCAGCGCCGGCAGACGTGGCGGCCGCGGTGTCCCGCCTCGCCCGCCAGCAGGAAGAGGCCCGCCGCCGCATGGGGCGCCCGTTTTCCACCGCCGCCTCGGCGGAGGCGCACCGCCTCCTGGAGGAGGCGGAAGAGGCCGGCGGCGGGCCGGGGGGGGAGTTGCCGGGTCCCGAGGCGCGGCGGGCGGCGCTGGCCGTGGGGACGGCGGTGCACCGCTTCCTGGAATCGGCGGACCTCTCCCGTTCCCTGGAGGAACTCGCCCTGGTCGCGTGCCGGGAGGTGGAGGAGGAGCTCGGCCGGCTCCTCGCGGGGGAGGAACTGGCCGCCGCCAGGCAACGGGCCCAGGAGCTGTTCGGTCGCCTGGCGACCTCCCCCCTGGGGCGGCGGCTGGCGGCCATCGCCGGGTACGTCCTCGCCCGGGAGGTGCCGGTCCTCCTGGCGCCCCCGGCGGAGGGGGGAGCGGTGGGGTATGTGGCCGGTTCCATCGACCTGCTCTACCGGGACCCGGTAGACGGCACGCTGGTGGTGGCGGATTACAAGACCGACGAGGTGGAGGAAGCGGAGGAGATCCTGGCCCGCGCCGCCCTCTACCGGCCGCAGGGGGCGGTCTACGCGCAGGCGGTGGCCGCCGCCCTCGGTCTCGACGAACTGCCCCGCTTCGAGCTGTGGTTCCTGTGGCCGGGACGGGTGGTGGAGCTGCCGCTGGGCGAGGCCGGCTCCTCCTTGAAGAGTTGACGCGCTACCCGCCCGGTTGCGGGCGTCGGGCGGGGCAGCTCGCCCCTACTCGTGCCCCGCCATCAGGTGCCAGGTGACCAGGCGATCGTTCATGGCCCGCAGGCGCCGACAGAGGATCTGGCACAGCAGGCCGATGAACTGGCGGGCGGCGTCGGGGTCCATCTCGAGGACCTCCTCCAGGCGCTGCCGGTCCACGGTGAGGACGGTGCACCCCCCGGTGTGGGCGCGGGCGTCCGCGCTGCGCGGCTGGTCGTCGATGAGGGCCATCTCGCCGAACACCTCACCGCGGCTCGCGAAGGACAGGGCCTCCTCGCCCATGCCCATGAGGCGCCGCGAGATGCGCACCTGACCCTCGACCACGATGTAGAGCTTGTCGCCCTGCTCCCCCTCGGCAAAGATGAGCGCCTCCGGGGGGAAGCGCTCCTCCTTCGAGTAGGCGGCCAGCAGCCGCAGTTCGGCGGCGGAGAGCCCCTGCTCCCGCAGCACCTGCGCCTTGATCTGCGGGTCCAGGCGGACCTGTTCCCCCGGCTGGCCCGGCTTCCCGCGCGGCACCGGCGTGCCCGGCGTGAACAGCTCGGTCATGGCGTGGTTAGCCGCGCGCACCTTGGAGGCCAGCGAGTGCCAGAAGCACCAGAGGAGGGCCACGCCCAGCTCGTCGTCCCCGGCGGCGAGACCTTCCAGGTCCTGCGCCGGGAGGTGGAGTACCTGGCAGGGCTCGGCCGCGATCACCGTGGAGGAACGCGGTGTCCGGTCGAGGAACGAGACCTCGCCCAACACCTCCCCCGCTGCCACGGTGGCGAGGAGCTGCGTGCCCACTGGGGTGCGGCGCAGCACGTGGGCACGCCCCTGCAGCAGCACCAACACGTCTCGATCGTCCTGACTCTCCCGCAGCAACACCTGGGTCTGGCGAAAGGCGAGGCGGCGACCCGTCTCCACGAGCCGGAGAAGCTGGGCGTCGGTGAAGTGGCGGAAGGCACGGAAGCGGCGCAGTTCGAGGGCGGTGGCGAGCAGATCGTCGCGCGTGGCCGCCGCGGTCGCGCGGGGCGCGCGCGCCTCCGGAAAGCGCAGCGAGGAGAAGAGCCGCGCCCGGGACAGGGCCACGTGCTCGCAGGCCCGCTGCAGGGCGGCGGCGCGCTGGCGGTAGGCGTCGGCCAGCTCGGCCTTGGACATCCGGCACAGATCGCCCAGCGTGTCCACCCGGCGGCGGGCGGCGGCCACCTCGCCCTCGCTGGCCCCTTGGGCGAGGAGCAGGGCATCGGTGGCGTGGCGGAGCGCCTCCGGGTAGTCCTCGAGCTCTAGGGCGATGCGGGCGCACTCCACGGCCAGCTTGCGGTCGAGGGGGTTGAGGCGCCGGGCCTGCACGAACTCCTCCAGCGCCGCCCGCAGGTCCCGCCGGCGCAGGTGGAGGTAGCCGGCGCCGGCGTAGGCCAGGTAGTGGAAGGGCGCCCGCAGCTTGGCCAGGTCGAACATCTCCTGCGCCTTGGCCAGCTCGTTGCGACCTTCGAAAAGGCGGGCCATCCCCACGGCGTGGGACGCCTCCAGGTTTCGCCGCTTGAACTCGCGTTCGGGGGTGTCGTCGGCGGCGTTGGCCCGCAGGGCGGCGGCCCGCTGGCGCAGTGCGTCGCCTTTGGGGGTCAGGGTGGCGGCCAGCTCCAGCAGCTCGGCGGCCGCCAGGCGTTGCCCACTCTGCTCCAGCCGCTCCGCCAGCTCGGCGAGCCGTTGGGCGAAGACAGGGTGGGGCTGGACATCGGTATTCGTCATACCCTTATCCCCGCATCGCCCATCCTAGGGGGCGGCCAGCGGCATGTCAAATTGGTGGATACACGACACCCCCTGGCTGGGGTGGGGCGCCGAGGGGGTGGGTGGGCTACCCTGGAGTCGGGGCGCCGCAGCGGCGGGCGGAGGTGAACGATGGTGCAGGCGGAGGGCAAGACGTTCCCGTTCGACGGGGTGGAGAAGGTGGAGTCGGGGCTGCTCGAGACGTTTCCGTACGAGTACCCGGGGCGGGACGCGGAGGTGGTCATCACCAGCGACGAGTGGAACTGCGTATGCCCCTTTTCGGGCCTCCCGGATTTCGGGACGCTCTCGGTGCGCTACGTCCCGGACCGGGAGTGCCTGGAGCTCAAGTCGGTGAAGTACTACCTCACCTCGTATCGCACCGTGGGCATCTACCAGGAGCACGCGGCCAACCGGATTCTCGAGGATCTGGTGGCGGCATGCCGGCCGAAGCGCATGGAGGTGTCGCTGGACTACCGCCTGCGCGGCGGCCTCCACACCGTGGTCACCGTCCGCTACCCCTGATGCCGGTTCCCCGAGCCGGAGCCCCATTCTCGCAGCGTGCACCGGCCGCGCCCGTGCCGGCCAGATCCCTGCCACTGACCACGGGCCACGGACCACTGACCACGGCCCGTTCGGGGTTACTTCGACCGGTGCCGGTGCACGAGGATCCACTCGCCGTCGTCCCGCAACTCGAAGACGTCGGTGCACCACCCCTCGGCGCTGCGCGCGGTGCCGCCCTCCTTCCAGCGCTTGGCCCAGCGGTAGGTGGCCACGGCGCTGGCGCCGAACACCTCCACGTGCACCCGCTCGAAGACCAGCTGACGCACGGTGTCCCCCCGTTCCCGCGCGCGGCGGAGCGACTCCAGGTACGCGAACTGGCCCGCCACTCGGGCCGAACCCTCTATGAAGCTGAAGGAATGGGCCAGCCACGGCGCCATGGCGTCGGCGTCCAGCAGCAATTCCGCCTTGCGCAGCTCCTCCACCGTGCCGGCGACCACCGACTCTGCCGCGGGGGGCGGCGAGCTTTCCGGCATCGCCGGCTCCTGCTGGGGTTCGAGGGAAGGTGCCAGGCAGAGCAGCAACATGGGCAGCGGCAGCACGGGGGGATTCTAGCAAGCTGGAGGGCGTAGACTCGCCGGGTGGCGCGCCAGCGGCGTCGCGAATGGG
>JBBISY010000073.1:0-6718 GCA_037441065.1 Acidobacteriota bacterium | reverse complement strand
CCCCCCCCCCCCCCCCCCCCCCCCCCCCCCCCCCCCCCCCCCCCCCCCCCGCGGGTGGCGCGCGCGGATCTTGCAGCGCTCGTCCTGGCCGTGGCTCTGGTGTTCCTGGTGGGGGTGGTGGACGACACGCTGGGCGTTTCCGTGCTCCACAAGTTCCTCGTGGAGTGTGCAGCGGCGGTGCTCGTGGTGGGGGTGGGGTGGGGGTTCAGCCAGTTCGGGCTGCCGGGCTGGACGGTGGAGCTGGGGGCCCTGGGGTGGGTGGTGTCGGTGTTGTGGGTGGTCGGTGTGACCAACGCCATCAACCTCATCGATGGCCTGGACGGCCTGGCCGCGGGTGTGGTGGCGATCATTGCCGCAGGGATCCTGGTCTACGCCACGTTGCGACAGCACTTCTTCACCGCCGTGCTGATGGCTGCCATCTTCGGCGCCTGCCTCGGCTTCCTGCGCCACAACTGGGCGCCGGCCAAGATCTTTCTCGGCGATTCCGGCTCGCTGCCGCTCGGGTTCCTGCTGGCGGTGATGGCGATGCACTCTTCCCTCAAGGGGCCGGCCGCCGTGGCCATCCTGGTTCCCATCGTGGCCATGGGGATCCCGGTGATCGACACCCTGCTGGTGATGGCGCTGCGCTTCGCCGCCGAGCCCAGGAGCTCGCTGGCGGCGCGGGTGCTGCGCATGTTCCACGCCGACCGGGCACACCTCCACTTCCTCCTGGAAGCGATGGCCGGCAACCGCGTTCGCGTGGTGGGGTGGATCTACGTGGCGGTGCTCCTGTCCTGTGTGGGGGCGCTGGCGGTGGCGGTGACGAAGAGCGGCGAGCTGGGTCTTGCCCTGGTGGCGGTGCAGCTTGCCGGGGTGTTGGTGCTGCGCCGGCTGGGGTGGGTGCGGCTGGCCGAGACCATCTCCGCCGAACGCCGTGCCGCCCTTCGCCGCGTGCTGGCGCCCGGTTCGGCGCCGCCCGCCGCCGAGGACTGAGGTCTTCCGCGGGTCGCTCCCGCTCTGGGTGGGCAGAACCCCGAGGGAGCCAGTGGCTCGCAGCCCGGCCGCCGTGGGCGGTGGAAGCGCAACATATCTCGTGGGTTGCCGAACGCCATCAAGAATGAATCACAAGATACGCTGTTCGTTGACTTTGTGAAGGAACGGGATATACTCCCGCGGGCTTTGGAGGAGGGGGAGTGACCGAGTACATCCCTATTTTGGTTTTTTCCCTCGTCGCCATCTCGTTTCCCATCGTCGTCACCCTCATTGCCAAGGTGATCCGCGCCGGCCAGTACCACCCGGTCAAGGCCGAGCCGTACGAGTGCGGCGTCGAGGCGCCGACGAGGGCGTTCGATACCCGTTTTTCGGCGCGCTACTACCTGATCGCCGTGCTGTTCGTGGTGTTCGACGTGGAGACCGTTTTCCTCTACCCGTGGGCGGTGATGTACCGGAAGCTGGCGCTCTTCGGGTTCGTGGAAATGTTCCTCTTCCTCGCGATCCTGGTGGTGGGCTACATCTACGCCTGGCGACGGGGGGCCCTGTCATGGGTATGATCGAGAACCGGTTCCCGCCCAACCCGCTGATCACGACGTACGACGCCGTGTTCAACTGGGCCCGCAAGAACTCCCTGTGGCCGATGCAGTTCGGGCTGGCGTGCTGCGCCATCGAGATGATGGCGGTGATGGACCCCCGCTACGACCTGGCGCGCTTCGGAGCCGAGGTGTTTCGCGGCTCGCCCCGCCAGGCGGACCTGATGTTCGTGGCCGGGACGGTCACCGAGAAGATGGCGCCCATCGTCAAGCGGCTCTACGACCAGATGGCGGAGCCCAAGTGGGTGATCGCCATGGGGTCGTGCGCCACCTCCGGCGGCCCGTACCGGACCTACGCCGTGACCCAGGGGGTGGACCGGATCATCCCGGTGGACGTCTACGTGGCGGGCTGCCCCCCCCGCCCCGAGGCGCTCATCTACGGCCTGATGCAACTGCAGAAAAAGATCGACCGCCGCACCATCGCGCGGCAGGCGGGATAGGAGGAGCGTATGGCGGACGAGCCGACCCCGACCCCAGAGTCCCCGCCGCAGCCCCCCGCGCCCAAACCTCCCTGGGAGGAAAAACCCGTCCCCGCGGTACCCCGGGACGCCGGCGACCACCCCCAGGTGACGGAACTGGTGGCCGCCCTCCCCAACTGGGAGGGGAGTGCGGTGGAGTTCGCCGGGCAGGTGACGGTGACCGTGCCCCTGGCGCGGCTGCTGGAGGTCTGCCGCACCTGCAAGGAGGCGCTGGGGTATCGCTTCCTCGTGGACCTCACGGCGGTGGACTGGAAAGACCGCGCCGAAGGTCGGTTCGACGTGGTCTACTGGCTGCACCGCCACCGCGACGAGAAGCGGTTGCGGCTCAAGGTGCGCGTGGCCGAAGGGGCCGAGGTGCCGTCGGTGACCGGCGTGTGGAAGGTCGCGAACTGGATGGAGCGCGAGGTCTTCGACATGTTCGGCATCTACTTCGCCGATCACCCGAACCTGGAGCGGATCCTCACCTGGGAGGGGTTCAACGGGCACCCCCTGCGCAAGGACTTCCCCTTGGAGGGGATCGACACGGGTGCGGCGGTGTACCCGGACGTCTACCCCCCTGGCGGCGGCCCCAAGAGTGCCGCCGGGAAGGGCGGTGACGCATGAGCGACGGACGGCCCCTGCACGTGTTCGACGACGCGGAGGAGATGGAGATCTCCTTCGGCCCCCAGCACCCCGCCACCCACGGCGTGCTGCGGGTAATGGTCAAGCTGGACGGCGAGAAGATCGTGGATGCCAAGCCGATCATCGGCTACTTGCACCGCGGCACGGAAAAGCTGTTCGAACAGGAGACGTACAACGGGTGCATCCCGCACACCGACCGCATGGACTACACCGCGGCCGCCACCAACAACCAGGGGCTGGTGTTGGCGGTGGAAAAGATCATGGGCATCACCATCCCGCCCCGGGCTGCCTACATCCGCATGATGCTGGCAGAACTCCAGCGGTTGGCCTCGCACATCATCTGGCTCGCCACGCACGCCCTGGATATCGGCGCCGTCTCGCCGTTCTTCTACACCTTCGAAGAACGCGAGCACATCCTGGACCTGTTCGAGGAGTACTGCGGCGCGCGGTTGACCCTCAACTGCATGCGCGTGGGCGGGGTTCCCTACGACCTCCCGGAGGGGTGGACGGGACGCTGCCGCGCCTTCGTGGACCAGCTGCCGGGCAAGATCGCCGACTGGGAGAGGCTCCTCACCAACAACCGGATCTGGAAGGAGCGGACCGTCGGCATCGGCGTCATCTCCGCCGCCGACGCGGTGGAGTGGGGGCTCACCGGCCCCCCGCTGCGCGGCTCCGGCCTGCGCTGGGACATCCGCAAGGTGTTCCCGTACGACCGCTACGACGAGGTGGAGTTCGACATCCCCATCGGCACCCACGGCGACACCTACGACCGCTACCTGGTGCGCATGGAGGAGATGCGGCAGTCGATCCGCATCATCCGCCAGTGCCTGGACCGGCTCCCCGACGGGCCGGTGATGGCCAAGGTGCCCAAGACCATCAAGCCCCCGCTGGGGGAGGTGTACGCCTCGGTGGAGAGCCCGAAGGGAGAGCTGGGTTACTACGTGGTGGCCGACGGCAGCGACAAGCCGTACCGACTGCACGTGCGGCCGGCGTGTTTCATCAACCTGCAGGCGATGCCGGAGCTGATCCGGGGGCACCTGATCGCGGACATGATCGCGGTGATCGGCACCCTCGACATCGTGCTCGGCGAGATCGACCGATGACGCTAGCCGCGATGCTGCCAGAACCCATCGCGAAGCAGCTCCCGAACCGGCGCGGCGCGGCCGGAGAAGGGGACCCGGGACCGGAGACCGGGCTCCGAGAGAACGATTCCGGCCTGTGTGCCTCGTGGCGGTTCCTGCCGGCCAGCGCGTCGCTCCCGCCCGTCTCGGATCCCGGACCCCGGATCCCGGACCCCTGCCGTTCCCTGGAGGGTTCATGGCGAGCCCGCTGACAACGTTCCTGCTGATTCCGCTCGTCAAGATCGTGGTGATCCTGACGTTCATCCTGCTGTCCGCCCTCTACCTCTCCTTCTTCGAGCGGAAGGTTCAGGGCTACGTGCAGATCCGCTACGGTCCCAACCGCGTCGGCCCGGGCGGCTGGCTGCAGGCCGTGGCCGATGCGCTCAAGCTGTTCGCCAAGGAGGACTTGATCCCGGCGCGGGCGGAGAAGTTCGTCTTCATGCTCGCCCCGGTTCTCATCGTCGTGCCAGCCCTGGTGGTCTTTTCGGTGATCCCCTTCGGCGAGGGCGACCGCTTCCGGCTCACCGACATCAACGTGGGTATCCTCTTCATCCTCGGCGTGTCCTCGGTGGGGGTGTACGGGATCATCCTGGGCGGCTGGTCCTCCAACAACAAGTACTCGCTCATGGGCGGGCTGCGCTCGGCGGCGCAGATGATCTCCTACGAGGTGCCCATGGGGTTCGCCATCGTTTCCGTGCTGTTGATGGCCAACTCCCTGTCGCTGGTGCGCATCGTCGAGGCCCAGCGGGAGGCGGGCATCTGGTACTTCGTACCGGGCATCGTGGCCCTCTTCATCTACTTCGTGTGCGGGGTGGCGGAGACCAACCGCAACCCCTTCGACCTGCCGGAGGCCGAGTCGGAGCTGGTGGCCGGCTTCCACACCGAGTACTCGGGGATGAGCTGGGCGTTCTTCTTCCTCGCCGAGTACGCCAACATGATCGTCGTCTCCTCCATGGCCACGGTGCTGTTCTTCGGCGGGTGGCTGCCGCCCTTCCCGAACCTCCTGGCGCCGCTGTGGGCCTCGCCGCTTTTCGCCTGGATCCCGCCGGTGTTCTGGTTCCTCCTCAAGGTGGCCATCTTCCTCTTCCTCTACCTGTGGATGCGGGCCACCTTCCCGCGCTACCGCTTCGACCAGCTCATGCGCATCGGCTGGAAGGTGTTCATCCCGGCGAGTCTCGTCAACCTCCTGGTGATCGGGCTCGGGGTGTTGCTCCTGGGAGGTGCCCGATGAGCTGGTGGGGTTTCCTCGCGGCGCTCGTCCCCGTGGACCTCTTCCAGGGCCTCGCGGTGACGGGGAAGTACCTGTTGCGGAAGAAGGTGACGATTCAGTACCCGGAGGAGCGGCGGGAGCCGGCCGACCGCTTCCGCGGCATGTTCGGGTTTTCCGAGGAGCGGTGCATCGTTTGCTACTCCTGCTCCAAGGCCTGCCCGATCGGCATCATCCACATCGAGGACCACACCGAAGAGATCGAGGTGGACGGCAAGAAGCGGAAGAAGAAGATCCTGGACCGCTACGACATCGACCTCAAGCGGTGCATGTTCTGCGGGCTGTGCGAGGAGGCGTGCCCCACCGAGCCGGTGGCCATCTGGCTGACCACCAAGACCTACGAAACCGTGGCCTACGAGCGCAACGAGCGGCTGTACTTCACCAAGGAGCGCCTGCAGCAGTGGGACGGCGTGCAGCCGTTCCCCGGGGTGGTGCCGCCCGCCAAGGGGCAAATGCCCGGCGACCCCAAGGGCTCGAAGGGGAAGAGCTGATGGACTGGTTCCTTGCCAACTTCGCCACGACGGTGTTCTACGCCCTGGCGGGCCTCGCGGTGGCCGGGGCGGTGGGCGTGATCACGCTGCGCCACCCGGTGCACGCGGCCCTGTCGCTGCTGGGGACGTTCCTGGCGGTGGCCGGACTCTTCGTGCTGCAGCGGGCCGAGTTCCTGGCGGCGGTCCAGATCCTCATCTACGCGGGCGGGGTCATGGTGCTGTTCCTGTTCGTGATCATGCTGGTCAACGTCAAGACCCTGCCCAACGAATCACAATTCCTGCGCCGCCTCGCCCCCGTGGCCGGCGCCCTCGGCGTGCTCCTGGCGGTGTTGGTGGGGATCGGGGCGTGGGCCGCCACCCGCACCCCGCCGGCGGACCCGGCGCCTCTCGTCCAGGTGGCGGGCGAGACGCTGGGCAACACCGAGGCGGTAGGGTGGAACCTGTACCGCGACTACCTGTTGCCCTTCGAGGTGGTGTCCATCGTGCTGCTGGTGGCCATGATCGGGGCCATCGTGATGGGCCGCAAGGAAGTTCAAGGGAAGGAGGAGCGGCCGTGATAGCGACCTCCCACTACCTGGTGCTCTCGCTGGTGCTCTTTTCGCTGGGCGTCGTGGGGATCGTGGTGCGGCGCAACTTCATCACGGTCCTCATGTGCGTGGAGCTCATCCTCAACGCGGCCAACGTCAACTTCATCGCCTTTGCGCGGCAGCTCGGCGACCTCTCGGGGCAGGTCTTCGCGGTGTTCGTCATCACCATCGCCGCCGCCGAAGCCGCCATCGGCCTGGGCATCATCGTCGCCCTCGTCCGGCTCAAGCGGACGGTCCACCTGGACCAGGTTTCGGTGATGGAGGGGTGAGATGAAGGATCTCCTCTGGCTCGTCCCCATCCTCCCCCTGGTGGGGGCCATCCTCAACGGGCTCGTGGGCAACCGCATCGGCTGGTCGCACGCCGCCACGAGCCGGGTCGCCCTGGCCGGCTCGGGACTGGCCATGCTCGCCGCCTTCGCCGCCATCGCCGACTGGGCGACGAGCGTGGGGACGCACGCGGCGTACACCGTCCGCGTGGCCACCTGGATCCCGGCCGGGGTGGGGGAGCTCGCGGACGGCACCCTGGCGCGGTTCTCCATCGACTGGGCGTTGCGGCTGGACGCGTTGTCGGCGGTGATGGTGTTTTT
>JBBISY010000072.1:0-6719 GCA_037441065.1 Acidobacteriota bacterium | reverse complement strand
TCGTCAGGAACGACTGGCACCCACTACCGACAGGTGCGCGAGTACCGGTGCGGCGCTCAGGTGCCGATGATTTCGTTGAGCCCGGCCACGACCTGCTCGACGACCTCCGGCGCGGCTCGGCCGAGCTTCTGGCCGAGGCGTTCCACCGCGAGCGTCCGCACCTGACTGATCTTGATCCAGGACCGCTTCGGCAGGCTCGGTTCGTCGAGCTCGAGGGTCAGCGGGAAACCTGCCCACTGCTCGTGGCTGGTGATGGCCACCGCGATGACCGTGCCCGAGCGCTCGTTGAACACGTCGTGACTGATGACGAGAACGGGCCGGAGCCCTCTCTGCTCGTGACCCTTGGAAGGGTTGAGGTTGGCCCAGACGATGTCGCCTCTCAGTATTCGGGCCACGCGGCTGCCTCCTCCGAGAGTCCCTCCTCAGCCAGGGCCCGCTCGAACTCTCGGTCGAGTTTGGCGCACTCAGCAGCCAGGAGGGTCTTGCCCATGCGCTGCAGCTTCTCAGCCACCGCCTCCTGAATAAGCTTGCTGCGGCTGGGAAACTTGCCCTCTCGAACGAGCTGATCGATCTTCGCGGCGATGGCCTCATCGAGGCTGACGGCAATCTTGGCGACACCCATGGCGGCCTCCGGTACTACTCTCGGTCATACCATTCCCGGCGTCAACTCCCCTCGTCTTGGGTAGGCACCATTGGGTACCACGTATCACTACCAGCCCTCGCCTGCGAGGGCGACTGCGAGGCGACTGTGGTGGATGCAACTTCTCTGAGCGTACGAGGCGTGGCGCGGGAAGCAGCTCGGCGATGCACCTGGCGGCCTCGGGGGATCGGCTACCGCGAGCTGGCGTGAGACCGCTCACGTGGCGCGGTTCGGCCCCCACCCTCCCCGCCTGGCCGAGACAAGCGGCGGGCAGCCGTCCTCGCACTCGGCGGCGGAGACGGCGGCGGCACTCGCGACCAGCGGCTGCGTACCGGCACGGCCGGTGCTAAAATGACCGTAAAGGGGCGTTTCCATGGGGGTGCGCGGTGCGACGTTGCTGGCGGCCGCCGTGCTGGCCACGGGCGGCTCGGGAGGGGCTGCCCGTTTTCCCGAGCTGCGCGTGCCCGACGCGCTGGGGGTCAACATCCACTTCACGAGCCCGGAGCCGGCCGAGCTGGAGCTCCTCGCGCAGGGCGGGTTCCGTTTCGTGCGCATGGACCTGTTCTGGGTCGCGGTGGAGTTCGCCCGAGGCCGGTACGATTTTTCCGCGTACGACCAGCTCTTGGCGGCGCTGGAGCCGCGGGGGATCCGGGCGATCCTCATCCTCGACTACAGCCACCCTTTCTACGAGCAGGGGCAGCACGTTCTCACCGAGGAGGGCCGTGAGGCCTTCGCCCGCTTTGCCGAAGCGGCTGCGGCGCGCTACCGGGGCCGCGGGGTGATCTGGGAGATCTGGAACGAGCCCAACATCGAGCCGTTCTGGTCTCCCCAGCCGAGCGTCGAGGCCTACCTGGCGCTGGCCGAGGTCACAGCCAGGGCGATTCGCCGTGCCGACCCGGAGGCCACGATCGTGGCTCCAGCCGTCTCGGGGGTGGACCTCGGGTTTCTGGAGGCGTGCTTCGCTGGCGGGCTTTTGGAGGTGATCGACGGGGTGACAGTGCATCCGTACCGCAGCGAGCCCCCCGAGACGGCGGCCGCCGACTACCTGGCGGTGCGGGCGCTGGTGGCGCGGTACGCACCGCAGCACTCGCGCTACCCGGTGCTCTCCGGGGAGTGGGGCTACACGGCCACGGACGTGGGGAGCGAGACGCAGGGGAAGTACCTGGCTCGGCAGTGGCTGACCAATCTGGCCAGTGGCGTGCCGCTCTCCATCTGGTACGACTGGCGCAACGACGGCACCGACCCCGCCGAGCGCGAGCACAACTTCGGCACCGTCACCCGCGATCTGCAGCCCAAGCCGGCCTACCTGGCCGCCCGCACGCTCACCACGGCACTGGACCGCTGCGAGCCGCGCGCCCGCCTCCTCACCGGGGTGGCGAGCGACTGGGTGCTCTCCCTCCGGTGTCCGAACGGCTACGCCCTGGCGGCGTGGAGCAGCGCCGCGTCCCGCACCGTGACCCTGCCGGTAGGTCGGAGCAGCGGCACCGTGACCTCCTGGACAGGTGAGACCCGCTCGTTTACCAGCACCGCTGCCGGCCTCCCGCTCACCCTTGCGGGGTCCCCCCAGTACCTTCGCTTCACGGCTCTGGACCGGGACGCGGTCCCCGAGCTCTCCTGGAACATCGCTCCCGACCCCGAGGTGGTGCGGGGGGGCGACGAGCTGGCGGTGGTCCTCACGGTGGAGCTGCGCCCGGGCGGGGTGGCGGCGACGGAGGCGCAGGCGGCGGGTACCGCCCCGCGGGTACGGCACCGGGTCCAGGCGCGGCTCCCTGCGACCCTACAGGTAACCACGCCATCCGGGTCCTCGAGCTTCACTGTAGCGCTGCCGGCGGGTTTTTCGAGCACCCGGCTGGTGCTGGGGCGGGCGCTCCGCAGTGCGGCGAGCGTACCGGTGGCGGCGCGGTTGGCCGTCGGCGCTCGGGCCCTGCAGACCAGCCGCGACACCACGATCCTCGTGGCCGACCCGCTGGCGAGCCGCTTTCTGCCGCTGCCTCCCCGCGGCGTAGCGCTGGAGTTGGCGTCCTTCGCACCCGATGAGCGGTTCACCGGCTACCTGCAGCTCGAGGGCCGCGCCGAGCAGTTGTCCGTGCAGCTGGAGGGTACGCGGCCGGTGCGCGTGCTCCTCCCGGTTACCGAGGGGGCGGACGCCACCTACGAGATCCCGAGGTTGCGCCTGTACTCCAGCGGCGCCGTCCTGGTGGGCGAGTGGGCGCCCCGGGCGGTGCGCATCGCCTACGACTTCGCCCGACATGGAACGGTCGGCTGGAGCGTGACATTGGAAGGGGACCCGCAGGTTCCGGCGGAGGCCAGCCTGAGCCTCGCCAGTTCGCCGGAGGACCCGCTGCCCGAGTGGAACCCCGCGGCGGTGGCCCGCATCGATTACTGGTTCGGGGCGGGGTGGCGCTACCTGATGCTCGTGCCGCCCGCCTCTCTCACGGGTATCCCGGGCGTGCCCAGCGAGGTCGGGGTCTGGGCGTACCTGGACGGGTCGGGGAATTGGGTGATCGTTCGCCTGGTGGACGCCACGAACCAGACGCACCAGCTCTATCTGGGGAGGGCCACGGGGACCGGCTGGCACTACCTCACCGCCCCCGCAACCGGGGGCTTCCACTTCGGCGGGGCCGACGATGGCGTGCTGCACCCCCCGCTGCGTTGGGGGAACCCATTCCTCCTGGACAGCGTCGGCGCCGGTCCGAGTCCCCGGCACGTGTTCGTCGGGCCCGTCGCCCTCGTCACCACGGCCCCCTGACCCCATCGAAGGGCGTGGCCCGCGTCGTGCGGTTGCGGCGATCTTTGGCTCAGGAGGGCGGGAGACGCTGCGCGGTCTTCGCGGCGAGAACGGGGCCGTGGCAGCGGGCGGCGGCAAAGAGCGCCAAGGCCGTCAGGGGCACAGCCGCCAGCACGTCCACCACGTAGTGGTAGGTGAGGAGGACGGTGGCGGCGATGAGCAGCGCTCCCACGGGCAGGAGGGCCTGGTAGAGCCAGGTGACGCGGCGCCGGGCGCAGTAGAGCACCGCGAGGGTGACCATGGTGTGGCCGGAGGGGAAGGCGTCCGTCTTGGTCTTTTCCCAGTGGTCCAGGAGCTCGCGGATGGGGGCACCCACGAGACCCTGCGGGAGGGTCGCGTACCGCTGGCTGGCAACGGTGGCGCGGGGCCCGTAGGCGGGCACCAGGAAGTACCCCGCGTAGGAGAGGAGGAAGGCGAAGACCACCGCGCTGGTGACCCGCGGCAGCATCGGGTCCCGGCGGGCGGCCAGGGTGACGGCCAGGATGATCGGCAGCAAGAGGAAGGTCGAGTACGCCACGGTGAGGAGGTCGGCAAGCCAAGGGGGCAGCGAGATGGCGTACAGCGCTTCCTGCGCCTCCACGCCCAGGAGGGTGCGGTCCCAGGCGATGAGGGTGTAGTCCAGGACCTGTCGGTTCACCACCGGGATGAGCCGGCCCAGGGTGAGGAAGATGTAGGGGATGACCGGCACCGGCAGCAGCTCGCGGGCCCAGTACCGCCAGCCGGTCTGGTGCTCGCCGATGGCGATGGCGGAGAGCAGGAAGAGGATCGTCACCGCGGCGAGCGATCCGCGCGTGGCGTTGGGGATGGACTCGAGTCCGACCCAGGAGACGAGGTTCATCCAGAGGAGGAAGGCGACGATGGCCACCTCCGACGGTCGCAACGCCAGCTTGCGGCTTGCGGCCGGGGGCACTATCATCTCCTTGTGATTCGTCGCCATCTCGCTGCGCTACTCCTCGCCGCCGCCGCGGTCCCAGCTATGGGCGGGCAGCGCGTGCTGGTCTTGACGATGGATGATACCATCCAGCCCGCTTCGCTCCGGTACTTGCGGCGTGGTCTCGAGGCTGCAGACGCTTCCGGGGCCGAAGTGACGGTGCTGGAGCTCAACACCCCCGGCGGTCTCCTCACCTCGTTGCGCCAGATGACCAGTGCCATCACGGCCGCGCGGCGGCCGGTGGTGGTGTTCGTCCGCCCCTCGGGGGCGCAGGCGGCGTCGGCAGGGTTCTTCCTGCTGGTCGCTGCCGATGTGGCGGTGATGGCGCCGGGGACCAACGCCGGAGCCGCCCACCCGGTGGGGGGGGAGGGTCAGGAGCTCTCCAAGACCATTGCCGAGAAGGTGACCAACGACGCCGCGGCGCTGATCCGCTCCCTGGCTGCCCAGCGGGGGCGTTCCAGCGAGTGGGCCGAAAAGGCGGTGACCGAGTCGCTGTCCTACACGGAGCGGGAGGCTCTGGAGAAGCGCCTCATCGATTTCGTGGCCACCGACCGGGGAGAGCTGCTCAAGGCGCTCGACGGGAGGAAGGTCCGCCGGTTCGATGGGGCCGAGGAGACGCTGGATCTGTCGGCTCCGGAGGTGGTCCTCTTCAAGCCCAGCGCCGGCGATCGGCTGTTGTCGGTGATCGCCCACCCCAACATCGCGTACCTGCTGCTCCTGCTCGGCATGCTGGGGATCTACTTCGAACTCTCCCACCCGGGGGCGATCCTGCCGGGAGTCATCGGCGGGGTGAGTATCCTGCTGGCGCTCTTCGCCCTGTCGGTGCTGCCGGTGAACTACGTGGGGGTGCTCCTCATCCTGCTGGCGATCGGCTTTTTCGTCGCGGAGGTGAAGGTGACGAGCTACGGTCTCTTGGCAGCCGCGGGCGTGATCTCCTTCATTTTGGGGTCCCTCATGCTGATCGATTCGCCCTTCCCGTCGTTGCGGGTTTCGCTAGAGGTGGTGCTACCGGCGGCGGTGTTCGTGGCCGCCGTGGTGATCTTTCTCCTCACGCGGGTGGTGCGGGTGCATCGCACCCTGCCGCTGACGGGAGTGGAGGGCCTGGTGGGCGAGGAGGGCGAGGTGACGCGGGCCCTGGATCCGGTGGGGAAGGTGTTCGTGCACGGCGAGTACTGGGAGGCCGAATCGACTTCCCCGATCGCGGTGGGGCGCCGGGTCCGGGTGGTCCGGGTGGAGGGGAAGAGACTGGTCGTCGAGGAGCATTCGGGAGCGTAGTCGGGACAAGGAGCACGGGAGGCGCGTATGGGGCCGCAACTGCCGTTTGGCATGGTGTTGGCGGGGATCTTCGGTTTGATCCTCCTCTTCAAGTGGATCAACATCCTCAACGAGTACGAGCGGGGCGTGGTGTTTCGCCTCGGGCGGGTGCTGGCCGAGCCCAAGGGCCCCGGCTTCGTGTTCGTGTTCTGGCCGATCGACCGCATGGTGAAGGTGTCGCTGCGGACCGTGGTGCTCGACATTCCCCCGCAGGACGTCATCACCCGTGACAACGTGTCGGTGAAGGTGAACGCGGTGGTGTACTTCCGGATCATGAACCCGGTGCGGGCGATCATCGAAGTGGAGAACTACGCCTACGCCACCTCGCAGCTCGCCCAGACCACGCTGCGCTCGATCCTCGGCGAAGTGGAGCTGGACGAGTTGCTGGCGGAGCGGGAGAAGCTCAACCAGCGGCTGCAGGAGGTGATCGACCGGCACAGCGACCCGTGGGGCGTGAAGGTGTCGCTAGTGGAGGTGAAGCACGTGGACCTGCCGCAGGAGATGCAGCGGGCCATGGCGCGTCAGGCGGAGGCGGAGCGGGAAAAGCGGGCGAAGATCATCCACGCGGACGGGGAGTTCCAGGCCGCGCAGCGGCTGCAGGAGGCGGCGGCGGTCATGCAGCGCGAGCCCACCACCCTGCAGTTGCGGTACCTGCAGACCCTCACCGAGATCGCCACCGAGAAGAACTCCACCATCGTCTTCCCGTTGCCGATCGATACGCTGAGGCCGTTTCTCGACCTCGCCAAGCGGGAGAAGTAGGCCAGGTTGGGTAGGCGATACTTCGAGCTGATCCTGAGCGGGCGGCAGCTCGCTCTGCTGGCGCTGGGCCTGGCTGCCTTTGTGGTGGTGGGGTTCGTGCTGGGCGTGGCCGTGGGGCTGGAGCAGGCCGGCACCCCCATCCCGCCGCCCACCCCGGCGGAGGTGGTGGTGGTCGCGGAGCGGCCGGTGGCCCCGGAGGCCACGCCCGAGGCGCCGGTGCCGACCCCCTCCGCCGCACCGGCGCCCGCCCCCGTGGAGGGTGGGCAGGGGGCAGAGGGGGCGGCGCC
>JBBISY010000071.1:0-6982 GCA_037441065.1 Acidobacteriota bacterium | reverse complement strand
TTCTCCCACGTCAGCGCGTCACCGTTGTTGAGCACGCGCCGGGCGGCAGTGGAGCGCCGTGGTGCTCGCCCCGTGGTGAGGGCCGGCTGCGGCCGGAGCGGCGGGGCCGATCGTGTCCCTAGGCGCCGTGCAGCCGGACGACGGCGGGGGCGCCGGGCGAGGGGGCGCGCCGCCCTTTGAGCTGACCGCACGCTCCCGAGATGTCGCGGCCGCGGCTCCACCGCACCGTGACGTTGAGCCGCGCCGCCGCCAGCACGCCGGCGAACGCATCCACCCGCTCCTCGGTGGGGGGTGCGAGGTGCGGGAGGTAGGTGGCATCGGCGTTGAAGGGGATCAGGTTAACCTTGACCGGGATCCCGGCGAGCAGGCGGGGCAGCCGGGCCGCATCTTCCAGGGTGTCGTTGACGCCGCCGATGAGCACGTACTCCACGGTGATGCGCCGCCCCCGCTCGAGGGGGAAACGGCGCAGCGCCTCCAGCAGCTCCTCCAGCGGCCAGCGGGCCGCGACGGGCATGAGCGCCGCGCGCTGCGCCTGGGTGGTGGCGTTGAGCGAAACTGCCAGGTTGGGGCGGCGGGGCCGCTGCGCCAGCCACGCCAGACCCGGCAGGATGCCGCTGGTGGAGACGGTGACCCGTCTGGGGCTTACCGTCTCGGCGAGGAACTCCAGGGCCGCGCCCACCCCCGCCGGGTTGAGGAGCGGTTCCCCCATGCCCATGAAGACCACGTTGAGGGGCGAACCCAGCAAGCCTTCCCGCCGCACGAGGGTGCGGTACTGGGCGAAGATCTCCCCGCCGGTGAGGTTTCGCCCCGCCCCGAGGGCTCCGGTGACGCAAAAGGTGCACCCCACAGCGCATCCAGTTTGGCTGGAGAGACACAGGGTGGTGCGCCCCTCCCCCGGCATGGCCACCGCCTCCACCACCGCGCCGTCCGCGTAGGCGAGGGCCACCTTCAGGGTGCCGTCCGCCGCCCGGCGCTCCTCCACCACCGCCGGTTGCGACAGCGTCGTGTGCTCCCGCAGCGCCGCCCGCAGCGGCCGGGGAAGGTCCGTCATCTCCTCGGGGTCGGCGGCGAGGCGGCGCAACAGCCAGTGGCGCACCTGCTGCCACCGGTACGGGCGCGGGTCCAACTCGGCGAGGAGCGACTCGAGGGCCCCGGCCGGGGCATCCAGGAGATCGAGACGGCGATTCGCGGTCGGCACGGTCATGTACGGCCCGTGGGCCCCTCGTGGGCCCGCCCCCATTGTGCCACGCGCCCAGCCGTCCCCGGCACCGCTGCGGTACCATGCGCCAGTGCAGGAGGCATCGGCCGATCCGCGGCTCGAAGACCTGCTGGCCGAGCTCGGGGTAGCAGCCGGGCAGGTCGAGGCGCTGGCGGGCGACGCCTCGACGCGCCGGTTCTTCCGCATCTGGAGGCAGGACGGCGCGGCGCTGGTGGTCTCCCTCTACCCCCCGGGCAGCGAGGGGCAGGTGGCGCACGATGCGGCGGTGCAAACCTGGGGCACCTCGCAGCAGTTGCCCATTCCGCGGCAGCTCGGCGTGGGGCGAACCGGTGTGGCCAGCGAAGACGTGGGGGACGAGAACCTGGAACTGGCGCTCGCCCGCCACGGCACCGCGGTGGTGGGAGCGCTGGTCGAGGCGCTGGGGCGCTTCGCCCGCTGCCCCTGGCAGGAGGCCCCCAACCCCCCCTTCGACCCCGCCTTCTTCCGCCGCGAGCTGGCTGTGTTCGAGGCTCTGGCCGGGCTCGCGGAGGATCGGGAGTCGCGAGTGTTCCTCGACACCCTGGCGGAACGCCTGGGCCGGCACCCCTTCCGATTGGCCCACCGTGACTTCCACCTCCACAACCTGTTCTCGCACCGAGGCGCCGTGATCGCGGTGGATTTCCAGGACCTGCGCGGCGGCCCGGACACCTACGATGCGGCGTCGCTGCTGCGGGAGCGGGGGGGTAGCCGCCACCTGCCGCCGACACGCCTGCCCCTTTCGCTCCTGGCCTCGGCCCTTGGGTGGTCCGCCGGGTGGGGGCAACGCTTCCTGGAGTGCGCCGCCCAGCGCGGCCTGAAGGTCATGGGTACCTTCCTGCGCCTCGCCTCGCTGGGCCGCCATGCCTACCTGCGCTTTCTCCCGGAGGCGCGCAGCCAGACCCTTGCCGCCCTCGCCGAACTCCAGGCCCCCGCCGCCCTCCTCCAGGCGGTGTCGCGGCCTCTCCCTCTGGAAGAGGTATACTCGCCCCGCGGAGGCAACCTCTAATGTTCGGGACGATCGGGCTTCCGGAACTGCTGGTGCTGCTCGTGATCGTGGTGATCATCTTTGGGGCGAGCCGGCTGCCCCAGCTCGGCCGCGGCATCGGCGAAGGGATCCGGAACCTCCGCGCCGCGCTGCGGGGGGAATCTCGCCAGGGGGATGAGGACTCAAGGCAGCCCTGAGGGTTCGGGCATGACCCGCGCCGCCGCCTCGAGTTCAACGCCAGTCAGCTCCCGATAGATTGCGGCTACACGGGCCACAAACTCCCGGGTTTCCCGGTAGGGGGGAACGGTGCCCCAGCGGCGCACGGCCCCGGGGCCGGCGTTGTACGCCGCTAGCGCCAGCTCCGCGTCGCCGCCGAAGCGGTCGAGGAGCAATGCCAGGTACCGGCACCCGGCCTCCAGGTTGGTGGCCGGATCGGCCACCTGCGCGAAGCCGAGGAGAGCCGCGGTTTCCGGCAGCACCTGCATGAGGCCCACAGCCCCCTTGGCGGACACGGCGGCCGGGTCGTGGCCTGACTCGGCCTGGATCACGGCCGACACGAGGGCCGGGTCCAGGCCGGCGCGGGCAGCCGCAGCGCTCAGCTCGGCCGGCACGCCAGGGGCGCGCTCGACAAACGGTGTGCTCTCCACGGAACCCACAGCGCCGGGGCGAGGCGGCTCGCCCCCCCGCTCATCCGCAGCGACCCGAGCCACCTGCTGCGCGTACCAGGCGAGCCCCCCTCCGGTCGCCACGCACAGCCACAGGGCGGCCAGCGCGCGACCGCGCAGCACGTTACTTTCCCCGCTGCGGTCTCACGCCGTTGCGTTGCAGTTTTTGCCGCAGGGTGTTGCGGTGGATGCCCAGCGCCATCGCCGCCTGGGACAGGTTGCCGCCGTGACGTGCCAGGGCCTGCTTCACGAGCCGCGTCTCGAAGGCGGCCACCGCCTCCTCCAGCTTGAGACCCCGATCCAGCACGGCTTCCGCCACGGATACCACCGCCTCGCTGATGGCGCGCAGCGCCTCGCCCCGCTCGCTGTCCTGCTGGCTCACTTGACTTCGACTCGATCCCCCACGGCGAGCGGGAGGGAGGAGGACATGATCTTGGCCGAGGCCCAGTGCTCCCCCACGGTGAGCACCCCCGCCTCCCCCAGGACGATGCGCGGCGCCCCGGCGACGGGATTGTCCCGGTACAGCGTGCACACCGTGCCGGGGGCGAGGTTGTCGGCGGCGCCCAGGTCGATGAGCACCACGTGATCCTGCCCGAAGGTCACCACGTCGTCCTTGCTGTACACGATGTAGCCCTTCGGCTGATCGTTGGGCAGGTCGCAGCGCGTGGTGGGGGCGGAGAGAGCGACCATGGGGATCGGCAGCGCCTCGAACGGCTTCAGCCAGTCGCCGATGCGGACCTCGTCGCAGGAGGACATGATCTCCGCGGTGGCCGAGTGCTCCTGCACGCAGAGAACCCGCACGTGCCCCACGTACCGCATGATGCGCCCCAGCACCGCGTTTGTGGCCGGGTGGCGCACCACCCGTCCCGGGTTCACGAGGAAGTACTCCTGCCCGGCCGCTACCCCCTCCGCGCTCCCCTTGGAGAGGTAGACGATGTCGCCGGTGAAGAAGCTGGCCTGGTACTGGACCTGCTCGGCCGAGATCACCGCGAGCTCGGGCTGCGCGTCCGCCGGGCCCAGGAAACCAAAGCAGTAGATGTCGTCCTCCGAGCCGAGGGGCACCAGCTCCAAGGCCTCCGCCTCGACACCAGGCCCTTCGCCCACCGGCGCGCCGGCTGCACCCTCGCCCCCGGTCGGGGCCGGCGCTTCCGCCGCGCCGCCCGCCTCGCCAGCCGTCGGGGCGGCCGGCGCTTCCGCCGCCTTCACGCCGATGACCAGCGGGTCACCCGGGTAGATCCAGTGGGCGTCGCGGATGTACTGGTTCTGCTCCCAGATCTGGGGCCACAGGTAGGGGTTGCCCAGCGACTTGGCGGCCAGGTCCCAGAGAGTGTCCCCGGGCTGGATGATGTAGACGTTGGTGCCTGGCGGGAATTCCGTGGGGGGATCGTAGGGAGTCCAGTGGTCGCCGACCCGGTGGAGAGGTTGCGGAGGGGGGTTGACCGCCTGTTCCGCCATCGCTACGGAAGCCACGAGAACAGCTAGGAGAGCAACGATTCCGCGGACCATGGCACTCTTCTCCTTCGCCACAAGCTGTTAGCTCCGTCCTCTACCATACCCCACCGACACGCCCTCGTCAACGGTCGGGACCGCTGCGCAACGTCTCGCCCTCGCCGTTCCGCCCCTCGCCGGCAGGGGCCGAGGCCAGGGCGGCCTCCACGCTCTCCAGCAGCGACTTGCCCCGATTTGCTGCGGCCGAGTCGGGGAAGTTGGCGAGGAGGTACTGGAGGCGCATGCGGGCCCCCTCGAACGCCTTGATGTTGTAGTAGTAACGCGCCACCAGGTACTCGTGTTCCGCGAGGATTTCCCGGCTCTGGGCCAGCAGCTCGCGGGCTTCCGCAGCCTGCGGCGAGCTGCCGAACTGGTCCACCACCTGCTGGAAGCTGTTCACCGCTTCGCGCACCGGCGCCAGGTCTCGCAACGGGCCCCGCGCCTGCGAGAGGCTGCACTTGCCCAACATGAGCAGGGCATAGGCCCGGTTCGGATCGTTGGGGTAGCGGTTGGAAAAATCCCGGAAGCGGAGCTGCGCTTCGGTGAGCGCTTCCACCGTCTTCTCGGCGAAAAAGGTGTCCGCCACCTTGAGGGCCGCCTGCCGGCCCACCGGATCGTTGGGAAAGGCATCGGCCACGAACGTGTAGTAGCGCCGCGCCTCCTCCCACTTCTTCTTGGCGGCCAGCGCATCCCCTTTGGCCAGGATCTCCTCCTTGGAGAGCGCGCCGACCTCGTCGAAGAAGCGCGATTCCTTCGGGGTCGACCGGCACCCGCCGACCAGGGTCACGAGAACGAGCAGGAAGGTGATCTGTCTCACACCGGCACCTCTCCGCGCAACGCAGCCACGGTGGCGTGGCGGTCCGCCGCCCGGAAAACCGTGGTCCCGGCCACCAGCACGTCCACCCCGCAGCGCCGGAGTTCGGCGGCGTTTCCCGGCTCCACGCCGCCATCCACGACCAGTTCCACCGCCGGCTGCCGGGCGGCGCGCAGGGCGGCAACCCGGCGCACCTTGTCGAACATCTCGGGGATGAACCGCTGCCCACCGAATCCGGGGTTGACGGTCATGAGCACGACGAAGTCCACGAAGGGCCAGCACTCCTCCAGCGCGGCGGGTGGGGTGAGCGGGTTGAGGGCAACCCCAGGCGAGAGGCCCAGGTCGCGGATCCTCGCCAGGGTGCGGTGGAGGTGGGTGACCGCCTCCACGTGCACGGAGAGGCGGTCCGCGCCGGCCGCGGCAAACGGCTCCACGAGGGCGTCGGGGTTCGTGACCATGAGGTGTACGTCCAGGGGGAGCGTGGTGAGACCTCGCACCGCGGCACACAGGCCCGGTCCGAACGAGAGGTTGGGCACGAACACCCCATCCATGACGTCGAAGTGCAGCAGGTCGGCCCCGGCGGCCACTACCGACGCCACCTCCTCGGCCACTCGCCCCAGGTCGCAGGCCAAGAGCGACGGGGCGACCCGCACCGTCATCGGCTCACCCAGAGGGCCACCGTTTCCGCCTCCATCACCGGCCCACCGGCCGGCGGATCCTGGCGCAGCACGATCCCCGGCCGCACCCCCACGTAGCGCACCTCCTGTCGCGCCGCCAGGCGGAACCCCAAGGCGCGGATGACGCGGCTGGCGACCGCGTCGTCGATACCCACGAAGTCGGGCATGACGAAGCGGGAGCGCTGCGGCACGCCGTTGAGCAGGAGGTCCACCGCGCCGCCCGGCGCCACCGCCGCGCCGGGCGGGGGGGACTGGGCCACCACCACGGCGGCTGCCGCCTGGCCCTCGACGCGGCAGGTCCGGCCGACGCGTAGGCCCTCCTCCTCCAACTCGGCCTCGGCCAGCGACGCGGGGAGCCCCACCAGGTTGCCCACCCGCCGTACCTCGCCGCCCTGCGAGGGGTAGAGGCGGACCACCGAGCCCCGCTTCACCTCCAGGCCGGGGCCCGGCTGCTGCCGGGCGATGCGGCCCACCGGTACCTTGTCGTCGAACACGTCCTCCTGGATCTTGGCGAGCAAGCCGCTGTCCTGCAACACGGCCATGGCTTGCGACTTCTCCATGCCGCGCACGTCGGCCACGCGAACCGCGGTGGACCGCAACCCCACCCAGAGGACCAGCCACACCCCGACGGCGCAGCCGAGACCGCACCCCGCGAGCACCACGACGCCCCGCAGGAGTCTCGCCCCCATGGCGCGCACTGTACCATACCGGCGTGCTCTACCTGGGGGCGCATCTCTCCGCTGCGGGCGGCGTTTCTCGGGCAGCCGCTGCGGCCGCCTCCTGCGGTTGCCAGGCGCTCCAGCTCTTTCTCAGGCCCCCTGGGCGCTGGCGGGGGGGCATCCTGGATGCAGCGGAGATCGCCCGTTTTCGGGCGCTCGCCTGGGCGGGCGGCCTGGCGGGACGGTGCTTTGCCCACGCCCCGTACCTCCTCAACCTGGCGAGCCCCGACGGGGCGCTGCGGCGCCGGTCGGTGGCCGTGCTCGCCGAGGAGCTGCGCGCGGCGGATGCGTTGGGCCTTGCCGGCGTGGTGGTGCACCCCGGTTCTGGCGGCGACGCGGCCGGGGGGGAGGCGGTGCGGCGGTGCCGGGATGCCGTGGCCGAGGCGCTGGCGGAGGC
>JBBISY010000070.1:0-8466 GCA_037441065.1 Acidobacteriota bacterium | reverse complement strand
GCCGCCTTGGCCACCGCCCAGGCCACGTCCGCCCAGACCACGCCGCGCCACGAGCGGTGCACCGAAGCCAGGGCTGCCTGGGCCGCCCGCCACTCGCCCCTGGCGGCCAGGTACCGAGCCTTGGCCAGCAGGTAGGGCGCCCACCCCTCCAGGTTTGCTGCCTCGCTGCGCCGCTCTCGCACCTCGGCGCCGGCCACGTCCCCCGCCGCCAGGGCCGCCAGGGCAGCAGTAGCTGGGTCCAGTCCGACGGCCGCCGCGGCCAGGCGCGCCACCACCGACGCCGGCAGCCGCTCCACGCCCCGCACCGCCCCATCCACGGCCCACCGCAGCCAGGCCGCCGCCGCCTCCCCGGTGCGCGCGTCCACGGGCCCTGGAGGGGCGACCTCCAGCGCTGCGGCGAGCGTTCCCGCAAAGGCCCCATCGGGGGGGGCGGTGCGGACCACCTGCCAGCACAGGCGGCGGGCACCGGCGGCGTCGCCCCCCCGCAGGCGTTCCCGCGCCTCCCGCACCGCCGAGCGCAACTCCCGATCGAGCGCCTCGAGGCGCCGCCGATGCGCCTCGCAGAAGGCCGGCCAGTCCCGCCGCTGGGCGCAGGCGGCCGCCACCGTCTGCCACGCCTCGGCGGTGTCGGGAATGGCGCGAAACGCGCTGGCGGTCTCTCCGGCGATCCGCAGCCACGGCCCTGCCAGCGCCGCGAGGGTCACCGGATCGGCGAACGCTTCGCGGAGAAAGGCGAGCTGGGCCGCTCGCTCCCCGTCCGGCAGCAGCGGCCACCTCTCCAGCACCGCCACGGCCAAAAGCCGCGTCGGCTCCGGCTGCGCGGGGGCGAGGGAGCGGGCCAGGTGCAGCGGCGTCTCCGAGCCCGTGTCGGTGAGCACCCTCTCCGCCGCCAACCCCCGCTTGAGATAGAGCGCGCCGCCAAGCACCATGGCCGCCTCGCCGCAGGCGGGGCGCCTCGCCCACACTTCGCTGGCGAGACGGCGCGCGGTGTCGAGCTTCTCGCCTTCCCGCGCCACCTCGCGCGCCGCCTGCGCCAGGGGCAGCCTGGCGATCTGGCGGCGGTCGCTCACCTCCGCCAGCAGGAGCCGCGCCAGGGCGAGAGCGGCCCGCGCCGCGTCCGGTTCGCGAGCGATGTCCACCGCCAGCTTCGGCTGGCGCGCCGGCACGCCGAAGGCGCCCACCCACCCGTCCACCGTGGCTTTGTCGGCCCGCCACTGCCGGTAGGAGCGCACGGACACCACCGCCAGCCCCAGCGCCAAGGCCCCGATCACGCCTCGCCGGGCGGCTTCCCTGACGAACCCCATCCGCGCCCCCGCGACTCCCACCGACCCTCTCCTTTCACTCTAGCGCACCTGCCACAGCAGCCGCGGTAGTATGCTGGTGGCGCGCGTCGCAACAGCGGGGGGCCACGCACCGGGGGCAGCAACGGTGCCCCTGCCCCGCCGCGCGAGGCACGGGAGGCAAGGCCAGGTGACGACAGGCAGCACCGAGCGGACCGGCGGGGAGCCCGTGGGCGGGGCGATCGGGGCGCCACGGTGGTCCCTGTCGGCCGTTCCGCTGGCCGCCGGAACCCTGGGGATCGTGCTGGCCCCGTACGCCACCACGACGCTGCCCCATCGGCAGGCCCTGGTGGTCCAGGCAGCCGCGATTCTGGCCTGCACCGCGGTGGCGGCGGTGGGCGTGCTTTCCCAGCGCGGCTGGTGGCAACGGCTCGCCGCCGCCCCGCGCGCCCTGCGCATCGGGGTAACCCTCTACGCTGCGGCGGCGCTCCACGCCGCGCTCCAGGGGGTGTGGCGCGGCAACGAGCTGACCCTTCTCGCCGGACAGCTCCTCTCCATGGGCTTGTTGCCCCTGGGTTTCGTGGCGGCCGCCAGCAACCCATCGCCCCGCCGAGAAGCCGTCGTGGCCTGGTCCCTCGCGGCCGCCAGCGGCGTCGCCTGCCTCTTGCACTTCGCCCACTGGGGTTTCATGGCGTGGCAAGGGCACCAGCTCTACCGGCTCTTCATGGGCAACAGTGTCTCCCTCACCGGCGTCTCGCTCCTGGCGCTCCTCGTCGCCCTGGCGCTGGCCGCCTCGCAGCGGGGCTGGCGGCGCAGGCTGGCGCTGGCCCTGGCGGGCCTGGTCGCCCTCTTCATCGTCGGCTCCGCGACCCGGTCGTTGTGGCTGGCGTCGTTGCTGGGGCTGGCGCTGCTGGCCCTGGCAGGGAGGGTGTGGCGGGTGATGGCCGAACCGGGGGTCCGGCGGGCTTCCTTCGGCCTGCTCCTGCTCCTGGCCGTGGCCGCCGCCGCTGGCACTGCCTGGTGGCGGGCACCGAGACGCAACCTGTTGCCGGACGCCGAAACGCTGGCGCCACCGGTGTGGCGCTTCGAGCGGGGCAGCCGCCTGCTGCTCCTGGAGGAAGGCGGCGGTGCGAAGTCGGCACTCTCCTGGGACGTGCCGGCCCGCAAGGGGCTGTTCCTCGCCACCCAGCCCCTCTGGCTGGAGGGGGGACGCCTCTACCGCTTCTCCCTCCAAGCCCGCAGCGAGGGGGCCGGCGCGGGGCGCTTCGGGCTCGTCACCCGGCTCGACCCGCGGGCCGTGTGCAAGTGGTGGCTGGAGCGCCTCCCTGCCGACCCCACCTGGAGGAGGATCCAGATCCTGGTGTCGTCGGAGCACGATCTGGCTGTGCAGGTCATCCTGGGCACGGAGGAGGGAGCCTCCGGCACGTGGGCTGTCAAGGATGTGCGTCTGGAAGCCCTGCCTGTGCCGGCGGTGGCCTCGCTCCACCGGCAGCTGGACTACCTGGGCGGCCGGCTCCGCAGTACCCTCGACATCTTCGAGAAGGGCCCGGAGGAAGGTGACGAGAGCGCCGCGTTCCGGCTGAAGGAGACGCTCGCCGTGTGGCGGCAGTTCCGTCGCTCGGGCCCCGTTGCCCAACTGCTCGGCCACGGCCTCGGCGCCCGCTACGGGTTCCGCGCCTGGGGGTGGAGCGACACCGGGGAACGGGTGTTCGTGGAGCACCCGAACTACATCCACAACTTCTACGCCTTCCTGCTCTTCAAGACCGGCGTCGTGGGCACGGCCGCCGTCCTCGCGGCCTTGGCGCTGTGGCTCGCGGCGCTGCGGCGGGCAGTTCGGGAGGCGGGCGAGACGGCCTCACGCTGGCTGGCGACCGCGGTGGGGGTGGCGCTGGCTGCCTATGTGGCCTGGAGCCTGGTGTGCCCCGAGATTCTCGACTTCCGCGTCGCCCCCCTGTGGGGACTGCTCCTGGGCACCCTCCCCAGGCATGAGCGGACCCCATAGCGCCCCGGTTCCATCCCTCCCCCTTTTCCGGCCGGCCTCAAGGTAACGAAAGGGCGGGGTGCAGCATCACGCAGAGCGGCGGCGCAGGAGGCGGAGGAGGTAGTCGCCGTAGCCGCTCTTGGCGAGCGGCGCCGCCAGGCGCTCCAGCTGGGCGTCGTCGATGAACCCCATGCGCCAGGCCACCTCCTCCACGCAGGCGATCTTCAGCCCCTGGCGTTGCTCCACCACCTGCACGAAGTGCGCCGCCTGGAGGAGCGACTCGTGGGTGCCGGTGTCGAGCCAGGCGGTGCCGCGGCCGAGAACCTCCACGGCGAGCTCGCCCGCCTCCAGGTAGCGGCGGTTGAGGTCGGTGATTTCCAGCTCGCCCCGCGCCGAGCGCTCCAGGTTCTTGGCGAAGGCGGCCGCCTTGTGGTCGTAGAAGTACAGGCCCGTGACCGCGTAATCCGAGCGCGGGTGGGCCGGTTTTTCCTCCAGGCTCACGGCCCGGCCCTCGGCATCGAACTCCACCACCCCGTACCGCTCGGGGTCGCTGACCCGGTAGGCGAAGACGGTGGCACCCGAGGCCCGGCCGGCGGCCGCCTGGAGCCGCTTGGCGAGGCCCGGCGCGTAGAAGATGTTGTCGCCCAGGATGAGGCACACCGGCCCGCCGCCGATGAACGCCTCGCCGATGAGCAGCGCCTCGGCCAGGCCGCCGGCCACCGGCTGTTCGGCGTACTCGAAGCGCACCCCCCACTGGCTGCCGTCGCCCAAAAGCCGGCGGAACTGCGGCAGGTCGTGCGGCGTGGAGATGATGAGGATCTCCCGGATCCCCGCCAGCATGAGCGTGGAGAGGGGGTAGTAGATCATGGGCTTGTCGTAGACGGGCATGAGCTGCTTGGAGACGGCAATGGTGAGGGGGTACAGCCGCGTTCCCTCCCCCCCGGCGAGAATGATCCCCCTCAAGCCGAACCCTCCCTGCCCAGGCCCAGGCGCTCCAGGCGGTACGCCCCGCTCAGCACCCGCTCGCACCAGTCACGGTTGTCCAGGTACCACTGGACCGTCCAACGCAGCCCCACCTCGAAGGGCACGCTGGCCTTCCACCCCAGCTCCCGTTCGATCTTGGCGGGGTCGATGGCGTAGCGCAGATCGTGCCCCGGCCGGTCCGGCACGAAGGAGATGAGCGACTCGTAGCTCGTGCCCCCCCGCCGCGGGCGCACCTCGTCCAGCAGCCGGCAAACCTGGCGTACCACATCGAGGTTGGTGCGCTCGCCCCGGCCGCCGATGGCGTAGGTCTCGCCGGGGGTGCCCGCCGCCAGCACGGTGAGGAGCGCCCGCACGTGGTCCTCCACGTACAGCCAGTCCCGCACATTCTCCCCCCGCCCGTAGACCGGCAAGGGCTCCTCTGCCAGCGCCTTCAGGATCATCAGCGGAATGAGCTTTTCCGGGAACTGGTACGGGCCGTAGTTGTTGGAGCAGTTGGTGACGAGCACCGGCAGCCCGTAGGTGCGGTGCCAGGCGCGCACGAAGTGATCCGCCGCCGCCTTGCTGGCCGCGTAAGGGGAACTGGGGTCGTAGGGGGTGGTCTCGGAAAAGGCTCCGGTTGCCCCCAGGGAACCGAACACCTCGTCGGTGGAGATGTGCAGGAAGCGAAAGCGGCGGCGCTCGGCTTCGGGGAGCGAGCGCCAGTAGGCCGTGGCCTCCTCCAGGAGCGTGAAGGTTCCCACCACGTTGGTGGTGACGAAGTCCGCCGGGGCGTCGATGGAACGGTCCACGTGCGACTCGGCGGCCAGGTGCAGCACCGCGTCGGGGCGAAACTCCGCGAGCAGCCGGCGCATCGACCGCGCCTCGCGGATGTCGGTGTGGGAAAAGCGGTACCGCTCGTGCCCCTCCACCTCGGCCAGGGAGTCGCGGTTGCCCGCGTAGGTCAGCGCATCCACGTTGAGCACCGCGTGGGGCGTTTCGCGGATGAGGTGGCGCACCAGGGCGCCGCCGATGAATCCGGCGCCGCCGGTGACGAGGAGGCGTCTCGCGCCTTGGTTGTCCACACCCACCGTCTCGCCGCTCCCTCTGGCCTGGCTCCGCACCGCCGCGATTCTACCCCACGCCCGTTCCCCCGCCTGCCCGCAGTTGCCGGTGGGTGCCGTCGCAGAACGCTCCGTTTTTCGAGTGCTTGCACCCACACCACGCCACCCGCTGCGGCGTTTCGATCTCCACCATCACGGGCCGCAGCGACGTGACTTTGTGCGACCCATCGCAAAACGGCTGCTGGCTCGAGCGCCCGCAGGCACACCACCAGTACGTGCCCGGTTCCATGTCGAGCACGTAGGGGGACCGCTGCGCCACGATGGCTTCGTCCGCCATGGCTACCTCCGCGACCAGACTACCACCGCCCGTCGCCACCCCGGCTCGGCGCACGGCAGGCGCCCTCTTCGCTGTGCCGGGATCTCTCGGGCCGCAACTTCGGTGTGACGGGTGCGGGCGAAGCCGCTCAGAAGTGCAGCTCCACCACGTCCCGGTCGCGCAGCTCGAAGTCCCGGGCGACGCGCTGACCGTCCAGCTTGCCGCCCCACACGCGGGCGAACGTCAGGTGCTGCGCCGCCTCCCGGTGGACCCTCTCCGCCAGGTCCTGGGTCGTGGAACCTTCCACCAGCACGAACGGTGCCGTGCGATCCACCGGCTTGCCCGGCGGCTTGGCGTACACCCGTACCAGCTTCAGGTGTCGCCAGAGGGCCACCTTGAACGCCTCCAGGCCGGTGCGCTGCACCACCGACACGCGCACCAACTGGTAGCTGCCGCCGTACAGCTCCTCCAGCACCGCCACGTCCTCCTCCCGCGCCCGGTCCGCCTTGGTGACCACCATGAGGGTCTCCAGGTACGTGTCGCGGGGATCGGCGCTCTCGGGGAGCGCGCCCACCAGGTGGATGCGCACCGCGGCGAGCCGCTCGCGCACCACCTCCACATCCTCGGGCAGCTCCTCCGAAGTGGGATCGGCCACGAGCAGCGCCGCGTCCGCCCCCTGGACCACGTTGGCCAGCCACGGCTCCATGTGCTGCTGCGCGATGGGAGGCAAGTCCACGAGCTGAATCTGCACGTCCTCGAAGGGCATCATGCCCGGCTGCGGGCGGGTGGTGGTGAAGGGGAAATCGGCAATGGCCGGCTCGGCGCGGGTCAACGCCGCCAGGAGCGAGGACTTGCCGCAGTTGGGCGGCCCCAGGATGACCACCTGGGCGGCCCCCTCGGGCTCCACCTTGATGGCATGGGAGGCCTTGCCGGAAGGGCTCTCCTCCTCCTGGCGGAGGCGGGCCAGACGGCGCTTCAGGTCCGCCTGCATCTTCTCCGTCCCCTTGTGCTTGGGGATGGTGGCGAGCATCTCCTCCAGCGCCGCCCGCCGTTCGCTGTTGGTGCGGGCCGCTTTGAACTTCGCCTCCGCCGCCCGGTACTGCGGGGTGAGGTTCGCCGGCATCCCGAAAATTGTAGACTCCCCCGGTGGCAGGCCACCATCCCAGCGGGTCGAACGGGTCGAGCTCGCGCCCCCGGGCGCCTCTCCTAGCCTGCGCCGTGGCGGCCGCCTACCTGCTCGCGGCGCTCTGCCTCCCGGCTCTCGTACCGCCCGTCTGCGCGGCGGCGGCGGTCTCGGCTCCCTGGCTGGTGCTGGCGCGCCGTGCCTCGCCACGGCTGCGCCGTACGCTGGTAGCCGTGGCGGTCCTGGTGCTCGTGGGCCTGGTGGGCGCGGCGGCACTGGCCGCCGAGCGAGAGCTGGGGTTCCTGTGGCTGGTGCTCGCAGGCTTTCTCGCCCCCCTGCCGGTGATCCCCTGGCTCTACGCCCGCAGCTTCGAGGAGGATCGGTGACGACCCTGCTCCTCCTGGGGCTGGTGGCGGCGGTGCTCGCCGCCTGGGGCGCCTTCGCCGCCCGCAGCGCCGCCGACTACTTTGCCGCCGGGCGGCGAGGGGGGGTGTGGCTGGTGGGGGTGGCCGGCACCGCCGCCGGCGTCTCCGCCTTCACTTTCGTGGGCGGTCCCGGCCTGTTCGCCCTGGTGGGCGCCGGCTCCCTGTGGATGATCCTCTCGGCGCCCCTAACCGGAGCGCTGCAGTGCTGGGTGGCCGGGGAGCCGATCGTCCGCCTGGCGAGAGAGCGCGCCGTCCTCACCGTCCCGGAGCTGGTCGGCGCCCGAGCTGGCCGGCCCGCGCAGGGGGCGGCTGCGCTCGTCGTCGTGGTCGGCTCCGTCGCCTCGCTGGCGGTTCAAGCCAAAGCGGCGGCGGTGCTGGGCTCCGCCTTCCTGGGGGTGGAGAGCACGCTGGCTGCCCTCGTCGCCATGTCCGCCACCGCCCTCTACACCGCGCTGGGGGGGATGCGCGCCGGCCTCGTGGCGGACGCGGTGCAGGGGGGGGTGATGGCGGCGGTGGCGGTGGGGCTTGCGGCCTCGGCACTGACTGCCGCCGGCGGACCCGCCGCGGCCATCGCCACCCTGGCCGCCCACCGGCCCGACCTGTTGGGAGCCTTCGGCTCGGTACCGCCGGCGCAGGCCTTCGCCTGGTACGCGCTCTTCTGCCTCGGCACCGTGGCGCAGCCGCACTACCTGCAGAAGTTCCTCTTCCTCTCCGACCGCTCGCACCTGCGCTGGTTGCCCGCCGTGCTCACCGGTGCCCTGGCCACCACCCTCACCGTCTGGCTGGGCCTGGGGCTCGCTGGATCGGCCCTGGTGGCGGGGGGCCGCTTGCCATTGGCTCACCCCGACGAGCTGGCCCCCCGGCTCGTGAGGGAGCTGGGCCCCTGGGCCGTCGCCCTCGCTGGCACCGCCGCCTTGGCAGCCCTCATGTCCACCTCCGCCTCGTTCCTGAACCTGGCGGCGGCGGCCGTGACCCGCGACCTCCCGGCCAGCCTGGGGTGGACGCCGCGGGGGGTGGGGGCCGCCCGTCTCGCCACGCTCCTGGTGGTGGCCGCCGCCACTGCCCTCGGCCTCGCCAGCGACCGCGCCGTGGCCATGCTCGGCCTGCTCGGCTGGGGGTTCTTCACCGCCGCCCTGCTCCCCACCGTGGCGCTGGGCCTGGCCTGGGCCGGTGTACGCCCTGCCGCCGCCGCCGCCGCGGTGGTGGCGGGCGCCGCCGTGGATCTCTCGCTGGAGGCGGTGCGGGCCGTTCTGCCGGCAGGGCTCGAACCGGGGCTCGCCGGCGCGGCGGTGGGGACCCTCGTGCTGGTGGGTTGCT
>JBBISY010000069.1:0-8500 GCA_037441065.1 Acidobacteriota bacterium | reverse complement strand
ATTCTCGAAGCCCGAGGTCATCGCCATCCTCAAGGAGTACTACGACAACCTCGAGCACAAGGTGGAGGTCAAGCTGCACGGCGCCGCCACCGGCGACGCGGCCAAGAAGTAGTCGGGTCGCTTTCCGGGAGCGGGGAGCGGAGTCGAAGGTCGGCTTCCCCCGACAGGAGCGGGGGATCGAGGGGGGACAGTACGAAGGAACCGGGAGCGACGACCTCCCGGTTCCTCTTTTCCCTCCTCGCCTACAGCACCAGCATGGCGTCGCCGAAGGAGTAGAAGCGGAAACCGCGCGCCATGGCCGTGCGGTACGCGTCCAGCACCCGCTCCCGGCCGGCGAACGCCGACACCAGCATGAGGAGGGTGGAGCGGGGGAGGTGGAAGTTGGTGAGCAGGGCCCCCATGCCCAGGAAGCGGTACCCAGGCGTGATGTAGAGCCGCGCCGTGGCCGCGCCGGCGCGCACCCGGCCCCGCCCCGCGCAGAGCGCATCCTCCAGCGCCCGGCAAGAGGTGGTCCCCACGCACACCACCCGCCGTCCAGCCGCCAGCGCGGCGTTGAGCGCCCGGGCCGTCGCCTCGGGGATCTCGTAGTCCTCGGCCTCGAGCACGTGCTGCCGGGGATCCTCACTCCGCACGGGCCGGAAGGTCCCGGGTCCCACGTGGAGTGTTATCCCGACCACCTCCACCCCCCGCTCCGCCACCGCCGCCAGGAGTTCCCGGGTGAAGTGCAGCCCGGCGGTCGGCGCGGCCACCGCCCGTCCGCCCCTGGCGTACACCGTCTGGTAGCGCTGGCGATCCTCGAGGCTCGCGCCCCCAGGGCGGCGGATGTAGGGCGGGAGCGGTACCTCACCCACCGCGTCCAGCTGTTCCTCGCGCAGGGGCGGGTCGAAGGCCACCCGCCACGAACCGGCCCCCGACCGCGCCACCGGCACCGCCACGCCCTCTCGCAGGGCCAGCACCTCCCCCTCCCGCAGCCGCCCCGCCGGCCGGGCCATGGCCTCCCACTCGGCGCCTGCCCCCGGCCGGACCAGCAGCAGCTCCACGTGGCCGCCGCTCGCCCGCCGCGCCCGCAGGCGGGCAGGGATGACGCGCACGTCGTTGGTGAGCAGGAGGTCGCCGGGGGCGAGCAGCGCGGCCAACTGGCTCACCCGCCCCTCGCGCAGGCGCCCCGTGCGCCGGTCCAGGACCAGCAGGCGCGAGGTTCCCCGCGGTCTGGCCTGCTGGGCGATCGCCGCTTCCGGCAGCTGGTAGTCGAAGTCGGCGGTCCGCATCCCCGCATCCTAGCGGGGCGCGAGGTGCGGCGCGCGCCACGGTCCGCCCCTCACAGCAGATAGCGGCGCCCGGCCGCTGGCCGCCGGCGCGGCCGGAACCCTGCCTCGGGGAAAAGCCGCGCCGCCCCGGAGAGGAAGAGCAAGAACTGGTGCGGTTCCGCCCCACCGCGCCAGAGGCGGCGCACGAGCCGAGAGGCCTGGCGTCGCCGCTCGTCGCGCGCCTCCGAGAGCATCGCCGCCCGTTCCTCAGGCGAAAGCACTGTCCACCCCCCGCACCAGCTCGGCGAACTCCGCCGATTCGCCGAACAGGGCAAAGTACTCCTCGATGCGTGCCCGATCCAGGCCGGCGCGGCGCTCCGCCGCCGCCTCCAGGAGCGCGCGGATGTCCACCAGCTCCCCCCCTCGCCGGTCGGGATCGTTGACGAAGGCTTGGACCTTGAGGCCGATGAGGTCCTCCACCTGGACCACGGGGATGGTGGGCCCATCGGGCTGGAGCGGCACCTGCCGCGCCCGCTCCAGCATCGCCCGGCTGTGGGGGCGCCGCGCATGCAGCACGTCCAGCGGACACCGGTCGGGCGTGGTCGGGGCGAAGTGCGAGCTCTCCTCCCAGCGGTAGACGAGGCGGTACCCCAAGCCCTGGAGCATCTCGTCCAGCAGCGGTGCCCAGGAGCCCTCCACCAACAGGTCCACGTCCACCGTGGTCCGCACCACCCCGTAGAACCCCATCGCCACCCCGCCGATCACCGCCCAGGCGCAACCGCATTCCCGGAAGCGACCGCTCACCGCGAGCAAGGTGCCGGAGAAGTCCATGGCCTCCTGGGCATTCTATCCCGCTACCGGAGCCGGGAGGGGAGGTAGCGCCTGTGCTAGCATCCGGCGCGCAGCGACGCCAGCAGGCGGGCGGGTGCGCTCGGGGCTGCGCCACGGCCTCGAGGGCCGCCCAGCGGCAGAGGTGAGCATGGTTCGCAAGCCGAAGTTCACGGGTTCCGTGGGTTTCACAAAGTTCTTCCAGGACCTCCTGCACCGGCGGTGGCGGCACCGCCAGTTCGTGGGGCTCGTCTTCCTCTTCCTGGTCGTGGCCTTCGCCGAACCGTACCGGGCCCCCCAGCTCTTCGCACCGGGCGCCGCCCTCGCCGCGCTGGGCATCCTCGTGCGCCTGTGGGCCTCTGGCCACGTGAAGAAGGATCAGGTGCTGGCCACCACGGGACCGTACGCCCTGGTTCGGCACCCGCTGTACGTGGGCAATCAGCTCATCCTCGTGGGGTTCTGCCTCGCCTCGGCGCTGTGGTGGAGCGCTCTGGGGTGGGCTGCCATCTCCCTGCTCTTCTACCCCCCCGCCATCCGCCACGAGGACCAGGTGCTGCACCGCCTCTTCGGCGCCGAGTGGGAGCGCTGGCGCGCCCGCACCTGGGCGCTCGTCCCGCGCTGGCCGCCGGCGGGGGCCACAGTGTTCGGCCGCTGGTCGTTCACCCAGAGTCTCAAGGCCAACGGCGAGCCGCTCATCGCCGCGTTGCTCTTCTTCTTCCTCTACCTGATGTGGCTGCGGCTGACCTGAGGTGGCGGTGGAGTGGCCCGCCGAGGCCCCGAGCCCCGAGGCGCTGTGCCAGTTCGTGGCGGAGGCCGCCCGGCAGCGGCGCCACCTGCTCGGGAGCGGCTACCAGGCGCCCATCTTCCTGTGGGGGTCCGGTGACGCTCGCCTGGTGATCAAGGCGGCCACCGGCGCCTGGCTGCTGCGCCTGCTGCGCGCCTGGATGCTCCGGCGCGAATACCGCGCCTACCGTCGCCTCGAGGGGGTCGCCGGCGTGCCCCGGTGTTACGGCCTCCTGCAAGGCCGCTACCTGGTGCTGGAGTTCGTCCCCGGCCGGCCCCGCCACGAGGCGACCATCGCCGACCGGCCGGCGTTCTTCGCGGCGCTCTTCGCCACCATTCAGGCGATGCACCGGCGCGGTGTGGCCCACGGCGACATCCAGAAGCGCGACAACCTGCTGGTGGTGGACGGGCGCTACCCCACCATTCTGGACTTCGGCGCCGCCGTGGTCCGCAAGGAGGGGTTCGCGCCCCTCAACCACTGGCTCTTTCGCTTCCTCTCGCGCCTCGACTGCAACACGTGGGTGAAGCTCAAGTACGGGGGGCGCGTGGCCGAGGCCAGCCAGGCCGACCTGGCCTACTACCACCGCACCTGGCTCGAGCGAGCGGCCCGGGCCGTGAAGCGCGCCTACCTGGCGCCCCGCCGCTGGTGGCGGCGCCGGGCGAAAGCGCGGTAGAGGGATCGCCCGGCCTGCTCGGCCCCGCTACCCCTCCGGCGGGACCCACTGGCGCAGCCGCTCGCATATCTCGGCGCCCACCAGATGGCGACCCGCCTCCAGGATCTCCCTGACCACCCCCGAGAGATTGCTCGTTCCTTTCCAGTGCTCCTGCAGCACGTCGGCGAAACCGCGGCAGGTGAGGTGGTCCACCACCATGGCCGCCAGCACCAGGTCGTCCCGGAAACCCGAGGGCCCGACCACACCCTCGGGGATGAGGTCGAACGGCGCCACGATGTACTTGAGGGCACTCAGGACGGCGGCCCGCTCCCGGGCCGGGACGCGGGGGTCCAACGCCACCCCCGCCAGGGCGACGAACAGGTCCGGCAGGTGGGCGTACAGGAAGGCGGCGGGGAACGCCCGCGCCTCCTCGCTGGCCAGCCAGTCTTCCACGCGCCGTTCCAGCCGGTGTCGAAACGAGTCGAGGCACTCTCCCGTCGTTTGCGGACCCATCGCGGACCCCTCCTCCACCGCCGCCTTCGGCCGCGGCGTCCACCCCTTCCTCCCGTCGCTGCTCCTGCTACGCACCGACGCGGCAGCAGGTTTGCCCTCCGCACCACGCCTCACGCCGCGGCGCCCGGCGTCCCCAGCCCATCGTCCCCGAGTTCGCGCCCCCGCGTCTCGGGGAGCCACAGCGCCAGCAGCGCCGCGAGCAGGAAACTGAGCGCCACCAGCTTGAACGCCGAACCGAGACCGATGCGCAGGGCCAGGGATCCCACCGCCAGGGGGGCGATGGCGCTGATCCCCCGCCCCACGTTGTAGGTGAACCCCTGGGCGGTGGCGCGCAGCGAGGTGGGAAACAGCTCGGCGGTGATCGTCCCGAAACCCACGAAGTACCCCGTGCCGAAGAAGGCCACCAGCGGTCCCAGCAGGAGTAACGCGCCGGGGTCGCGAACGCCGCCGTACACACTCACCAGGGCCGCCGCCACCAGCAGGTAGCCCACGTACGTCCGCTTCCGCCCCATTCGGTCGCTCAGCGTGCCGAACGTCAGGTAACCCAGCCACATCCCCACTTGCATGAGGACCACCCAGGTGGACGTGCGCACGATGGTGAGGCCAGCGCCCCCGGCGCTCACCGGCAGCCCCAGGTAGCTGGGGATCCAGGTGAACAGCCCCCACCAGGCGAACATGGTGCTGGCGCTGACCGCGCCGGCGATCACCACCCAGCGCCGCCAGGGGGGGCGGAAAAGCCGGCCCACCTCCCCCATCCCTGTTCCCTGCCGCTGGCTCCGCCGCCACAGCTCGGGCTCCTGCACGTGGCGGCGGATCCACAGGGTCACCAGTGCCGGCAGCACCCCCACGAAGAACACCGCGCGCCACCCCAGCCGCGGCAACACCAGGGCGGTGACCGCCGCGGCCGCCGCGTACCCCACCGCCCAGGCGCTCTGCATCACCCCCAACGCCTTGCCGCGGTGCTGCGAGGGCCAGGTCTCGGCCACCAGCGCCGCCCCCGTGGCCCACTCGCCCCCCATGCCCAGCCCCAGGAGCACCCGGAATACCGCCAGCTGCGGGACGGTGTGCGCCAACCCGCAGGCGGCGGTGAAGAACGAGTAGACGAGGATGCTGGCCCGCATCGCCCAGGTGCGGCCGAGGCGGTCGGCCAGTACCCCCATCACCGCCCCACCCACCGCCGAGGACGCCAGCGTGAGCGAGGCTAGCAACCCCCCCGTCTCGGCGTTCATGCCCAGCTCGCGCATGAGGTGCGCCAGGACCATGGCGTAGAGCATCACGTCCATGCCGTCCAGCGCCCACCCCAGCCAGGCGGCGAGCAACGCCCGCCGCGCCTCGGGGGAGCCGGCGCGCCACCAGCCCATCACGGCGGCACCGCCGTGTCCAGCAGGGCCTGCAGCTCGCGCTGCGCCTGGCGGGCCGCTGGGAGGCTCACGGCGCGAAAGCGTACCGCATGCCCCACCCACAGCTGCGCGGCCTTGGGGATGTCGGCGGCGATCACGCACCCCACCACCTGGTACCCGCCCACCGTGGGCCGGTCTGCCATGAGCAGGATCGGCTGCCCGTCCGAGGGCACCTGGATGGCACCCGGGGGGACCGGTTCGGAGAAGGCGTCCGCCCGCGCGGCGACGGGAAGAGGCGGCCCCTGCAGGCGGTAACCGGTGCGGTTCGAGCGCGGCGACAGGCGGTAGGGTGCCGCCTCCAGTGCGCGGGCGGCGGCGGCCGCACCGGCGGCGGGGACGAACCGCAGCTCGAAGGGGGGTGCGTAGGCGCGCCGCACCGACAGGCGAGCCTGCCGCACCGCCACCCGGCGGCCCTCTGCAATGGTCAGACGGTCGCCAGCGGCGAGGGCTCTCCCCGCAATACCCCCGATGCCGGCGTCCAGGTCGGTGGCCGCACTCCCCAGCACCGGCGGCACCGCCAGCCCGCCGGGGAACGCCAGGTAGCAGCGGGCACCCTGTCGGCGCCAGCCGAACCGCAGCACGGCGCCAGCGCGGGCAACGGTGACGGTCCAGGGTTCGAGGGGCACGGCATCCAGGGTGGCGCTCAGGTTCGCACCGGCGAGGGCGAAGGCGGTAGCGCCGAGAAACTCCAGCTCGGGACCCTCCCCCGTCACCTCGAGCCCCGGCGCGTCATCGGCATTGCCCAGGAGGCGGTTGGCGACGCGCAGGGCGAAGGGGTCCATGGCCCCCGATGGGGATACCCCGAAGCGCCCCAGGCCGGGCCGGCCCAGGTCCTGCACCGTGGTAAGCAACCCGGGGCGGCGCACCACGAGCTCGGTCATCGCCGCGCCAGGGAACGCACCTGGAGGCCCGCGCGCTCGAGGGCAGCACGCACCGCCCGCGCAAAGGCCACCGCTTCGGGGTTGTCGCCGTGCACGCACACGGTATCGGCCCGCACGCGCACTGTCTCGCCGCTCACCGCCCGCACCGTTCCCGTCGTGACCATCCCCACCAACCGCGCCGCCGCTTCCTCCGGGTCGCGGATCAAGGCGTCCGGGCGCTGGCGCGGCGTCAGCGAACCGTCGGCAAGGTAGGTGCGGTCGGCAAAGACCTCGGCAGCAAACGGCACACCCGCCGCCGCCGCCGCCTGCTCCAGCGCCGAGAACGGCGGCCCCACCAGCACCAACCCTTCCCCCGCGGCGCGGGTCGCCGCCGCGACGGCCTCGGCCAGCGCCGGCTCCGCTGCGGCCATGGCGTACAGCGCGCCGTGCGGCTTCACGTGGCTCAGCTCCACCCCCAGCGAGCGGGCCACGGCCCCCAGGGCACCGATCTGGTAAAGGGTCATGGCGTAGGTTTCCGCAGCCGACACGGCCATGGCGCGCCGCCCGAAGCCCAGCCGATCGGGCAGTCCGGGGTGAGCGCCCACCGCCACGCCGGCGCGCCGGGCCAGCTCCACCGTGGACCGCATGGTGACCGGGTCGCCAGCGTGGAACCCGCAGGCCACATTGGCGGAGGTGATGAACTCCATCACCTCCTCGTCGTGCCCCATCCGCCAGGGGCCGTAGCCTTCCCCGAGATCGCAGTTGAGATCGATGGAGCAGTTCACCGGGCCCTCCCCCTCTCCTCTCTCAGCTCCTCGTAGGTGCGCCGGTCGATGGGCTCGAAGCGCACCAGATCGCCCACCCCGAGGAGGAACGGCTCGGGGCGCTGGGGGTCGAAGATCCGCAGCGGCGTGCGCCCGAGGATCCACCACCCGCCGGGGCTGCGCACCGGGTAGATCCCGGTCTGGCGCCCGGCGATGGCCACGGACCCGGCCGGCACCGACACGCGCGGCGTGTCGCGGCGGGGGGTGACCAGCGAGTCGTCCAGAAAGCCCAGGTACGGGAAGCCGGGCTTGAAGCCCAGGGCGTAGACCGTGTAGGTGCGTCCCGCATGGCGGGCGATCACCCCGTCCACCGGCAAGCCGTGCCGCCGCGCCACCTCCTCCAGATCGGGCGCCACCTCCGGGTCGTACCACACCGGCACCGTCACGCTCCGGCGCACCGGCGGCGCGCCGCCGGAGCGGTCGGCAGCGGCGCGAATCGCCCGCCGCACCGCATGGGCGTCGGTGCGCCCCGGATCGAAGACGACGAGGAGCGAGCCCCAGGCCGGCACGCAGTCCACCAGCCAGGCGGGGCGGGGCGTATGGAGCCGCCGCACCACCCCGTCCAGCACCTCGAGCACGGCGGCGTCGGCAGGATCCCCGAAGCGCGCCACCAGCGCCTGCTCGCTCACCACCTCGATGGCGAGTACCTGCACCCCCTCGCCCGCGCGCCGGCTCTCCCCCGGCCCGCCTCGCCGCCTCGGTGTGGGTGGACCATGCATCGGCCGCCGCTTCACCATGCGCGTCCCCGCCCACCGTGTCAAGCACAGGGCGTCGCGCGGCCCCCGCGCAGCTCGTCACCCGGCCAAGTGCTGCACGAGGATCCGCACGCCGATCCCGATCAGCACGAGCCCGCCCAGCACCTCCATCCTCCGGCCGAACGCCCGCCCCAGCCCCACCCCCACCCGCAGCGCCACCAAAGACAGGCCCCCCGTGACGAGGCCGATCACCGCGCTGGGGAGCCAGATACTCACCCCGACCAGGGCCAGCGACAGCCCCACCGCAAACGCGTCGATGCTGGTGGCCAGCGCTAGCAGCACGAGGGTGAGCCCCCGGGACGGATCGGGCGCCACCCGGTGCGGCTCCTCGCCCTTCGCGGCGAGGATCATGCGCCCGCCCACGAACGCCAGCAGGGCGAACGCCACCCAGTGGTCGGCGGCGGCGATCAGGCTCGCCACCGTGCTCCCCGCGAGCCATCCCAGCACCGGCATCAGGAACTGGAACAGCCCGAAGTGGAAGGAGAGCCGGAACGCCGGCCGGATGCCGGCCGCGCGGCCGGCAGCGCCGACGCCCAGGCTCACCGCACAGGCGTCCGCGGCCAGCGCCACCGCCAGCAGCCCGATCTCCAGCGGGCTCACCGCCCGCTCCGAGCCGGCGCCCCGCTCCCCCGGTCGC
>JBBISY010000068.1:0-8750 GCA_037441065.1 Acidobacteriota bacterium | reverse complement strand
CACTGCAGGCGCTGCGCGCCCTCGACCCCGAAGCCCGCGTCATCATGATCTCCGGATGGATGGGTGCCAGGTCCGGCATAGTTGACGAACTCCGACTCGCTCCCGATCCCCCGCCCTACAGTTTCCTTGGACACCTGACTAGGGCGGGATAGGCCCTGCAGAGGAGCGAGCGGGATGACGGTCCAAGGACGGGCAGGCTCCCCGGAGAGAGCCCGGAGGGCGACCGGGGGGGAGCCTAGGCGCATCGAGCGCGGGCGGTTTTCCTAGCCTCGGAAGATGGAAGCGGTACTGCGGCTGCTGCGCGGCGAAGCGCTGGACGCGGTGTCGCGGGAGCTGGGCGTCACCGCGGCAACACTGGCCGGGCGGCGTGAGGCGTTCCTGGCAGGCCGCCAGGCGAGCCTGAAGAGCCGTCCTGCGGACGAGCGGGACAAGGAGATCAAGCGCCTGCGGACCAAAATCGGCGAGATCACCCAGGACTTCGAGCTGCTGCTCGAGCGCTGCCACGCCATGGAGGAGGCACGGGGTTTGGGACGACGGAGGTCGAAGCGATGGGCAACGCAGCCTCGCCGTCCCCAGGAGCTCGCTACGGCGTGGCGAGGTTGTGCCGGGTGCTGGGGAGCTTCCGATTCGCACTGGCTCCGCGGCAAGGATCGACGCTTCCCCCAGCCTACACGACCCAGTCAGGTACGCTAAGAAGACTTTGGAGCGGTGGACTAACCAGCTCGCTTTCTTTTCTCTTTGATGCCGCCAATAATCCAGAGCGTCAGACCCACGAGAACGCACGCCACTACAAAGAACACGCCAAGATCATAAAGCCCCACGATGATTGCTGGGACTACGACGCGCGCCGCCAGCGAGAAAGCAGCTAGAACGACAAGAGCCAGTGCCAATGCGATATAGCGAACCCATTGGTGCTTCCGAAACCTCCAGAGCGCACTCGCCGCAAGCACACAAACAACCGCCACGCTGAGTAGAACAACCGGACCAGTGAAGCTGCCCAGCTCCCCATGCTTGATGGCAACATAGAGAATCAACAGAGCCGCCCCTGCTTCCAACACCAAGAGCCGGATTGTGTTCCGAACGTTTTCTTTCTCCTTGGCCCGTTTTCCCAAGCGCTGGAATCTCTCGTGGTACGCACGAATCTCTCTAAGAACGAAAAACAGCACCACCGCAAAGACGAGTACAACGACTAGTACGTTGATTGCCGGTGGCAATTCCACCTGGAACATTGCCAGGAACTTCCTCTCCGACCTGACCAGATGCTATCGGCGGCGCCGGGACCCGTCAAGGTTGCGCCTTCGACCTGCCCTCCAGCATCCGGTCGGGAAGGCGTGGGAGTCCGGCCGATATTCTGAGCAAAGGGAGCAGGGCTTCCGAGAGAATCTATTCGCCAACTAAGCCGGCTATCGCGCGCCTCGTGCCGGCGGAGGCCGCCGCGAAGGTTGGGGAGTCGTGGCGCCTCGGTGTCAGGTCCGCGGTAGCTGCACAGCGCCGTGTTCGCCCTCTTCGACGAGCACCCGCAGGCGTTCGGCACAGCGCATCTCCTGCCGCCCCGCTGTGCAACCGGCCTAACAGGTTCACCACTGGTGGACCTGCCACCCACTCCACTTCCAGCAACCCGACCACTGGCGCTGGGGGTGCCGGGGGGCTACTCTCACGGCGAGGGCAGGCGCCCGGGAGGTGTCGGATATGCGCACTGAGTTCCTGTTGCTCCTGACGGCTCTGGTGGCGCCAGCGGTGGGCAGCGGGGCGGCACCGCTGGAGCGGGACAAGGTGGCCACCTCGGCAGGCGAACTCGAGATCGCCTTCCTCGGCCACGGCTCCCTCTTCTTCACCGTGGGCGGCAAGGTGATCCATGTGGACCCCTACGGCGCCGTCGCCGACTACGCGACCCTGCCCCCGGCAAATCTCATCCTCGTCACCCACGCCCACCGCGACCACCTCGACGCGGCGGCGCTGGCGGCGGTCCGCCGCGACGCCACGGTGGTCATCGTGGCACCGGCCTGCGAGGGCAAGGTGGTGGGCGCTGTGGTGATGCAGAACGGCGAGGAGCGCACCGTGCTCGGCGTGCGGATCGAGGCCGTCCCCGCCTACAACATCGTCCACCTGCGCAGCACCGGCGTGCCGTACCACCCGAAGGGCGAGGGCAACGGCTACGTGCTGACCTTCGGCGATACCCGCGTCCTCGTGGCCGGCGACACGGAAGACGTGCCCGAGTTGAAGGCGCTCCCCGATATTGCCGTGGCCTTCCTGCCCATGAACCTCCCCTACACCATGACGCCGGAGATGGTCGCCGACCTGGCCCGGGCGCTGCGCCCGCGCATCCTCTACCCCTACCACTACGGGGAGACCGACCCACAGCGCCTGGTCGAGCTGCTGGCCAAGGAGCAGGACATCGAGGTGCGGATCCGCTCCATGCGGTAGCGCCCTTCTCGTTGGAGGCGCGGGGAGTTAGACTTCGCGGCAAGCATGGGGACCCCCGGCACCACCGAGAACCGTCCCGAGTACACGCTGGGAGCCCAGGAGGCGGAGAGGTTCCGCCAGTTCGAACGGGCCTTCCTGGACCGCCCCACCTTCTCCATTCGCGCCCGCATCGCCGGGGGATTCCTGCTCTGCTTCCTCCTCGTGGCCGCCACAGCCGTGGGAAGCCTCGGCCTCCTCCACGGGGCCCGTTCCCGCCTCGCGGCCGTCTCGCGGGCGGCGGCCATGGAGTCCAGGCTCCTGGAGGCACGCAGCGCAGCGCGGGACTTCTTCCGGGAGGGGAAGCACCTGGAAAAGGCCCGGCAGGAGGCGGAAGCGGCCCTGGCGCTGTACCACGGGGGAGGGCCCGCCCTGCTCGGCTCCGCCGGTCCCACCGAGCTGAGCCGTCTCGGCCAGAGCCTCTTCACTCTGGCGCGGGGGGTGGCGGAGGTGGCAGCCCTGGAGCGCTTCGGCGCGTGGAACTCCCAGCTCCGCCTGGAGTGGGAGGCATCGCTGGAGCGGGACGGGGCCCAGGCCCTCGCCGTGCTGGAGGGGATCCTGCAGCGCGAGGCGGCCCGTGCCGAGCGGACGCTCATGGTCGCTCAGGCGCTGCCCTTCGCCTCGCTGCTCGTGCTGTTGGGCATCATCTTCTGGGTGGTGTGGGTGCTCGGGCGCACCATCACCCGCTCCCTGGAGCGCTTCCAGGGCTACACGCGCCGGATCGCCGCGGGGAACTTCAGCCCCATCACCCCCGCCAAGCCCTACCGGGACGAGTTCTCCGAGCTGGCCCTGGCCGTGAACAGGATGCTCTTCGAGCTGCAGGCCCGCGAGTCACAGGTCACGCGGGCGGGGAAGCTGGCCGCCCTGGGCACCTTCAGTGCCGGCATCGCCCACGAGCTCGCCAACCCCTTGACCAACATCTCGATCACGGCGGAAACGCTGCTGGAGGAGTGCCGAGAGGTGGGCGACGCCCGCAAGGTCCGCCTGCTGGAGGATCTCTTCCGCGAAACCCAACGGGCCGACGCCATCGTGCGCGGCCTTCTCGATTACACCCGCGAGGAACCCCCGGCTTCCACACCGCTGCGGCTTGCGGAAGCGGTGGAGTCCGCCGCGGAGCTCCTGCACAACGAGATGGCCCTGCACGGCGTGCGCTTCGAGAACCAGCTTCCCGAGGATCTCCCGCCGGTCTACGGCGACCTGGGCGCCCTCCGGCAGGTCTTCCTCAACCTGTTCCTCAACGCGGTGCAGGCCATGCCCCAGGGAGGGCGCCTCGTGGTGAGCGGCGGTCCGCTGCCCGGCGACGAGGTCCACGTGGAGGTGACCGACGAGGGGACCGGCATCCCCCCCGAGGCCCTCCCCCGCATCTTCGACCCCTTCTTCACCACCAAGGAACGCGGCCGGGGCACGGGCCTGGGGCTGGCGCTCTGTCACGCGGTGGTCCGCCGCCACCGGGGCGAGATCCACGTGGATAGCGTGCCCGGTCGGGGAACCACCGTCCGCCTCCGCCTGCCGACCACGCCCCCTGCCGAGGAGAAGGGGAGTCCATGACGGCAGCGGCGCGCCGTGTGCTCGTGCTGGACGACGAGCCCATCGTCGTGGAGCGGCTATCCGAGGCCCTGCGGCGGGGGGGCCTGGAGGTGGACGGCTTCACCGAGGGCGCCGCCGCCTTGCGGGCCCTCCAGGAGCACACCTACGACGTCATCGTGACCGACCTCAAGATGCGGCCTCCCGCGGGGATGGAGGTGGTCCTGGAGGCCCGCAGGACCCACCCCGAAACCCGGCTCCTGGTCATCACCGGGTACGCCGACCGAGAGACCTGGGCCTCCCTCACCCGCATTGGCGTGTCGCGGATCGTGGCCAAGCCGTTCCGGCTCCGCGAGGTGGTGCAGGAGGTGCTCGCCCTGGCCCAGCACCCCCCTCCCTAACGGACCCGGCCGCCGGGGAAGGTCAGCCCTACAAGCGTCCCCAGAGCCAACGCCCCCAGCGCCGCCAACGTGCCGTAGAGGGCGGCGTGCCGCCGGGCGGCCCCGGTGAGGAGCGCGGCGAGGCCGACGCGGCGCACGGCCACGCTTTGCCTCCCGACATCGAACACGCGCCCGTCGCGGCAGGCGAAGACCGCCACCTCGAGGACGCCTTCCGAAACCTGCGGCGGGAGGTGGAACGTGGTCCGGAAGCGGTTCCCCTCGCGAAGGATCCCCGCGTCCTCGGCGACGTACCGGCCCGAGACCCGCCATCTCCGCAGCAGCTCCTGGCCGAGGTAGAGCCGCTCCCCGGAAGGCCCCAGGGCCTGCAGCAGGCCACCCTCCCCCAGGGCGGCAGCCGCCGCCTCCTCCGGGAGCAACAGCTCGTCAAGGGGCGCCTCCGAGCGCACCAGCCACAGCGAAGGTGCCGCCTCGAGCACGAGACGCTCCCCGGGGAGCCAGAAAGGCCCCTTCGGCACGCGGGACACCCACTCCTCCCGGTGCTCCTCCCCCCGCACCCGCACCACGAGCCCGCACCCTGGCGGCGCGTCACCGAGGACGGTCAGGGTGCCGCCCGACCAGGCGATACCCACCGCGACCGCCTGGGGCGAAATCACGAAGGCCACCTCGGCCAGGGCCGGCAGGGCAGCGGTCCAAAGCAGGAAGACCGAGGAGACGCCGCCCTTCCAGCTCAGGGGCCACCTCCCGCCGGGACGAGGAAGGACGCGGGGAGGGCCCAGAGGTCGTTGAGCATCTTGAAGGAGAGCGCCAGCAGGAGGAGGGAGAAAACGATCCGCAGCTCGGTACCCTGGAGCCGGCGCCCCGCCGCCGCGCCCAGCTGGGCTCCGCCGGCGGAGCCGGCCAGGATGCCCAGCGCCACCACCACGTCCACCGTCCCGTTCAGGGCCGCCTGCAGCACCGTCACCGCCAGAGCGGTGAAGAGGACCTGAAAGAGGCTCGTCCCCACCACCACCCGCATCGGCACCCCGAGCAGGAAGGTGAGCGAAGGGACCAGAAAGAATCCGCCCCCCACCCCCATGAACGCTGCCAGGAGCCCCACCAGGGCTCCCAGGAGGAGGGGCACGAGCGGCGAAACCACGATGCCTGAGGCGGGGAAAGAGAGGCGGAGCGGAATACGCGAGACCCAGTGGGGGGTAACGGTCCGCTCCCCTGCCTCCGCCGAGCTCTTCACCCGGGCGAGGAGCCCCTCGGAGAAGAGGGCGAGGCCCAGCGCCCCCAAGAAGAGGACGTACAGCCCGACAATGACGGCATCCAGGCTCCCCGCCTGCCGGAGGAGCCGCACCCAGGAGGTTCCCGCGGCACCCCCCAGACCCCCGCCGGCCAGCAGGACCAGCCCCAGGCGGAAGTCCACGCTGTTCCGCCGCAGGTGGGCCAAAAGCCCCGAGGCGGCGGTGCCGACCAAGGCGTTGGTGCCGGAGGCGGCCGCCACCGCGGGGCTCAGTCCCATCATCATGAGGAGGGGTGTCAGGAGAAAGCCGCCGCCCACGCCCAAGAGACCTGAGAGGAACCCCACGACGAGGCCGGCCCCCACCAGGAGCAGCGGGTTGATGGCCAGACCCGCCACCGGGAGGAAGAGCGCCGCCGCCCCCACGGCTCTACCGGGCCGCCTTCGCCACGAGCCGCGCGATATCCTTCATCTTGAAGGGCTTGGCCACAAAGTGGCAGGCGCCGTGCGCCTCGGCCTCGTGGCGGGTCTCGATGGTGGCGTAGCCGGTGATGACGATGACCGCCGTGCCGGGAGCGGTTTCCTTCACGAAACGCAGGATATCGAGCCCCGAGGGGCCCTTCATCTTGATGTCGGTGACGATCACCGAGAAGGTCGTCTCCCCGAGACGCTGGAGCGCCCCTTCGCTCTCCGTGAACACCTCCACCTCGAAGCCTTCCCGCTCCAGGACCGGCCTCAGGCGCTCCCCGACGATGGGCTCGTCGTCCAGGACCATCACCCGCTTTCGATCCGCCATGGCTCTCTCCTATTCTCCCGCCACACCGGCAGCAAGAGGAAAACACAGATGGAAGGTGGTGCCCTTCCCGAGTTCACTGGAAACGGAAATCTCACCCCCGTGCTTGCGGACGATGCTTTGGGTCACGCTCAGGCCGAGACCGGTCCCCCTGCCCGGCTCCTTGGTGGTGAAGAAGGGGTCGAAGATCCGGGGCAGCACCTCCGGGGGGATCCCCGAACCGGTATCGCGGACGTCCAGGCAAACCATGCCGGGCACGGCGGTGGCCGCCACCTCGATCTCCCCCCCCTCCGGCATAGCATGGATGGCGTTCAAGAAGAGGTTGAGGAAGACCTGTCGGAGCGGGTTCCGTTCCCCCCGCACCGGCGGCAGCCTCGCGGGGAAGCGCGTCCGGAACGACACGTTGGCCAGGTCCAATTCGTTCTGGAGGATCCGCCGCGTCGACTCCACCACCTCCGCCAGGTCCACCGGCGCGCTCTCCCGTCGCTCCTCCCTGGTAAAGTCGAGCAGGCTCTTGACGATTTCCCCCGCCCGCTCGGTCTCGAAATAAATGTCCTCCAAAAGCTTCCACTTCTCGGCGTCGGACAGCCGGGGGAGGTCCTCCATCAGCGTTTCGGTGGTGATGGCGATGTTGTTGAGGGGGTTGTTGAGCTCGTGGGCGATACCGGAGGTGAGGGTGCCGACGGTGGTGAGCTTGGCCGCCTGAACAATGTGTCGCTGCTGCGACGCCAGCTCCTCCAGCATCTGGTTCACCGCCATGGCGAGGTCGGTGAACTCGTCCCGGTACCACCGGGACGGGACGATGGGGCGGAAGTCCCCCTGGGAGATCCTCTGCGTGTAGCCGGCAAAACGGCGAATCGGGCCCATGAGTGCCCGGTCGAAGAGGACGATGATGACGGTGAAGGCGACGAGGAGCACGAGGAGCAGCAACATCGGCGATCCGCCGACGGGCCCGCTCCCCGCCGAAAAGGAGGTCCACGCGTAGGCGGCGCACAGGAGGAAGCAGAGGAAAAGCCCGACCGCCAGCCGCAACCGGATGCTGATGCGCGGCCGGGCGAGGAGGGCGCGCCGGGCCTCGGCGAATTCGTGCCCCTGGTGCGGCGGGGCGGCAGCAGGAGCTCCCGACTCGTCGGCCGCCATGGCTGCTCGCTCTTGCCGACTCATCTTACCCCTCAGCCGAGGGGGCAGCCGCCTCGGCTTTCCCGGCGGCGGGGACGGCTGCCACGGGGAGGAGAACGGTGAAGAGCGCCCCCCCGCCGGCAGGGCACTCGGCGCGGATGTCCCCGCCGTGCTGGCGGGCGATGCCGAGGCTCACCGACAGGCCGAGGCCCGTCCCTTTGCCCCGAGCTTTGGTGGTGAAGAAGGGGTCGAAGATGTGCGGCAGCACGTGGGAGGGGATGCCATGGCCATCGTCCCGCACCCGAACCTCCACGAAACCATCGTAGTCCTGAGACTCCCTCGCCTCCACCCAGACGTGGCCGCCCTTGGCGACGGCGTCCACACCGTTGAGGATCAGGTTGAGGAAGACCTGCACGAGGGACTGGCGGTCCCCGTGGAGAGGGGGCAAGTTCGGGGCGACCTCCAAGGCGATCTTGGCCCCCTTCATCCGCACCTGGTTCCCCGCCAAGTCCAGCGTGTGGCGGAGGAGCTGCCCCAGGTCCAAGAGTTCGCTGGCCATCTCGCCTTGGCGGGCGAAGTCGAGGAGGTTCTTCACGATCCTCTGGGCCCGCTCGGCCTGGCTCGCCAGATCGGCCACCATCTCGAGACGCTGGGCGTCGTCGAGTCTCGCGTAGTCCTCCCTGAGCATCTCCGCGGTGAGCGTGATGTTGTTGAGCGGGTTGTTGAGCTCGTGAGCCACGCCCGCCGTGAGAGTCCCCACCGCTTGCAGCTTGTGAGACTGCACGAGGACCTCGTGCCGGTGAACCAGTTCCCGCATCATGGTGTTGAGGGCCAGCGCCAGGTTGGTGAACTCGTCCCGGTATCGGCGGGCGGGGACCATGGGCGTGAAGTCTCCCCGCGCGATGCGTTCGGTGGCGGCCATGAGACGAGTGAGGGGCCCCAGCATCTGACGGGCCAGGAAGTTCGCCGTCACCACCACCAGGACGAGCAAGACCACGAGGAAGACCGCGGGAAGGCGCTGGAAGAGCCCCAGGGTGGCGGCCACGTTGGCCTTCTCCTTCTGAGCCAGCCCCAGGGCAAAGGCCACCATCTGGTTGCCGTGGTTGCGGAGCTCCGCCTCGATGTGCGCCCGACGCGCCCCGTCCGCCCCCCCGCTCTTCTCCAGCGCGTCCAGCCCGCGGAGGAGGTCCTGGTAGATGCGGAGGTGGTCCCGCATGAGGGCGAAGTCCCG
>JBBISY010000067.1:0-9034 GCA_037441065.1 Acidobacteriota bacterium | reverse complement strand
GCCGCCGAGACTCGCTCCACAGCCCAGCGCAGGTTCACCGCGGTGGGGCGGGCCCCCGCGAGCCGCGCCGCCGCCGCGCGCCAACGGGCCACACTAGGACTGCGGCGAACCTCCTGGGCGAGCGCGTACGCGGCCGCAATGCCGATGGCCGGGGCCCCCCGCACCGCCAGGTCCCGGATCAGGCGCACCGCTTCCCCCACGCTGCGCGGGCGCAGCCACCGCACCCGGCCAGGCAGGGCCCGTTGATCCAAGAGCTCCAGGCCCCCCCGCCACCGCACCGGCGTCACGTGGGAACGGATCCCCTCCATAACGGGTTATGGTAACGCAGCGGTTTGCGCCGCCGGCGCTGCTCTCGCTATACTCGAACCCGTAGAAAGGAGCTGCCATCATGGCTCTTCGCGTGGCGATCAACGGCTTCGGGCGGATCGGCCGGCTCATCCTCCGCCAGGCCTACCAGGACCCGTCCTTCGAGTTCGTGGCGGTGAACGACATCACCGACGCCCGCACCCTGGCGCACCTCTTGAAATACGACTCGCTGCACGGCCGGCTTGGTGCCGCGGTGGAGGTCACCGACACGGGCTTCACCGTGGACGGACGCGCCGTGCGCGTCACTGCCGTGCCCGACCCCAGCCAGCTCCCCTGGAAAGAGCTGGGCATCGACCTGGTGTTCGAGGGCACGGGCCGTTTTACGAAGGCGGAGCAGGCCCGCGTCCACCTGAGCGCGGGGGCACGCTGGGTGGTCATCACGGCCCCCGCCAAAGGGGCCGACTTCACGGTGGTGTACGGCGTCAACCACGAGCTGTTGGACCCGGCCCGCCACCTGGTGGTTTCCAACGGTTCCTGCACCACTAACTGCCTCGCCCCCGTCGTCAAGGTATTGCTGGAAAACTTCGGCATCGAGCACGGGTTGCTCACCACCGTGCACTCGTACACCAACGACCAGCGCATCCTCGACTTGCCCCACTCCGACCCGCGGCGTGCCCGCGCCGCGGCGGTGTCCATGATCCCCACCTCCACCGGAGCGGCGCGGGCCATGGCCGAGGTGTTCCCCCAGCTCAAGGGCAAGCTGGACGGCGTGGCGGTGCGCGTCCCCACCGCGGACGTTTCGCTGGTGGATTTCACCTTCACCGCCACCTCGGCGGTCAGCGTGGATGCCATCAACCAGGCCTTCCGCACCGCCGCAGCCGGCCCGCTGCAGGGGATCCTGGAGGTGAGCGAGGAACCGCTTGTATCCATCGACTTCCGGGGCACCACCGCCTCCTCCATCGTGGACGCGCCCTCCACCCTCGTGATAGGCGACCGCTTCGCCAAGGTCTTCTCCTGGTACGACAACGAGTTCGCCTACGCGGCACGGTGCCTGGACGTGGCCAAGCTGTTCGCGAGGTAGCCCATGGCCCTGCGAGACATGGACCGACTCCAGGTGGCCGGACGGCGCGTGCTGTTGCGCCTGGACCTCAACGTGCCGCTGGACGGTGGGCGGGTCCGCGACGAGACGAGGATTCGCGAGGCGGCACCCACCGTCCGGGCGCTGGCGGCGCGCGGGGCGGTGGTGGTGGCCTGCTCGCACCTGGGGCGCGCCAAGGGGAAACCCGACCCCGCCCTCTCCTTGGCACCCGTGGCCCCGGTGCTAGAGCGCCACAGCGGACGGCCGGTGCGCTTCGTGCCCGGCCCCCCGGAAGCCGCCCTGGCCCCGGTGCAGGCCGCCCAGCCCGGCGAGGTGCTGCTCCTGGAGAACCTCCGCTTCGACCCGGGCGAGGAGAGCAACGATCCCGAATTTTGCCAGCGTCTCGCCGCCCTGGCCGAGGTCTACGTGAACGACGCCTTCGGCACCGCGCACCGCGCCCACGCCTCCACCGCTGGGGTGGCGCTGCTCTTCCCGGAACGGGCGGCCGGCCCCCTCGTGCAGCGCGAGGTGGCGGCCCTGTCGCGCGTGCGGGACAACCCGGCGCGCCCGTACCTGGCGATCGTGGGCGGCGCCAAGATCTCGGGGAAGCTGGAAACGCTGCAGGCCTTGAGCCGCAGTGCCGACGTCCTGGCCCTGGTGGGGGGCATGGCCAACACCTTCCTCGCGGCCGAAGGGGTGGCGGTGGGCGGGTCGCTGGTGGAGAGCGACCTCCTCGCCACGGCGCGGGAGATTCTCAGTGGCGCCCGCCAGCGCGGCTGCCGCGTGCTCCTGCCCGAGGACGCGGTGATCGCCCGCAGCCTGGACGAGCCGGGGCGCATCGGTCCGGTCACCGAGGTGGCACCCGACGAGAAGATTCTCGACATCGGCCCGGCCACCCAGGCCGGCGTGGAAGCTGCGGTGGCCGGCGCCGCCACCGTGTTCTGGAACGGCCCGGCGGGGGTCTTCGAGCGGCCGGCGTTCGCCCGGGGAACGATGGCCATTGCCCGCGCGCTGGCGGCCAGCGGGGCGTTCACCGTGGTGGGCGGGGGCGAGAGCGTGGCGGCGGTGCAGGAGGCGGGCCTGGCCAACGCCCTCTCCCACGTTTCCACCGGCGGCGGCGCGTCGCTGGAGTTCCTGGCCGGCCTCCCCCTGCCGGGGCTTTCGGTCCTGGAGGAGTGAGCGGTGCGCCGGCCCCTGCTCGCCGCCAACTGGAAGATGCACGGCAACTGTTCGCGCGTGCAGGAGTACCTGGAGACGCTCATCCCCCGCCTCGACGCCTGCCCCGCCGAGGTGGTGGTGTGCGTCCCTTTCACCCTCTTGCCCGTGGCAGCCATGGTGGCCACGGGATCCCCGGTGGCGGTGGGCGCGCAGAACTGCCACTGGCAGGAGGAGGGAGCCTTCACCGGTGAAGTCTCTCCGCTCATGCTGGCGGAGCTGGGCGTGGCCTGGGTCATCGTCGGCCACTCGGAGCGGCGGCGGCTGTTTGCCGAGACGGACGAGACGGCGCGCCAACGCGCCGGGGCGGCCCAGCGGGCGAGGCTGCACGTCATCTACTGCCTCGGTGAAACCCTCGAGGAGCGGGAGCAAGGGCGGACGCTGGAGGTGCTGCGCCAGCAGAGCGCGGTATTCGAAGGGCTGGACCCGCAGCGGCTGGCCCTGGCCTACGAGCCGGTGTGGGCGATCGGCACCGGCCGCACCGCGACGCCGCAGCAGGCGCAGGAAGCCCACGCCTTCCTGCGCAGCCAATGCGCCGCGGTGTGGGGAGAGCGGGCCGCGGAGGAGTTGAGAATCCTCTACGGCGGCAGCGTCACCGCCGACAACGCTCGGGCGCTCCTTGGGGAGCCCGATGTGGACGGCGCCCTCGTCGGTGGCGCGAGCCTTGACGTGGAGGCGTTTTCGGCTATCATCCGCTCTGCCCCCTACGCATGAGCGGGGCGGGGAGAGGTTTCGGTGCTGACGCTCTTGATCATTCTCTACATTGTGGTGTGCGTGTTCCTGATCCTCGTGGTGCTCCTGCAGCAGGGGAAGGGGGCGGACGTGGCGGCTGCCTTCGGTGGGGGCGGCTCCCAGGTGGCCTTCGGCCCGCGGGGTACGACGACTCTCCTCCACAAGTTGACCACCGGTTCCTTCGTCGTGTTCGTGGTGCTGTGCATCGGACTGTCGGTGCTCACCGCGCGGCGTACGCGGTCGGTGACCGCCGGTGTCAAGGTCCCGGCGCCCGCCACTACCCCGGCGCCGGCGGCCACAGCGACACCGGCCCCGGCGGAGCAGCCGTGAGGTGGGTTGGCCGCAGCGTAACCGTGCCGAAGTGGCGGAATTGGTAGACGCGCACGTTTGAGGGGCGTGTGGCGCAAGCCGTGCCGGTTCGAGTCCGGCCTTCGGCACCATCTCCTCCCTGATTCCACGCCGCCGCGGCCGTTCGGGTCGCGGCGCCCGTGTCAACGCGGCTCGCGCCGGCTCGTCTGTGGGGGTGATGCGGTTGTCGATCCCGTCCCCCTTCGTGAGCTGCCGCACGCTGACCCACTTGCCCGCTGGCGTAGAATACCAACTGATTGAGGAGGCGACCATGAACCGTCTGCTATCCGTTGCACTGGGAATTCTTGTTGCTTCGCAGGCCCTGGCCGTGACCCCGGCAACCGATGTTTATCTGCCCTCCGTGGGCCACGCGCAGGGCGCCTGTCCGGGCGGCATCTGTTCGCAGTGGCGCACCGACGTGTGGATCTACAACCCCTCCTCCTCCAGCGCCACGGTGCAAATCTTCTTCCTGCGCCGCGACACCGAGAACACCTCCCCGGCCAGCCAGACCGTTACCGTGGCCGCGGGCGAAACGAAGGAGTACGTCGACATCATCTACTCGCTCTTCAACCTCGACGGCGTGTACGGAGCGCTCCGCTTCGTCTCCAACGTGTCCGTGGTGGTCACCGGCCGCATCTACGACGAGAACGTGGTGACGAACAAGGGCACGGGCACCGCCGGCCAGTTCTTCGCCGGCCTCTCGGCGGCTGCGGCCATCGGCAACGGCGAGTCCACGGAGCTGGTGGGCCTGGCCCAGGACAGCGCCCAGCTGTGGCGGTCCAACTTCGGCTTCGTGGAAACTGCCGGGGCCAGCGCGACCCTGGAAGTGACGCGCCTGGACGCCACCGGCGCCACCCTGGCTACGAAAACGTACACGGTGCGGGCGCGGGAGTCGAAGCAGTTCTCGATCACCGATATCGGGGGTCCTTTGGGGAGCAACCAGCGGGTCACGGTGAGAGTCACCGGCGGCAGCGGCCGGGTGCTAGCCTTTGCCTCCCGCCTCGACAACCGCACCGGCGATCCGTCCACCGTCGAGATGACCACCAAACCCGCCACGGCGGCCAACACGACCGGCCGCTTCGACGGCATCGTCCTCACCGCTGACGGTTCCCTCGTGGATGGGGGCGTGGAGCTCTCCATCTCCAACCTCGGCCTCACCGGGTTTTCCGGGCTGTGCGGGCTGCCCTGCGGCACCGAGAGCTACGTGGTGGACTTCTCCTCGGCCCTCGCCACGCCGCTGGCCCTGGGCAGCGACGGCAGCTTCTCCACTCAAGTGGACATCCCGTACGGCGACTCCTCCACCACCTACTTCACGACCCGCTGGACGCTTTCCGGCACCCTCGGCACCAACGGCGTGCTCACTGGCAACTTGCGGAGCGAGACCAGCGGCGGCACCGGCAGCTGGGCGAGCTGCAACGGCACCGTGAACCGGGCCTGGCGCGCTGGCTGGACCGGCAGTGGTCAGTAGCGAAGCCACGGTGTAGGGGGGCATCGGGTGTCCCGTCGCGGCGGGCGCCGGATGCCCTTTCCGCGGAGGGCGGGATGCGCGTTCTGGCTGCAGTGATAGCAGCGCTGGTGGGAGCCGGGTGCTGCCTGGCGGCGGCGCCCGGCACGGACCTTTTTCTGCCGTCGGTTGGGCACGGCCGGGGCGCGTGCCCCGGGGGCGTCTGTTCCCAGTGGCGAACTGACGTGTGGATCTTCAACCCACCGAGCAATCCCCCCGCCACCGTCACCGTGAGCTTCCTGCAGCGGGACACGGCGAACCCCGCCCCCCCCACCGCCACCGTGGAGGTGGCACCGGGGCAGGTGCGCGAGATCGCCGATGCGGTGCTGGAGCTCTTCGGGCATGATGACGCCTACGGCGCCCTGCGCTTCGTCGCCAACGTGGCGGTGATCGTCACGGGCCGGATCTACGACGCCAACGTGCCCACCAGCAAGGGAACCGGGACCGCCGGCCAGCTCTTCGTGGGTCTGCCAGCCTCCCTCGCCATCGGCGCCGGTCAGTCCACCGACCTCATCGGCCTGGCCCAGGAGAGCGGGGGCGTGTGGCGCTCCAACTTCGGTTTCCTGGAGACCACCGGCGCCGCCGCCACGGTCCGGGTCCAGCGGCTCGACGGGGCAGGTAACGAGTTGGCCGCCAAGTCCTACACCGTCCAGGGCCGCGAGGCCAAGCAGTTCAACGTGAACGACGTGGTGGGTCCAGGCAGCGCCAACCAGCGGCTGCGGCTCACCGTCACCGCCGGCTCGGGCCGGATTCTCGCCTTCGGCTCGCGCATCGACAACGTCACCGGGGACCCCTCGACGGTCGAGATGACCTCGGCTGGCGGCCGCGACGGCACCTACCTCTGCAAGGTGGACAAGTCGCGCTACGACGTGCCCATCACCCTCACCGTGGCGGGCGGTGCCGTCACCGCCCTGGACGCCACCGTGCTGGTGACCGCCGAGGATGTGGCAGCGTGCACCGGGGGCGAGGTTCTCGCCATCTCCGGCAACCTGCCCGAACCGGTGCTCATCGACGAGGTGGGGAACGTTTCCTTCTCCGTGAGCGGATCGGCCGGAGGGGTGACGGCAACGGTGCAGGTGACGGCGGTATTCTCCCCATCCGGGGCCGTCGCCGGCAGCTGCACCACGGTCCTCTCCGGCGCCGGTTCCTGCAGCGGGAGCAAGAGCTGGCCCCTGCTGGGCGCCCGTCTCCCCTAGAGGGACCAGCGGTCGCCCTAGTCGCTCACCTCGATGACCTTGGTCCCGGCGTACTTGTCGCCCATGCGCCGCCCCTCGGGATCGGTGAGGGCGAGGACGGCCTCGATGAGCGAAACGATGGCACCGATGGCGAAGATCGGGATCGAAACCAGCCAACCGAGCACCGGGACGACCCAGAGGATGTAGCCGACGCAGTACACCGCCAGAGGCAGGTTGCGCTTGATCGACACCTCCATCGTCATGGGCTGGCCGTCGAGGCGGACCGGGCGCAGCTTCATGATCTTCTTTCCCGGCGACCGCTTGTCGGCAAAGTCCAGCTCCAGGCCGTCGCGGACCAGCCACCAACCCCCCGCCAGGAGGCCGCCGATCAGTCCGCCGATGAACGGGATCAGCCCCAAAACGAAGCCCACGACGATGGCGGGAATCGCGTCGATGAGGGCGGCGACGATGCGCTTCCCAGCATCCGCTTTGCCGGCACTCGGGGCGGCCGGCACGCCACTTTCCGGAACTCCCACGCTACCCCTCCTTTCTCCGAGCAACCACTCCCTCCAACCGCGTTCGCACAGCGTCTCTTCCCGCTACTTTACTGGAGCGGCGCCAACCCTGCAAGCCGGCGCTCAGACGCCGGTCAGCAGGCGCCGGTACAGCGCCTCGTAGCGGTCGGCAATGGGTCCGGTGGCGAAGCTGCGAGCGCGCTGGTGGGCGAGGCGCCTCTGGCGGGCCAGCTCGGCGGGGTCGGTGAGCAGCGCGACGATCTGCTGCGCCATGCTCCCGGTATCGCCCACGGGGAACAGGAACCCACCGCGGCCGTGCTCGACGAGCTCGGGCAACCCGCCCGCGTCGGATGTCACCACCGGGACGCTGCAGGCCATGGCCTCCAGAGCCGCCAGCCCGAACGACTCCTCCTCGGAGGGCAGGAGAAACACGTCCCCCGCCCCCAGGACCCCCTCCACCGGGGTGACGTTGCCCAGAAACTCCACCCGGTGCGCCATCCCGGCTTGCCTCGCGAACTTCTCCGCCGGCCCCCGATCGGGCCCGTCGCCCACCATGACCAGGTGCGCCGGGAGCTGTTCCTGTACGAGACGAAACGTCTCCAGCACGTCCATGACCCGCTTCACGGGGCGGAAGTTGGAGGCGTGCACCACGAGCGGTGCCCCGTCCGGGGAGAGCCTGCGGCGGTAGCCCGCCACCAGGTCCGCGTCGCAGCGCTCGGCGTCCACGAAGTTGGGGATCACTTCGATGGGACGGGTCACGCCGAGGCGTTGCCGTGTCGCCTCCGCCAGCGCCTGGGAGACGGCCGTGACCGCATCGGCCTCGTCGATCCCCAACTTGACGATGGGCAGGAACGACGGGTCCGCCCCCACCACCGTGATGTCGGTGCCGTGCAACGTCACCACCAGTTTGGGGCCGCGGCCCAGGATCTGCCGGGCGAGCAGTGCCGAGATGGCGTGGGGGATGGCGTAGTGGACGTGCAGCAGTTCGATCCCGTGGTGGCGCACCGCGTCTGCCATCTCCGAGGCGAGCGCCAGGGAGTAGGGCGGATGCTGAAAGAGGGGGTAGGTGGGAACGGTCACCTCGTGAAACGTCACCCCCGGCGGCACCCGCCCGAGTCGGTAGGGCAGGGCATAGCAGATGAAGTGCACCTCGTGGCCGCGCCGCGCCATTTCGATGCCCAGTTCGGTGGCGACGACCCCCGATCCCCCCACCGTCGGATAGCAGGTCACGCCGATTCGCACGGTCCCTCCCCCACGAGCCACCCCACCACTTCCACCGACACGGGCCCCACCGCCGCGAACCCCTCGCCCAGCTCGCACCCCACCGAGTTCCCCACCGCCCGGTCCCGCCCCTCGATGGCGGCCAAGAAGTGGCCGCTGGCCAGGTGCGTGGGGCTCCCGGCGCCGGCGTCGAACTGGGACGCGTACGTGGCGAGCGCCGCGCGCTTGGCCGCATACCAGGCGGTCACGTCCACCACCAGCTCCGGCTCCAGGAGCTGGCGCGGCCCGGCATAGGCCAGCAGCAGACGCGGCCGGTGCGGCGGCCCGAGCTCCGGGTGCCACCGTGCCACCCCGGCCAGGAAGCTGGCGCGGCGCACCAGCCAGCCGGCCGCCGCGTGATCGGGGTGCGGGTCGGACCAGTGGGGCAGGAAGACCACCCGCGGCCTCGCCCGCCGCAGCACACCCGCCACGGCGCACCGTTGCGCCTCGTCCGAGGCGTCGAGGGCCGCATCCGCCAGTCCCAGGCAGACGCGCCACGCCACCTGGAGCCGGTTGGCGGCAAGCCGTGCCTCCTCTGCCCGTCGCGCGGCGTCGCCTCGCGTCCCCAGTTCCCCCCCGGTTGCGTCCACGATGCCCACCCGGCGCCCGGCGGCGGCAAGGCGTGCGAGGGTCGCACCGCACCCCAGCTCCACGTCGTCGGGATGCGCCCCGAAGGCGAGCACGTCGCAATCTCCTACCACGCTCCGCCCTCCCCCCAGAAGAGCACGCTCATCCCCGGATCGTCCACCTCCAGCACCTCGGCGAGTTGCCGCGGCCACTCCACCCCCAGGCGCAGCAGCGGGGCCAGCACGGAAAACTCCCGCTCCTGGGCGCGCCCCCGCGGCCGCAGGGCGGTGCGCAGGCGCCGCCAGCGCGCCGCCGCCGTGGCGGCACTGCGCAG
>JBBISY010000066.1:0-10447 GCA_037441065.1 Acidobacteriota bacterium | reverse complement strand
CGTCGAGGCGCGCCGCCGCGCGCTCGCCCGCCCCCCGCGCCGCCGCCTCCTGGGCCGCTTCCCAGCGGATCAGCGCCAGCCGTGCAAAGGGCGGGTACCGGAACGCCTTGCGGTACGCCAGCTCGACCTGGGCAAAGCCGGCCACGTCGTGGCGAGCGGCACAGCTCACCGCGTGATGGTCGGGGTGATATGACTGGAACACCACCCGCCCCGGCTCCTCGCCGCGCCCCGCCCGGCCCGCCACCTGGGTGAGCAGTTGGAAGGTCCGCTCGGCACCGCGGAAGTCCGGGAAACCCAGGAGGTTGTCAGCGGCAATCACGCCGATGAGGGTGACGCGGGGAAAGTGGTGTCCCTTGGCCACCATTTGCGTGCCCACGAGGATGTCCATGCCCCCGGTGGCGAAGCTCTCCAGGGTGGTGAGGAGTCGCAGCGGAGAACGGGCCGTGTCGCGATCCAGGATGCCGACCCGTGCCTGGGGGAGCAAGTGGGCCACCTTCTCCGCCACTTTCTCGGTCCCCACGCCCACGTCGTCCAGCACCTCGCCACCGCAGCGCGGGCAGGAGGTGGGGATGACCGACTGGTGCCCGCAGTAGTGGCACTGGAGGGAGCGTTCGCGCCGGTGCACGGTCATGGGGATGGAGCAGTTGGGACAGGCCGCGTGCTGCCCGCACATCCGGCACAGGAGCACCGGCGCCCAGCCGCGCCGGTTGACCAGGAGGATCGCCTGCTGCTGCCTGGCCACCGTTTCCTGCAGCAACTCCTGCAGCCGCCGCGAGAAGATCACCCGGCCGTGCTCGCCCCGCTCCGGCCGCTCCCGCGACAGGTCCACCACCTCCACCTCGGGCAGCGCGCCCCCGCTCACCCGCGCGGGGAGTTCCAGGACCTCCAACCGCCCCGAACGGCCCAGGCGCAACGCCTCCATGGAAGGGGTGGCCGATGCCAGCACCACCGGCAGCCGGCAGATCTGCCCCAGCACCAGCGCCAGGTCGCGGGCGTTGTAGCGCGGCTCCTCGCCCTGCTTGTAGGAGGGGTCGTGCTCCTCGTCCACCACCACGAGACCTGGCCGCGCCAGCGGTGCCCACAGCGCTGAGCGCGGGCCCACCACCACGTCCACGCCGCCTCGCCGCACGCGATCGAAGATCGCCGCCCGGTCCGCGTCGGGCATAGCCGAATGCACCACCGCCACCCTCTCCCCGAAGCGTGCCGACAGCTGGCCGCTCAGTGCCGGCGTCAAGGCGATCTCGGGGACCAGCACGAGGGTCTGCAGCCCCCGCTCTCGCGCCGCAACCGCCAGCCGCAGATACACCTCGGTTTTCCCCGAGCCAGTGACGCCGAAGAGGAGCGAAGCCACAAACCGCCCTCCCCCAAGCCTCCCCTCCACCGCCGCCACGGCAGCGAGCTGCGCCGCCGACAGCTGCGCCGGTGGCTCCACCGCCGCCATCTGCCAGCGCGGCGCCTGTCGCGGCCGCTCCTGCTGGAACCGCCGCACCCAGCCGCCGGCCGCCAGCGCGGCGATCACCGAACGCGAGCAGTGGCACGCCGCGAGAGCCTCCGCCTCCAGCACCACCCGCCCCTGGTGGTGGAGCCACTCCAGCACCCGGCGCTGAGCCGGTCCCCGCACCGCCATCACCGGCCAGGCCCGTGCCGCGGCCTCGGAGAGGACCAGGGCCGGCACGACGCGGGCCCCGGCCGTCCCCACCGGGCGCTCCACCACCCGCACCGCCTGGCGCGCCACCAGTTGCTCCACGAGGCCGCCCAGTTGCGAGCGCTCCCACCCCTCCGCCCAGAGGCGCGGCAAGCTGATCCGCCGCACCGCCACCACGCGCTGGAGCAGCCGTCGTTCGTCCCCCTCCGCCTCGGCCAGCCGCTCCAGCGACCGGGGACCCGCCATCAGCAGGGGGGGCGGGGCGGCGAGGAGCGGTGCCGGCACCGCCGCGCGGGCTACCGCCCCGAGCGGCGCCGCATAGTAGGTCGCGGTAAACTCCATAAGCTCGAGGAGGTGAGCCGGCACGAGCGGTTCGGCGTCCAGCACATCGGCGAGCGGCAGCACTCGGTCGGCCGCCACCTCCGCTTCCGCCGTCAGACCCACCGCCAAACCGATCCGCAGGCGACCTCGCAGCGGGGCTCGAACCCGAACACCCCGCTGCACCAACCCTTCGAGCTGGGGCGGCACGGCGTACGTGAGGGGACTCGGCAGCGCCAGCGGGAAGACGACTTGCGCGTACACCGGCGCGGATCATACACGCCAGGGCTCGGGAGCGGCGGTCCGGCTGAATCTGGTGTGGCGACTTGCTGTTCTTGTCACCGTGCCGTTATCGTACCGCCCATGACAAACTTCGCCTCCCGCCGGCGCGACATCCTCGAAGCGGCCCTCGCCCTCGCCCAGGACCGCGGTCCTGCCGGCCTCACCACCATCGCCCTGGCCCGGCGCTTGGGGTTCACCGAGGCCGCCCTCTACCGCTACTTCGATGGCAAGAATGCCATCCTCACCGGCCTGCTCTACCACCTCGCCGAGGAGCTGTTCGCCGCCATGGGCAGCGAGTTGGCCCCCGAGAAGGCGGACGGGCCCGTGGCGGTAGTCGAGCAGTTGCGGCGGCACGTGGAGCAGCTCGCTGGCCGCCATGGGATCGTTTTCGCCCTGCTCCTGCACGCTGCCAGCTCCCGCTGCGAACCGCTCCTGGAGGCGGGCGGCGCGGTGCTGGACGAGTACTCGCAGCGAATGACCGTTTACTTCGCCCAGGCCCAGGAGCTGGGTCGTGTGAGCGGCGGCCTGCGCGCCGAAGAGTTGTCCATGCAGTGGGTGTGTCAGCTCCTGGGCGGCTTCCTGCGCTCCCAGCTCGGCCGCTCACCCTGGGCCCCGGACCGCTTGCCCGGCTTCGAGAGCTTCGCCGCGCAGCTCGGGCGGGCTCACAGCGCCACCGCGGCCCCGCGGTGAACGCGGGAGCGGGGGAGGGTCAGCGGGCGAGCGACCGTTCGAGCCACACCGACAGCAGGTGCAGGGTGGTTTCCACCGCCTTGGCCATCCACTCCAGCGACACCCACTCCCGCACCGAATGGAAGGCCTGACCGCCGGCCCAGATGTTGGGCGTCAGGAGCCCCATGAACGACAGGCGCGCCCCGTCCGTGCCCCCCCGAATGGCCTTCCGCTGCGGGGTCAGGCCGCTGCGCCGTACTGCCTCGAAGGCGTACTCCACGACGCGGGGGTCCTGGGCGAGCTGGTACGCCATGTTGCGGTACGACTCCTTGATCTCCACGCTGATACGCGCCCGCGGAAAGAGTCCCTGCACCTCCGCTACCGCCGCCCGCAGCGACGCCTCCCGCTCGCCCAACTCCTCCTCGGTGAAGGCCCGCACCAGGAACTTGAGCTCCACCTTAGCCACATCCCCCCGCACGTCGTAGGGGTGGAGGTAAGGCTCGCGCCCCTGGGTGGTTTCGGGCAGGAACTCGGTCGGCAACCGCTCCACGAGCGCCGCCGCCACGCGGACCGCGTTCACCATCACGCCCTTGGCGTAGCCCGGGTGGACGTCGTGCCCTTGGATGGTGACCAGCGCCGAGTCGGCGCAGAACGTCTCGTCCTCGATCTCGCCCAGGTCCGAACCGTCCAGGGTGTACGCCACATCGGCACCGAAGGCCTGGACGTCGAAGTGCTCGGTGCCCCGCCCGATCTCCTCGTCGGTGGTGAAGGCGATGCGCACCGGCGGGTGGTGGAACTCGGGGTGCCGGCGCAACCACGCCACCACCGTCATGATCTCGGCCACCCCCGCCTTGTCGTCGGCCCCCAGCAGCGTGGTGCCGTCGGAGGTCACGATGGTGTGCCCGAGGCACCGCTCGAGGTTGGGGTTCTCGGCCACGGCAATGCGTTCGCCCGCGGCTCCCGGCAAAGGGATATCCCTCCCACGGTAGTCGCGGATGACCTGCGGCTTCACACCCCCGCCGGGCGTGCCGTGGTAGGTGTCCAGGTGGGCGATCAGCCCCACGGTGGGGACGGGCCTGGACGGCGCCTGCGCCACTGGCAAGTTGCCGGGAAGGCTGCCCCAGACGTAGCCCCACTCGTCCACCCGCGCGTCCGCCACCCCGAGCTCGCGCAGCTCCGCCGCCAGGAGCCGCGCCAGGTCCTTCTGTTTTTCCGTGGACGGGCTCGTGCTGGAGTTCTCGTCCGACTGCGTGTCCACCTGCACGTAACGCAGGAACCGCTCCAGCAACTCGCTCCGATCTCTCTCGTCCAGAATCACCGGCACCACGGCGTCCTCCCGGTGGCTGTTGCCACGCGGGCGAGTCTACCCCGTCGCCCAGCCCACGCCAACCGGCGATCCCCCTCGCTTGACGCCCCCAGCGAGTTGGGGCAAGATAGCATGTGAATTTGGGCACGAGGGGGGACGATGACCACCCAATACATTCCAGTGCTGATGACCTTCGCGTTCGCCGGCGCGGTGGCCATCGCCATTGTGGGACTCTCCATCCTCCTGGGCCGGGGGCGCCTCCGCCCCCCCCGCAAAACGGAGACGTACGAGAGCGGCATGCCGCTCTTGGACGCTTCCCGCAAACGAGTGTCCGTGAAGTACTTCGTCGTGGCGATGGTGTTCATCGTCTTCGACATCGAGGTGGCGTTCCTCTACCCCTGGGCGGTGACGGTTCGCGAGCTGGTGGCGGAAGGCGCCAAAGTGGTCTTGCTGGACGGTCTTATCTTCCTGGTTTTGCTCGGTTTCGGATACATCTACCTGTGGCGCGAGGGCGCTTTCGACTGGTCCAGGGAGGGGAACCGCCGGTGAGTACCGCCCCGATTCACGCTGCCCACCCCGAAGAACTCCACGAGGTCCGTTTCGACCCCACCATGGAGTCGCAGATCGCCGAGCTCCTGACCCACTACCCCGTACCCCGCGCGGCCCTGCTGCCCGTGCTGTGGCTGTGCCAGAACCGGTACGGCTGGATCGCCCCGGGGGTCATCGAGGCGGTGGCTGCGCGTCTCGGCCTCGCTCCCGCCTTCGTGCAGGGGGTGGTCACCTTCTACACCATGTTCCACACCACCCCGCCGGCCCGCTACGTGCTGCAGGTGTGCACCACCCTCTCCTGCTCGGTGTGCGGCGCCGGCGAGCTTTTGGCGCACCTGAAGGAGCGGCTCGGGATCGGCCCCGGCGAGAGGACCCCTGACGGCACCTTCCAGATCGTCGGCGTGCAGTGCCTGGGCGCCTGCGGCGGGGCACCCGTGGTGCAGGTCAACGACGACTACTACGAAAACCTGGATCCGGCGAAGCTCGACGCGCTCCTGGACGAGCTCGCGGCAGTGAAGGAGTGAGCATGGAGCCCACCCTGCTCAAGGCCCGCGGTCTCGAAGGGTCCCGGACCCTCTCCAGCTACCTCTCGCGGGGCGGCTACGAGGGGCTGCGCCGGGCGCTCGCCCTGGGCCCTCAGGAGGTCACGAAGTACGTCATCGATTCCGAGCTGCGGGGGCGCGGCGGCGCCGGCTTCCCCACCGGGCGGAAGTGGACCTTCATCCCCAAGGACCACCCCGGCCCCAGGTACCTGGTGTGCAACGCCGACGAATCCGAACCCGGGACGTTCAAGGACCGGGAGATCATCGAACACGACCCCCACCTGGTGATCGAGGGGATCGCCATCGCCTCCTTCGCCATCGGCGCGCACACCGCCTACATCTACATCCGCGGCGAGTTCGTCCGCTGGGCGAAGGTGCTCGAGACGGCACTGGCCGAGGCGCGGCAGGAAAAGATCCTCGGGCCCGACGTGCTGGGTTCCGGCTACCCCCTCGAGGTCTGGGTCCACCGTGGCGCCGGTGCCTACATTTGCGGCGAAGAAACCTCGCTGCTCGAGTCGCTGGAGGGCAAGCGGGGGTTTCCCCGCCTGAAGCCGCCGTTCCCCGCGGTGGTGGGCGCCTTCGGCATGCCCACCATCATCAACAACGTGGAGACCTTGGCCTGCCTGCCCTCCATCCTCACCCGAGGGCCGGCCTGGTTCGCCTCCATCGGGCGCCCCCGCAACACCGGCCCCAAACTCTTCTCCGTCTCGGGCCACGTGGTGCGGCCGGGCGTCGTCGAGCTCCCCCTCGGCGTGACCTTCCGCGAGATCATCTTCGAGCACTGCGGCGGCATCCGCGGCGGCCGCGCCCTCAAGGCGTTCTTCCCGGGCGGTTCCTCGGCCCCTGTCCTCACCGCCGCCGAGGTGGACACCAAGGCCGACTTCGACGCCTGCGCCGAGGCCGGGACGATGCTGGGCTCGGGCGGCGTGATCGTTCTGGACGAAACGGTGGACATGGTGGAGGTGGCCGCCAACCTGGCGCACTTCTATGCGCACGAGTCCTGCGGCCAGTGCACCCCCTGCCGGGAAGGCTCCGACTGGTTGGTGGACATTCTGGAACGCATCCTGGACGGCCACGGCCGCCCCGAGGATCCCGACACGATCCTGCGCATCTGCCGGTTCGCCTCCCAGGGCATGACCATCTGCCCTCTGGGCGACGCCTTCTCCTTGCCGATCTCGAGCATTGTCAACAAATTCCGGGACGAATTCGAGCGCCGGATCGCCGCCGCCACACCCGCCCCCCAGAAGAAGCAACCCGTGCTCCCGTGGGCCGGTCCCCGACCGGGATTCGGGCGCTAGGAGGGTCACCCCGCATGCCGAAGCTGACCATCGACGGCCGGGAGGTGGAAGTCGCCCAGGGCACCAACCTCATCGAAGCCGCCCGGCTCGCCGGAATCGCCATCCCGTACTTCTGTTACCACCCGTACCTCTCCGTCGTGGGGCAGTGCCGGATCTGCCTCGTGGAGATCGAGGGGCAACCCCGCCTCGCCATCGCCTGCGCCACGCCCGCCGTGGACGGCATGGTGGTCCGTTCCCAGACTTCGAGCCGCGTGCGCGAGGCCCGCGAGGCCGTGATGGAGTTCCTCCTCGCCAACCACCCCCTGGACTGCCCGGTGTGCGATCAGGCCGGCGAGTGCCTCCTGCAGGACCACTCCATGAGCGAACAGGGGCCGCAGTTCTCCACCCGCATGGTGGAGACGCGCCGCACCTTCCCCGGGCTCGAACGGCGCCTCCTCGGCCCCCACGTGGTGCAGAACCAGAACCGGTGCATCCACTGCTCCCGCTGCATTCGTTTCACCCAGGAAATCTCCGAGACTTCCCAGCTTACCTACGTCTCCCGGGGCAACCGCGCCTACATCGACACCTTCGACGGCCGCCCCTTCGACGACCCGTTCTCCGCCTGCGCTGCCGACGTCTGCCCCGTGGGCGCCCTGACCGTGCGCGAGTTCCGTTTCCGCAAGCGGGCCTGGAAACTGCGGTCCACACCCTCCATCTGTCCGGGGTGCTCGATCGGCTGCAACCTGTGGATCGACCACCACGAGCGCACTGTCTACCGCTTCACCCCCCGCGAGAACCCCGACGTCAACGCCACCTGGCTGTGCGACTACGGGCGCTTCCTGGCCGAGTCCCTCAACTCCCACGGCGCCACTGCCACCCTGCGCGAGGAGGACGGCAGCACCTCCTCCCCGCCCGTCGAGGAGGCCACCCGCGCGCTGGCGCTGGAGCTCAAGGCGGCCCGCACACTGCGCGTCGTCGCCTCGGCGAACCTGTCGAACGAAGAGCTGTTTCTGGCTCGCGAGATCTTCGCCAGCCACCTGCACGGCGAGCTGGTGACACCGGTGTGGCCGGGCGAACCTCGACGGATGAAGAACGCCCGGGGGGAGTGGCTGGCCAGCAGCGACGCCCACCCCAACGCCAACGGTGCCCGCCGGCTCGGGCTCGAGCTCGTGGACGAGGGCGGGTTGGCCCGCTTCCTCTACGGAGCCGCCGATCTCACGGTGCTCCTCGACGCCTTCGCCCACCCCTACCTGGCCAGCGAGGAAGCCCTGCAGCTGCTCCGGGTCGGGCACACCCTGGTGTTCACCCAGCGCGAGCACCCGACCCGCGAGTTTGCCCGCTGGACGCTGGGGGTGGCGTCGCTGGCCTGCAACGACGGCACCTTCACCTCCGGCACGGAGCGCGTGCAGCGCTTCCAGGCCGCCTTTGCCCCCCCTCGGGGGGCGCTGCCGCTGGGGCGGTGGTTCGCCCTGCTCGCCCGCGAGCTGGGCCTGGCCCGCCTGGCGGTGGCCGCACCCCGCGACGTATTCCAGCTCATGGTGAGTCAGGAGCGGGCCTTCTCCGGGCTCGCCTGGGAGGAACTGGCGGGGGCCGATACCGACTCCTATCGGGAGCACCAGCATGTGGGCTGAACTTGCCGTGATTGCGGCCAAACTCCTCCTCATCGCCGTCGGCCTCCTCACGGCGATTCCCGTGATGGTGTGGGTGGAACGGCGGGGCGCCGCCTTCATTCAGGACCGCCTCGGTCCCAACCGGGTCGGTCCCCTGGGCTTGGTGCAGCCCATCGTCGATGCGGTGAAGTTGTTCTTCAAGGAAGACGTGACGCCGGCTGGGGTCTCCAAGCCGCTCTACTTCCTGGCACCCATGGTGGCGATCTTCGTGGCTTTGGTGACCTTCATCGTCATCCCCTTCGGCGCCGGCACCGACGTGAAAGTTTTTGGCGTGCCGCTGAACGGCGGGATGGTGGCACCGGAACTGGGCGTGGGTGTCCTGTACCTCTTAGCCCTCGGTTCGCTCTCCGTCTACGGCATCGTGCTGGCCGGGTGGTCCTCCAACAACAAGTACTCGCTCTTGGGGGCGCTCCGCTCCTCGGCCCAGCTGATCTCGTACGAGTTGGCCATGACGTTGTCGGTGATGGGGGTGATCCTGGCCGCCGGTTCGCTGCGCCTGGACCTCGTGGTGGCCCACCAATCCCAGCACCTGTGGAACGCGGTCCCACAGTTCCTGGGCTTCCTCGTCTTCCTCGTGGCGGCCTTCGCCGAAACCAACCGCTTGCCGTTCGATCTCCCGGAAGCCGAGACCGAGCTGGTGGCCGGCTACCACGTGGAGTACTCCTCCATGAAGTTCGCCGCCTTCTTCATGAGCGAGTACGTCAACATGGTCACCGTCTCCGCCCTCCTGGTGACGCTCTACTTGGGCGGCTGGACGTTCCCCGGCCACCGCGCCCTCACGGGTTGGCCGCTCTTGGTGCTGTCCGTCCTTTCGATGCTGGTCAAGGTGGCCCTGGTCCTGTGGACCTTCGTGTGGGTGCGCTGGTCGCTGCCGCGCTTCCGCTACGACCAGCTCATGCGTCTTGGCTGGAAGGTCCTCATCCCCCTCGCCGTGCTAAACCTGGTGTGGGTTGGCGTGGGCGTGGCTTACGGGTGGCTGTGATGGCACCGCGGCTCTCGATGCGCGGCCGTACCTGCCAGCGGCAATGGGAAGCGCAGGCCGGCCCGCCCCCGCTGGCGGGGTGGCACCGTTGGCTGCGCCCCCCCCCTCGAGGAGGCTCGATCCGATGGAACTGATCGTTTTTGCCGTGACGGCCGTGCTCGCCATCGCCTCGGCGTGCGTAGCCGTGGTGCACCGGCAGCCGGTGGTCAACGTGCTCTCGCTCATTGTCGCGTTCTTCTGTGTGGCCGTGAACTTCGCCCTGCTGGGCGCCTCCTTCCTGGCGGCGGCGCAGATCCTGGTGTACGCCGGCGCCATCCTCGTCCTCTTCCTGTTCGTCGTCATGCTCCTCAACGCGCCGGTGGTGGAGGGGGACGAGCAGGGGAAGCGGCCGGTGCAACGCATCGGCGGCATCCTCCTCCCGCTCCTGCTCCTGGCGGGGGGTGCCGCCGTTCTCGCCCCCACCCTCGTGGCCAGCGCCGCCGCGCCCACCGAGGGCACGGGCCATGCCCTGGGCAGGCTCCTCGTGGGTCCCCACCTCTTCGCCTTCGAACTGGTGTCCGTCCTCCTCCTGGCCGCCTTGGTGGCGGCCATGGTGCTGGTGAAAAGGAAGCAGTGACATGAGCGTTCCCACCAATTACTTCATCCTTCTCGCCACGGCGCTCTTCGCCATCGGCGCGGCGGGGGTTCTGCTGCGCCGCAACGGGATTTCCATCCTCCTCGGCATCGAGATCATGCTCAACGCCGTGAACCTGGCTCTTGCCACCTTTGCGCGCCAGCACGGCAACCTGGACGGACAGGTCCTGGTCTTCTTCGTGATGGCGGTGGCCGCTGCCGAGGTGGCCGTGGGGCTGGCCCTGCTCGTGGCCATCTTCCGCCGTCACCGCTCCATCGACGTGGACCGTCTCAACGTGATGCGCTGGTAGGAGATCTCTATGCTTGCCTGGCTCTGGCTCGTCCCCGTCCTGCCGCTGGCCGGCTCTCTTCTCCTCCTGGCCACGGCGCAGCGCAACTCCCACCGCACCACGTCCGCCATCGGCGTGGGTTCCGTCGGCCTCTCCCTCCTCCTCGCCCTGGCAGCCCTCGCCCAATTCTGGGCCACCGGCCGCACCCCCTACACCCAGACGCTGTTCCGCTGGATTGCCGCCGGCGAGCTCTCCATCGACTGGGCGTTGCGGCTGGACGCGTTGTCGGCGGTGATGGTGTTTTT
>JBBISY010000065.1:0-10701 GCA_037441065.1 Acidobacteriota bacterium | reverse complement strand
CCGCGCGCCCCCCCCCCCCCCCCCCCCCCCCCCCCCCCCCCCCCCCCCCCCCCCCGGCAGCCACGCTGGCCATGAAGATCCCCACCCCTCCCACCCACAGGCGCCCCCCAACCCCACCGCACCGTGGACTCCCTAGCTGCACCCCACCGCTCCGCAACCCATTCTAGAGGCCCTGATCGCTGCAGCCGAGGGCTGCGGGGCGATCCGGCTACCCCGTCCCTGAAACGTGCTCACGGTTCCTCACCATTGCTCATGACGTCTCACGCCCCCTCGGGCTATTGCAGCAGCAACACACAACCTGGCCGAGGGCCGTCCAGCCCGGGTGGCAGCCGATCGGACAGGGAAAGGAGGCAGCGATGCAACGAGCGGTAACCGTTTCCATCATCCTGGCCCTGGTGGGCGGGGGCGCGGCGTGGGCCGGCTTCTCCGGCACCGACGTGTACCTCCCCTCGGTGGGCTCGGCCATGGGGGTGTCGCCCTGGTACACCACCGTGTGGGTGTACAACCCCGGCAGCTCCCCGGCCAACATTACCGTCTACCTGCTCAAGCGGCAGGCCAACCCCTCCCCCAGCAGCTTCACCGACGCGGTGCCGCCGGGGGACGTGAAGCGCTACGACGACGCGGTGCAGACCATGTTCCACGAATCGGTCTTCGGCGCTTTGCGCGTCGTTTCCAACGAGAAGGTCTTGGTCTCCGCCCGCGTCTACTCGCGCGCCCAGACGGCCCCCGACCGCGACTCCAAGGGGCAGTTCTTCGCCGGCATCCCCGCCGCCTTTGCCATCGGCGCCGGCGAGAAGACGCAGATCGTCGGCGTGCGGCAGACCTCGAACGACCGCAACGTCTCCGACTTCCGCTTCAACCTCGGCGTCGTGGAGACGACCGGCAACTCCTGCACCGTCGTGGCCCGTCTCCTGGACGAGACCGGCGCGCAGATCGCCGAAACCCCCGGCATCAGCATCGGGCCGCGGGAACAGAAGCAGGACAACCTGGCCAGCATCTTCGGGACCACGGTGAGCAACGGCCGCGTCGAGATCGAAGTGACGGGGGGTAGCGGCAAGGTCATCGCCTTCGGTTCCTCGGTGGCCAACGGCTCCGACGACCCCTCCACCATCGAGATGCACTTCGCCGACAGCCTGCTGGCTGACGGCAGCGCCGCCAACGGCGACATCACCGCCGTCCTCGCAGGCTCGGGTCTGGCAGGGGGCGGCACCTCGGGCGACGTCACCCTGCGCGTGGCCAGCAGCGGCATCACCACCGGCCTGCTGGCGGATGACGCAGTGACCGCGAGCAAGCTTAAGGACGGTGCCGTCTACGCGAACAAGATCGCCGCCACCAACGAGGGAAGACTAGGTCAGGTGCTCAGGCTCAATACCTCGACGGGTGTCTTCCGTTGGGCCGACGACAGCCTGACGCTGCCCTTCACCGGAATCGGCGACCACAGCCCCGCCGTTTTCAATATCCAGAACACCGCAAGCGGTGCCGCGCTGCGCGGCACGAGCGATTCAGGCCCCGGCGTTGAAGGGATGTCGCAGGCCGGTAACATGGGCGCTGTCTACGGGGTCAACAACATCGGCTACGGGGTGTACGGCTACTCCGACGGGGGCCGCGGCGTGTTCGGCAAGACGAAGAGCGGCACCGCGGTCTACGGCGCGGTGGAGACCACTGACGCCTACGCCGGCTACTTCGTCGGCCGCACCCTCTTGAGCGCCGGCAACTCCGACAACTCTCTCGAGGTTCGCCAGCAAAGCACTGGCCGGGTGGCGTACTTTTCCAACGGCAACACCGCCACGAGCACGGCGGTGGCCATTGTCAACAACGGTTCCGGCGACGGCTTTGCCGTCGACCACCGGGGTTCGGGGGGCTCTCTCGCGGCCTTCCGCCGCAACGGCATTAACGTCATCCGCTTCGACCTCGAAGGAAAGGGGTACTTCAACGGCGGCACCCACACCGGCGGCGCGGATGTGGCCGAAGCCTTCGCCGTGGTGGGCACGGTGAGCACCTACGAGCCGGGCGATGTGCTGTGCATCGCCACCGGCACCTCGCGTCGGCTGCAACCCTGCGACGAGGCGGGTACGAGCCGGGTGGTGGGCGTGGTGGCCACCAAGCCGGGGGTGCTGCTGTCGCCGCTGGGCATCGACCAGGATCACGGCCACCTCGTCCCGCTGGCCGTGCTGGGGGTGGTGCCCACCAAGGTTTCCGACGAGGGCGGCCCAATCCGCGCAGGCGATCTCCTGGTGGCCGCCGCCACCCCGGGGTACGCCATGCGCGCGGGGGAGGACCCGCGGCCGGGGACCGTGCTGGGCAAGGCTCTCGCCGACTTCGACGGGAGCGGCACCGGGACCGTCGAGGTGCTGGTGAGTCTGCAGTGAGGGCGGAGCCGCGGCAGCGAGGTGTGGCTCGGGGCGGTGGTTGCCCACCGCCCCGCCACCCGCCCGCCGCTCGGCCGCCGCGTACTGGAAGGTGCTACATGTGGCGCATCAACCGCACAGGAATGGCCGCCACGTTGACCGTGGTGGCAGGACTTTCGGCTTCCCTGGCCCGGGGTGGCTGCGGCGACACCTGGGTCGTTTCCTACCCGCAACCCACCGGCAGCTACCTTTTTGAGGCTGGCGCCAATGCGCAACGGGCCGTGGTGGTGGGAGTGAAGGGCACCATCATCACCTCCGCGGACGGCACGAGCTGGACGCTCGTGCCCGCGCCAACCACCAAAAGCTTGCGAGCGGTGGCCTGGTCCGGGTCCCACTTCGTGGCGGTGGGCGATGAAGGCATCGCCGTCCGGAGCAGCGACGGCGTCACCTGGGAGGCACCACGCACCGCCGCCGACACCTACCTGTGGGGTCTTACCTGGTGGCGCGGCCAGTTCGTGGCTGTGGGAGAAGGCGGCGTGGTCGCCACGAGCCGCGATGGCAGCAGCTGGACGCAGCGCTCCGCTGGAACGAGTAGCCAACTTTACGGTGTGGCCGCTTCGCCCACCGTCGTCGTGGCGGTGGGCCTTCGGGGCACCATCGTGAGCAGCGAGGACGGCGCCACCTGGCGGGTGGAGACCAGCGGCACCACCAACCACCTCGCGAGCATCGCCTGGTCCGGCACCCAGTTCGTCGCAGTGGGGCAGAATGGGACAATCCTGACCAGCCCCGACGGCCGGGTGTGGACGGCGCAGAACTCTGGCACGACGGAGTACCTCGGGGACATTGCGTGGGCCAACGGCCTATTCGTTGCCGTCGGGGACGCGGTGCTCGTCAGCCCCGATGGCCAGCAGTGGCACACGGTGTACCCCCGTTCTGCTTTTACCGCTGCCGTGGTGTGGGCTCCATTTGGCTGGATTGCGGCGGGCGAGGGGGGACTGCTCTTAACAAGTCCCGATGGCGAGCAGTGGACCCAGCGCCTCGGCTCCGGCGCGCAGCTTTTCGCCGGAGTGTGGCTCGGCACCCGCTTCGTCGTCGTGGGTGATTGGGGCACGATTCTCTCGAGTCCAGACGGCCTCACCTGGGCCGAGGTTCCATCTCCCACCGATCGCCCGTTGCGCGACGTGGCGTGGTCCGGGCAGACCCTCGTGGCGGTGGGGGATTCCGGGGCGATTCTCACCAGTAGCGACGGCAGCACCTGGACCCAGCAACCCTCCCCCCCGAGTGGGACGAAGTCACTCCGAGGTGTGGAATGGGCGCATTCCCAGTGGATCGCCGTGGGCGAAGGCGGTACTGTGCTCACGAGCCCCGACGCCACCACCTGGACGCAGCGCCCCAGTGGCACCGAGGTTCTCCTGCAGGACGTCACCTGGACGGGGACCCGGGCGGTGGCGGTGGGGAACGCCGGCACGATTCTCACGAGTTCCGACGGCATCACCTGGACCTCTTGTAGCTCCGGTACAACGGGGAACCTTTTCGGAGTTGCCTCCGGTGGCGGTTCCGTCGTGGCGGTGGGGGCTTCCGGCACGGTCCTGACGAGTTCTGACGGCTGCGTCTGGCGCCCAGCCACTTCTGGCACGAGGGAGGATCTGTTTGACGTCCTCTGGACCGGCTCGCGATGGCTCGCCGCCGGCTTTCTCGGGAACATTCTCGAAAGCTCCGACGGGATTACCTGGCAAACCCGGGACACCCCCACTACGAACTCTCTCTTGGGCCTCGTCTTCTCCCCTGGCCAGCTGCTGGCGGTGGGCGAATGGGCCACCATCCTCCGCAGCCAATGCACGGGCCAGGTCGCCTGGCTCCCCGTGGCGTCCCACGCTGCCGGCGCCCACAACAGCCAGTGGCGCACCGATCTAGGGGTCCTCAACCCCGGCCAGCAGCCAGCCAACCTCACGCTCCGTTTCCACGGCCCCTCGGGGAACGTGACGAACACGGGCGCGGTCGCCCCCCGCAGTCAAGGGGTTTTCAGCGACGTGGTCGCGCAGATGCCAGCGTCCGGCTCGGGCGCGTTGGAGATCCTTTCAGACCAGCCACTGGTCGTTTCTTCGCGGACTTATAACCTCAACCCCTCGAGCGCGACCTGCTACCCCAACGGCACGCTGGGGCAGGATTTCCCCGGCTACTCCCCCGAAGAGGGCTTGGCGGCGGGGCAATCGGGGGTCCTGTCGCAGCTGGCCGAGACGTCCGCGCTGCGGACCAACATTGGCCTCACCAACAGCGGCTCCACCACAGCGCGGGTGACGGTGACGCTCTTCGACGGGGCCGGCCGCGAGTTGGCCAGCTACTCGGTAACCCTGGCTCCTGGCCAGTGGAAGCAGGAAAACCGCCCCTTCGCCACCAAAGCCGGCAGCACGAACCTCTCGCGCGCCTGGGCATTGGTCACGGTGACGGAGGGAAGCGGCGTGCTCGCGTATGCCTCGGTGGTGGATAACGTGACCAACGACCCCACCACGGTGCGCCTGGTGCGGCTGCCATGAGGGAGCGAGCTCGAGGCGGGAGGCGGTGGCGATCGTCAGCGCGGCGGGCGCCACCCCTCGAAGGCAAAGACCGCTGGCGTGTCCACGTGAACGCCCGCCGCCATGCCCCGGCCGGGCACGGCGTCGAAGGCCACCACCGGGACCGTCGAGGTGCTGGTGAGTCTGCAGTGAGGGCGGAGCCGCGGCAGCGAGGTGTGGCTCGGGGCGGTGGTTGCCCACCGCCCCGCCACCCGCCCGCCGCTCGGCCGCCGCGTACTGGAAGGTGCTACATGTGGCGCATCAACCGCACAGGAATGGCCGCCACGTTGACCGTGGTGGCAGGACTTTCGGCTTCCCTGGCCCGGGGTGGCTGCGGCGACACCTGGGTCGTTTCCTACCCGCAACCCACCGGCAGCTACCTTTTTGAGGCTGGCGCCAATGCGCAACGGGCCGTGGTGGTGGGAGTGAAGGGCACCATCATCACCTCCGCGGACGGCACGAGCTGGACGCTCGTGCCCGCGCCAACCACCAAAAGCTTGCGAGCGGTGGCCTGGTCCGGGTCCCACTTCGTGGCGGTGGGCGATGAAGGCATCGCCGTCCGGAGCAGCGACGGCGTCACCTGGGAGGCACCACGCACCGCCGCCGACACCTACCTGTGGGGTCTTACCTGGTGGCGCGGCCAGTTCGTGGCTGTGGGAGAAGGCGGCGTGGTCGCCACGAGCCGCGATGGCAGCAGCTGGACGCAGCGCTCCGCTGGAACGAGTAGCCAACTTTACGGTGTGGCCGCTTCGCCCACCGTCGTCGTGGCGGTGGGCCTTCGGGGCACCATCGTGAGCAGCGAGGACGGCGCCACCTGGCGGGTGGAGACCAGCGGCACCACCAACCACCTCGCGAGCATCGCCTGGTCCGGCACCCAGTTCGTCGCAGTGGGGCAGAATGGGACAATCCTGACCAGCCCCGACGGCCGGGTGTGGACGGCGCAGAACTCTGGCACGACGGAGTACCTCGGGGACATTGCGTGGGCCAACGGCCTATTCGTTGCCGTCGGGGACGCGGTGCTCGTCAGCCCCGATGGCCAGCAGTGGCACACGGTGTACCCCCGTTCTGCTTTTACCGCTGCCGTGGTGTGGGCTCCATTTGGCTGGATTGCGGCGGGCGAGGGGGGACTGCTCTTAACAAGTCCCGATGGCGAGCAGTGGACCCAGCGCCTCGGCTCCGGCGCGCAGCTTTTCGCCGGAGTGTGGCTCGGCACCCGCTTCGTCGTCGTGGGTGATTGGGGCACGATTCTCTCGAGTCCAGACGGCCTCACCTGGGCCGAGGTTCCATCTCCCACCGATCGCCCGTTGCGCGACGTGGCGTGGTCCGGGCAGACCCTCGTGGCGGTGGGGGATTCCGGGGCGATTCTCACCAGTAGCGACGGCAGCACCTGGACCCAGCAACCCTCCCCCCCGAGTGGGACGAAGTCACTCCGAGGTGTGGAATGGGCGCATTCCCAGTGGATCGCCGTGGGCGAAGGCGGTACTGTGCTCACGAGCCCCGACGCCACCACCTGGACGCAGCGCCCCAGTGGCACCGAGGTTCTCCTGCAGGACGTCACCTGGACGGGGACCCGGGCGGTGGCGGTGGGGAACGCCGGCACGATTCTCACGAGTTCCGACGGCATCACCTGGACCTCTTGTAGCTCCGGTACAACGGGGAACCTTTTCGGAGTTGCCTCCGGTGGCGGTTCCGTCGTGGCGGTGGGGGCTTCCGGCACGGTCCTGACGAGTTCTGACGGCTGCGTCTGGCGCCCAGCCACTTCTGGCACGAGGGAGGATCTGTTTGACGTCCTCTGGACCGGCTCGCGATGGCTCGCCGCCGGCTTTCTCGGGAACATTCTCGAAAGCTCCGACGGGATTACCTGGCAAACCCGGGACACCCCCACTACGAACTCTCTCTTGGGCCTCGTCTTCTCCCCTGGCCAGCTGCTGGCGGTGGGCGAATGGGCCACCATCCTCCGCAGCCAATGCACGGGCCAGGTCGCCTGGCTCCCCGTGGCGTCCCACGCTGCCGGCGCCCACAACAGCCAGTGGCGCACCGATCTAGGGGTCCTCAACCCCGGCCAGCAGCCAGCCAACCTCACGCTCCGTTTCCACGGCCCCTCGGGGAACGTGACGAACACGGGCGCGGTCGCCCCCCGCAGTCAAGGGGTTTTCAGCGACGTGGTCGCGCAGATGCCAGCGTCCGGCTCGGGCGCGTTGGAGATCCTTTCAGACCAGCCACTGGTCGTTTCTTCGCGGACTTATAACCTCAACCCCTCGAGCGCGACCTGCTACCCCAACGGCACGCTGGGGCAGGATTTCCCCGGCTACTCCCCCGAAGAGGGCTTGGCGGCGGGGCAATCGGGGGTCCTGTCGCAGCTGGCCGAGACGTCCGCGCTGCGGACCAACATTGGCCTCACCAACAGCGGCTCCACCACAGCGCGGGTGACGGTGACGCTCTTCGACGGGGCCGGCCGCGAGTTGGCCAGCTACTCGGTAACCCTGGCTCCTGGCCAGTGGAAGCAGGAAAACCGCCCCTTCGCCACCAAAGCCGGCAGCACGAACCTCTCGCGCGCCTGGGCATTGGTCACGGTGACGGAGGGAAGCGGCGTGCTCGCGTATGCCTCGGTGGTGGATAACGTGACCAACGACCCCACCACGGTGCGCCTGGTGCGGCTGCCATGAGGGAGCGAGCTCGAGGCGGGAGGCGGTGGCGATCGTCAGCGCGGCGGGCGCCACCCCTCGAAGGCAAAGACCGCTGGCGTGTCCACGTGAACGCCCGCCGCCATGCCCCGGCCGGGCACGGCGTCGAAGGCCACCACCGGGAAACCGACGTCGAACGGCTGGACCTGCGTCAGGGCGCCGTCCGAAAGCGCCACCCGCCAGAGCGAATCGCCGGTGGCGCCGCGTACGAAGAGCAGGTGGGTCGGGCCGTCCCACACGGGCCATGCCCCATCGGGCACGAGCCGCCGCGGCGGACCCTCCCCCTCCGTCGAGGCAACCCAAATCCCGGTGCTGGCGTCGTCGGTAGGGCGGAGAAAGCCGCTCCAGGCGACGAGGCGGCCATCCGGGGACAGCCGCGGCGCCGTCATCTCGGAACCCCGCGCCAGCACACGTTCGTCGCCATCGGCCAGCCGCCGCAGCACGAGGGATGTCCCGTCTGGCCTCGGGCGCAGGAAGACCAGCGTCTGCCCCTGCAGCTCCGGCCAGTCGGCGGGGCCGTCGGACACCAGGGGGGTTGCCGCACCGCTCGGCCACGCCACCTGAACGATCCCACCCCCCAAACCACCCGCCGGCCCGCCGGCCACGACCAGGGCGCGGCCGTCCGGCGTCCAGCGAGCCCGCATGGCGGTGACACCGGGCACGGGGAGTTCGCGGTTTTCCCCCAGTTCCACGACGCGGAGGTTCCCCTCGCCGCCGGTCCGCTGCTCCACCACCGCCACCCGGCTCCCCGTGGCGTCCAGGGCCACCGACAGCACCGAGCCCTCCCCCCCCAGCCGCCGGAACTTACTCGGGGGCTTGTCGGCAACGAAAAGAGCGCCTCGCAGGCGACCGTTGACGAAGAGCAACCGGCTCCCGTCAGGGGCGACGACGGGACAGGAATCGTCGCCCGCCCCCACCGTCAGCCGCACGGGCAGGCCCCCGTCCCGGCTCACCCACCAGAGGAGGAACGGGCCGTCGCCGGCGGCCGCGTACACCACACCTTCCCCCCCTGCCGTCCAGTCGAGCCCGTAGAACTGGAAGGGGTCCTGCGTCAACCGCCGCCGCTCGCTCCCGTCCGGTCGCACCACGAAGAGGTCGCCCTCGCCGCCCTCGGGATTCGAGGTGGTGTACGCGATCCAGTTGCCGTCGGGAGACCAGCGCGGCCAGAACCCTTCTCTGGCGACCTCCCATTCGCGGCCGTCGGCGTCGCGGACCACCACCGCGGTCCCGCCTGCCTCGAGGCGGCAAAACACCACCTGCCGCCCCAGTCGATCCTGGTGGGCAGCGGAAGCGCCCTCCACTACCACCTCGGTCTGGCCGCCCAGCACGGGCACGCGCCAGACGTCCGGTACGACCCGAGCGGTATCGCTCCGGTAGGAGGTGAACAACACCCAGTTGCCGTCCGCGGAGAAGGTAGGCGAGGGGCCCCGCACGTCGAGACCCCGGGTGAGTTGCAGCGCGGTGGGCACGCCGGGACGCACGAGGAAGATGGAGTGGTTGCCGGCCTCGTCGCTGGAGACCACGGCCACGAAACGCCCGTCGGGCGACACCGCGGGCTTGAAGGCGCCTCCGGGCAGCCGAACCAATTCCACGATGCGCTGTGGCGGCGCCGGTTGGGGGTTGCCTCGCCGCATTGTCCACACGGCCACAACCAGCAGCGACCCTCCCAGGAGAACCGCCAGCGCCGCCGCCGGCCAGCCGCGCAGCAGCGGCAGGATCCGGCGGGGTTGCACTGGAGCTGCCGGGCTCACGGCGGCAACGAAGCGGTAACCGCGCCCGTGCACGGTTTGCACGAAGCTCGGCGAGCGCGGGTTATCCCCCAGCGCCCGGCGCAGCTCGTGCACCGCCTGGGACAGCGCCTCGTCGCTGACCCCCACGTCCGGCCACACCCGCTCGATGAGGGTGTCCTTGTCCAGCGTCTCGCCCGGGTGGGTCGCCAGTTCCGCGAGCACGCCGAAGGCGCGATCTCCCAGTGGGACCTGGCGCCCGTTGCGGCTGAGCCGGCGGCTTGCCAGGTCGAGCAGGAACGGGCCAAACGCCAGTCGGCCAGAACCTTCCCGAGCCGACATCGCCTCATTGTAAACCGTGTACCTGCCCTGCCGGTACCGCGCTCCGCACCAAGAAATCCGGGCATGTCGCAGGAAGGCGGACCGCCATGAGACGCCGACGGATGGGGTGGTTCCTCACCGTGGCCCTCGCGTCCTGGGCGGAGGGCGCCGCGCTGCACGGGTCGCTGCGCTACGCCGGCCGGCCGGTTGCCGCGGCGCTCCCCGCCTTCGCCTACAGCAAGGCGGTGGTGGCGCGGGCTGGGGAGAGTTGGCGCTCCGTCGAGATCGACCCTCTTGCCTCCTCCTGGAGGGCGAGGGATCTCGCCCCCGGCACCTACGCGGTGCAGCTTGCCCTGGCCAGGACGCCGGTGGGCTTCCCCGCCCCCACCGCGGGCCAGCTCTTCGCCTGGTTGAGCGCCGTGAGCGTGGCCGAGGGTGAGGACAAGGCGGTCGATTTCGACCTGGCCTTCTGCGTGCACGTCACCTCGCCCTACGACAACGCGAGGCAGTGGCCGGGCAACACCCGCCACTGCCCCTACGGTGCCGCCGCGCCAGCCGTTTTCTCCCTTGCCTGGGAACCGGTGCCCTTGGCCCGGCGCTACCGGGTGGTGGCGAGCCGCTGGAGCTGCAACGGCTGGCTCGCCGACACCGCCGTCGAAACCACCGCCACAGCCGTGACGCTCAGCCAGCGCACCGACCCCGCCGAGGCGTTCCTCATCCTCACGGTCCTCGCCTTCGATGAAGAGGGTCGCGTCCTCTCGATGATGCCGCACACCCAGTACGAGGGTTCCAGCAGCACCGCCCTCTACGTGCACGCCGCCGCGAATTCCAGGGAAGCCCCGGAGCGATGGGAGTGGTGCGTTCCCCCTCGCGCCTGGGGTGCTGAACAACTCGGCCTCGTCCGCCGCCGGGGCGCCGCCCGCCGCGGCGGCAAAGAAAGGAGTCGAAAGCCATGAGAGCTTCGAGCATCGCCACAGTGATCCTCGCCCTGGTCCTGGCAGCCCCGAGTCTCGCCGGCTCTGCCGGGACCGACGTCTACCTGCCCTCGGTGGGCTCCGCGCCGGGTCCC
>JBBISY010000064.1:0-11713 GCA_037441065.1 Acidobacteriota bacterium | reverse complement strand
AAGCCGCGCGCCGGGGCGCCTCGGTGGTCCTCACGGCGCGGCGCGTGGAGCGGCTGGCGCGGCTGGCCGCGGAGATCGGCGAACGGGCCCTCCCCGTGCGGGCCGATGTGACGGTGGACGGCGAGCTCGAGGCGGCGGTCGCCCTGGGGCTGGAGCGCTTTGGCCGGCTCGACGCGGCCGTGGCCAACGCCGGCTTCGGCGTGGCCGGCGTGCTCGAGGAGTTGACGCTGGAGGATATCCGGCGCCAGTTGGAGACCAACGTCTTCGGGGTCCTGCGCACCTTCTACGCTACGGTGGCGGCGCTCAAAGCCAGCCGGGGGACCTTTGCCGTGGTGTCCAGCGTGATGGGCCACCTGTCGTTGCCGGGCAGCATCCCCTACAGCATGTCGAAATTCGCGGTGCGGGCACTGGCGGAGGGGCTACGGGGCGAGCTGCGGCAGGACGGCGTGGCGGTGGTGTTGATTTCGCCGGGGTTCGTGGACAGCGATATCCGGCGCACCGACAACCTGGGGGTGGTGCACGAGCACGCCCGCGACACGGTGCCGGGCTGGCTGCGCATGCCCGCCGACGTGGCCGCGCGCAAGATCCTGCGAGCCATCGTGCGGCGGCGGCGCGAGGCGATCCTCACCGTTCACGGCAAGGTGGCGGTGTTTCTGGCCCGGCACCTGCCGCGTACCACCGCATTCCTCGCGGCTCGCGTCCGGCCCCGGCGTCGGTCCCACACAGGCCGCGGCGGGCCGGGCGGCCGGCCCCGATGAGGGGTGTGGGTCGGCACGGGCAGGGCAACCGTCGGTCTGCGGCCCGCGGCGGCGAGCCTGGAGGAAGGGAGGGGTTCTCGATGCGAACCGCGGTCGTGTTGGTGTCGGTTCTGGCGGCTACCGCAGGGCGGGCCGCTGCGGACACCCCTGGCTACTACCGCTTCCCGGCGCTCTCCGGCGAGGTGCTGGTGTTCGTGGCCGAGGGGGACCTCTTCCGGGTGCCGGCGGCGGGGGGGGTGGCGCAGCGCCTCACCACCCATCCGGGGGAGGAGTCGTACCCGGCGATTTCGCCCGACGGCCGCACCGTGGCCTTCTCGGCGAGCTACGAGGGGCCCACCGAGGTCTACGCCATGCCGCTGGCCGGCGGCCTCCCCACCCGCCTCACCTGGGAGGGGCGGCAGGCGCTGGTGGTGGGGTGGACCCCGGACGGGAAGGTCCTCTACCGCACCGAGGCCTTCTCCACCCTGCCGCAGGCCCAGCTGGTGGCGGTGGACCCGGTGTCGAAGCGGCAGACGGTGCTGCCGCTGGCCCAGGCCGCCGACGGGTGCTTCGACCCAGCGGGCGAGGTGCTGTACTTCACCCGCTTGCCGTTCCAGGGTTCCCACACCAAGCGCTACCAGGGGGGGATGGCGCAGCAGGTGTGGCAGTGGCGGGCGGGCGCCGAGGCCGTGCCACTCACCGCCGATTTCCCGGGCACCTCCAAGGCGCCCATGTGGTGGCAGGGGCGCGTGTACTTCGTCTCGGACCGCGACGGCACCATGAACCTCTGGTCGATGCGGGAGGACGGGTCGGACCTGCGTCAGCACACCCGCCACCAGGGTTGGGACGTGGCGACGCCCTCGCTCTCGGCGGGCCGGATCGCCTACAAGTTGGGTGCGGATATCCGCCTCTTCGACATCGCCAGCGGCGGCGACGCCCTCGTGCCCATTGCCCTGGCTTCGGATTTCGATCAGTGGCGCGAGAAGTGGATCGACGCTCCCCTGGAGTACCTCACCGCGGCCCACCTTTCGTCCGACGGGAACCGGGTGGTCCTCACGGGCCGCGGCCAGGTCTTCGTGGCGCCGGTGCAGCAGGGACGGCTCGTGGAGGTGACGCGGCGCCCCGGCGTGCGGTACCGATCGGCCCGCTTCGCGCCGGACGGGAAGAGCCTGCTGGCCCTCTCGGATGAGTCGGGGGAGGTGGAGTGGTGGCGCCTGCCGGCCAACGGGGTGGGAACGCCCCAGCGCCTCACCCGCGACGCCAAGGTGCTGCGCTTCGACGGCATCCCCTCCCCGGACGGGCGGTGGATCGCCAGCTGGGACCAGGACCAGGAGCTGTGGATCCACGAGCTGGCCACGGGTCGCGGGGTGAAGGTGGCCACTTCCCCCCACGAGGGGTTCGGCGCCGTCTCCTGGTCGCCGGACGGCCGCTACCTGGCCTTTGCCGTGCCGGCCCGCAACACCTTCTCCACCATCGCCCTCTACGACACCGGAAGCGGCGCTACGGTGCCGGTCACGAGCGACCGCACCGAGAGCGCCGACCCCACCTGGAGTCCCGACGGGAAGTGGCTCTACTTCCTCTCCGACCGCCACCTCGCTTCGCTGGTGCCGAGCCCCTGGGGCCCGCGCCAGCCCGAGCCGTTCGTGGACCGGCCCACCCGCATCTTCGCGGTGGCCCTCCAGGAGGGGCTGCGCTTCCCCTTCGCGCCAGAAGACGAGCTGGCGAGCCGCGAGCCCCAGGGGGAGGCGACCACGGAGCCCGCGGCGAAGTCCCGCCGCAGCGACCAGGGTGCCGCGAAACCCGCGGCAGGGGGCGGGGAGAAGCCGGCGGTGCGGGTGGCGGTGGAGGGACTGCAGCGGCGGCTGTGGGAGGTGCCGGTGGACCCCGGCCGGTTCGACTCCCTGGCCTGCAACGACAAGCGCCTTTTCTGGCTGTCCTACCCCCTCGAGCGGGACGCCAAGGGGGAGCTGGTGGCGCTGGACATCCGCGCCGCCGAGGCGAAGCCGGTGACCCTGGCCAAAGGGGTGGTGGCCTTCGAGCTCTCGGCGGACGGGAAGAAGCTCCTCCTGCGCAAGGAGAAGGAGCTGTTCGTCATCGACGCCACCGCAGGGGAAAAGGTAGATCTCGACGCGGCGCGGGTGGATCTCGCGGCGTGGCGCTTTGCCATCGACCCGCGCGAGGAGTACCGCCAGATGTTCCGCGAGGCCTGGCGGCTGGAACGCGACTACTTCTACGACCGGAAAATGCACGGGCTGGATTGGGAGGCGGTGTACGCCAAGTACGCGCCCCTGGTGGAGCGGGTGAGCGACCGCGGCGAGCTGTCGGACCTCCTGGCGCAGATGGTGTCGGAACTCTCGGCGCTGCACATCTTCGTGCGCGGCGGCGACCTGCGCCAGGGGAAGGACGACATCCAGCCGGCGTCGCTGGGGGCGGTGCTGGAGCGGGACGAGGCGGCGGGGGGGTGGCGGGTCGCCCACCTCTACGCCGGCGAGCCTGAGTACCCGGAGGAGCTGTCGCCCCTCGCGCGCCCCGGTGTGGGGGTGGAGGAGGGGGACGTGATCACCGCCATCAACGGCGTGGCCACCCTGTCCGTGCCGCACCCTGCCGTACTGCTGCGCGGCCGGGCCGGGCGCCAGGTGCTGCTCCACGTGCGGGCGGCGGGCGGCGGCGAGCGGGACGTGGTGGTGGAACCAATCTCGCCGGAGGACGAGGCGGAGCTGCGGTACGACGAGTGGGAGGCCATCCGGCGGCGGCGGGTGGAGGAAGCCTCGGGCGGGCGCATCGGCTACGTCCACCTGCGGGCCATGGGCGGCCGCAACTACACCGAGTGGGCGCGCCACTTCTACCCGGTCTTCGACCGCCAGGGGTTGATCGTGGACGTGCGCCACAACCGCGGCGGCAACATCGATTCGTGGATCCTGGAAAAGCTCCTGCGCAAGGCGTGGTTCTACTGGCAGGGGCGCAGCGGCCTCCCCACCTGGAACATGCAGTACGCCTTCCGCGGCCACATGGTGGTGCTGGTGGACCAGCGCACCGCCTCGGACGGGGAAGCCTTCGCGGAAGGGTTCCGCCGCCTCGGGCTGGGGAAGGTGATCGGCATGCGCACCTGGGGTGGCGAAATCTGGCTCTCCTCTTCGAACACGCTGGTAGACAAGGGGATCGCCACGGCGTGCGAGACCGGGGTGTACGGGCCGGAGGGGGAGTGGCTCATCGAGGGGTGGGGGGTGGAGCCGGACATCGTGGTGGACAACTTGCCGGTGGCCACCTTCCGCGGCGAGGATGCGCAGCTGGAGGCCGCCATCCGGCATCTGGAGGCGCTCATCGCCGCCGATCCTCGCCCCGTGCCGCCAGCTCCGCCGTACCCGGTCGTGGCCCCCGAGGGGGTGCGGCGACACGCTACGGAACAGCAGCGTTAGCCCGACGGCGAGGGGATGGCCAGGGCGGCGCAGCCGCCGCCGGGCGGCAAGGCGGCAGCATGCCGCGGGGCACGCGGCCGGGCGGCGCAGGGCTTCAGGAACGGGGCGATTCCCAGTTCGGCGGGTGTCCCTGAGCGCGGAGCGCGGCCGGGGTGTGGCACGGCTCGCACCGCATCCTGCCGGTTGCGGTCGGTGTGCCGCCGCGCCCGTGGCAGCCGAGGCAGCCGGCGGAGGCCGCGTCGAGGGGCGGTGGACTGGGCGGGGCGGCATTGAGCAGCAGTACCGTCTTGCGGGCCACGGAAGCGGCCAGCAACCCGCACCGCTCGAAGCGCTCGGGCGACGAGAAGGGTTTCTTGGCGGCCCGGCGCCACGCGGCCACCGACGCGTGGCACAGTACCGATCCGGCGGCCACGGGGGTATTCGGGAAGCGGGCTCCGGCCGGAACGTGGTCCGGCAAGGCCTCTGCCTCGTACCAAGCGAAGAGGGCGGCGATCAACGGCGCCGGGTTGGCGGAGAGCAGGGCCAGGGCCGCCGCTGCCCCGTTCAGGGTCCCGCAGAGGGTGCCCCACCCGCCCACTCCCCCCGCGCCGTAGCCGAACATGGCAAACGGCAGGACGGTGTAGGGGGGTCCGAGGCGGCTGGCCACCTGCCCCACCACCCCCTCGAAGACGCCGCGCATGCACAGACCCTTGAGGTACGCCTGGAAGGCCGCCTGAGCTGTGGCGTCGGGGTCGAGGGGTTGGTACGGCCAGGGGACGCGGCTGATGACGTCCAGCGGCACGGCGGGGGCCGGCTCCCCGCCGGCCGCCTCGGAGCGGTGAGCCTCGCGCGCGAGGCCGGGGTAGGCGGCGAGCCCCGCCAGGGCGCCCAGGCCGCCCACGCTCGCCAGGAAACGTCGACGGTCCGTTGTTGTCTGCGACATGCCACCTCCTCCGCAAACGGCGGACAGGATACCCCCGATTCGCGGTTGGAAGAGGGCGCGCCGGCCTGCCGCAGGGGTGCGGGGTGGTGGTACAGTTCGCCCCTGGGGCGGCCGGCCCCGGGAGGCACCGTCATGCCGAGATCTCTGGCATCGCTGGCCGTGACCTGTGTTGTGGTCGCGGGGTCGGGCGCTGCCGTCAGCGCTGGCCCACCGAGCCCCGAGGTCACGCTTACCGTGCCGCGTTTCCTCCTGCTGGGGCCGGCGCCCGTGCCCCGCCCCCTCTTCCACGACGAGGCGCGCGCCGGGTACAGTCCCCGCGAGCTGGTCACGACCCCCCTGCTGGCGTGGTCGGGCAGCCGCATGGCCGCGGGCGCCAGCGTGCCGTGGCTCGACGGCACGACGCTGACCTGGCGGGAGCGGGAGAGCGGGGACGCCGGGCTCGTGGAGCTGCGCCGTGCTCCCCAGGCCGCGGACTCTCCCGCCGTGGCGCTCCTGGTGGCCACGGTGCAGGTGGAGCGCTTCGTCAGCGCCCAGGTGGAGGTGGCGGGGAACGGCCTGCGGCACTTGGTGGTGGACGGGGTGGGGGTGACCTCCGGCAGCCCCGCCGGGAGCCCGGAGCCGGGGGAGGCCAAGGGCACGGTGGAGCTGGTGCCGGGCACGCACCTCCTGGCGGTCCAGGCAGTGCAGGAGCGGAACGACGGCGCCCCGTGGGAGGTGGGGGTGCGTCTCAGGGTGCCGGCGGCCGAGGGGATCGCCTTCTCCCTCCCGCCGCAGCGGGAGCTGGACCTGCTCGACGTGCTGGACCGGCCGGACGTCACCTCGGTGGCGGTTTCCGCGGATGGCTCGCTGGCGGCCCTGGCGTGGCGGCGCGTCCTGCCCGGGACCGACGAGAGCGAGAGCTGGGTGGAGGTTCGCGCCACCTCCGACGGCTCGCGGCGGTGGACCTTCCGCGGCGGGTGGGAGGCGAGCGATGTGGCCTTTGCCCCAGCCGGCCGGGTGCTGGCGTGGCTCGCCAAGGACAAGACGGCGGGTGGGGGAGCGGAATCGGCCACGCTGTGGAGCGCCAATCTGGACACGGGCGAGGTGAAGCCGCTGGTGGAGCGCCTGGAGGGGCTGAAGCGGTTCCTCTTCGACCCCACCGGCACGGCCGTGGTGGTGGCCACGGTGGCGAAGGCCGCGCCCGACCCCCGGGGCGTGAAGATCCTCGAGGGGTTGCTCGACCGGCAGAAGGGGTACCGGGACAAGGAAGTGCTCTGGTACGTCCGCCTCGAGGGGGGGCCGCGGGTGCGGCTCACGGCCGGGGCCCTCACCACGCGCGCTGCGGCGTTCTCGCCGGATGGCAGCCGATTGTTGCTGCGGCGCGAGGTGGAGGATCTGTCCCAGCGCCCCTTTTCGCGGCACGAACTGTGGGAGCTGGAGCTTTCCACCTTTACGGCCAGCAAGCTGCGCGACTTTCGATGGCTGGACGATGTGTCGTACGCGCCGGATGGCCGGCGGCTGGTGGTGGTGGCCGGGCCGTCCGCCTTCGGCGAGGTGGGCCGCAACCTCCCCCCCGACGTGACGCCCAACGAGGGGGACGGGCAGGTGTACCTGTGGGACCCGGAGTCGGGGCAGGTGACGTGCCTCACCCGCGACTTCGACCCGGCGGTGCTGGATGCAGCCTGGCCGCGCGGGGGAGGAACGCTCACGGTGCGGGCGGAGGTGGGGGACCGGGTGCGCCTGTTCCGGTGGCAGGCGTCCTTGGGGGCGTTCCAGGAGCTCGATGCGGGCGGCGACGTGGTCAGCTCCTGGGCGGCGGCGGCGGGGGCACCGGTGCTGGTGGCGGCGGGGAGCGGTCCCTGGCGGCCGAAGGCGGTGTGGGTGGTGCGGGGGACGGCGGCCTCGGGAACACCGCTGGCCGACCCGGCGCCGGCGTGGTGGGGCGATCTGCGGCCCGGCCGCCTGGAGGAGTGGGACACCGCCACCGCCGCCGGGCGGCGTATCCCGGGGCGGGTGTACCTGCCGCCGGGTTTCGACCCCAGCCGGTCGTACCCGGCCATCGTCTACTACTACGCGGGCACCTCGCCGGTCTCGCGGGAGTTCGGCGGCCGCTACCCCAAGGAGTGGTGGGCCAGCCGCGGGTACGTGGTGTACGTGCCGCAGCCCTCCGGCTGCACCGGCTACGGGCAGGAACACTCGGCGCTCCACGTGAACGAGTGGGGGCGGCTGGTGGTGGACGAGATCATCGAGGCAACGAAGAACTTCCTCGCCGCCCACCCCTACGTGGACCCCAAGCGGGTGGGGTGCATCGGCGCCTCCTACGGCGGCTTCACCACCATGCTGCTGCTCACCCGCACCGACCTGTTTGCCGCGGCGGTGGCGCACGCGGGCATCTCCTCCATCTCGTCCTACTGGGGGGAGGGGTACTGGGGGTACAGCTACAACGCCCTGTCGGCGGCCGGTTCGTTCCCCTGGAACAACCGGGAACTCTACGTGGATCGCAGTGCCCTCTTCGCCGCCGATCGCGTCACGACGCCCCTCCTCCTCACCCACGGCACCGCCGACACCAACGTGCCGGTGGGGGAGAGCGACGCCTTCTACACCGCCCTCAAACTCCTGGGGGCGCCGGTGGAGTACCTGCAGGTGGAGGGGGAAGACCACTGGATCCTGGACCACGCCAAGCGGGTGGTGTGGTCGCGCGCCATCCTGGCCTGGTTCGACCGGTTCCTGAAGGGGCAACCGGAGTGGTGGGCGCAGGTGGCGGCACGGAAGGAAAAGGGCAAGGAGGCTGGCAGTGGCAAGTAAAGGTCGCAGCGTCGTCTGGGGAGGGCGCATGGGTACGGTGTTGGCGAGCTGGCTTGTGGTGGCCTCGGTGCTGGCCTGGCCGGCGGGCGCGGGGGGAGCGGAACCGGTGGACGAGGCGGTGCGGCAGGCGCTGGCCAAGGCGGGCAGCGCCGCGGACTGGGGCGGAGCCGGGGCGGTGGTGGTGTTCGACCGGCGCGATGTGACGGTGGAGGAGAGCGGTCTCGCCCGCACCGAGCACCGCACCCTCGTCAAGGTGCTCTCGGCCGCCGGGGCGCGGCAGCTCTCGGTGACCCTGCTCCCGTACGACCCCCTCTCCGCCGACGTGTCGGTGGTGCGCTGCCGCGTTCACCGGGCGGACGGGTCGGTGCGCGACATTTCCCCGGAGCGGGTGCAGGACAACCCCGATCCGCAATTCCTCATCTTCTGGAACTCGCGCGAGAAGCTCGTGCCGGTGGGTCGGCTCCAGGTGGGGGACGGGGTGGAGCTGGTCACCCGCCGGGTGGGCTTCACCTACGCTCTCCTCGCCGGCGCCGAGGACGAATCGCGCTTCATCCCGCCCATGCGTGGCCACTTCTACGACATCGTGCCGTTCTGGTCCGAGTGGCCGGTGGTGGAGCAGTCGTACCGCGTCCGCATCGATCCCGCCAAGCATCTGCAGTACCAGTTCTTCAACGGCGCGGCGGAGGTCTCGGACCGCCTTGAGGGGGGCAGCCGGGTAGTCACGGTGACGATGCGCGGCTTCCGGCCCCTGGAGACGGAGAAGGGCATGGTGGCCCTCGCCGACGTGGCGCCCAAGCTCCTGCTCACCACCGCGCCGGATTGGCGGGCGAAGGCGATCTGGTTCCACGACGTGCAGGAGCGCTACGGCTCCTTCACCGTGACGCCAGAGATCCAGGCGGTGGCGGACCGGGTCACGGCGGGTCTCGCCACCGAGGAGGAAAAGGCCGCCGCCCTCACTCACTGGGTGGCGGAGAACATCCGGTACGTCGGGCTGCACATGGGGGAGGGCGAGGGGTACACCCTCCACCGCGCCGCCACGACGCTGCGGGATCGCGGCGGGGTGTGCAAGGACAAGGCGGGGATGCTGGTGGCGCTGTTGCGGGCCGCGGGCCTGGAAGCCTACGCCGGCATGACCATGGCGGGAGAGCGCATCGAGGACATCCCCGCCGATCAGTTCAACCACTGCATCACCGTCTGGCGCAAGCCGGACCGCAGCACGGTGCTGCTGGATCCCACCTGGGTGCCGGGGGTGCGCGAGCTGTGGTCCAGCCGGGAGCAGCAGCAGCAGGTGCTCAAAGGGCTCCCGGAGGGGGCGGATCTCGTCACCACCCCGGTATCGCCGCCCGAGGCGCACCCGCTCGAGGTGCGGATCGCCTCCCGTCTGGCTGCCGACGGCACGCTGGAGGGCACGCTCGTGGTCACCGCCGACGGGCAGTCGGATGCGACGCTGCGGCGCCTGTACCGCCGCTCGCTGCGCTCGGCCTGGCCGGCGGTGGACGACGCCTTCCTGAGCGACCTGGAACCCGGCGCCGAGGTGCGGGTGATCCGGCGCAGCGATCCGGACGATCTCTCGGTCCCGTTCCGTTACGAGGCGGCGTTCCGTATCCCTGCCTACGCCCGGCGGCTGACGGACGGCGCCCTGGTGCTGGTGCCGCTGGCGGCCCGGCACCCGGTGGGGGTGGCGGTGCACGCCGAGGAGCTGTTCCTGGAGGTGGGCAAGGAGGAGCGCCGCTTCCCCCTGCGCATCGGCTGCTCGAAGCGGGTGCAGCTCTCGGAGCGGCTCACCCTGCCGCCGGGGACGGCGGTGCGCGGGTTGCCGGACCCGGTGTCCCTCTCGGGCGCCGGAGCTCTGGAGGCCCGCTTCCGGGTCGAGGGCGGGGTGCTGGTGGTGGAGGAGACGCTTTCCCTGGCGCAGCGGATCTTCTCCCCCGCGGAGTGGCCGTCACTGCGCGCAGCGCTGAAGGCGTTCCGAGAGCTGGGGGAACATCCGGTCACGGTGGAGGCGGCAGCGGCGAAGCGGGGAGGTGCGCGATGAACGGGCGCGGGAGGCTGGCGACGGCGGTCTTGGCGGCGACGGTCGCCGCGAGCTGGAGCCTGGCAGCGGTTTCGGCTCCGCCGGCGTTCGTGCCGGTGGCGGGACCGGACGCGGAAGTCCAGGAGCTGGTGGAGCGCTTCGAGCTGGGGGAGGACGGCCGCGTAGTGCGCGAGGTGCGTACGCGGCTGGCGGTGAACTCGTACGTGGCCATCAACCGATTGGTGGGCGAGACGACCGTGGTGTGGGACCCGCGGCGGGAGGAGGTAGAGGTACTGGCCAACCGCACGCTGCTGCCGTCAGGCGAGGTGGTGGAGGCGCCGGCCAACGCGGTGGTGGACGACCTGCCCCGGCCGGTGCACCGCAACCCCCTGTGGAGCCACCTGCGGCGGCGGGTGATCGTGCACACGGCGCTGGAACCGGGGGCGGTGATCGAGTGCGGCTACCGGGTGACGAGCCGCGGGGAGCCGTGGCTCGAGGCGGAGGTCCCCCTGCGGCGGGCGCTGCCGGTGCGCTCGCTGGCGGTGGAGGTGGAGGTCCCCGCCGAGGCTTCGCTGCTGTGGCAGGTCTCGCCGGGGACGGTGGTGACCCCGGAGGAGCGGGTCCAGGCGGGCCGGCGGTCGCTCCGCTTCCATCTGGAGGCGCTCCCCGCGCTCCCCGACGAGCCGGGTGCGCCGCCGCGTGACGAGGTGGTGCCGCACCTGTGGCTTTCCACCGCTCCCGCCGGTGGAGCGCAGGACGAGCTGTCGCGGCGGCTCGCGGCAGCCGGTCCGCTGCCGGCGGAGGCGGCGAAGGAGGTGGCGCGGGCCACCGCGGGGAAAGCCTCCTTCGAGGAGCGGGTGGTGGCGGCACTCGCGACCCTGCGGGAGGGGCTGCAGGTGTCCGAGGAGGCGGGGGTGCCGCTGGTGCGTGCGGCCCTCGCCCCGCTGGGGGAGGTGTGGGAGAGCGGCTGGGCGACGCCGCTGGAACTTTCGGCTCTCGCGAGTGCGGCCCTGGACTCGATCGGTGTGGACGCCACGGTGGGCCTGGTGGGGAAGGTCGGGCGGGACGGCGCTCGGCTCGCCGGTTTCGTGGGCTTCGATCGGCCGGTGGTGCTCTTCGCCGATCCGGAGGGGTGCCTACGGGTGGTGGACCCGCTGGAGCCCGGGGAGGGCGGGCCGCTGGAGGAGACGCTGCGCGAGCGCGCGGTCCTCACCGCGTTGCCGCGCCCCGCCGGTACCCCCTGCGGGCGCGGCGCCGAGACGCCCCGCCGGCACGTCACCGCCGTGCTGCAGGTGGACGCCGCGGGCGCCATCTCGGGCGAGGTGGAGCTGGCCGCCGCCGGGGCTGCCGTCCCCCACGCGGGACTGGTCCGGGATGCCGCCAAGGTGGCAAGCAAAGTGGCCTCGGTGGTGCCCGGCGGGAAGGCGGGGAAGAGCCGGGTGGTGAGCCTGTCGCGCCGTGCGGCGGCGCTGGTGGTGGAGGTCACGGGCACCGCGCCTTCCCCCGACCCGGCTGGGCTGGTCCGGCTGCGCTTGGGCGACGTGCCGCGCCTGGCCGGCGAGGAGCTTCCCCCCCTGCCGGTGGCGGAGCGCCTCGCCCCCATCCTGTTGGGCGGGCCAGGCGAGGAAGCGCTGGACGTGACGCTGCGGCTGGCGCCGGGCTGGTCGGTGGCGGCGCTGCCGGTGCCGGCGATGGTGAGCAACGACGCCGGCTCGGTGACGGTCCGCGCCGAGCAGCGGGCGGGGGATGAGGTGTTCCTGCAGCGCCGCCTCGTGCTCCGCTCGCGGGTGGTGCCGGCCGAAGCGGCGCCGGCGGTGCGGGCGCTGGTGGCGGCCTGGCG
>JBBISY010000063.1:0-12092 GCA_037441065.1 Acidobacteriota bacterium | reverse complement strand
CCCCCCCCCCCCCCCCCCCCCCCCCCCCCCCCCCCCCCCCCCCGCCGGGGGGCCGGTAGCCACGGTGGCGGTGGGCACCGCCGGAGCCCGCAACGCGGCGTTCCTCGCCGCGCAGATCCTGGCCCTGAGCGACCCGGCGCTGGCCAAGCGGCTCGCGGCGCAGCGTCGTGCCGCGGCGGCGGCGGTGGCCGAGGCGGACGCCGCCCTCCGCGCCCAGGCGGGGGGCCCATGAGCTCCGTCCCCAACGACGAGGCGACCGTTCCGCGGCTGGTACGCGTGGTCCTCAACCCCAACCTGCCGGGGTGCGTGTGCCGGGTGGCGGAGGGGGTGGCCATCGAGGTCGACCGGTACTACGTGGTGGAGACCGCGGAGGGCCACCGTCTGGGCCGGGTGGCTCGTTTCGAGCTGCCGGTGCTCCGGCCATTTGGCGAGCGAACGGTGGGGGTGGTGCGGCGCGCCGCCACCGCCGAGGACGAGATGCGGGGCAGGGAGCTGGCCTGGCGCGAGCGCGAGCTGTTGGAGTTCTGCCGGCGGCGGGCGCGGGAGCTGAACCTGCCGATGCGGCCCATTGCCGCCGTGTTCCCCCTGGATCGTAACGAAGCCTACGTGAGCTTCGCCGCCGAGGAGCGCATCGATTTCCGCGAACTGGTGCGCGAGCTGGGCCGGCGCGCCCACCGGCACGTGGAGCTGCGCCAGGTGGGGGTCCGGGACCAAGCCCGGCTCTCCGGGGGGTGGGGCCCCTGCGGCCGCGCCCTGTGCTGTGCCACCTTCATGACGCGCTTCTCCTCCGTTACCATCCGCATGGCCAAGGCCCAGAACATCTCCTTGAACCCCACCCGGATCTCGGGGATGTGCGGCCGGCTGATGTGCTGTCTCGCCCACGAGGTGGTCACGCCGCCGGGCCAGCGAGGTGGCCGTGGTTCGTAAACAAATCCCCGGGCCCGCCCGTATCCTTGCCGAGCGCGTCGGGGTGTGGTATATTGTTTGCAAGGGAAGCTGACGGGGAAACGATGAGTGATTCCGACCGATTCGACGGCGACGCCCTCACCTCGCGGCAGTTGATCCGCCCCTCCATCTCGGAGGTGAGCGACCGCACGCCGCTGCGCGGGGTAGTGCACCGCAAGCAGGCGCCGCCGGAGCAGACCAACGCGGAAAGTTACTACTTCACCAAGCAGATGCAGAACAAGACGGCGATGGTGGTCATCCTCCAGGATGGCACCGAGCTACGCGGTTGGATCGAGTGGTACGACCGCAACTGCATCAAGCTGAACCGTACCGACGGCCCCAACCTGATGATCTACAAGCACGCCATCCGCTACATGTTCAAGGAAGAGGAGCTGCGTCAGCGCCGTCGGCGTCCCCGCCAGTAACCGGCCGCGTGCCCCGCACCAGGACCTGGAACAGTTCCAGCGGGGTGAGCAGGCGCCGCTGGCCGAAGCGGTCGGCCGGCAACGTGTCGAGCACGTGGATGGCGCGCCGGGCGATGTAGGCAAAGTTGTCGCGCACCTGCAGCGTGGCGGTGTGCCGGTGCATCGCCTTGAGGACTTCCAGCTGCTCGACGAGAGCCTTTTCGCGGTCGATGGCCACCAGGTAGTCCGTGACGCTCTTCGTGCCGCGCTGACGGGGGGTCAGGCCGGCTCGCAGCGCCAGCTCCTCCAGCTCGCTGCTGACCGGGTCCTTGGGCTTCTCTTCCCGCCACTGGTGGAGCACGATGGGGCGGCGCTCGCAGTTGGCCTTGTGCACCTCAGGGGAAGCCACGATCCACCCCAGGTTGTGCACCGAGAGCTGCGACGAGACGTACGCCTGGAGCGTACGCACGAACGGCGCCACCGCCCCCTCGAACGACTCCCGTACCCCGTCGAACAGGTTGAGCACGAAGTACACGCCGAAAGAGGCCACGTTATCGGCGAGGGCGGTCACCAGCGGCGCCTCGCCGAAGGCCTCCACCAGGTCGCGGAGGAAGGCGTCCAGGTTGGGGATGCTGTCGTCGTAGGCGTCCTCCACCCGGTCCAGGAGGGCGTTGACGGCCCGTAGCTGCTGCAGATTCGCCGCCGCGGCGAGCGGGCCGTCGGCCGCGAAGAGCAGCCGCAGCTTGCGGAACAGCAACGCCTTGACGATATCGGCGGCGGCCATGGTGGCGGCCTGGTGGTGGGGCGTGAAGACGAGGATGCCGGAGTTGGAGTGGGGGAGGAAGTCCAGCACGTTGGCATCCAGGCCGGCGCGCAGGTCCAGGACCACGAAGTCGGCGGCCAGGCCGTTGATGCCGCGCATCAAGCGGATGCGGTGCTCGTCGGAGAGGAGGGTGAACTCCTCCATCGCGTGCCGAGGCGCGGCCACGAAGGCGAAGTTGCGAAAGCTCCCGTGCGGATCCAGCCGCTCCGGCAGGGGGGTGAGGCAGCGCTCCAGCGGCTCCCCCCGCCGGAAGAAGTGGTAGAGGTCCCGCGTCACCTCGGCTTCGATGGTGTTGCGCACCGAGGAGGTGCCGGTATCCAGGTCCACCAGCACGGTGGTGCCGAGGCGGGAGAGGGCGAGGGCAAAGTTGGTGGCGAAGGTGGTCTTGCCCACCCCACCCTTGCCCGAGGCGACCGGCAGGATGCGCCGCACCGCCTCACCCCTCCGCCGCGCGCAGCTGCGCCTCGACGCGGGCGCACACCACGTCCAGGGCCACGGAGTTGAAGCCGCCCTCGGGGATGATCAGATCCGCCCACCGCTTGGAGGGTTCCACGAACTCCAGGTGCATCGGGCGAACCGTTTCCATGTACTGGTGGATCACGCTTTCCACGCTGCGCCCGCGCTCTGTAATGTCGCGCCGCAGCCGCCGCACGAAGCGCAGGTCCGCGTCGGTGTCCACGAAGATCTTGATGTCGAACAGCTCGCGCAGCGCCGGCTCGCAAAAGATGAGGATGCCCTCCACCAGGATCACCCCCCGCGGCTCCACGCGGCGGGTTTGGTTCGTGCGGACGTGGCGGGTAAAGTCGTAGATGGGCACCTCCACGGCCCGCCCCGCCTTCAGCTCGCGCAGGTGGTGGGCGAGGAGCTGGCTCTCCAGCGCGTCGGGGTGGTCGAAGTTGTGGTGGAGCAGTTCTTCCTGGCTGTGGCCCTTGAGGTCGAAGTAGTAGCTGTCGTGCTGCAGGTAGGCGATGCGTTCGGCGCCGATGCGCTGGACGATGGCGTTGGCGACCGTCGTCTTGCCGGAACCCGTTCCCCCCGCCACGCCGATGCACACGGCCTGCACCATCCGATCGCTCCCCACCCGCCGAGTGGCCTCCCCTCGGAGCCCACGGCACGCGACGCTGCTGGCGCGCCACTCGCGCGGGTAGCTGTCATGATACGCGAGTGCGGACCGTCCTGCTCCCAGGGGCCACCATCCGGGGCGCCGCCGGCGGGGTGCGGTGAGCCACGTGCGGGCTCTCGCCTTGGTGGCGGTGGCCACGGCGGTGTGGGGCGCCACCTTCACCGTGGTCAAGGCCGGTCTCGCCGACAGCGGGCCGCTCACCTTCCTGTCGTTGCGCTTCCTCCTGGCGGCCGTGCTCGTGCTGCGCATCGGCCGGCATCGGACCCGCCTGCGAGCGGATCGGGCGAGCTTGGCGTGCGGGGCGGCGCTCTTCTCCGGCTTTGCCCTCCAGACCTCGGGGCTGGCCACGACGAGCCCCGCCCGCTCGGCGTTCATCACGGCCATCGCGGCGCTGCTGGTGCCGGCGGTGGAGCCGCTGTTCGGGGTGAACCGCTTTTCCCTGCGCGTCATGGCCGGCGGGGCGCTGGCCTTGGCGGGCCTGGCCGTGCTGCTGCGGCCCGCTGCCGGGGAGCTGAGCGCGGGTGACCTGCTGACCTTCGGCTGCGCGGTGGCCTTTGCCGCGCACCTGGTGCTGCTCCAGGTGGCGGTGCGGAGGAAGCCAGCGGCGCAGGTGAATGCCCTCCAGGTGGTGACCACGGCGCTGCTGTCGCTGCCGGCGGCCACCCTGGAGGGGTGGCGGTTCACGCCTTCCCTGCGGCTGGGCCTCGCCCTCCTCGTGACCGCGGGGCTGGCGACGGTCTTCTCCTTCTGGGCGCTGTCGGCGGCGCAGCGGACCCTCTCCGCAGCCGAGTCCTCGGTGGTTCTCGCCTTCGAGCCGGTAGCGGCGGCGGTGGTGTCGGCGGTGCTGGGCTACGACCGCGCGAGCCTCGCGCTCCTCGTGGGGGGTGCGCTGGTGGTGAGCGGGGTGCTGGTGGCCACCGTGTCGCCGCAGCGGGGCGGCAGCCCGGCGGCGTGAGGCGGGGGCCGGCCGGCGACTCAGCCTGGCTCGGGGACGCTGGGGCCGGTGACACTGGCCGGATCGGTGGTGGCGTAGCGGTTGCTGCCCAGGTAGAGGAGCGGGTGCACGCGGTCGAGGCGGATGACGCCGTCGCGATCGCAGCTGTCACCCCGCAGGTGCACACGCAGCACCTCGCCCACCAGCAGTGTCTGGTCGCCGAACTGGTGCCGCTCGACCAACGAGCACTCCGCCGCCGCGTAGGCAGCGGCCAGGAACGGGGTGGCGATGACCTCGCCGCTCTCCAGGGCGAGCGACAACTCCTTGACCTTGTCCACCCGCTTGCCGGAGAGCTTGCCCAGAGCTTGGGCCACGCTGGCCTGCGAGTGGGGGAGGAAGTTGAGCGTGAACTCCCCCGTGGTGAGGAGGAGGTGGTGCGAGTAGGTGGCCGGGGAGAGGCAGACCCCGAAGAGGGGGGGGTGCGACGAGAGCGGCGTGGACCAGGCCACGGGCGCGAAGTTGATGGTCGCCTTCGCCTCGTCGCGGACTCCGATGACGCAGACGAGACGGGGGTAGTAGAAGTACGACGAACCGGGTGCCTGGGATTTCCACTCCATGGGTCCTCCGCGGTCGCCCCTCTATGATACGGGAAGTTTCCGGGCCGGGCCGCCGTCGGCTTGTGAACTCTTGACACAAGGTCCGGCTTCGCGTAGCGTGCAGGGCCCGGGTGGGGAGGTTCGTGTGGCGCGGCTTGCCGAGCATCAGGGGAAGACACTTCTCGCCGCTGCCGGCCTCGCCGTGCCGGCGGGCCAAGTGGTCCACACCGCGGCCGCAGCCGGGGAGGTGGCCAGGCAGCTGGCCCGGCCGGTCGTGGTCAAGGCCCAGGCGCAGACCACCGGGCGGGCGTCCCAGGGACTCATCCGCTTTGCCGACACCCCGGAGGAGGCCGAGGCGGCGGCTGCCGCCATTCTCGGCCTCGACGTGGGGAAGTTTCCCGTGACCGAGGTGCTGGTGGAGGAGCGGCTGACCGTCGCCTCCGAGCACTACGCCGGCATCATCCTCGACGACCGCCGCCGCTGCCCCCTGCTGCTCGTCTCCTCCCGCGGGGGCACGGGGATCGAGGAGATTGCCCGCAGCGAGCCGGCAGCCGTGGCCGAGCTGCCCCTGGATCCGGTGGAGGGTCTGGCCGAACACGAGGCGCGCGAGCTGTGGCGGCGGGTGGGGGTGCACGGGAACCGGCAGCGGCTGCTCGCCGAGGCGGTGGTGCGGTTGTGGCGGGTGGCGCGGCAGGTGGAGGCGCGGGCGGCCGAGGTGAACCCCCTCGTCCTCACCGCCGACGGCCGGGTTGTGGCGCTGGACTGCCGCCTCACCGTGGACGACGCGGCGGTGTTCCGGCACCCGGAGTTGGGGATCGAGGTGGCGCGCGAACTGGGTCATCCGCCGACCCCTCTGGAGCGCATCGCCTGGGAGGTGGAGCGCGACGACTTCCGGGGCACCTTCTACTTCCTGCAGATGCGCGAGGGCTTTGCGCGCGGGGAGAGGGTGGTGGCGTTCCACGGTGCCGGGGGCGGCGGCTCCATGATGGCCATGGACGCCCTGCAGCGGTACGGGTTCGCGGTCGCCAACTTCTGCGATACCTCCGGCAACCCACCCGCCTCCAAGGTGTACCGGGCCGCGCGGATCCTCCTCTCCCAGCCGGGTGTGGACGCCTACTTCGGTTCCGGCTCGGGCGTCGCCTCGCAGGAGCAGTTCCACTCCGCGCGCGGCCTCGTCAAGGCGTTTCTGGAGGAGCCGCTCTCCGTCCCCTGTGTGATGCGCCTCGGCGGCAACGGCGAAGAAAAGGCCATCGAGATCCTCACCTCCTTCACCCGCTCCCTCCGGGTGCCGGTGGAGTGCTACGGCAAGGACACGCCGGTGGAGCGCTGCGCCGAGCGGCTGCAGGAACTCCTGGCGGCCTTCCAGCCCCCGCCGCCCCGCCCACCGGCGCGGCAGCGGCGACCGGCAACCCGCCCCTACACCTTCGCCACCCTCAGCGGCGAGGTGACGTACGACCACGACATCTGCGCCCGCTGCGAATCGAAGGTTTGCGTGCAGGCCTGCGTGCCACAGATCCTCGCCCTCGACCCGGCGGGGCTGCCGGTGCTCGCCATTTCCCGCGAAGAAGCTGCGCGCGGCCGCTGCAGCGAGTGCCTGGCCTGTGAGGTGGACTGCGCTGCGCTGGGGGCCGGCGGTGGGTTCGTCTCCCTGCCGATAGGAGGCCTCGACGAGTACCGGCGCGCCCGGGGAATGGAGTGAGCCGTGGCGATTCTCGTTGACGGATCCACCCGCGTTCTCGTGCAGGGGATCACCGGTCGGGAGGGGCGGGCCCGCGCGCGGCTGATGCGCGAGTACGGCACCAACGTGGTGGCCGGGTGCACGCCGGGGCGGGGCGGGGAGGTGGTGGACGGCACCCCGGTCTACGACACCGTGGCCGAAGCGGTGGAGGCCCACGGGCCTTTCGACGCCAGCGTCATCTACGTGCCGGCCCCGTTGGTCAAGGACGCGGCCCTGGAGTCCATCGCGGCGGGCGTGGGCCTCACCGTGCTGGTGGGGGACCGGGTGCCGGTGTGGGACGTGATGGAAATTGCCCGCGCGGCGGCGCGGCGGGGCGTGCAGTTCCTGGGCCCCAACACCCTGGGCGTTCTCTCGGTGGGTCGGGGCGTGCTGGGGATGATCGGCGGCCGCGCCGCCTCGGCGCGGGAGTGGTTCCGCCCTGGCCCGGTGGGGGTGGTGTCCCGTTCCGGCGGCATGACCGCCTCCACCGGCTACTACCTGTGCCGGGCCGGCATCGGCCTCACCACGCTGGTGCACGTGGGCGGCGACAGCATCGTCGGGTTGCCGCTCCCCGACGTGGTGCGGCGGTTCCAGGAGGACCCGGAGACCTCCCTCATCGCCATGTTCGGGGAGATTGGCGGCTCCCAGGAGGAGCGGGTGGCCGACATGCTGGCGGCCGGTGAGGTGACGAAGCCGCTGGTGGCGTACATCGGCGGCCGGGCCGCCACCTCGGGGGTGCGGTTTTCCCATGCGGGGGCGATCGTGGAGGGTGGGCGGGGAACGCACGAGGGGAAGGTGGCGGCGCTGCGCAGCGCCGGTGCCACGGTGGTGGACACCTTCGACCAACTGCCCGTCGCCGTGGCGGCGGTGCTGGGAGGGTCGCATGGCTGAGAACGTTTGGAAAACGGCAATCACCTCCATCGCCCCCAACGAAATCCGGGTGCGGGGGGTACGCATCGACGAGATGATGGGCCGCGTCTCCTTCGGCGAGGCGGTGTACCTGATCCTGCGGGGCGACCTGCCCGGCCAGGCGGTGGGTCGGCTGGTGGAGGCGATCCTCGTCACCTCCATCGACCACGGGGTCACGCCGCCCTCCACCCTGGCCGTGCGCAACGCCGCCACCACCGGGGCGCCTCTCAACGCCTGCCTGGCGGCCGGTGCCCTCACCGTCAACCGCCACCACGGCGGGGCGGTGGAGGACTGCATGCGCCTGCTGGCGCGCGGGGTCCAGCGCACCAGCGCAGGGGAGCCCCCCTCCGCAGTGGCGGCAGCCCTGATTGCGGAGGAGAAGGCGGCGGGCCGGCGCCTGCCCGGTTGGGGGCATCGGATTCACACCGACGACCCGCGCTCCAAGCGTCTGTTGGAGCTGGCCCGCGAGGCCGGCGTGGCCGGGGCCCACGTGGCGCTGGCCGAGGCGATCGGCGAGGAGCTGGCAAAGGGCGGCAAGGTGCTGCCCCTCAACGTGGACGGCGCCCTGGCGGCTACGTTGGCCGACCTGGGGTTTGCGCCCGAGCTGGCCAACGGCTTCTTCATCCTCGCCCGCACCGCCGGCTGGATGGCGCACGTGGCGGAGGAGCTGGCCCGGGAGCGGCCCATGCGCCGGATCGACCAGGCGGCGGCGGAGTACGACGGGCCACCGCCGCGGGGCGTCGCGTAGGGCGGCGCCACGTCGGTCGGCTGCAGCATCGCGACAACGGGAAGTCGGGGAGGAAACGAGAATGGCCAACTACCGCATCGCCTGGTTGCCGGGGGACGGCATCGGCAACGACGTCATGGAAGCCACGAGACCGGTCCTGGACGCCGTGGGGCTCGACGCCGAGTACCTCCACGGCGACATCGGCTGGGAGTTCTGGCGCGCCGAGGGGGATGCCCTCCCGCAGCGCACCATCGACCTCTTGCAGCGCGTGGACGCGGCCCTGTTCGGCGCCATCACCTCCAAGCCGGTGAAGGACGCGGAGGCGGAGCTGCATCCCTCGCTGCAGGGCAAGGGTCTTGTGTACCGCTCGCCCATCGTGCGCATGCGCCAGCTGTTCGACCTGTACGTCTGCCTGCGCCCCTGCAAGGCGTACCCGGGCAACCCCCTCAACTACAAAGAGAACATTGACTTGGTCGTGTTCCGGGAAAACACCGAGGACCTCTACGCGGGGGTCGAGTTCCGCCCCGTGCCGGACGAACTCAGGGCCACCCTCGCCAGGCTCAGCAAGACCTTTGCGCCCTTCGCGCGCCACACCGGCGACGATCTCGCCATCTCCTGCAAGGTCAACACCCGGGCCGGGTCGGAGCGCATCATCCGCGCCGCGTTCGACTACGCCCGCCAGCACGGGCGCCGCAAGGTCACGGTGATCCACAAGGCGAACGTGGTGCGGGCCGCCGAAGGGCTCTTTCTCGAGACCGGCAAGCGAGTCGCCCAGGACTACCCCGACATCCAGTTCGACGATGCCAACGTGGACGCCATCTGCATGTGGTTGCTGAAAAACCCGAGCAACTACGAGGTCCTGGTTGCCACCAACATGTTCGGCGACATCGTCTCCGACCTGTGCGCGCAGATGGTGGGCGGCCTCGGTTTCGGCTGCTCCGGCAACATCGGCGAGAAGCTGGCGGTGTTCGAACCGACCCACGGCTCGGCGCCCAAGTACGCCGGGCAGTACAAGGCCAACCCCATCGCCACCATTCTCGCCGCCAAGATGATGCTGGATTGGCTGGGCGAGAAGGAGAAGGCGGCGGCGGTGGAGGGCGCGGTGGCCGAGGTGATCGCCGAGGGGACGGTGCGGACCTACGACATGGGCGGCACCGCCTCCACTCTCGACATGGGCCGCGCCATCGCCGCGAAACTCTGAGGCGGCGGTGCCTGGCCTCGGGAGAGCTGGGTAGGCGGCCCGCTGGCGACGAGAGCGGGAGGAGGTGGCAGTCCGCACCGCCAGGGCGGTGGGCGGGGTCGAGAAGGCTGTCGGTCTCGTGAAGGTTTCCCGCTGACCGTGCGTGCACCGCCGCGCCGGACCTGCCTGCGGCGCAGGCGTCCGCTCGCGGCGGCTGTGAGCCCGCTAGAATCCGCCCATGCCGAGCCCGCCGAGCCGCGTCCTCACCGTCGAGGGCGTCGATCTCACCCTCGAGGTCGAGCGCAAGCGCGTGAAGAACGTCAACGCACGCCTCACGGGGCGGCACCTGCGGGTGAGCGCGCCGCTCACGATCTCGGCAGGCGAGCTGGAGCGGATCGTCGGCGAGCTGGCCCGCACCCTGCTTCGCCGTCGGCGCCAGCGCGAGATCAACCGCGGCGACGGCCTCCTGAAGACCGCCAGGCGAATAGCCAGCCGCTTCCCGCAAGCCCCGGACGTGCGCGAGGTATGGTTCTCCACAACCCAGCGCGCCCGCTGGGGCAGCTACGCCCCGGCCATGGGCTCGATCCGCCTCCACGCCGCCCTCGCCTCGATGCCGTCGTGGGTACTGGAGGCGGTCATCGCCCACGAGCTGGCGCACGTCTTCCACCGCGACCACTCGCCTGCTTTCTGGGAGCTCCTGCGCGCCGCCTGTCCGGACGCCGACCGGGCGCGGGCGTTCCTCGCCGGTGTGTCGTGGCTCGCGCGGCGCTGGGAATCTCTTGCGCCCTCCGAGCGGGTGCAGCTGGGCGCCGGCCAGCTGCCCGACGACGAGGGTGACGCCTGAGACGACGCCCGCCGAGCCGGTTCAGGGCGTGATCCCGTCGCGTTCCGAGCGGCGCCAGCGGGCGGCGCGTCCCCGTCCGCTGCACACCAGCACCCCCTCCGCACGCAGCCGGTGGAGCACCTGCCGGATGGCGGCGTCGCTGCAGTCCGGAAGATGGGAGCGCAGCTCCCCGATCGTCAGCTCCTCCGGCATGTCGTGCAGGATCGCGCGCCGGATGCGGAACTCCGTGGCCGGCTGCGGCGGCGCCTCGCCGTAGGCAGCCAGGGTCTCGCGCACCACCGGCACCGGCTCGTCCTTGCTCTGGGTGGCAACGGCGAGGAAGAACGCCCGCGTCCACTCGACGCCGAGCTTGCGGTTTGTGGCGAACACCGTCTGCACGCTGGGGTGGAGAGCGGCGATCTCGGCGAGGGCGCGGCTCGTGTACGCCGCGCTGGGTGGGCGCACCTTGTCGGGCTTGAGGAAGTCGGCGTAGGCGGCCTCCACCACCAGGGCGGCGGCCGGGCACGTCGCCAGCTCGGTGAAGGTGTGGTGGAGCGCCCGCAGGTCCGAGAGATCGCGCACGAGGTTGGCGAAGGTTTTCCGCTCCACCACTGCGGCCGGCAGCCCGTCGACGAGGAGCGCGTAGTCCCCCACCGGCAGCGACATGCGGACCACGCGGCAGCCAGGAAACTTCCACGGGTACTTCTCGTTCGAGGCGACGGCAATGTCGAGCACCGGCGAGGCGTGGCCGGCGACAAAGCGGGCGCGGGGGCGACGCTCCTTCAGGCCTTGCTCGGTCTGCCAGAGGATCTGCTCGAACTCACCCTCGCGCTTGCGGTACCGTTTGGTGAGGAACAGCAGCTCGCAGCGGCGGCGGCGTGGGCGGTCGAGGACGATGGAGACGCGCTTGCCGAGCCTGGTGAGAGAGATCACCTTGACCCGCTCGATATCCTCGATCGGGTCCGGCCAGGAGTCGTCGCGCTCCCGCAGGCAGAAGACGTTGCCGCTCCCGCCCGGCCAGCGGTCCTGGACGCGCAGGGCGAGGAGCGTGCGGTCCCCCCGCCGGACCGACAGGCGGAACGGGAAGCGCTGCTGCCCGGTGGCCTCCAGCACCCACACCGTCGGTTCGCCGGACATGGGCGAATTGTAGCCGCCCGGTGCGGCCGCGCGGCGAGGTCGGCTGGACCCGCTGGGGCCCGGTGCGGGTGAGGCGTCGTGTCGCGAATCCTCGGATGCCCCCGCGCGCCTTGTCGTACCGGCCGGGAGCGTCGCGCCGGAAACGGCCTAAACTTGGGCGCGTGAGGCGCAACGGAGGGGGCAAGCCGCGATGAGTCGGCCGGCGGTGATCGTTTCCGCCGCATGCCTGGCGGCCCTCGTGGCCATGTCGCTCTGGGCAGTGGGGGATGCGGCGCTGCGGCGGGCGCCGTCGCCGGCGCAACTCAACTTTGTGGAGGGGTTCATCGTCGCCGATGCCCTGCGCGCCGCGGGCGGCGGGCCGCTCTACAACGATCCCCGCCAACCGCCCTTTTCGCTCAACGTCTATGCGCCGCTCTACACGGCGACCCTGGCGGGCCTGGTGCGGGCTGGCGCGGAGCCCTTCCTCGCCGGGCGGCTGCTTTCCCTCGGCGGGACCGTGGCGATGGCTGTGATCGTCGCGATGGCGGGGTGGCGGCGCAGCCCGGCGGTGGCGCTGGCGGCGGCGTGCCTGTTCCTGCTCGCCCCGCTGCAGTGGCCCTGGTCGCTGACGGTGCGTCCCGACACGCTAGCGGTGGCGCTGGCCGTGGGAGGCGTGGCGCTGGCGGCCCGGCAGGGCGGCGAGAGGCTGCCCGCCGCGGCTCTCATCCTCTTCGTGGCGGCGTTCTTTGCCAAACAGACGGCGGTGGCGGGCGCGGCCGCCGCGGTGATGGCCCT
>JBBISY010000062.1:0-12467 GCA_037441065.1 Acidobacteriota bacterium | reverse complement strand
CGGTCGCAGCCAGGCGAGCTCGCCTCGCCCCAGCGCATGGGCGCATGGTACCCGGCCGCGCCGCCAGCGCCGCCCGAGGCACGGGCCGGGCACACGGGGGCGGCGCGGGTCAGGCCGTCGGGCGGTCCCCCGCTAGCGCGCCAGTTCCACCAGCCGGCCGGCAATCGCCTCCTTCGCCCCGATGGCGGTGTTGAGGAGGACCACCCTGGTGGCCGCGAAGAGCCGCTCGTGCTGGGCGCGCAGGAGATCCTCGCGGGTCGAATCGAGCCCGGCGAGGTGCGGGTTCAGGAAGGGCAGGGGCTTCCCGTGAGCCCCCGGCAGCGTCCCCGAGGCGAGCAACCGGGCAGCCTCCCGCGGCTGGACCTCCTGCACCATGGGCAGGACGGCATCGGCCACCAACAGCACCGAGAGACGCGGCACGGTGCGCCGCACGTGGCGCCGACCGCCCCCCAGCCAGTACGGGTCGAACACGACCCGGCCCCTGGCGGAGGCCTCCAGGCAGGCCGCCGCCCCCCGGTCCAGGGGGCAGGTGTCGTCCGGGTGGTCCACATGGCAGGCCGCGCGGTCGGTGACGATGTTCTCGAGCTTGCAGCGCTCCAGCGCCTTCTCGATCTCCCCGACGGCTCGCGCCCACTTGGCCTTGAGGTACAGCTTGCGCTCCACCAGATCGGCCACCGGGGCAGCGCCTCCCCACCGCACCAACACGGCGTCGGAGGCCACCAACCGCACCCCCTCCCGCTGCAGCGCCTGGGCCAGCACCCCCGTGCGCCCCGAGCCCGGACCGCCCCAGACGAGCACCCCGGCTCCGTCCACGTCGAGGGCCGCGCAGTGCGCCAGCAGGGCCCCCGAAGCACGGGCCGCCGCCTCGGCGGCAAGCTGCAACGCCAGCGAGCGCACCTGCCCATAGAACGCGGTATTGAAGAGGAAGCCGCTCGCGGTCTCGAGGCTCACGAAGGCGCAGGCCTCCCGCCCCGGCACGTCCTTCACGGCGTAGAGCACCGCGTGGGGTTCCAGCTCCCCCTCCAGGGGGGCCGGGTAGAAGTTCTCCTGGAAGAAATCCGCCAAGTGCGGCGAGGCGGTGCGCAGCTGCACCACCGCGCCAGCGATGGCGGCGTTCCACTCGAAGTACGAGTCGGCCGGCAGGTGGCGCTCGCACTCCGCCAGGAGCTCGTTGCGAGTGGCCAGGTCCGCCACGCGCCTCGTCTCGACGTAGTCGCTCACCTTGGTGAGGACGTTGGCCAGGGCCCTGGGGCGCAGACGCCGCGGCTCCTCGAGCCGCGCCAGTGCCTGCGCGATGCGGCGGCACCCCTCCTCGATGCGCTCCAGCGAGGTGGCGAAGGAGATGCGGACGTGCGCATCGGTGCCGAAGGCCTCGCCCGGTACCACCGCCACGTGCGCCTCCTTGAGCAAGTAGTAGGCGAGCCCGTAGGTGTTGCGGATCGGCGCCCCGCCGTACTCCTTGTCCAGGTAGGCGGAGACGTTGGGCATGACGTAGAAGGCGCCGGGCGGCTGGGCGCAGGAGATGCCCGGGATGGCGCGCAGTCGGTAGACCACGGCGTTGCGCCGCCGCTCGAACTCCTGGCGCATCCGCTCCACCTCCATCCCGCACTCCTTGAGCGCGGCGACCGCAGCCTTCTGCACGAAGGAGGTGGCGTTGGAGGTGTTGTGGGACTGGACCTTGGAGCAGGCGGCGATGAGCTCCCGCGGGCCGGCGGCGTACCCGAGCCGCCAGCCGGTCATGGAGAATGCCTTGGAGAACCCGTTCACCACCACGGTGAGTTTCTTGATCGCCTCGCCCAGGGAGGCGATGGAGACGAACCGCCGCCCATCGTAGAGGAGCTTCTCGTAGATCTCGTCGGCGATCACCAGCGTCTGCTCGCGCACGCAGATGGCGGCGATCTCCTCCAGCTCCTCGCGGGTGTAGCAGGCGCCGGTGGGGTTGCAGGGGTAGTTGAGCACGAGCGCCTTGGTGTTGGGGGTGATGGCAGCGGCCAGATCCCTGGGGTGGAGCTTGAACCCCTCCTCCTCGCGGGTGGGGATGAACACGGGGTTCGCGCCGCAGATCTTTACCTGGTCGGGGTAGGAGACCCAGTACGGCGCCGGGATGAGGATGTCGTCCCCCGGCTCGAACAGGCTCATCGCCACGTTGAAGAGGGAGTTCTTGGCCCCCACCGAGACGATGACCTCGTCCGGCGTGTAGTGGAGCCCGTTTTCGCGCTCGAGCTTGTCGCAGATCGCCCGCTTGAGTTCGGCGATGCCGTCGTTGGCCGTGTACTTGGTGAAGTCCCCGTCGAGCGCCGCCTTGGCCGCCCGCTTCACCGCCTCCGGCGTGGGGAAATCGGGCTCCCCCACGGAAAAATCCACCACGTCGATCCCCTGGGCCCGCATCTGCGCCGCCCGCGCGGAGATGCGCAGGGTCGGCGAGAGCATGATGCGGTTGACCCGCTCGCTCAGCATGGCCCCCTCCCGCCCTGGCGGGGGACCGGGGACAGGGGACAGGGCACGGGGCTCTGCCGCCTCCCCCCGCGCAGCAGGCGCCCGTTACTCACCCTTCTTCTCCTTGCGGTGCAGCAGATCGGAAAGCTTGATGCCGGTGAGCTCCTCGACGACGCCGGGGAGCTGGCCGACGACCTTGGCCACCTGGCCGGTGAGCTTCGAGGTGCCCTCCGCATCCCCCACCATGACGATCCGCTCCACCTTGGCCAGCGGTTCCGACACCGCTCGGGCGAGCTCCGGGAGCTGCCGGATCACCATCTCGGCCAGCGCCGCGTCGGTGTACTCCTTCCACGCCGCCGCCTTCACCCGCATCGCCTCGGCCTCGGCCCGACCCTTGGCCGTCTCCGCCTCCGCCTCCGCCGTGCCGAGGAGTTTGATCCCGGCCGCCTTGCCCTTGGCCTCCAGCTCCTTGCGGTACGCCTCCGCCTCCGCCTCCAGCTTGGCCTGGTAGTGCATGGCCTCGGCCGGCCGCTTCACCGTGGCCTCCAGCTCCTTTTCGCGGCGGGCGATCTCCAGCTCCTCCACCCGGGCGGCCAGCTCCTTCTCCGCCAGCCGCACGGCAAACTCCTGGCGCTTGATCTCCTCGGCCAGCTTGGCGCGCTGCAGGTCGTAGGCGGCATCGGCCTCGGCGCGCTTCACGTTCACGGCCGCCTGGAAGAGGGCCCGCTGCACCTCGAAGTCACGGGTCGCCTCGGCCAGTTCCGCCTCTGCCTTGAGGCGGGCGATGTCGCCCTCCTTGCGGTACTCGGCCGCGTGAATGGCGGCGTCCCGGTCCGCTTCCGCCTGGGCCAGCGCCGCGTCGCGCTTGACCTCCGCGATCCGCCGAGCCCCCAGGGCCTGCAGGTACCCCTGGGAATCGGAGATGTCCTTGAGGGAGAAAGCCAGGAGCTCCAGACCCAAGCGCGCGAAGTCGTCCGCCGCAGCGGCGCGGACCCGCTCCGCGAACCGGTCCCGCTCGGTGTAGATCTCCTCCACCGACATGGTGCCGAGGGCGGCGCGCATGCGTCCCTCCAGCACCTCCTGCGCCACCGAGGTGATCCCCGACGAACCGCGCGACAGGAAGTTCTCCACCGCCCGGTGGAGCAACCCCTCTTCGCTGGCCACTTTCACCTGGCCGAAGGCCTCCGCCGAGATGATCACCCCCTGGGCGGTGAGCACCTCCGGGCAGCGCACGGAGATGGAGAACACCTCCAGCGGCATCACGTCCACCGTCTCGACGAAGGGGACCACGAAGGTGCCGCCCCCCACCTGCAGGCGATACCCCACCGTACGCTTGCGGCCGTCGGGGTCGGTGACCGTGGAGGTGCGCCCGGAGATCACCAGCACCTGGTTCGGTCCCACCTTGCGGTAGTTCACCGCCCACAAGACGAAGAGGAGGACGACGGCGGCCGCCGCAATGGCAAGGAAGACGAGCGACATAACTTCCTCCCCCCCGCGCGCGCGGGGACCTGCGTACATTACGACAAGTTCCGTTCCTGCACAAGCGCTGGGCCGCGGCGCCCACGCGGTTCCCGCCGAACTAAAGCCCCGCGGCGCCAGCCCCTGCGCCAGGCGGTCGGCAGGGCCGCCTCGCCCGCCCCCGGCCGGCTACCGCCCCGAGGCCGCCAGCGGGGCCGCCGCCTGCCCCTGCCGGGCTCGCTCCTTTGCCATCACGCTGTGGAACCGGCTGTACGAGAAGTAGATCACGAACCCCAGGGCGAGCCAGATGAAGAGCCGCCACCAGTTCTCCACCGGCAGGGAGAACATGAGGAGCAGGCAGAACACGATGCCGAGGATCGGCGTGGCGAGCCCGCCCGGCGCTTTGAAGGGGCGGTGCGCCTGCGGATCGATCAGGCGCATGATTAGCACCGCCGCGCAGACGATGACGAAGGCGAGCAAGGTGCCGATGTTGGTGAGTTCGGCGAGGACACGCAAGGGCAAGAAGCCCGCCAGCCCAGCCACCACCAGGCCGGTGAGGATGGTGGATTTCCAGGGGGTGCGGAAGGTCGGGTGAACGGCCCCGAAAAAGCCGGGGGGAAGCATGCCGTCGCGGGCCATGGCGAGGAGCACGCGGGGCTGCGACAGCATCATCACCAGTAACACGGAGGTGATGCCTGCCAGCGCCCCCAGCGAGATGAGGAACTGGGCCCAGGGCAGACCGGCCTGCGCGAAGGCGTTGGAAACCGGGGCATCGATGTCGATCTTGTCGTAACGAACCATACCGGTGAGCACGGCGGAGACCGCAATGTAGAGCACCGTGCACAGCAGCAGCGAGCTCACGATGCCGATGGGAACGTCCCGTTGCGGGTTGCGGGCCTCCTCGGCGTGCGTGGAGACCGAATCGAAGCCAATGTACGCAAAAAAGATGATCGCTGCTCCGGCGAGCATCCCCAGCGGGTGGCCGCCGGCGTCGGTCTGGCCGAACACCGTGTGGCCGAAGAACGACACGCCGGACAGGCCGAAGGGCGCAAAGGGCTTCCAGTTCTCCGGGTTGACATAGAAGGAGCCGAGACCGATCACCAGCAGCACCACCGCCAGCTTGATCGCCACCATCGTGGCGTTGAAGGTGGCGCTCTCGCGGATGCCCTTCACCAGGATCGCGGTAATGAAGAGCGCCACGAGGATGGCCGGCAGATCCACCAGCGCCCCCGTGGACACGAACCGCCCCACCGACGGGTCGTAGTTGAACGGCGAAAACCCCCAGCGGTGCGGTATGTGCAACCCCAGGATACTGGCGAAGTCCTGGAAGTAGTGCGACCAGCCGTGGGAGACGGTAGCCGAGGTGACCGTGTACTCCAGGACCAGGTCCCACCCGATGATCCAGGCGAACAGCTCGCCCATGGTGGCGTAGGCGTAGGTGTAGGCGGAGCCAGCCACCGGCGCCATGGAGGCGAACTCCGCGTAGCACAGCGCGGCGAAAATGCACGCAATGCCGGAAACCACGAAGGAGAGGATGAGCGCGGGGCCCGCCTTGTCGTGGGCCGCCTGCCCGGTGAGCACGAAGATGCCGGTCCCGATGATGGCCCCCACGCCCAGGCTCGACAGCTGCACGGGGCCGAGCACGCGCCGCAGGCGGTTCTCCCCCTTCATCTCCTCCAGCAGCAGCGACAGGGGCTTACGGGCGAACAGCTGTTCTCGCAGTGTGCTCATGGTCGGACCCCTCCTCTCTCTGCCACGCTGGCGCACGGCCTCCCCGCGCGAGGGACCAGCGGCGCCAAGGCGGTCCATCATAGACGATTCGCGTCCTCTCGAGCCGAGGCCAGTCTTGCGAGCCGCCTCACGCGACCTTGTATCATGCACCCTCCGGCAGGGTGACCTCACCGCCGGGAGGAGCAGCGGATTGAGATGAAACCGGTCCCGATCATCGTGTCAGCCTCGGCCGCTGCGGCGGTGCTCCTGGCAGCCGCCTGCCGTAGCGTCCCGCCGCCCACGTCGCCCGCGGCCCACGTCACCCCTCCCCCGCCGACGGCAACGCCGACCCCACCTCCACCGACGCCCTCCCCCACCCCACCACCCCCTCCGCAACCCACCGCCGCCGACGTGGCGGTCACCGGGTTCGAGGACACCGCCACCGAGCCCCCCTCGCCGCAGCAGGAAGCGCTGGAGAGCTGCCAGTCGGCTTCGGAGTTCCTGGCCCTGGGCGACGAGGAAAACGCCATTGCCGCCCTGGACCGCGCCTACGCCCTGATGCTCACCCTGCCGGAGGACGCTGACGCCAACCTGCAGGCCAAAGAGGATATCCGGCGCATGGTGGCCGACCTCCTCCAGCAGGTTTACGGCGCGCGGCGGCCGGGCCGGCCCATGGCCCCCATGGACCTGGCCATCCCCCTGGTGGAGAACGAGTACGTGCGCCGCGAGATCGCCAGCTTCACCAACGGCGAGCGGGCCCAGTTCCTGGAAGCCTACGCCCGCTCCGGACTGTACCGGCCCATGATCGTGGCCAAGCTGGAGGCGGCGGGGTTGCCCACGCAGCTCTCCTGGCTGCCGATGGTGGAGAGCTGGTTTAAGAACCGCGCCCTCTCCCGCGCTTCGGCGCTGGGGATGTGGCAGTTCATCGCCTCCACCGGCAGGCGCTACGGCCTCACCCGCGACGGCTGGGTGGACGAGCGGATGGACCCCGAAAAGGCCACCGACGCTGCCGTGGCCTACCTCGGGGAGCTGCACGGCCTGTTCGGCGACTGGTACAAGGCGCTGGCCGCCTACAACTGCGGCGAGGCGCTGGTGGACCGGCTGTCGAGGCGTTCCGGCGAGTACCAGGACTTCTGGGACCTCTACAACTTGCTGCCCCCCGAGACCCGCCGCTTCGTGCCCCGCTTTCTCGCTACCCTTCTCATCGTGGAAAACCCGGCCGCCTACGGGATGACGTTACCGGAACCCCTCCCCCCGCTCCCCGACCTCGCCACCGTGCGGGTCGAGAAGGCGGTTCAGCTCGCCGCCCTCGACCGCGCACTCGGGCTGGAGCAGGGGACCCTCGCCGAACTCAACCCGGAACTGCGGCACGGGGCCACGCCGCCGCGGCCCTACGACCTGAAGGTGCCGCCCGACAAGGGGGAGTTGCTGGTGGCCTCACTCGCCCAGTTGCCGGAGTGGAAGCCGAGGCAGCCCCTCACCACCACGCACCGCGTGCGCCGCGGCGAAACGCTGGGGGCCATCGCCCGCCAGTACCACACCAGCGTGGAGGCCATCATGCGGGCGAACCGGCTGCGCAGCGCCCATAGGATCTGGCCCGGCCAGCGCCTGCAGATCCCCGTGCGGGGCGCCGGGCCAGCGCCGGCCCCCTTCGTCACACCGGTCCGTCAAGCCCCCATCGCGGGGGGGCAGTACACCGTCGCCGCGGGGGACACCCTCTACAGCATTGCCCAGCGCTGCGGTTCCACCGTCGCCGAGCTGAAGCAGCTCAACGGCCTGGCCTCGGACCGGCTGCAGCCGGGGCAAATCCTCATCCTGCCCTCCCGGTCCGCCCCGCAGGGCGGCCGCTAGCAGGGGCAGCCCGGCAATACGGGGGCGAGCCTCGCGGCCCCTGCGGCGTGAGCCTCGACGACCCGCTGCAGGTCAATAGCTCTCCACCCGCACGACCGCTTGCGCCGGTGAGTGCCTCGCGCGGCCGAAGCGACCGGTTCCGCACCAGCACGCCGTCACGGCCCGTTGCGCCAGAGGCGGCGGCGCACCTCGCCGACCTCCTTGACCCGCAGTCGGGCGGCCCACGCCTCCAGCTCGGGGGTCAGCTCCGGGTTGTCGATGTCGGTGACGTAGAGCTCGAAGTACGTCGCCCCGTACGTCTCGTGCGCGAACGCGATCCCCACCGCCGGGTGGCCGCTCGTCACCTTGTCGTGACCCGTGAAGGGACGAGTCCACGACGTCAGCGCCTGGAACATCACGTAGGTCTCGGGCGCCGCCGCAGCCAGCAGCAGCCCCAGCCCGTCCGGGCGCGGACCGGCATCGGAGAGCGTCTCCTGGAAGAACCCCAGCGTCGGCCGGCCCGGCACGTTGAACTCAGCCATCAACCGGTCGAGGACCGCGCCGTCAAGGGGATCGCCAGGTTCGCCGTCCTCCATCCGGAACAGGGCGAGGAACCCGAACTTTGCCGGGAAGGCGTCGCGACTCGCGTGCACCGCAGTCGCCACCGCGTCGAGGAAGCGTTCCCGCCGGTACGAGGGCAGCGCCACCAGCATGCCCGACAGTTCGCGGATCTCGAGCAGACCAGGGATCGACGCATCGACGGTTTCGAGCGTGGGATGTGCCGCGAGCACGACCGGGACACCGCCCTGGGATAGGTCCGGCACATGGTGGCCGGCGAGCGCCTCCATGAACGTTCTCCACGACGCCAGGGCGACGGGATCCCACGGCACCGGAACCACCGAACCGGCCTTCGGGTTGTACCAGCTCTCCTCGACCCTCGCCATCACGTGGGCCGGCGGCCGCAGCGGGGACACCTCAAGGGTAAGCTTCTTGCCGATCTCCTGCAGCCGTGCAATGGCGGCGTCGACGAGAGAGAAGTCGAAGGCGCCCTCATCCGGCTCCAGCTGCCCCCACCCGACACGCAAGGTGAAACCCTCGACGAAGGGCAGATCCCTCACATTGCGAAGATCCCCGCCTCCGTTGCCGAGGACGTAGATCCCGCGGGGTCCGTCGATGTCGTCGCCCGCGCAGGGGCCGGCGACCAGAGCGAGGCTCAAGGAAACCCACCGCACGGCGCAGCCCCAGCGCCGTCCGCTCACGCTCTCGGCTCCGATCCGGCCGGACCCCCGCATGCGCCGCGGCCGGGGCCGGCGGCCCACTCGCAGCGCTCCAGCGCGAAGAGGATGGTGTCGCGGAACGCCCCGCGCTTGTAGTACCGATGCGGTAATCGCCCCACTTCCCGGAATCCGGCCCGGCGCAGCATCCGCTCCGATGCATCGTTGCCCGCCATCAGTTCGGAGAGGAGCTGCCGCAGCCCGAGCACCTCGAAAGCGTACCAGGTCTGCACGCGCACCAAATCGGTGCCCAGGCCTCGGTTCCAGAGATCCTTGCGCCCGATCACCGGCCCGGTGGAGGCGACGCCGTGGCGGTAGTCCACCTGGTGAAGCCCGGCGAAACCCACGTGCTCCCCTGCGAGCGTCTCGACGGCGAACGTCATCTCCGGCGAGTCGCTGCGCATCACGCGGTCGAAGAAGGCCTCCTCCGCGAGGCGGGTGATCGGCGTGTCACCGACAAGGGTCCACTCGGTGACCTCCGGATCGTTGAACCAGAGCAGAGCGTTCTCGAGGTGCTTCTCCCTGTCGAGCGGCACGAGACTGACCTTGTCGCCCTCCCAGCCGTAGCCCATGGAACCCTCCGTTCCCGTTAGCTGGTTTCCGTCATCGAACCGCCGCGCACTCACCTCGACGCTCCGGCGAGCTGAAATGCCGCCCAGAAGAACGGCTGCGCGAACTCCGGGCGCGCCAAAAGGGCGAGCTGGGCGTCGCGGAGCGCCTCGTCCTTGGGCTTGCCAGCCAGGAGCGAGCGGTAGAACGCCGCCATGAGCACAGCGGTGGACTCGTCCGCCACCGGCCACAGCGAGGCAAGAACAGCGCGCGCCCCAGCAAAGTGGAACGCCCGCGTCAGCCCCAGCAGCCCCTCGCCGGCCACCTCGCGCCCGAGCCCGGTCTCGCACGCCGACAGGGCCACCAGGTCGGCGTCCACCCGCACCCTCTCGAGGATCTCCCACGCCTGCAGCAGCCCGTTCTCCTGCCCGGCGGCGGGCAGCACGGGAATGCTCAGCGCCAGTGCCGAATCGAGGGGGGATTCGGCGTCGACGAAGCCGTGGCAAGCGAAGTGGACAATCCCGGTGTCCCGCGGGACCGAGACGGCCTGCTCCTCGCTGGCATCGGGGCCGAGCCGGACCGTCACCGCACCCTCCGGAAACGCCTGCGCGATGGCCTCGATCTCCGCGCGCGTGCCAGGCAGCGGTTCGAGAGCGCCGGCGCGGGCGAGAATCGAACGGACAATCGCGTCGCCCTCCTCCGGCAGCGTCTCCGGGTACACCGGGTCGCCGAAGGCCACCAGCGGCCCCGCCGGGCTCGCCCTGCGCCCCGCGCGGCCCAGTTCGGAGAGAACGGACAGGGACGGCGCCACGCTCACCGGCCGCCACACGGCGAGAGGCTGGGGGCGGCCCTCAGGCCCGGGCCGCAGCAGCGCTGCGAACGGGAGGAGGTGGAGAGCGCCGTCGGGGGAGACGACCACCCGCCTCGCCTGCCCGATGGCCCGCTCCGCCGGGCGAACGAGCAGCTGGTAGAGGGACGTCGCTCCCCCGACCCACGCGTCGCCTGCCGCCTCGCCGACCGCCGCACCGAAGATCGCCGAGCGCAGTCTCGCCACCGCGCGCCGCGCCTCCTCCCGAGTCGTCGGCAGCACTACTGCCTCCACCCGGCCCTGGGGGGTCACGATAAAGAGCAGCGACGCCTCCTCGCCCAGGGCGTAGGTGAGCAGCACCGCATCCTGCGGCAGCGCCCGCACCGCCTCTTCCACCGGGAGTGGGCGCGGGTCCCGCAGGGCGGCGGCTCGCTGCGAGGCTGCCCGCATGCGGGACAGTACCGCGGCCCGCGCATCCTCCAGCTGCCGGATCCGGTCCCGCACCTCGCGCAGCCGCTGCCGCTCCGCCACGGGGTCCACCGCCGCCAGCTCCGCGCGCGCCTCGCGCAGCGCCGTCATGACGCGGCGCCACTCGCGCTCCACCTCCACGGGGACGTCCCGCCCCAGGTCCAGATCGCGCTCGGCCAGCAACGCCAGGAAAACCTGGGCCCGCGACCGCTCCAGCACCGAGTACGCCGCCCCCCCGCGACCGCGCTCCACCAGCAGCCGCATCAGGTCCTGGTAGAGCTCCACCCAGTTGCCGCGGAAGGTGGCGCGTACCTCCTCCGCACCGCCCAGGTGCGCCATCTGCTCCTCGAGCGCCGCCACCGCCCGGTACAGCAGCGCCGTGGCGCGCCGCCGGTGCCCCTGCTGCCAGGCCAGCTTCCCCAGCTCGTGGAGCAGCTCCGCCTGGTGGGCAGTACCCGGCGCCAGCTCCTCCTGAATCGCCAGTGCCTCTTTCAGGTACCGCTTCGCTGCCCTGAACTCCTTGCGCGCCAGCTCCAAGCCCGCCAGATTGCCGAGCACCACCGCCATCTCCACCGAACGGGGCGCCAGGCGCTCCTGGATGGCGCGAGCCTTCTGGAAACTCGCCGCCGCCTGCTGGTAGTCGCCACGTTTGAACGCTACCGAGCCCACGTTGAGCCAGGCCGTGGCCGTCTCGGTCCCCGCCGGGGCAACCTGCTCGAAGAGCGCGAGGGAGCGCCGGTACGCCGTCTCGGCCTCGTCCAGCCGGCCCCGCTCCCACGCCAGGTTCCCCAGGTTGACGAGCAGTCTGCCGACGGCCGGCGAGTCCGGCGCCAGCCTCTCGACGATGGCGAGGGCCCGCTTGTGGTAGGCCTCGGAGGCGTCGAGCTCGCCGCGCTGGTGGGCCACGATGCCGAGGTTGGCGAGCGCCCCCGCCAGCTCCGCGCTCTCCGGCGCCTCCTTCTCGAGGATGCGGACGGCGCGCAGCAGCAGGGCGTCCGCCTCCGCGTAGCGACCCCGGTCGTACGCGACGGTGGCGAGGTTCGACAGGGAGCCCGCCACCTCGGCGCTTTCCGGCACCAGGGACTCGCGCAGCGCGAGGGCCCGCCGCTGCAGGCGCTCGGCCTCTGCCAGATCGCCCCGGGAGTGGAGGAGTGACGCTAGGTTGTTGAGCGATGCCGCCACGTCGAGGGTGTTGGGCGCCAGGGATTCGCGCAGCGCCAGCGCCCGGCGGTGGAGCGCCTCCGACTCCTCGAGCCGGCCGAGATCCTGGAGCACCACCGCCAGGTTGGACAGGCTCGCCGCCACATCGAGGCTGTCGGGAGCCAGCCTCTCGCGGATCGCCAGCGAGCGCCGGTAGCACGATTCGGCCTCGACGAGCTCGCCCTTGGCGAACATCACGCCGCCGAGAAGCTTCAAGGTGTGGGCCACGTCCGCGCTCTCGGCGTCGAGGCCCTCGAGGATGGCGAGGGCCTGCCGCTGGGCCGCTGCGGCGCCGTCGAGATCGCCCTTCGCCTTGAGGGCCGCGCCGAGGTTGTTGAGGGCGAACGCCGGCAGCGGGGTTCCCGGCGCGAGCCTCTCGCGGATCGCCACGGCGCGGCGGAAGAATGCCTCGGCCGCCGCCGGGTCGCCCGCGTCCAGGGACACGAACCCGAGGTCCACCAGGGTGCGCGCCACCGCCAGGCACTCCCCGCAGCCCCGCTCCCGCGCCGAAAGCGTTTCCCGGTACGCCTGCCCGGCGCCCACCGGATCGCCGGCAGCCTCCCGCGCCGCCCCCCGCGCCTCCCAGAGAGCCGCCACGGCCACCTCGTCCCCAGCCACCAGGGGCAAGGCCGCCGCCAACACCTCGTCGGCCTGCGCCGCCTCGCCGCTGCGGGAGAGCAACTCGCCTGCGCGCCACAGCAGCCACGCGGCGGCGGAGGCTTCGCCCCCCGCCG
>JBBISY010000061.1:0-12609 GCA_037441065.1 Acidobacteriota bacterium | reverse complement strand
TGGGGCGATGGCAGCCGCATCGAGAACACCCTCATCTACGGCCGCGGCGACGGCAATTCCGAGGTCACCCCCTGGTCGGCCATCGTCATCGCCCCAGAAGAACGGGCCGATGCCCACTTCGAGATCGTCAACGTCACCGTGGACGACCTGCTCGGCCACAACTACCTCATCCACGTGCAGTACGACCACCCTGACGTCCCCGCCCGGGTAACCGTGCGCAACACGATCTTCAGCAGCCGCGGCCCCGACGCGCCGCTCTTCCTCGCCCCGGCCACCACCCTCGTGGCCGATCACACCCTCTTCTACCTGCCGCAGAGCGAAGCGATCGTGCACCACGGCGAAACCGCGTACACCTGCGCCAGCATCGGCTCGCTGGGGGAGGGCAACCTCTGCGCCGACCCCCGCTTTGTCCGGCCGGCCTGGGGGGAGGCCGGCGACTACCACCTCCAGGCGGGCAGCCCCGCCATCGATGCGGGCAATCCGGCGGGGGCCCCCAGCGTGGACCTGGAAGGCTCCCCCCGCGACGGCAAACCGGACCTGGGGGCCTACGAGTGGGGCGCCGGCACCCCACCCCCTCCCCACGGCCGCCTCCGCCGCCGGCTGCACGCGGCGGGCGGCGTGCCCTAGGAACCGGCGGCGCCCCTCGCGGGGCTGCGGGCAGGGGGGCGTCTGCGCTGCAGGAGTTGCGACCGGTCAGTTGACACCGGCGCCGGCGGCATGGCAGAGTTGCGACGATGAGCGCCGCCAGCGAGAGGAACCGACGGTTCGGCTCGTTCGCTTTTAGCGCCGGGGGGTGTCTGCCCGGCGGCTGAGGCATCCCTTTCCCGCTCGGGCAGGCCCTCCCCCACACCGGGGGAGGGCCTCTTGCTTTCTTGGGGAGCCGCCGGGGCGGGCGTCGGTTGGCGGCGGGAAGGAGGGGCGATGGAGGAGGTCGAAACGATTCGAAACGAGCTTGCCGCGGTGGATACGGGCATCCTGGAGGCCCTCTCCCGCCGTCGTGCCCTGGTCGAGCGCATCGCCCAGGCCAAGGAGCGAGTGGGGGCGCCCATCCGCGACCCCAGCCGGGAGGAGCGGCTGCTGGAGGAGCTCGTCGCAGCGGGGCGCCGACTGGGGCTCGACGCGCACGTGGTGACCCGCGTGTTCGGCGAAATCATCGAGGACTCGCTGCGGTGTCAGCACCGCCGCCTACTGGCCGACCCCGACCCCGGCGTGAGCTGTGTCGCCTTCCAGGGCGTTTCGGGAGCCTACAGCGAAGCCGCAGCGCGCCGCTACTTCGCCCCGCAACTCGATCGCACCTCGTTCCGGGGGTTCGCCACCTTCCAGGAGGTGGTGGAGGCGGTGGAGGCGGGCGAGGCCGATTACGGCATCCTCCCGGTGGAGAACACCAGCGCGGGCAGCATCAATGAGGTCTACGACCTGCTCTCCTGTGCGCGGCTGACTATCGTGGGCGAGGAGATCTTCCGCGTGGACCACTGCCTACTCACCCTGGGCGAGGTGCCGCTTTCGGCGATCCGGGCGGTACTGTCGCACCCGCAGGCGCTGGCACAGTGCATGAGGTTCCTCTCGCGCCTGCCGCAGTGCGAAGCCAGACCCTTTCCCGACACCGCGATGGCGGTGCGCAAGATCAAGGAGGAGGCGAACCCGGAGCTGGCCGCCATCGCTTCCGAGGAGGCGGCCTGCCTGTACGGTGTGCACGTGCTGCGCCGCGGTGTGCAGGACCAGCGCGACAACTTCACGCGCTTTGCAATCGTAGCCAGGAAGGCCGCACCCATCGACCGGCGCGTGCCGTGCAAGACCTCCCTAGTGATGGCCACGCCCCACGAGGCCGGCGCCCTGCTGAAGGCCTTGAGCGTCCTGCACCAGCACGAGGTCAACCTCGTGAAGCTGGAGAGCCGCCCGATCCCCGGCTTGCCGTTTCAGTACCGCTTCTACCTGGACCTGGAGGGCAACACCGCCGAGCCCCGCATCGCCGCCGCCCTGGCCGGCCTGCGGCGTGTGACCACCTCGCTCACCGTCCTGGGCTGCTACCCCACCCACGACTACCCCCGCACCCGCCCCCGCCTCCGGCCCCCGGCGGCGGAGCGCGCCGGCGAGCAGGCGGCTCCTCCGCCGGTGGCATCTGCCGCGGCTGGCGGGGCCTATCCGCTGGCGCGGCGGGACGCCAAGCCGGAGGGCACGGTGGTGACGGTGCGCGGTGTGCGCATCGGCGCGGGCGAGTGCGTCGTGATTGCGGGTCCCTGCGCCGTGGAATCGCGGGAGCAGATCCGGCAGTGCGCCCGGCAGGTGCGGGAGTGCGGGGCACACCTCCTGCGGGGCGGCTGCTTCAAGCCGAGAACCTCCCCCCACAGCTTCCAGGGGCTCGGGCTCGAGGGGCTCCAGTACCTGGCGGAGGCTGGCGCCGAGTTCGATCTGCCAGTCGTCACCGAAGTCCTCTCCCCCGCCGACGTGGAGCTGGTGGCGCGCTGGGCCGACATGCTGCAGATCGGCGCCCGCAACATGCAGAACTTTAGCCTCTTGACCGAGGTGGGGCGGTGCCAGAAACCGGTCCTGCTCAAGCGGGGCATGATGGCAACGATCGAGGAGTTCTTGGGCGCCGCCGAGTACATCCTCGCCCAGGGGAACCACCAGGTGGTGCTGTGCGAGCGCGGCATCCGCACCTTCGAGACGCTCACCCGCAACACCTTGGACCTGGGCGCCATCGCCATCCTCCAGCGGCTGACGCACCTGCCGGTGGTGGCCGACCCCTCCCACGCCGCCGGGCGGCGGGACCTGGTGGCGCCCCTGGCGCTGGCGGCGCGCGCCGTCGGCTGCCACGGGTTGTTGCTCGAGATCCACCCCGACCCGGCGCGGGCCCTGAGCGATGGACCGCAGGCCTTGCCCTTTGGCGAGTTTGCCGACTTGATGCGCAGCCTCCAGGGGGGATAGCGAGGGGCATCCGGTCGGCGGCGGGCTCGCTCAGGGGTCCGGGGGGCCGTGCGGCGGCGGTGCCGACACCGGTCGGGCGGGGCCGGGGCCGGTCCTCCGCCCGAGGCTCGGCTCACGACTGGCGCGCCGCCTCCGCGGGGGCGGGGGCTCCATCCACGTCCAGCCACTCCCGCGGCACCACCGCTGCCAGCTCGCCCAGGAGCTCCTCCACCGGGCGCGAGCGGTCGACGACCACCCGCTCGTCCCCAGAAAACTCGTCGGGGGGCTCGAACTCGGCCACCTGCTGGCGGTAGATCTCCCACCGCCCGTCGGACACGGCGCTGGTCTTGCGGGCCCGCTGCTCCAGGCGCTGGCGGATCACCTCCTCGCCGGTGCGACACTCCAGCAGGAGGAGCCCCACGCCGAGGCGGCGGGCCAGCTCTACCGCCCCGGCGCGCTGGCTCCGCTTGATGAAGCACCCGTCCAGGATGACGCTGTCGCCCGCGGCCAGGTGGGCCGCGGCCCGCTCCACCATGGCGGTATAGGTCCGCTGCGTCATCTCCGGCGCGTACTCCCCCTCGTTGAAGGGCACGTGCCGCCGCGCCTGCGGTTCCAGCCCCAGCAGCTCCTTGCGCACCACGTCCGAGCGCACCACCGGCACGCGGTAGCGTTCCCCCAACTGGCGAGCCAGCGTGGACTTGCCGCTGCCGGTGAGGCCGCAGGTGACGATGAGGCGCCGGGGGTTGAAGCTCCTGGCGTAGCGGCCGGCCAGCTCGTAGTAACGCCGCGCCGTCGCCCGGATGCTCTCGCGCCGGTCGGCCGGCAGATTGGCGTCGTCGGCGAGGAAGGAGTTGACCTTGGCCCGCACGTAGGCGCGGTAGCACTTGTAGAAGGCCAGCAAGTCCTCAAGCTGCGCGTCGCCGGAGGCGCTCACGTAGGCGTCCACGAAGAGCCGCGCAAAGGGGGTGTAGCCGTTGAACTCCAGGTCCATGGCGAGGAAGGCCACCTCCTCGGCCACGTCCTGAATGCGGAAGCGCTCGTTGAACTCGATGCAGTCGAAGATGCGGAGCGGATCGGTGGCGCAGATCGAGTCCAGGTGCAGGTCGCCGTGGCCGTCCACGATGCGGCCGGCCGCCAGCCGGCGCGCGAAGAGCTGCGGGTGGCGGTGGAAAAACAGCCGCGTGGAGGTCCGGATGAGCTCGAACTCGCTTTCGGGCAGCAGGTCCCCGACGTAGCGCTCCGTCTGCTCGAAATTCTCCTCGCAGTTGAAGCGGACGCCGGCCAGGTCTTTGAGCCGGGCGGTGGCGCCGCTCACCGTGGCGCGCTGGTGGAAAGCCGCCAGTGTCGTGGCCAGCCGGACGAACAGCTCCGCGTCGCCCTCCCCCCGGCGAAGCACCGCTCGGAGCATGCGCTCCTCCGGGAGTCGCACCATCTTCACCGCCACCTCCACCACCCGCCCCGTCCCCCCCAGCGAGAGCCGCCCGTCCTCCTCGGTGAGCTCGACCACCCCCAGGTAGGTGTCCGGGCAGAGGCGCCGGTTCAGGATCACCTCGCGTTCGCAGCAGGCCCGCCGCTTCTCCAGCGAGGTGTAGTCGAGGAAGCCGAAGTCCACCGGCTTCTTGACCTTGTAGGCGTGTCGATCGGTGAGAAAGATCCACGAGATGTGCGTCTGCACCACCTCCACACGCGTCGTCCCCTCCGGGTAGGCAGTCGGGTCAGAGAGATGCGCGACGACTCGTGCGCGGTCCATCGGCCAACCTCCGGTCGGGCATTATAGGGCCGGCGGGGCGGCGCAGGCCGGTCGGGCTAGCGCAGCCCCTCCACCGCGTACAGATCCGAAAGTGTGCGCTGGTAGTGGTAGATGTAGTGCCGGCCGTCGGCGCTGAGGAGCACGTCGGAAACGTTGGTCACGCCCGCCACGTCCGCGGGCCCCAGTTCGAGCCACCGCTCCACCGTGCGGGTCGTCGTGTCGAAGCGCCAGACCCGCACCGGCAGCTCCGCACGGGGACCGCGCAGGAACAGGTAGCGGCCGTCCGCGCTCCAGCGGATCGGCTGGCTTCCCGCCGGCAAACCGTGGAGCGGCTTCGGCGAACCGCCGGACACCGCGACGAGGCACAACGCCGCTCCGCCTCCCCGGGGGCAATCCGCCACGAGAGCGGCGCCGTCCGGCGTGATGGCGTTCCAGCGGAACAGGCTCACCCGCTCCGTACCGATGGGCTGCGGTGCGCCGTCGGGGATCGTCTGCACGTACAGCCGCGGCCCGGAGGACGCTTCGCTCGCGAGCACCAAGATCCTTCCCCCGTCCGGGAACCAACACCCCCAGTGGTAGCGGGTGATGGGCCCGCGCGGCAGGACCACCGGCCGACCGGCGCCGGTGGGGAGGAGTACGAGCGCCTGTTCCTCCCGCACCCGCAGCGTCAACGCCCAGCGGCGGTCCGGGGAGAGTCCCAGCGCCAGCCCCTCCCCCAGTCGAACGGGGGGGGAACCATCCGCGGATCTCACGAACACCGAGTACCCCGGACCACCCCCCTCGGCCGATTCCCCGAAGAGGAACGCCGAGCCGTCGGCCGCCAGGTCGGCCACATAGGTGCCGTCGAGCCAGGTGAAGTCCCGCTCCCGCTCGCTGCCGGGGAGCACGCCGCGCGCCTCGCGACGCGACACCGAGCGGGTGAGGAGGAGCGTGCCCGTGGGTGCGATATCGTGCAGCACCAGCCGGCCCGGCACCTGCGCCACGAGCCGCTCCCGCCCGCCCAGGGTCATGGCGTAGAGCGCCCGATCGGCTCCGGTGGAGGTGGCCGTGAACCAGACCTCGCGGCCGTCCGCCGCCCAGGCCACTCCGCCGATGTCCTTCCACTCGCTGGACGTCACCCGCCGGCCGCGGGCCACCTCCGCCACCACGACCAGGCCGCGGGTATCCCCCCCGACGGGGTGGTGCACCACGGCCACCCGCTTGCGGTCCGGCGCGATGCGGGGGTTCTGCATCCACCCGTCCCCGGTGAGGACCTCGCGGCCGATCGGGTACTCCAGCCGGGCTCGGCCCTCCACCTCGTGGACGATGGCCAGCTCGCCGTCCCCCCCCTCCCAATCGGCGTCGAACACCTCCTCGGCCACCGGCCGGGGCGCCAGCGTGCCCAGGGACAGGAGCGCCACGGTCCCCATGGGCCCGCCCCGGCCCGGCAGCATGACCGCCAGCTCGCCGCTGGCCGCCGCCAGCACCCGCGCGGTGAGGCCGCTCACCATCTGGGATTCGCGGGTGTCCAGCCGCGTGGCGAAAACCTGCGCCGGCAATCCGTCCCACGAGGCGCTGTAGAACACGGTGGCGCCGTCGGGGGCGAAGCGGGCCGCCGTGACGGCACCCCGCCGGAAGGTGAGCTGGCGGTACGTACCCACCCCGCCCCGCTGCCCCGCCGCGCCGGCTCGATAGCCGAGGAACGCCGCGGCAGCCAGCGCGACGGCCGCAGCCCCCACCGCCAGCCAGGGGGAGGGCACGCCCAGGCGGGGGGCGACACGGGCGCCGCTTGGGCCGGTGGGCATGGCCAGCCCCTCCAGGGCGAACCCCACGTCGCGCGCGGACTGGAACCGTTCCTCCGGCTGCTTCTCGAGGCAGCGCCGGACAATGCGCTCCAGGCCGGGCGGCAGGTTGCGGCACAGAGCCGAGAGCTCCGGCGGGTCCTCCCGCAGGATGGCGGTGATGGTATCGGCCGCCGTGTCGCCGACAAAGGCGCGGCGGCCGGTAAGCATCTCGTAGAGCACGGCGCCAAAGGCAAAGATGTCGGCCCGTTGGTCCACCGGCTGCCCGCGCAACTGCTCGGGCGCCATGTACCCCATGGTCCCCATCACCGTGCCGGGGGCGGTGGCGGCGGGTGCCGTGGCAAGCTCGCTGCTCCCCGCCTCACCCTGGGCCTCCCGGGACAGCTTGGCGAGCCCGAAATCCAACAGCTTGACCTGCCCATCGTTCGTCACGAAGACGTTTTCCGGCTTCAGGTCACGGTGGATCAGCCCGCGGTCGTGAGCCGCCGCCAGCCCCCGGGTGATCTGGATCCCGATCTCCAGCGCTTTGCTGGGCGGCAAAGCTCCCCCCCGCAGCCGGGCCCGCAGGGTCTCCCCCTCCAGGAGCTCGGTGACCAGGTAGGGAACGCCGTTGTGGGAACCCACATCGAACACCGCCAGCACGTTCGGGTGGCTCAGCGCCCCGATGGACCGCGCCTCCTGTTCGAAGCGGCGCAAGAACTCCGCGTCGCCGGCCAGGCTGGACGGCAGGACTTTCACCGCCACCTGGCGCTGGAGGCGGGTATCGAGAGCTCGGTACACTTCGCCCATCCCGCCCGCGCCGAGGGGTTCCAGCACCGTGTAGGGCCCGAGGGTCGCTCCCGCGTCCACCGTCGTGGTGCCGGCCACAATTGTAGCCGAGAGGGGAGCGCCCGCCAACGCCTGGCGCGCCGGGAAGCGGCCCCCCACCCCTCCGAGGTGCGCCGCAGCGTGCCGCACCTCAGGTTGTCGGTTACGATTTGCACCGCGTGGCGGGGGTGAAACCATGCATCAGGTTCTCTTCGTTCTCGGTGGGCTGGTCATTGGCGTGGCCGCCTCGTTCACCGGCCTCGGGGGCGGCTTCCTCATGGTGCCGCTCCTGCTGTTCCTGGGCTTCCAGGCTCAGAAGGCGGTGGGTACCTCGTTTCTCGCCATCCTTGTCATCTCCCTCTCCGCGCTGGTCGCACACAACAAGCTGGCCAACGTGGACTGGCGCGTCGGCGCCCTGCTCGGGGTGGGGGGCATCCTCGGCGCGCAGTTGGGTGCTCGCCTCGTGGAGCAGGTGAGCACCGACAGCTTCCGGAAGATCTTCGCCGCGGTCCTGGTGGCGCTGGCCACGTACCTGTTTCTGAAGCGCTGACGGCCCCGTCGGACGCGCCCTCCATCGGGTAGAATGCCTTCGAGGAAACCGATGGCGGCCGAGAGGGAGACGGGGAAGCGGCGTCCTCGGCACGACGGGTCCTCGTCACGAGGCGGGCTGCGCAGCTTCAAGGACGCTCGGACCCTCGGGAAGTTCGTCCGCAACCTCAAGGAGGGGGTGTACATCACCGACTGCACCGGGCGCATCCTCGACGCCAATCCAGCCTTCTTGGAGATGTTCGGCGTGCGCTTGCTCTCGGAGTTGCGCCGCTACACCGCCGTTGACCTCCTGGTCGACCCCCACCGTCGCAGCGAAGAGCTGGCCATTCTCGCCCGCGACGGGTCGGTGCGCGAATTCGAACTGACGATTCGTACCCCCGACGGTCGGCTTCGCTCCGTCCTCGATACGGCCTATCAGGTCACCGACCCCGCCACCCAGGAGGTGCTCTACCACGGGATTCTCGTCGATATCACCGAGCGCAAACGCCTGGAGGAGCAGCTCCGCGAGATGGCCATCCGCGACCCCCTGACCGGCTGCCACAACCGGTTCTTCCTGCGGGAGCTCGCCGCCTCCAGCGACCCCCCGCACCAGCGGTGGAGCGTCCTCGTGATCGACATCGACGGGTTCAGGGCGTACAACGATCGCTACGGGCACGACACCGGCGACCGCGTCCTCTTACAGGTCGCCCGCTTCCTCCAGGCCCACGTGCGGCACGAGGACGCGGTGCTGCGCATCGGCGGGGACGAGTTTCTGGTGCTGCTCGCCGGCTGCAACCAGCGGCAGACGGAAGCGGCAGCCCAGCGCCTCCTCTCCCCTCGCAGGGGGAGCCCGCCGGTGTCCATCTCCGTGGGGTGGGCGGTGCAGCGCACGGGGGAAAGTCTCGAGGAGGCCATTCGCCGCGCGGATCATCACCTGATCGCCCGCCGCGCCGCCGCCGGCGGCTCTCACACCGACCGCACCACCGTCTCCCTCACCTCGCGAAAGTCCGTCAAGGGATCCACGATGGGCGGGGCAACCCCGGAGAGTTCCAGGCGGTAGGTGGTGTCGTCGGCGGTGGGCACCGGCTCGCCGTGGGGGTCGAAGACGTAGTTCCCGGCACCGGCGAACACTTCGCCCTGCCAGTCGGAGGCGGCCACGCAGCAGCCCAGCGACCAGGCGACATTCTCGATGGCGCGGGCGCGGAGGAGCGTCCTCCAGACGTGGTCGCGCCGCCACGGCCACCAGGCCACCACGACGAACAGGCTGCAGTGGGCCTGGAGCTTGAGCGCCCGACACTGCTCGGGAAAGCGCAGATCGTTGCAATTCACCAGCCCCAGCGTCGTCTCCCCCCACCGCACCGCCACGTACCGCTCCCCCGCTTGCCACAGCTCGCGCTCGCCGTTGGGCGCAAACAGGTGCACCTTGTCGTAGGCGGCCACCTCTCGTCCACCGTGCCACACCGTCATGCGGTTGCGCCCCTCCTCCGAGAGCGAACCGAACACGTACAGCACCTGCGGGTGGGCCGCCGACAGTTCCCGGAACACCTCCCGGGCGCGGGCCGGCGCCACATGGCGGGTGTAGCCGTGGAGGAAGCTCTCCGGGAACACCACCAGATCGCACCGCTCCCCCGCCTCGTGCCCCTCGGCCCGCAGGCGGGCCAGGTTGGCCTCCACGTCACGGCACACCCAGCGGGAAAGGTGAACGAGCATGCGCGAGCCTACCACGGAGCGAAGGCCGCAGCGCCCCCTGGGGAGAGCTACCCTCCCTGACGGCCGCCGGGCGCTAGAAGAACAGCGAGAAGCCCACCGTCACGCCAAAGACGCGGTCCCCGGTCACCCACGGGCTGGAGATGTACTCGCGTTTCCAAAACATCGTCGTGTTGATGGCGGCGCGCTCCCCCACCAGCACGCGCAGCCCGCTCTCCGCCTGCCACCCCCAGTCCACCGAGTCGCGCAGGTCACCCCAGTAGGTGTAGGCGGCCAACCCGAGAAACGGCAACAGCGTCGCATGGGTGGTGGCGAAGTTGTAGCGGTAGAAACCGCCCAGCGTCCCCGCCTTGATCGTCCCCTGGTTCTCCGGCCGCACGTACAGCACGGAGGCCAGCGGTCCCAGCTCGTGCTCCTTGGTCACCAGGTAGCCCACCCGCCCGGTGCCGTTGAGGTAGAAGCCAGCCTCCGAGGTGTCCTGGAGCAGGAGGCTCACAGCGAGTTCCGTCGTCCCCCGCACCAGTTCGGCCCCCGACGCCGCTCCGCTGCCCGCCACGCTCAACACCGCGACCAGTACCACCCAGCCACGTCCAGACCACATCGTCGTGCCCCTCCCCCGTCGCCCAACGGGCGGTTGCGCCACTATAGCTCGCCGGCCTGGCCGGCGGGAGGCGCTGCTCCGGCGGGTGTCCTAGCGGCCGTTCTCGCGGGCCGACAGGGCAACGGCGAGAATGTCGGGCAATCGCTGGAGGAAGGACAGCCTGGGCAGCGCCACCGCGCCGGCCCGCCGGGCCGCGGTCAGCCGGTCCTGCCGCTCGGGTGCCGCGAAGACCACGACCGCGCACCCGCTCCCCACCAGCCGGCGGATCTCCTCGTCGCTGAGCACCTCGGCGTCGGCGAGGAGAACCTGGCAGTTCAGGGTGCCGACCTCGTGGCTCCCGTGCGCGAGAACCTGCTGGACTCCCAGCGAGCGCACCAGCTGCTCCACCGGCCACCGCAGGAAGGGGTTCGGGATGCGGATACCGACCCGCCGCGGCTCAACCACCGAAGACCTCGCCGGCGCGGTCCGGCCGGTCCGTGGTGAGCGAGGCCACGCCCAGCGCCGCCAGCTCCCTCATGCGCCCTTCCCGATTGACCGTCCAGGGGTGGAGCGCGCGGCCGGAAGCCAGCAACGCCTCCACCACGGTGTGGCGGGGTGAGAGGTCCATGCCGACCGGCAGCCACTCCGGAAGCTCGGAGAGCACCCACGACACGGGAACGCCGGGGAGATGCCGTTCCACCTCCCCCAGGACGGGCAGCGAGGAGGAAATCACGCGAAGCCGCCCGCGGCGACGGGAGAGGAGTGCCACCAGCGCCTCCAGGTGGCGGGACAGCACCTCGCGGGACACGGGCTTTACCTCCACGAATAGCCACCGCGCTGCAGGCACCGTTTCCAGCACCGCCTCCAGCGTCGGGACGCCAGCGAGCTGGAGGGCGGCAGCCGACCAGGTTTCGATGGCAAGGCCGCCACGCCGACGGTCGTGGTGACACACCCACACACCGTCGGCGCTGGGCCGGACGTCCACCTCGACGCCGTCGGCCCCCACCGCCAGGGCCGCCCGCACGCCGTCCAGGCTATTGTCGGGGAAGCGCGCGGCGAACCCCCGGTGTCCGATGATCAGCGGCCGGTTCCCAGACACTCCGCTCTGCCCCCTCCTCTCCCCCTCACGCCAGAATCGAATACCCGCCGTCCACCAGCAGGGTCTGGCCGTGGATCATCGCCGCGAATTCTGTGCACAGGAACACGACGGCGTTGGCCACGTCCTGGGGCGTCACCAGCCGCCCGGCGGGGGTCCGACGCCGCGACTCCTCCAGCAACACCTCGCGGTTCGGGAAATGCTTGAGGGCATCGGTTTCCACGGTTCCCGCCGAGACGGCGTTGATCCGTACCCCCAGCGGCGCCAGTTCCGCGGCCAGGTGGCGCACCATCGATTCCAGGGCCGCCTTGGACGCCCCCACCGCCGTGTAGTTGGGGATCGCCCGCACCGCCCCCAGCGAGGACACGGCCACCACCGTGCGCGGGCCCGAGGCGGGCAGGCGCAGCAGCTGCTGCACCAGCGGCAGGAGCGCGGCGGCGTTGATGTCCATGGTCCAGTGGAAGTGGTGCAGGTTGAGCTCCGTGGCCGGCTTCAGGACGCCGGAAGCCGCGTTGGAGACGAGGATATCCAGGGCGCCCCAGCTCTCGCGGATCTCGGCGAACATCCGCGCCACGTGCTCCTCGTTGGCCACGTTCCCTTTGAGCAGCAGGGCCCGGGCGCCCCGGGCCTCGATCTCCTGCGCCACCTCCTCCGCCGCTTGCCGGTTGCGGAAGAAGTTGATCGCCACATCCACCTTGAAGTCGGCGAGCGACAAAGCAATCGCCCTGCCGATCCCCCGCGACGCCCCGGTCACGAGGGCGCGCTTGCCCCGCAGTTTGAGATCCATTCCCACCCCCCAGCAGCCAACGATACTCCCCCCGCGTCACCGGGGCAACGTTTGGCGGGCGGCCTGGGAATGTTATACTTCGGTTCCACGGCTCCGGCCGGAGGCGGAGGCACGTCGCATGCAATTGGTGGCTACCGAACTTCGTCCAGGGAACATCATTCTCCACAACGGCCAGCTGCACCGCGTGCTGACCGTCACCCACATCACCCCGGGGAACTGGCGCGGCATGGTCCAGTGCAAGCTGCGCAACATCAAGACGGGCAACCAGCTGGAGCACCGGTTTCGGTCGGAGGATCGGGTGGAGAAGGCCACTTTGGACACCCACGAGATGCAGTACCTCTACTCCGACGGCTCCGGGCACCACTTCATGAACACCGAGACCTTCGACCAACTGACCCTCTCCGACGAGGTGTTGGGCGATGCCCTAGGTTACATGCTGCCGGACACGGTGATCACGGTGGACTTCTACGAGAGCCAGCCGGTGGGGATCGAGCTGCCCAACACCGTGGTGCTCGAGGTGGTGGAAACCGAGCCGCCGATGCGCGGCGCCACCGCGGCGGGGGGGTCGAAGCCGGCTAAGCTGGAGACGGGCATCACCGTCCAGGTGCCGATGTTCATCGAGTCGGGCACCAAGATCGTCGTCGACACCCGCTCCGGCGAGTACGTCTC
>JBBISY010000060.1:0-12972 GCA_037441065.1 Acidobacteriota bacterium | reverse complement strand
GGGCCTGGCCGTGGCCTTCGCCCCCCTTGCCACCTACGCCAGCCAGATCTGGCCCGAGGTGTTGGGGGCCCTGGCCGTCGCCGGGGGGTTGGTGCTAGCGGGTAGCGCGGTGTCGGCTCGTGCGGCGGCGGTGGGGGTCGCCGCCCTGGCCGCCGCCGTCGAGACGCGGCTGGCGCTGTTCACCTTTCCCATCGCGGCCGCCGCCTGCTGGCCGACCCGACGCCGGACCAGTGCGTTCCTGGCCCGCGCGGCCCTGCTCGGCGCGGCGGCGCTGCTCGCCCTGCTGGCGGCGCGGTTCTTCCTCGGCCACGCCCTGGGCGCCCCCCGTTCCCTCGCCACGCTGTTCCAACTGGAGCCACGCCGCGCCCTCTTAGCGGCGGGGGGCTTGCTCTTCGACCCCGCGGGGGGTCTCGCCTTCGCCGCCCCCTTGACGCTGCTGGCCCTCGTGGGGATCGGCCGCCTCCTGCGGCGCGGCGGCATGGGCGAGCGCGCGGCGGTGCTGGGCCTCGGCTTGACCGTCTTCGCCCTCCTCCACTCGGTGGAGTGGTACGGGGGCGGATCGCCCCCCGCCCGCTACCTGATGGCCTCCTTGCCGGTTCTCTGGCTGGCCGCCGGCCTTCTCCTCCAGCGGCCGCCCGCCGCCCTGGGCGCCCTCCCCCTGCTGCTGCCGCTGGCAGCTCTGTCCTCCTGGACGCTGGTCACCAGGCCGCACCTCTCCATCAACGAGGGAAACGGCCGTTTCTGGCTGGGGCAGCTCCTGGCGGGGCGCTTCCACACCGACACTCGCCACCTCACCCCCTCCTTCCTGGTCCCTTCCTCCGCCACCTGGCTTTTCCCCCTGGGGGTGGTGCTGGGAGTGGCCCTGCTCTGGTGGCTGGGCCGGCGGCAGCCGGCCGCACCGCGCCTCTTGGGTCGCCTGAGCCCGGCACTGTGGCTCCTGGCCATGGCCGCCTGCACCCTGCACCTGGCCCTGCGCGTAGACCGGGTGGTGGAGTTGGAGGACGCCCAGGTGCAGCACCGGGGCGGGACGGTGGAGCCGCCAGCCGGCACCTGGTCCACGTACCTGCACCGGCGCGGCTGGAGGCTGGGCAACGGGGAGAGCGTCCTCGTTCCCCTGCGGCTGGCGGCGGGCTCCCGGGTCGTGCTGGTGGGGTGGCTGTCGGGACCGGCCACGCAAGGGTGCTCGGTAACGGTGGCGTGGGATGGGGGGCCCGGCGTGCCCCTGGCGGTGGCGGGGGAGGGAGAGGGGCGGCTCGAGTTGCCCACGCCGGCTGACGGCGGCCGCCACACCCTGGAGATTACGCTGTCCGCACCGGCTGGCGGCGAAGCGGTCCTGGACCGACTGGTGGTGCCACGGTGAACGCGGTGGACGTGGTGGTGGTGACCCACAATCACGAGGCGACCCTGCCGGCGTGTCTCCGCTCGCTGGCGGCGCAGCGCCTGGCACCGCAGCGGGTGGTGGTGGTGGACAACGCGTCCCGGGACGCTTCGGCGGCTGTGGCCGAGGCGTTCGCGGCCTCCTTGCCCCTCCAGCTGGTGCGCCTGGGGGAGAACACGGGGTTCGCCGCCGCCGCGAACCGCGCGCTGCGCCTCCTGCACAGCCCCTGGGTACTGAGCCTCAACCCGGACTGCCGTCTCGCGGAGGGGTTCCTGGAGTGCCTGGTGGCGGCGGCAGCGGTACGGGGAGCCGGGGCGGCGAGCGGCCTCCTCCTGCGCGGGCGGGGGCCCACCCTGGAGGCGAGCGACACCGTGGATTCGGCCGGCATGGTGATGCGGGCCAGCGGCCGCCACCTGGACCGGGGCGCCGGCACGCCCCTCCGCCCGGCTCACCTGCGGCCCGCCTGGGTGTTCGGGGCCAGCGGGGCAGCGGCCCTGTACCGCCGCGCCGCCCTCGAGGACGTGGCCTACCCAGGCGGTGAGGTGTTCGACGAAACCTTCTTCGCCTATCGGGAGGACGCCGACCTGGCGTGGCGCCTGCAGGCCCGCGGGTGGCGCTGCCTGTTCTGGCCGCAGGCGCGCGCCTGGCACGCACGCGGGCTCAAGCCGGAGGCGCGGCGCCGCGGCTCGGCGGCCATCAACCGCCATTCGGTGCGCAACCGTTTCCTGCTGCGCTGGGCCAATGCCGACTGGCGCTGGCACCTGGCCTGCTTCCCCTGGTGGCTGCTGCGGGACGCGGTGGTGGTGGCCGCTTGTCTCACCGTGGAGCGCTCCTCCTGGCCAGGGTTGGCGGAAGCGTGGGCCCTGCGCCGCCAGCAGCGGCAGCGCGGCCGAGGCAACGCCCGCCGGGCCACCGAGAGCGGGTGGTCGCTGGCCCGCTGGTTCCTCCCCGGCCGTCGAGTTCGCCCGCTGGAGCGCCCGTGAGAATCGCCCTCTTGGGCACGCGCGGCATTCCTGCCCGTTACGGGGGTTTCGAAACCTTCGCGGAAGAGCTGTCGGCCCGCCTCGCGGCCCGCGGCCACCAGGTCACCGTCTATACCCGCGCCCACCTGGCGCCGCCGGGGGTGAGGGAGCACCGGGGGGTGCGCGTGCGGGTGCTTCCGTGCTGGCGTTCCAAGTCGCTGGAGACGCTGTCCCACACCTTCCTCTCCTGCCTCGACGTGGCGCGCCGGTGGTACGACGTGGTGCTGCTCTGCAACGCGGCCAACTCGCCGCTCCTCCCCCTCCTCCACGCCCGCGGCCTGCCGGTGGCCCTCAACGTGGACGGCCTCGAGCACAAGCGCCGCAAGTGGGGCGCCCTGGCCCGGCGTTACTACCTGTGCGCCGAGTGGCTGGCGTGCCGCTGGGCGGACCTGGTGGTCACGGACGCCGAGGTGATCCGCCGCTACTACCGGCGTCGCTGGCGGCGGGACTCGATCATGATCCCCTACGGCGGCGATCTGGAGCCGCCGGCGGGGATGGCCACGCTGGCCGAGTTGGGGCTGCGCCCGGAGGGCTACTTCCTGTACGTGTCCCGCTTCGAACCGGAGAACAACCCCGACCGGGTGGTGGAGGCGTACCGCCGGGTGGCGCTGGATATCCCGCTGGTGCTGCTGGGCGATGCCCCCTACGCGCCGGCGCTGGTACAGCGGGTGCGCGAGCTGGCGGCGGCCGATCCCCGCGTCCTCCTGGCCGGGGCGCGGTACGGCGAGGCCTACCGGGAGTTGCTGTTCCACGCCCGGGCCTACATCCACGCCACCGAGGTGGGCGGCACCCACCCGGCGCTGGTGGAGGCCCTGGGGGCCGGCCGCCTGGTCTTCTACCTGGACAACGGCCCGAACCGCGAGGTGGTGGGGGACGCCGGGGTGCCGTTCACCTTTGCGGGACCTACCGCGCTGGCCGAGCAGCTGGGCCGGTTCCCGGCGGAGGGTGCGGAGGCAACGCGTCTGCGGGCGGCCGCCCGGGCGCGGGTGCGGGCGCGGTACCGTTGGGACGACGTGGCGCGAGCCTACGAGCAGGCACTGGAGGCGTTGTGCTCAGGGAACCGGCGCAGCTGATCGCCTACCGCCGGATGCTGTGGGACGTACTGGTCACGGTGGCCAGCTTCGTGGTCGCCCACCAGCTGCGCTCGCACGTCCTGCCCCGCCTGCTGCCGGGACCGTTCCCCGGCGGCCTCTACCCGCTGCGCGACTACCTGCCGCTCCTCCTGGCGGTGGTGGCCGTGTGGCCGGTGCTGCTGGCGGCCCTGGGGCCGGCGGCACCCGGCAACGTGGTGTCGCTGCGGCGCGACGTGCTTCGTGCCGTGCGGGTGGCGGTCCTGGGCGGCCTGGCGATCGCCGCAGCCGGCTACCTGTTCCGTCTGCAGTTCGTGTCGCGGCCGTTCTTGGTGCTGTTCTGCGCTCTCAACGCGGCGGCCCTCGCGGCGTCGCGGGTGGCGGAGCGACGCACGGCGTGGGGCCGCAAGCTGCTGGAGGCGCCGGAACGGGTGGTGGTGGTGGTGGGTTGCGGCCCCGAAGCGGTGGAGTTGGCCCGCCTCATCGCGGCTCGCAGGGCTTGGGGCTATACCGTCCAGGGCTTGGTGGACGCCGACGGCTGCGGGCGCGGCCAGGTGGACGGGATCCCGGTGGTGGCCGATCTGGACAGCCTGCCGCAGTTCCTCACCGCGGAGGTGGTGGACGAGGTGGTGCTGGCGGTCCCGCTGCGCACGCTGCCCAGCGTGGAGGAGCTGGTGTTGCGCTGCCACGAGCTGGGGGTGCGGGTGCGCGTGGCGCTGTGGCCCTTCCCCCACGCCCGGCCCCATCTGGAGATCGAGGCCTTGGAGGGAGTACCGCTCCTCACCGTGGCGCCGGCGCCCAGCGCTCCCTTGCCCATCTTCGTCAAGCGGGTCCTGGACGTGGTGCTGGCCGCGGCGGGGTTGGTGGTGTCGGCGCCACTGCTGCTGGTCATCGCGGTGGCGGTGAAGCTCTCCTCGCCGGGACCGGTGCTCTACCGCCAGTGGCGCTGTGGGCTGCGGGGCAGGCGGTTCCTCCTCTTGAAGTTCCGGACCATGGTGGTGGGGGCGGAGCAGCAGCGCGAGGTGGTGGCCCACCTCAACGTGATGGACGGCCCGGCCTTCAAGGCGCCCGACGATCCGCGGGTGACGCGGGTGGGGAGACTGCTGCGGCGCTCGTCGCTGGACGAACTCCCGCAACTGTGGAACGTGCTGCGGGGCGACATGTCGCTGGTGGGGCCACGGCCGCCGATCCCTGAAGAGGTGGAGCGGTACGAGCCGTGGCAGCGGCGCCGCCTGGCCATGAAGCCGGGGCTCACCGGTCTGTGGCAGGTGTCGGGCCGCTCCGAGGTCGACTTCGCCACCTGGATGGCGCTGGACCTGGCCTACATTGACGGCTGGTCGCTCTGGCTCGACCTCAAGATCCTGCTCCGGACGATCCCCGCCGTGCTTTCGGGCCGAGGGGCGGCGTGAGGGTCACGCGCGCGAGGCCGGGCCGCACGTTGCTGGTGGCGCGCTCGGCCCCCCAGAGCACGGCCTTGGCCGCACCCCCGCTCCTCCCGCCGAACCAGGAGAAGGCCGCTGCGACCAGCACGCCGCCCAGGACGAGGGCGGCCAGGGTGAGCCCCGACAGGGGCGAGGGCCGATGCAGCGCCGCGTGCGGCACCAGCAGGGCGGCACCGGCGGCGCCCCCCACCACCACCGCCAGCACCCCCAGGAGGGGCGCCCGCTGGAGCGGGAAGCCGAGCCCGGCAGCAGCCAGCACCCAGGCGAGGGAGGGTAAGGCCAGGTGGAGGAGGGCGAGGAGGAGTCGGCGACGCCGCGTCGGTCCCCCCGGCGCGTGCCAGAGGTGAGCGCCGAGCCGTGCCACGGCCAGGACAGCACCCCCGATAGCCGACGCCAGCGCCACCCCCAGCGTCACACCGATGGGCACGCGCCAGAAGGTGCGGAGACCGGCCGCCGCGCCATCCTCGAGGCCCAGCAGCGCCCCCCACCCCAGCCCCGCCACGCACAGACCGGCGACCAGCTGGAAGAGGGCGAGCTCGCCCACCCAGCCCCGGCCGGTGGGGGCCAGCCAGGCGAGGCCCACCCCCAGGAGGGCGGGGACCAGGAGGGGCGGCAGCCAGTAACCGAGCAGGGCCGCCCGCGACGCGGCGAAGGCGATGGCCGGTTCGTTGACGAGGCCCCAGGGGACGCCCCCCCACGGGGCCGACACCCCGATCCAGCTGCCGCCAGCGGCCACGGTGCCGAGACCCTGTGCCACCGGCGCGACGAGCCAGGCCACCGGCCAGAGGAGGAGCGCCGACGCCCAGGAGGCCAGGAGGACCCGAGCCGAGAGGGGGTGGAGCGGCACCTGGGTATGATAGCGGCGTGCGAGCGCTGGCGAAGGTGCTGTGCTGCCTGCTGGGCGCCGGTTGGTGTGCGGCCCAGGCCGTGAGCGAGTTCACCACCGAAGCGGGGCTTCCGGTGGCGGTGGTGGAGACGCCAGGGGGCGACCTGGAACACGTGGGGCTCGCCCTACCTCCTGGCGGCGCCCTCCCGGCGGGGCTTGCGGAGGGGGGGGCCGAGGTCGTGGCCAGGCCCCCCTACCGGGTGGTGCTGCTCTCGCTGCCGGCTGTCCGCGCGCCGGCGGGCCTGGCGGAGCTGGCGCGGGCGCTGGCAGGGTACGGGGTGGCGGCAGCGGTCGCCCTGGGACCCCTGCCAGCGCGGGAGCTGGTCGGACCGTTGGGCACCCTGGCGGCGGGGGCTGGGCCAGCGGCACCGGCGGGGCGCTGTTCCCTGGCCGAGGGGAGAGTGGAGGTGGTGCGGGGGAGCGAGGACGCGGTGGAACTGCAGTTGCCCGTCCCCGGCCCGGCGGATCCCCGCTTCGATCTCCTGCCGATCCTGGCCGCGTGGTTGCAGGCTTCGCTGCGCCCGGCCTTCCCCGGCCTGCGCGTGGACGTGACGGGCACCCAGGGGTGCATCGTGCTCGCCCTGCTGGCCCCCGCGCCGGAGGAGGACCCACCCGTGCTCTTGCCGCGCTTGCGGCAGGCGCTGGCGGCGCAGCTCCGGGCGCCGGTGCCGGGCGAGGCGCTGGCGGCCGCGCGGGCGCAGGTGGACCGACGGCGGCTGCGCTGGGCGGTGGATGGGCGGGGAGTGGCGGTGGAGTTGGTCACTCGCCTCGCAGCGGGGGGGAGCGTCGCCGGCAGCCTGGCGAGCCAGTGGGTGGACGGCGAGACGCTGCTGGCCCTCGCCCGCTCGGTGTTGGAAGGGCACCCGGGAGCGGCCCGACTTGTCGTGCGCGAGCGCCGGGGCTTGGGCGAGGCCACGACAACGTTGGACAACGGCGCGTCGGTGGCAGCCCACGTGCTGGCGGCGGACGTGGCGGCAGTGGGGGTGGCGCTGGCTGGCGTCACACCTGCCGCGGCTGGTGCCAGCCTGGCGACGTTCAGCCGCCGCTCGGCCGAGCGGGGGTGGTTCGCCTGGCAGGGCGAGGTGCTGGGGGTGGCCACGGCTGCTGTGGCCGCGCCAGCGGGCGATGCCGAAGCCGCGCTGGAGCTCTTGGCGGAGTGTCTCGCCGTGCCGCCGGCCGGGGAGGAGGCGCCGCTTCTGGCACGGGCGGCCGACGCGCTGGGCCTGGCCCGGGCGGTGCGGGGGGACGCCCTCGCGGTTTCGGTGGGGGTGCCAGGGGGTGCCGAAGAGGCGACGGAGGTGGCGGCCAAGTTCCTCTCGGCGCTTCCCGAGGCGGGCGTGGTGAGTCAGGTCCTCCCCAGCGGGCCGACCCTGCGCTGGACCGGCGCCGAGGGCCAGGCGCACATCCTCGCCGTGGTGGAGCTGCTCCCGTCCGCGGCCGCAGCCGTGGCGGGGGAGGTGCTGCGGGGGCGGCTGCGCGCCATGCCGGGGGTTGTGGCGCGCTGGCAGTCCGCGCCGGGCCGGCTGGCGCTCCTGGTGGAGGCCACGCGGGAGGGTGACGTGCCGGCCCTGGACCAGGCGCTGGCCGCGGCGTGGCAGGAGGCGCGGCGGCCACCCGATGCTGCCGCCCTGAGTCGAGCTCGCGACGAGCTCCTGGCGGCGGTCTCCGGGGATCTGCTCCCCGCGACGGCGCGGCGGGCGGCCTCCCGCTTTCTCCCCATGCTGGCGCGGGTGGAGTCGCTGGGTGCCGTAGAGCCGGAGGAGGTGGGCGCCGTTCTCGCGGGGTTGGCGGTCTGGGAGCAGCTGCTGCGCTTTGCCAGCGGCCCGGCCCCGCCGCCCCCCGCTCCGCCCCGGCGGGGTGTGCGAGAATCCCGCCCGCGTCGGTAACCGACGCGGCAGGAGGTGGGCGCCATGGCGCGGGGGGCAGCGATCGCCGAGCAGTTGGACCTGCTCGTCAAGGGGTGCGTGGACGTGGTGCGGGTCGAGGATCTGGAGGACCGCCTCCGCGCGGCGGCTCGCAGCGGCCGGCCCCTGACCGTCAAGGTGGGGTTCGACCCCTCGGCGCCGGACCTCCACCTCGGGCACACGGTCGTCATCCGCAAGATGCGGCACTTCCAGCAGTTGGGACACCGGGTGGTGTTCCTGATTGGCGACTTCACCGGCATGATCGGCGACCCCACCGGCAAGAAGACGACCCGCCCCCAGCTCACGCGGGAGCAGGTGGCCGCCAACGCCGAAACGTACAAACGGCAGGTGTTCCGCCTCCTGGACCCGGAGCGCACGGTGGTGGAGTTCAACTCCCGCTGGCTCGCCGCCCTCTCTTCGGAGGATTGGATCCGCCTCACGGCCCAGGTGACCGTGGCGCAGATGCTGCAGCGGGACGACTTCGCGAAGCGGTTGGCCAGCGGCGAGGCGGTGGCGCTGCACGAGCTGCTGTACCCGGTGGCGCAGGCCTACGACTCGGTGGCGCTGGAAGCCGACGTGGAGCTGGGGGGAACCGACCAGCTCTTCAACTTGCTGGTGGGGCGCGACCTGATGGGGAAGCTGGGCAAGCCGCCGCAGATCGTCATGACGCTCCCCCTCCTGGAGGGGCTGGACGGGGTCGAGAAGATGTCCAAGTCCTTGGGGAACTACGTGGCCGTGGAGGACCCCCCCGAGGAGATGTTCGGCAAGCTCATGTCCATCTCCGACCAGCTCATGTGGCGGTACTGGCTGCTTCTCACCGACCGCCCGAGGGCCGAGATCGAGGCGCTGCAGCGCGCGGCCGCGGCGGGGGAGCGGCACCCCATGGAGATCAAGTTCGAGCTGGCGCGCACGGTGACCGGGGACTTTCACGGCGAGACAGCGGCGCACGAGGCGGAGCTGGCCTTTCGGCGCGTGCACCAGCGGCGCGAGCTACCCGAGGAGGTGGCGGAGGTCACCGTGGCGTGCCGCAGCGAAACCACCCCCCTGGCGGTGCTGGTGGCCCAGGCGGGGCTCGCCTCTTCCACATCGGAGGCGCGCCGGCTCATGCAGCAGGGGGGGGTTCGCCTGGAGGGCGAGCCGGTCCGCGACCCGGCGGCCCGTGTCGCCACCCCCGCGGGGCGGCGGCTGCTCCTCCAGGTGGGGCGGCGGCGCTTCGTGCGCCTCCTCGTGGCACCCGCGTCGGGAGCGGCGGAAGGCGCCCACTAGCCCCTCACCACTCGGTGGCAAGGCGGAGGTAGATGCCAGCGGCAATGTCGTCCTCCAGGGCGAGGAGTGTGCGGTCCACCTCCACCACGAAGGAGGGCTGGCGCTGGATGAGGTGGACGACGGCGCCCGGGGTGAGGCCCAGGTCGGTGAGTTGCGCCAGGCGGTCCCGGTGGCGGGGGGCCACCAGCACGATGGTGCCGCGCTCGCCGGGCGCCAGATCGGCGAGCCGAGTGATCAGCGGGGCCACCTTGCGGGTGAGGGCGGTGCAGCATTCCCCGGGGGGGATGGGGCGGCCGTGGGGGCAGACCGGGGGATGGCCGAGGAACGAGCACACGGCGTCGGTGGCCTCGGCGGTGAGCACGTGCTCCACGGTGCAGGCGTGCTGCTCGGTGAGCTCCATGGGCAGGTCGAGAACCTGGTAGAACAGCACCTCGGCGAGGCGGTGCCGCCTGACCAGCTCGCGCGCGCGCAGCTGGCCGCTCTCGGTGAGGGACAGTACCCCGTCCTGAAGGGCGACGAGACCCGACTCGACCAGTTCCTGCACCACCCCGCCCCACCCCTCGTCGGCACCGGCGTGGATACTCCGGGCGAGGTGCGAGATGGACAGGGGGGTGCGCGCCTCGTGCGCCGTCCACAGCTCCTCGAGCACCTCTTCCCGGGCCGCCGCCGGTGGCCGTCCGTACAACGCGTGCTCGTCACTCACCCGCACCTCCCCGTCGCAGCAGACGTTCCAGCCAGGCGGCTAGCCGCGAGGTGGTGACGAAGCGGTAGCCGCAGTTGGGACAGCACAGCGAACGGCAGCGGTGCGCCAGCGGGCAGCCGGCTGGACAGCTGGGAACCGGCGGAAATCGGCAGCCGCACAGGGGACACCGTACCATCTCGCTCACAGCGGCACCTCGAGGAGCCGGAGCACGGCGTTCACGGCCGCCCCGACGAGAAAGGCGGTCGGAACAATGAACGCCACCATGGCCGAGGCCGCGGCGAGGCCGCGCTCCTTGACCATCATGAAGAAGTTGGCGATGCACGGCACGAACAGGGTGATGACGACGAGGGAGACCACGGTCTGCACCCCATCCAGGAGGCCGCGCTGGCGCAGGGTGAAGAAGCCGGCCGCCCCGTAGTCGCGGCGCAGGAACCCCACGAGAAACGAATTCGCGGCCTCCGCGGGGAGGTCGAGCAGCCCCACCACCACCGGCCGGGCGAGGCGCTGCAGGTGGAGGAGCAGCCCGGTCCGGTCCAGGAGGAAGAGGAGGAGGGTGCCGGCGACGAACAGCGGGACCGCCTCCCGCAGGTACCACTCGGTGCGCGCCACCGTCTTGACCGCCAAATTGGCCAGCCGCGGCCAGCGTAGCGGCGGCACCTCGAGCACGAAGTCGGCGCTCCGGCCCGGCACGACGCGCGCTGCGGCCCACCCCACCGCCACCAGGGTGGCGAGCACCACCCCGGCCCAGACGAGGGTGCCCAGCGGGGAGACGGACCCCAGCAGGGCCAGGATCACCCCCAGCTGCGCCGAGCAGGGCACCCCCAGGGCGAGCAGGAGCGTGACGATGATGCGCTCCTTGCGGGTGGGCAGGATGCGCGCGGTGAGGGTCGCCATGGTGTCGCAGCCCAGGCCCAGCACCATGGGGAGCACGGCCTTGCCGCTCAGCCCCACCGCCGCGAAGGGCCGGTTGACCATCACCGCCAGGCGGGGCAGGTACCCCGAGTCCTCCAGCACGCCGAAGAAGATGAAGAACGTCCCCACCACGGGCAGGACGATGGCCAGGGCGTAGGTGAGGGCCATGGTGAGGAGACCGTAGGGACCCACGAGGAGATCCCGCAGCCACCCCCAGGGGAGGAGGCGGTCGGCGAGGGCCACCGCCTTCGGGTTGAGGTACCTCCCGAACAGCCCCTCCTCCACCGCGTCCACCAGCACCCCCGCCCCGAACCAGCCCACGAAGCCGTAGGCTGCCGCCAGCACCACCAGGAGAACGGGAACGCCCCACAGGGGGTGCATGGCGAGCATGCCCAGGCGGTCGCGCAGGGAACCCCGCACCGCCCGGTCCGCGCTGAAGACGTCGCGCAGCAGCTGGGCGACGAAGCGGTGGCGGGTGCGGGAAATCACCCCGGCAGCGGGGGCGGCCAGCGTCCGGTCCAGCCGGCCCCGCACACCCTCCACCGCGGCACGGGCGGCAGGCGGGAGATGCGCCGCCAGCCACTCGGCCAGGGTGCGGTCGCCGGCGAGCAGCATGAGCGCCACGCCGCGCCGTCCCTCGCCCACCTGCTCCGGCAGCAGGGCGCTTGCCTCCTGGATGGCCTCCTCCACCGGCGGCGGGTAGACGGGCTGGAAGCGCGCCACGGCTGCGCTTTCGAGGCGCCTCGGGATGGCCTCCAGGCCCGCCCCGCGAGTGGCCGTCGCCGGGAGCACGGGGATGCCCAGCGCCTGCTCCAGGCGGCGGGCATCCACGCGGATGCCCAGGTCCCGGGCCTCGTCCTGCAGGTTGAGCACGAGGATCTGGCGCCGCCCCAGCTCCGCGAGCTGCAGGGTGAGGTAGAGGGTGCGCCGGAGGTTCTTCGTGTCGCCCACCTGGATCACCACTGCCCCGGGCTCGTCCAGGAGGATGTCACGGGCCACCTTCTCGTCCTCCGACTGGGGGGTGAGGGAGTTGGTGCCCGGCGTATCCACCAGGGTCGGTTTGCCGGGAAGGCCGCCGGCGCGCCCCCGCGCCACCTCGATGGTGGTCCCGGGGTAATTGGCGACGGTGGCGTAGCGCCCGGTCAGGCGTCCGAACACCACGCTCTTGCCCACGTTGGGGTTGCCGATGAGGAGGACGGTCGGCGCCCCGGCAGGGATGGTGTTCGCTGCGGCGTCCATGGGGGAAGACCCGCCGCGGCCGCTACCGGCGCGCCGCATGCCGCGCGGCGCGGCGCGGCGGGAGCGGGAAGCTAGTCGCTGCCATGGCACTCGGCGCACACACCCTGGATCTGGAGGGAGTGAAAGGTGGGGCGAAAGTTGCGGGAGCGGCAAATCTCTTCCTGGCGGGCTTCCAGCTCGGGGTCGAAGAACTCTAGGATGCGGCCGCACTGGGTACACACCATATGGTCGTGGTGCTTGCCGGGGGTCACCGGCTCGTAGACGTAGTGCTCCCGGCCCAGGCGCGACTTGCGCGCCAGGCCGCAGCTCACCAGCAGGTCGAGGGTACGGTAAACGGTGGCCCGCGACACCCCCTTTTCGCGGCGGCGCAGCTTGAGGAAGAGGGAATCGGCGTCCAGGTGCTCGGCGGAGCTGAACAGCTCCTCGAGCAGCGCGAGGCGTTCCCGTGTCACTTTCAGACCGTTGTCGTGGAGGTACTGGATGAACAGCTTCTCGACGCGTTTCATACTCGCCTCCCCGCAGGCCGGTGACCGGTCTCGCAACTGCAACCTAGTCGCATTGTCGCCCCAAGTCAAGAGCGGGCGGGGGGTGGCGCCCCGGCCGACATGTGGATCGTCCCGTCCACCACGCCCCCCTTGTCCACCACCAGGCTGGGCGTGAACACCTCCGCGGCGACGCGACCCGAGGCGTGCACCACCACCCCCTCGGTGACACGCACCGTGCCGCTCACCGTGCCCGCAACGATGAGCCGTCCCACGCACACCTCGCCCTCCACCACCCCCCCTTCGCCGACCAGCAGCTCGTGCTCGCTGGTGACCTTGCCGATCACGTGCCCATGGATGCGCAGAAGATCGGCAAACTCCACGTCGCCGCGCACCGTGCACCCCTGATCGAGGAAGCCGTTGAGGCTCACGTCGTGCTTCTTCATGACTTCTCCCGGGTGAGCGAGCGGAAGAGACGGATGAGTTCCTGCTCGTCACGAAAGTGAATGCGCAGCTGGCCGCCGCGGCGGGCCCGCACGATCTCGACCCGGGCCCCGAGGGAGAGGGATAGCCGCTCGGCGGCAGCCGCGGTTTCCGGGTCCACGGGCCGCGGCGCGCGGCGGCGGTGCGGTTCGTCTGCGCGGCGCTCCACCTCGCGCACGCTCCAC
>JBBISY010000059.1:3822-13370 GCA_037441065.1 Acidobacteriota bacterium | reverse complement strand
ATATTATTAAATTAGTCTCACCCCGGCGCTCTGAGCTCGTGCCGGGGGTGGGGGGTGGGGGGGGGGTGGGGGGGGGGGGGGCGCGGGGCGGGGGGGGGGGGCGGGGCGGCCCCCCGCCGCGGTTACGAGGAGAGGATCAGAAGGCCCAGCGCAGGCCCACCGTGAAGAAGGTGAGGTTGCCGGTCTGATCCTCCAGGTACGGGGTGTTGTCCGTCACGTCCAGGTACGAGGCGGCGAAGGTCCCCGACAGCCGGCCGGCGAGGCGCGCCTCGCCGTGCAGCGTCAGGTCGAGGGTGTCGCTGTTGAGGTTGGAGTAGAGGTGAAACTCGGAGAAATCGTAGCTGCTGTAGTGCAACTTCTCCAGGATCGCCGCCGGCGCGGAGAGATCGAGGGCGTCCATGGCCTCGGTGGCCTTGGTGTAGCTGGCGTCCAGCGCGAGGGTGATGCGCTCGGAGGCTTTCAGGGAACCGCCGGCCGAGATGGTGCGGTAGATGGACTGGTTGCGTGCGGTATCGCTGCTCGAGCCAAACTGGCCGAGTGTGGCACCGCCCGCTCAACCATCCATGAGGGGAATGCAGAGGTGTTGCTCCAGCTCGCGCGTGCCGTAACTGGCCGCCACGTGGATTTCCGACGTTTCCGCGGGCGCCCAGTTCCAGCTGGCCGTGGCCGCCATCAGGGTGCGGGACCACTGGTTCAAGTCCTGGTCGCTGTTGGCGCCGTCCCAGTAGCGCAGCGACAGGGCGGCCATGGACGAGCTGCCGAGCTGGTAGGTGCCCGAGAGCTTGAGCTCAGCCCAGGACGAAGGCGAGGCCGAGAGGTCCGCGACGCGGCCGGCGTGGATCTGCCAGTACTGCACCGAGCCGGGCACGAGGGGCGAGCTGGTGGGGGTCGTCTGGAGCGGCTCTAGGTTGCAGGCTCCGTCCACGATGGCGAAGGGGTGCCGGATGTCCGCGTAGGAAGCGGACGCCCGCAGGGTGAGGCCCTTGGCGGGCCGCAGCGTGGTGGCGAGGCGGAGACGCTGCTCCAGGGTGGTGGTTTCGCCCACGGCCACCTGGTAGGTGTCCCGGTCGATGGCCCGCACGTCGTACTGCGCGGTGACGGTGGAGCCGGGCCGCAGCCGGTGGGTGTAGCGGGCCGTGGCCTCCTGCACCGAGCGATCGATGGCGGAGCGGCGGAGGAAGTCGGGGTCGAGGCCGTAGCGCTCGCGGTAGGTCTTCCCCGCGTAGGGGCCGGCGGCGGCGGCGGGCTCGGTGGTGTCCACGAAGTAGTCGGTGGAGCCGATCGAGTAGGTGCGCGCGCGCACGGCGAGGTTGCCCTTGCTGCCGATGCGGCGGGCGAGGAGCAGGGAGGCTCCCCGGTACTCCACCTGGTTGTCGGTGGCGGTGTTGGTGAGGCGAGTCTTCACCCCGGCCAGGGCCACGGCGAAGCCGCCCAGGTTGCCGTTGGCCAGTTCGACTCGGGCCACGTCCTTGCTGGTGGTGGGGACCACATCGTAGGCGAGCGCGCCGTTGCGGGCGTCGTACTGCATGCGGTCGCGGAAGAGCGGCGTGCGCTGCGCCGGGTGCTCCACCAGCTCGTAGGTGCGGGTCGGGTCGGGAGCCCGCTCGCGCAGGTCGCGCCGGGCCACGCGGGCGGTGGCGCTCCAGCCGCCGAAGATGGCGCGGGCGGCGAGCCCCGCCTCGCGGGTGTGCTCGTTCACCTCGCGGCCCTGCGACTGCAGGTGGCAGGTGGAGCAGTGGGAGAGGGCCAGCGACTGCCTGTGCCCCTGCCGCCACTGCTCGCGCAGGTCGGTGGTGACGGTGAGCCAGGGGAGGGAGGCGAGCTGGAACTCGTTGCGGTTGGTGAGCTCGTCGAAGCGGATCCCGTACTGGGCCGTGGGTTCCAGGTCGGTGGACCAGATCACCTTGACGTCGGAGATGGAGCCGCGCAGGTTGTCCAGGGGGTCGTGGGGGAGGCGGTGCGGGAGCCGCGTGTAGGTGGTATGGGAGCGGACCAGGCGGCTGGCATCCACGGTGAGAGAGACCCGCTGGTCGCTGTCGGAGCGGAGGTCGGCGGCCAGGGCCAGGTACAGCTCCTCGAACGCCCCCTCGATGGCGGCGCGCAGTTCCGTCCCCGAATCGGTGTCGCGGTACTCGGCCGCCAGGTTGGTGTTGCCGTCGGTGGAGCTGCTGCGGCCAGCCACCTCGACGGTGCCGCGCATCTCCTCGGCCCCGAGGGGCAGCGCGAGGAGGAAAGCAGAGGCAGCGAGCGGAAGGAATCGCGGTCGTCTCATGGCACCCTCCCTATCGCACCAGCCCGGTGCCCCGGCTCGGCACCCCCTGGCTGGGCAGGTCCGACCCGTGGATCTGCGTGTGGCACTGCGTGCACTTGGTGCCGAAGGCACGCTGGAAACCGTGCTCGCCCAGCACGTTGGGGTAGTTCTTCCCGCCGATCGTGACGAGGCCGCTCTGGGCCACGGTGGCAAGACCGGTGTGGAAGTGCAACTCGTGGCACTGCAGGCAGAGGAACGGCTCGTTGGCGGTGAGCAGGTGGTTGGCCGCCGAGCCGTGCGGGGTGTGGCAGATGCTGCAGTCCTCCTCCACGGGCTCGTGCTGGAAGATGAACGGCCCCTCCTTGGCGGCGTGGCAGGAGGTGCACAGGTCGTTGAGGCGCTGCGGCGTGGCCAGGGCGCCGGGGTTGGCGGCGTGGACGTTGTGGCAGGAGGCGCAGGACATCTTCCCCTCGCGGATCGGGTGGTGGGACGGGGCGGTGGTCAGGGCGACCACCTCGGCGTGGCAGGAGGCGCAGCGCTCCGCCGGCCTCGAGCTGCCGTGGATGCTGTGGCACGAGGTGCAACCCAGCTCGCCGGCGTGCGCGGTGGCGTGCCACTCGGACATGCCGCGCGCTCCGTGGCAGGCCAGGCAGGCGCCGCTGTCGGCGGCCGCGTCCTTCCCGAAGCGCACGAGGCTCTCCGCCTCGCCGCTCTCCAGGTGCGCCGCGGGGTCGCCGTGGCACGACGCGCACGCGGTCAGGCCCTGTGGTAATTCGAAGGGGCGCAGACGGGCGTGCACGGTGGAGCCGAACTTCGCCACGACGGTGTCGTGACACGCCGCGCACTCCTCCCCCGGGGGTTTCGGCCCGGCCCCGGCCGCGATCGCGACCAGCAGAGCCAGGGCTGGGATCCAGACGTGTCGGGTCATGGGTCCTCCTTTCCGTTTCCTCTCGGAAGCTCCGGCCTCGCCGCCGACCGGGAGGCCGCCAGTGGGACGGGGACGAGGCTCACCGTTGCCGACGGGATCGGTCGGTCGCTCAGGGGCCGGGATCGCCCAACCTGGGCGACAGTCGGATGGTCATCGCAGCGGCCACGTCACCATAGTGTCAGCTTGGGGTAGACCCGCCCCGTTTGTCAAGCTATCGGAGAAAATGACCAGCTGCCCAGTAGCGACAAACAATGTATCGTTAGAAGGTGATGTTCTACAGAGGAGGCGGTACCCTCGGCCGCCTGCCACGGCGTGCTAGAATGCGCCGCTTTGGCGCGCGAGCGCAGGGGGTGGAACGGTGGAGCCGCTGGAGACGCTGCGGGCAAACCGGCGAGGGAAGCTCGAGGAGCTGCGCCGTCGTGGCGTCGAGCCCTTCCCGGCGCGGTTCCGCGTGGACGGGCGGGTGAGCGAGGTGGTGGCCGCGTCCCGCGAGCTGGATGCGGCGGAGCTGGGACGGCAGGCCCGGCGGGTGCGGGTGGCGGGTCGGGTGACGGCGGTGCGCCGCCACGGCAAGGCCTGCTTTTTCGATCTCTCGGACGGCGACGAGCGCCTGCAGGTCTACCTGCGGAGCGACGAGGTGCCGCCGGAGGTGTTTTCGCTCCTGGATACCCTCGACCTGGGCGATTTCTGGGGGGCGGAGGGGATGCTGTTCCGGACGCGCACCGGCGAGCTCACGGTGCGGGCGGAGCGGGTGACGGTGCTGGCCAAGGCCTTGCAGCCGTGGCCGGAGAAGTGGCACGGCCTCGCCGATCGCGAGCTCAGGGCGCGCCTGCGCTACCTGGATCTGGCCACCAACGCTAACTCGCGGCGGGTGTTTCGCGTGCGCGCCGCGGTGGTGGCGGCGCTGCGCCGTTTCCTCGACCGCCACGGGTTTCTGGAAGTCGAGACGCCGATGATGCAGCCCATTCCGGGCGGGGCGACCGCCCGCCCCTTCGTCACCCACCACAACGCCCTGGACATGGACCTCTACCTGCGGATCGCGCCCGAGCTGTACCTCAAGCGGCTGGTGGTGGGAGGGTTCGAGCGCGTCTACGAGATCAACCGCAACTTTCGCAACGAGGGCATCTCCACCCATCACAACCCCGAATTCACGATGCTGGAGTTTTACTGGGGGTACGCCGACTACCAGGACCTCATGCCGTTCACGGAGGAGATGCTGGCGGGGATCGCGGCGGAGGTGACGGGGGGCACGGTGGTGCGGTGGAAGGGAACCACCATCGACCTGACGCCGCCCTGGCGCCGCCTGAGCATGCGCGAGGCGATCCTGGCCCACTCGGACTTGCAACCGGAGGATTTCGGGGAGCGGTCCCGCCTGGAGCGAACGGCCAGCCGGCTGGGGGTGGACGACGCGCAGCGGCTGCCCTCGGGGAAGCTGCTGGCGGAGATCTTCGAGGCCACGGCCGAGTCGCACCTGCTCGACCCCACCTTCATCACCGATTTCCCGGCGGAGATTTCCCCCCTGGCCAAGCGGTGCCCCGACGACCCGGAGACGGTGGAGCGGTTCGAACTGTACGCCGGGGGGATGGAGCTCGCCAACGCCTTCTCCGAGCTCAACGACCCCGACGACCAGCGGCAACGCTTCGAGGAGCAGGTGCGGGCGGGGGGCGGGGTGGTGGACGAGGATTACCTGCTCGCCCTGGAGCACGGGATGCCCCCCACCGCCGGCGAGGGGATCGGGATCGATCGCCTGGTGATGCTGCTCACCGACTCGGCCTCGATCCGCGACGTGATCCTCTTCCCGCTGCTCCGGCCCCGGGAGGGGTAGTGCGGCTGCGCCCGTCCAATCGCCCGCCGCTCGGGTACGATTCAGGCGGGGGGAGCAGGCAGGGGGGGGAGGGGAGGCGGTGCGCGCCACCGGGCTGATTGCTGGCCGCTACCTGCTCGGCCTCAAGCGCCGCACCCACGTCGCGGCGGTGAGCGCCATCTCGTTCCTAGCCATGGCCCTGGGTGCCGCGGCGCTGACCCTGACGCTGGCCCTGCTGGAGGGATTCCAGTCCACCATCCGGACCGAGTTGCGGGAGAGCGGCGTGCACGCCCGGCTGCGGCCCCGCCGCGGCGGCGCGCTACCCGGAGGGCCGTGGCTCGCCGAGCTGCGGCAGCGCCACCCGGAGCTCGAGGTGCGGGTGGTGACTACCGCCACGGTGTGGGCGGTGAGCGAGAACGGCGCGGTCCCGGCGGCGCTGGAGCTGGACGACGCGGCGGCGGGTGTGGAGATCAACCGCGTCCTGGCGGCACGGCTGGTGCTGGGGGCGGGCTCCCGCGTCACCGTGGCCAGTCCCCGCACCAGCCTGACACCCCTGGGGCCGCTGCCGGTGCGCCGCACCCTCACGGTGACCGAGGTGACCTCCAGCCGCCCCACCGACGAGCGCGCCGTGATCCGCATGCGCCCCGCAGCGGGTGCGGCCCTGGTGGGGGACGGGGCGGTGCAGTTCGCGGAGCTGCGGGCCCGCGATTCGCGCCGCGCCTGGGAGGTGGCATCCAGCGTGCAAGGGGAAGTGCCGGAGGGCGTGGAGGTGGTCTCCTTTCAGGCGCTCAATCGGCCGCTCCTGGCGGCGCTGCAGCTGGAGCGGGCGATGATCGGCCTCGGGGTGGCGCTGGTGATCGTCGTCGCCGCCTTGAACTTGCTGTGCAATCTGGCACTGCTGGCGGCGGAGAAGCGTGCCGATGTGGCCATCCTCTCCGCGCTGGGGCTCGAACCCCGGGCGATTTTCCGGCTCTTCCTCCTGCTGGGCCTGGGGATCGGCGCCCTGGGCGGGGTGGTGGGGACGGGTGTGGGCGGGGCCCTGGCCACTCTCCTGGACCGCACGCGGCTGCTGCCGCTGCCGCGCGGCGTCTTCCTGCTCTCGCACGTGCCGTTCCGCGTGACCGCTGGCGCCGTGGCGGTGGTGATCGCCATCTCGGTGACCGCGGCGCTCTTCGCTTCCCTGGCCCCGGCGCGCGCAGCAGCGCGGCGCGATGTGCTGGAGGGGCTTCGCTATGAGTGAGGTGGTGCGGGCGGTGGGCCTCGTCAAGGGGTACGGCGAGGGGGCGCGCCGGGTGGAGGTGCTCCGGGGGCTCGATTTGGTGGTGGCCCGGGGGGAGATGCTCGCCGTGGTGGGGCCGTCCGGCGTCGGGAAATCCACGCTTCTCCACCTCCTCGGCCTGCTCGACCGCCCGGAGGCCGGCGAGCTGCACCTCTTCGGCCGGGCGGTGGCCACGCTCTCGGCGGGGGAGCGGGCCCGTTGGCGCAACGAAAAGATCGGCTTCGTGTTCCAGTTCCACGCCCTGCTCCCCGAGTTCTCCCTGGAGGAGAACGTGGCCATGCCGCGCCTCATCGCCGGCGAGAGTCACCGGCAGGCGCTGGGGGCGGCCCGCCAGCTGCTGGCCAGTCTCGGCCTCGCCGAGCGGTGCCGCCACTTTCCGGACGAGCTGTCGGGGGGCGAGCAGCAGCGGGGGGCGGTGGCACGCGCCCTGGTGGGAGGGCCGGAGCTCCTCCTCGCCGACGAACCCACGGGCAACCTGGACGCGGCCGCGGCCGAGGCGCTCTTCGACCTGCTGCGCGCGATCCATTTGAGCCGCGGGCTGTCCAGTGTTATCGTGACCCACAACGAGGCCCTTGCCGGGCGCTGCGACCGCGTGCTGCGCCTGGGGAGGGCCGCATGATGTGCGAGGTGGAGAGGGTGTCGGGACCTGGTGGGAGTCGAGACCTTCCGCCGCGGCCGGGCGGAGGGCGGGTGCGAGGCGTGCCGCGGCTCTGCCGCCTTCTGCTGGTGGTGCTGGGGGCGGCGGTGGCGTCGGCAGCGGGTGCTGCCACGCCTCCGGCGGTGGTGGAAGAGATCCGCGTGGAGGGCGGCGTCAGCATCAGCCAGGAGACCGTCGAGTACTACCTGGGCGTTTCCGCGGGCGACCCCTTCGACGAGGAGGAGATCGCGAAGAACTTCAAGAAGTTCTGGGAATCCGGGCTGGTGGAAGACCTGAAGGTGGAGACGGAGGAGATCGAACCGGGCAAGGTGCGGCTCGTCGTCACCTTCAAGGAGCGGCCCAAGGTCAGCGAGTACGCCTTCGTGGGCAACAAGAAGCTGTCCACCTCCTCGATCCGGGAGAAGCTGGACGAGCAGAACGTGACGCTCTACCGCAACGTGCCACTGCGCCTCTCGGAGGTGCAGCGCATCCGCCGGGCGATCGGCGAGGTGTACGCCAAGGAGGGGTACGCCAGTGCCACCGTGGAGCCGGTGATCGAGGACGTGGGGGGCAACAACCGCAAGGTCGTCTTCAAGATCGACGAGGGGGCCAAGGTCCGCATCTCCACCATTCGCTTCGAGGGGAACCAGGTGTACTCGGATTTCCGGCTCAAGGCCGCGCTCAAGAAGACGAAGGAGCGGGAGTGGTACCGCCCCTGGGGCAAGAAGATCATCTGGAACAAGGAGAACTGGGGGGAGGACTCGGAGAACCTGAAGAAGTTCTACCGCAACCGCGGTTACAAGGACATCGTGGTGGGCGAACCCACGGTGGAGCTGGTGGCGCGCCACCCCGACGCGCCGACCCAGAAGAAGAAGAAGTTCTCCAGCGTGGTCACCATCCCCGTGGAGGAGGGCAGGCGCTTCCGCCTGGCCTCGGTGAAAGTGGCCGGCAATACCGTCTTCCCCGAGGAGCGGCTGGCGCCCCTCTTCGAGGTGAAGCCCGGCAAGACCTACAACTACTCGCGCGTCGAGGAGGGGGCCGAGGCGATCCGCAACCTGTACCACTCGCATGGCTACATCTACGCCTACACCAGTCAACGCCCCATCCAGAGCGCCGACGCCTCGGACCTGGTGGACGTCGTGGTGGACATCTACGAGGGGGACCGCTTCCGCCTCGGGCGGCTGGAGTTCGCCGGCAACACGAAGACGCAGGAAAAGGTGATCCGCCGGGAGTTTCGCCTCGTGGAGGGCGACTGGATGAACCTGTCGCTGTTCCGCACTTCGGTGTTCAAGGTGAACCAGCTGGGCTACTTCAAGCTCACCGAGGACCCGGTGGAGTTCAGCTTCGACCAGGAGCGCAAGCTGGTCAACGTGCTGGTCAAGGGGGAGGAAGTGGGGCGCACGGACATTCAGTTCGGGGCCGGCTACTCCGAACTCGACGGCCTATTTGCCCAGTTCATGTTCAACACCCGCAACTTCCTGGGTCGGGGCGAGAACCTCGGGGTCTCGCTCTCCTCGGGGCGCCGCGCCGACACCTACGCCATCTCCTTCAGCGAGCCGTACTTCATGGACCGGCGCATGATGGTCGGGGGGTCGCTGTACAACCAGAAGCAGGAACTGTTCGACTACGAACGCGAGGCCAAGGGGGGCTCGCTCATGTGGGGGGCGAGTCTGGGGGTATTCGACAACTTCACCGTGGGCTACAGTTACGAGGACGTGTACGCCAAGTACACGGTGATCCGCTACGGCCAGGCCGGCGAGGAGCCGCGGAACCCGCACCGGCGACCGCTGCCGCCCCCATACAAGGACATCCCCTTGCCGGAGCGGTACTACGACACGTACAAGGGGGTCACGTCCTCGCTCACGCCCGGCTACTTCTACGACTCCCGCGACGATCCCTTCGATCCCAACCGGGGGATGAGCTTCTACTCCCGGCTGCGATACGCTGGCGGCCCGTTGGGGGGCGACTTCGACTACCTGCGCCCGGAGCTGGGCGTGTCGATCTACCACCCGCTCCGGCGGCGCTATATCCTCGCCGGCAACTTCGAGGTGGGGTACATCCACCCCTTCGGCGGCACGACCATCCCGGTGTACGACCGCTACCGCCTGGGGGGAGAGCGGTCGCTGCGCGGCTTCCCCTACTACTCGGTGCTGCCCCGCAAGGCCAACGGCGACTACTTCTACACCGAGGGCGGGGCGCGCATGGCGGGCGACCGCTACCTGCAGCTCAACCTGGAGTACCAGATCAAGCTGGGCGGGCCCGTTAAGCTCATCTTCTTCACCGACATCGGCAACACCTGGCACGAACTGCAGGGGTGGGAGTTGGGGCTGCTCCGCTACTCCACGGGCGCGGAGCTGCGCGTCTTCCTGCCGGTGTTCCAGGCGCCGCTGCGGTTTATCTATGGCATCAACCTCGATCCGTTCCCGGACGAGAAGCGGTCGGACTTCGAGTTCTCGATCGGCACGACCTTCTAAAGGTAGAGGGCCGGTTGCTGCCGGGCGGGGGGTCCCGGCGCCGCTCCGCCCCCCCTCCGGCGCCTGCAGACCCCCCGGGCCCCCCCGCGCCCGCCGGCAGTGAATGCCGGCGAGCGCGCGGGCATCAACCTCGATCCGTTCCCGGACGAGAAGCGGTCGGACTTCGAGTTCTCGA
>JBBISY010000059.1:0-3722 GCA_037441065.1 Acidobacteriota bacterium | reverse complement strand
AAGGTAGAGGGCCGGTTGCTGCCGGGCGGGGGGTCCCGGCGCCGCTCCGCCCCCCGCCGGCGCCGGGGGGCTGCTAGACTGCCACGATGAACCCGGAGCGGCCAGCGGCCCCGCCCCCCACCTTGCCTCCCCACCCCTCCCTGCGCGCCTACTACCCGGACGAGCAGGCGCGGCGCGGGTTCGTGCGGCGAATCTTCGACGAGACGGCGGAGGACTACGACACGATCGAGAAGATCATGGCCCTCGGCAGCGGTTCCTGGTACCGGCGGCGCGCGCTGGTCCGGTCGGGGCTGGCGGCCGGGATGCGGGTACTGGACGTGGCCTGTGGCACCGGCCTCGTGACCCGGGAAGAGCTGGCGGTGGTGGGCGAGGGCGGCATGGTGGTGGGGCTGGACCCTAGTGTCGGGATGCTGCTCCAGGCACGGCGCTCGCTGCCGGTGAAGGCCGTGATGGGGTTGGGCGAGGAACTTCCCTTCCCGGACGCCTGCGTGGACTTCGTTTCCTTGGGCTACGCGCTGCGCCACCTTGCGGATCTCACCGTGGCTTTCCGCGAGTTCGCCCGGGTGCTTCGTCCGGGGGGCATCCTCTGCGTGCTGGAGCTGACGCCGCCGCGGCAGTGGCTGGCGCGCGGGCTGTTGCGGCTGTACGTGCGCGGCCTCATGCCGGCCATCGCCCGCGTCGCCGGCCGCCACCCGCAGACCTCGCTGCTGTGGCGGTACTTCTGGGACACCATGGACACCTGCGTGCCGCCCGAGACGGTGCTGGCAGCCCTGCGCGAGGCGGGCTTCGAGAACGTGAGCCGTTTCGTGGAGATCAAGCTCTTCTCCGAGTACACGGGCCGCCGCCCCTGACACCCCCTTGCGGTTCCCCGCGCCTCACGCGGGAGGTTGGGGCGACGAGGGCGGCGGCTGGGGAGCGCGAGTCTCCGCGGCTTGATCGTCTCCTGGCTTGTCGCCGGGGGCTGCCGCCGCGGCGGGGCTGGCGGAAGCCGGCGTCGAGTCCGCTGCCGGCTCGGAGAGCCGCCCCCCCAGGCGGTCGCTCACGAGCGCCACGGTGACGGTTTTCGCCGGGACCACCAGCCGCCACCCCTGCGGGTCGGGCTGGAGCAGCGCCGGCCGTGCCGCCAGCGCCGCCAGGCGCCGCTCGCTCTCGGCGCCGAAGAGCGCCCGCGCCTGGTCCCGCGTCACCTTCCCCTCGCGGTGCAAGGTCTCCACCAGGGCCACCACCGCAGCAGCCGGGGGAGCCGAGCCCACAGCGAAGTGACCCGCGACCCAGGAGACCTCGGCTCCCAGCAGGATCGCCAGCCAGAAAAAGTACAGCGAGACGAGGAAGAAGAGCAGGACCGCCAGCGACCCGTAGACCACGTTGAGGTCGGCGGCCACCTCCACGTAGAACTGAAACCCCAGGTGGAGCAGGATGATGAGCGTCGTGGCGGCGGCGGCGCCGGCGGCGGCGGCGCGCCAGCGGACGTGGGTGTGCGGCACCCACCGGTAGAGCCCCGCCAGGGCGGCAAAGGCGAAGAGGGCCGGCAGCGGTCGAGCCGCCAGGGCCACCGAAGGGTACCAGGGCCGGCCCGAGAGCCAATAGAGGCCGGAGAAGAGGGCCGTCAGGAACACCGGCCCCCAGAAGAGGACGAGCAGGAAGGAGGCGATCCGCCACCGCCAGGGACGCCGGTGCGGCACGCCCCACACGGTGTTGACCACCTCGTCGATCTGGTAGAAGGTGAACAGGGCCACGAGCACGGACACCGCCACGGCCGGCCACCCGAGGGAGAGGGTCCGTTCGGCGAACATGGTGAGGGTGGCCTGGACGCGCGCCGGCGAGAAGGGGAGCATGGTGGCGATGGCCCGCACCACCACCTCGGCCCGTTCGGGCTGGATCCTCGCCACGGTGACCAGGGCCACGGTGAGGAGGGGGACCAGGGAGAGGAGCGTGGCGTAGGCCAGGGCGCCGGCGTGCAGCGAGATGTTGTCGCGGGCCTGGGCGCGCATCACCTGGCCCAGGAAGCGGGACGCCTGGCCCAGGAGCCGCCTCATAGCTGGCGCGTTTCGCCGGCCGAGGGGATGGCGCAGTGCCACCCGAACCGCTCGGTAAACCGGCGGGCCAGCGCCTCGCTCGCCGGCGGCTCGCCGTGGGTGACGAACACCACCTCCGGCGCCGCCCCGGCCCCGGAGGCCCAGATGGCGAGCTCCTCGGCGTCGGCGTGGGCCGACAGCGACGAGATGCTGCGCACCTTTGCCCGCACCGGCACTTGCTCGCCGAAGATCTTGATCTCCTTCTCGCCTTCCAGGATGCGGCGGCCCCGGGTGCCCTCCGCCTGGTAGCCCACGAAGAGCACCGTGTTGCGCGGGTCGCCGAGCCGGTGGCGGAGGTGGTGCAGGATCCGCCCGCCGGTGGCCATCCCCGAGGCCGAGATGATGATGGCCGGCCCTTCCAGCTGGTTGAGCCTCTTCGACTCCTCCACGCTGCCGACGGTTTGCAGCAGGGGCGGGGCGAGGGGGTCGATCCCCTCCGCTAGGAGCGTCTGCATCTCCGCGTCGTGCTCGCGCACCGCCTGCCGGTACACGGCGGTGGCCTCGCGGGCCATTGGGGAATCCAGGATCACGGGAATCGGCGGGATCGCCTCGTCGGCGGCCAGCTCGCGCAGGTGGTAGAGGACCTGTTGGGTGCGGTCCACGGCAAAGGCCGGGATGAGGAGGACGCCGCGGTCCGCCACCGTGTCCTGGATCACCTCGGCAAGCTGCTCGGCCGGATTGCCGGGGTCGTGCAGACGGTCGCCGTAGGTGGACTCCACCACCAGCACGTTGGAGCCTGGGTACGGTTCGGGGGGACGGAGGATCGGCACGTCGTACCGGCCCACGTCCCCCGAGAAGTAAACGGTCAGGTGGCGGCCCCCCGCCACCTTCACGGACAACTCCACCGAGGCGGCGCCGAGGATGTGGCCCTGCCGCCGGTAGCGCAGCTCAAGACCGGGACGCAGGCCGATGGGGGTGTCGAAGGGTACGGCCGCCACCGTCGCCAGGGCCTGGTGGGCATCCTGGGTGGTGAAAAGCGGCAGGGCGGGCGAGTGGCGGGTCGAGCCCACCTTGTTGGCGTAGCGGGCCTCTTCCTCCTGGAGGTGGGCCGCGTCGAGGAGGAGGACGCGCAGCAGGCGGGCGGTGGGCGTCGTGGCGTAGGTGGGGCCGCGGAACCCCTCGCGCACCAGGCGGGGGAGGAACCCGGTGTGGTCCAGGTGGGCATGTGTGAGGATCACCGCGGAGAGCGAGGAGGGTTCGACGGGGAAGGGTTCCCAGTTCTTCTGTCGCAGCTGCTTCGGGCCCTGGAACAGCCCCGCGTCCACCAGCACCCGTGTGCCGTGGCCCTCCACGAGGTAGCGGGAACCCGTGACCGTACCGGTGGCGCCGAGAAAGGTGAGTGTAGGCACGGTGCCATCATAGTCCAGCCCAGCTCGGCGCGATGCTGATGCTGCGGCACCCAGGTAACACTCATACCTGTTGCCTCACATAAGAATCTACTCGAGCGGTGGATCGTTGACTCATCAGGAATCTACTCCAAATCGGCGGTGAAGCCGAACAGGGCTCGTCGTCGGGGCTGTGGATGGTGTGGGAAACCGCGGAGGGGTTTCATATTGACACATCGCACCTGTTGTCATACTTTGCTGTCACGATCCTGGTGACGACGAGCCGCCCGAGGTGAACCCCTCCCCGCCACCGGGAGGAAAG
>JBBISY010000058.1:0-13495 GCA_037441065.1 Acidobacteriota bacterium | reverse complement strand
CTCCGGCCACGCCCAAAGCGCCGGTGCCGACCCCGTCCGCCGCACCGGCGCCCGCCCCCGTGGCGGTGCCGCGCAGCGGCACACCCGCCGGCGGCGTGTACTGGGTGCAGGTGGCGGCGGTGTCGCGTCGGGATCTGGCCGGGGATGTGCGCCAGCGGGTCCTCGGCCTGGGCTTTCGAGCGGAGCAGGTGGTCATTCGCACGGCGGGGGGTAGGCACCGCGTCCGCCTCGGGCCTTTCCCCGATTCCTCGAGCGCCGCCCGGGTCGTGGCGCGGGTGCGGGCGCAGGGGTTCGCGGATGCGTTCGTGGTGAGCGAATGAGCAGCGGGGTCTTGCCCGTCTGGTTGCGGAGCCAGCGCCTGCGGCTGGGGGAGCTGCACCAGATCCGCACGGTGGTGGGGCCGAGGGGGCTGCACACGGTGTGCGACGAGGCCCGCTGCCCGAACCGCAGCGAGTGCTTCTCCCGCGGCACGGCGACGTTCCTCATCATGGGGGGAGTGTGCACGCGGGCGTGCCGCTACTGCTCGGTGGGGCACGGCAAACCAGCGCCGTTGGACGAGGACGAGCCGCGCCGCGTCGCCGCAGCGGCGCAGCAAATGGGCCTCCGGCACGTGGTGGTGACCTCGGTGGATCGGGACGATCTGCCGGACGGCGGTGCCGGCCACTTTGCCCGGGTGGTGGAAGCCCTGCACCGCCTCGAGCCCGCCCCCACCGTCGAGGTGCTCACCCCCGACTTCCGCGGTTCCCTGGAGGCGGTGGATACGGTCCTGGCGGCCGGCCCCCAGGTCTACAACCACAACATCGAGACAGTGCGGCGGCTGTACCCGCGGGTGCGGCGCCAGGGGCGCTACGACTGGGCCCTCCAGGTGATTCGCCACGTGGCGCACAACGCGCCGGGGGTGGTGGCGAAATCGGGGATGCTCGTGGGGCTCGGGGAGGAGGTGCGGGAGGTGGAGGAGACCCTCGCCGATCTCCACGCTGCCGGCTGCCGGGTGGTGACGGTGGGGCAGTACCTGCGCCCCACCCGCCGCCAGGTCGAGGTGGCGCGCTTCTGGGAACCAGCCGAATTTTCCGCGTTGGCCCGCTTCGGCGAGCGGTTGGGGATGCGGGTGGTGGCCGGTCCCTTCGTGCGCTCCTCCTACCGGGCCGAGGAGGCGCTGGCGGCCGTCTCGGGGTAGGGTCAGGACCGCCCGGTGAGGGTCGCCGCCGTTGGCCTGGCCAGGCGGTTCTGCTAAGGTTTCCCACGGTGCGGAGCAGGTCGTGGAGGCGCGTAGCCTGGGCGGCCGGGGCGGGGGTGAGCCTGGCCCTGGCCCTGCCGGGTTTGGGACTGGTGCCGCTGGTGCTGCTGGTCCCGGGTCTGCTGCGGCGGGCCCTCGAGGGCCTGGCTGGCGCCAGGGCGGCGCGGATCGGCTGGGTCGCCGGCTTTGCCCAGTGGGCGGCCGCCGTCCCTTGGGTGGTGATCGTTCTGCACCGCTACGGCCACGCGCCGTTGCCCCTGGCGCTGGGGGCGTGGCTGGCCATGGCGGCGATTCTCGGCACCACCTGGGCCCTGGCCGCCTGGGTGGCGTGCCGCGGCAGGCCGTCGTGGCTGCCCTGGTCGCTGCCGGTGGCGCTGGCCGCCGTCGAGGTGCTGCAGGGGCTGCCGCCGTGGCACTTCCCCTGGAACCCCGTAGCCGCCGTGGCCACGGGCTGGCCATGGCTGCTCCTCCCGGTGGCCACCGTGGGCTCGGCCGGTCTCTCGTTCCTCCTGCTGGCCCTGGGAGGGGCCCTGGATGCCCTCCTCGACCCCAGGCGACGCCGGCTCGGCGCCCTGCAGTTCGGTACCGTGGGTGTGGCGGCGGTGGCGGCGGCCGCGGCTGCGCCCCCGTTTCGGCCCGCGGGCGGGGCGGTGCCGGTGGCGGCGCTGCAGCCCAACGTGCCCCTGGAGGAGCGGTGGGAGAGCGGGAACCGGGAGGCCATCGAGGGGCGGGTGTGGGAGCTTAGCCACGCTGCCGTGAGGGGGGGCAGCCGGTGGGTGGTGTGGCCGGAGAGTGCCGTGCCCCGCCTCGTGGAGCGGGACGGGGCGTTTCGGCGGCGCCTGGAGGAGTTCGTTCGGTCGCAGCAGGTGTGGCTGACGGTGGGGTCCATCGGCCTGGGCCGTGCGGGCGATGAGGCTTACTTCAACTCCGTCTACACCCTCGCTCCCTCTGGCTTCCTGCCCTTCCGCTACGACAAGGTGCACCTGGTTCCCTTCGGCGAGTACGTCCCCCTCCTGGGCCGGTTGGCGGTGCTCCGCCCGCTGGTGCGCGAGGTGGGAGGGTTCACCGCCGGCCGGAACCCCCTGCCGCTGCCGGGGCCGGTGGGGCCAGTGGGGGTGGAGATTTGCTACGAAGTGGCCTTCCCCAGCCTGGCCGCGGCACAGGTGCAGCTGGGTGCCCGCGTGCTGGTCACGGTCACCAACGATGGCTGGTACGGCGACTCGGCCGCCCCCCACCAGCACCTGGCGCTGGCGCAGCTGCGGGCCGCCGAGACGCGCCGCTTTCTGGTCCGCGCCGCCAACACTGGGATCTCTGCCATCATCGACCCATACGGGAGGGCATTCGAGACCCTGGGCGTGGGACGGCTGGGTATGGTCTCGGCCGTGGTGGAGGGAGGCGAGGGGATCACGCCGGCGGTGGTCCACGGCGGCAGGGTGCGCGCGGCCCTGGTCGGCTTCGGCCTCGGTGGTATACTCGTAGCCGCCTGGGTCTGCAGGAGATGGCCGGCGGGGACGGGGGCCGCAACCGGGGACTGAAGGAGGTGTCATGCTCGAGGATGTGCTGGCGCGGGCTTCGGAGGTCCGCCAGTTGGTGACGAGTCTGCGGGGGTACCTTTGACGCCCCTTCCCTGGAGGCGGAGCTCGCCCGTCTGTCGGAGCAGGCGCAGCGGAGCGACTTCTGGAGCGACCGGGAGGCGGCGCGGGAGACGATGCGCCGGCAGCGGTCGCTGGAGGCCAGACTGGCCACCAACTCGTTCCTGAGGGAGGCGGAGGAGGAGCTGGAGGTTCTCGAGGAGCTGGTGCGGGAGGATCCCTCGGGGGAAGAGGAACTCCGCCGCACCCTGGAGCGGCTGGTCCCCCGCCTGGAACGCATCGAGCTCGAGACGAAGATGACCGGCGAGTACGACGCCGCCAACGCCTACCTGGAGGTCCACCCGGGCGCCGGCGGCACCGAGTCGGCCGACTGGGCCGCCATGCTGCTGCGGATGTACCTGCGCTGGTGCGAGCGGCGGGGGCTGGAGGCCGAGGTGCTGGACACCCAGGACGCGGAAGAGGCCGGGATCAAGTCGGCCACCGTGCTGGTGCGGGGGGAGTACGCCTACGGCTACCTGAAAGGGGAAAGCGGGGTGCACCGGCTGGTGCGAATCTCCCCCTTCGACGCCCAGGGGCGTCGGCATACCTCCTTCGCCTCGGTGCACATCTACCCGGAGGTGGACGAGGACATCGAGGTGGAGATTTCCGACAAGGACCTGCGCATCGATCGCTTCTGCTCCTCCGGTCCCGGCGGCCAGGGGGTCAACACCACCTACTCGGCGGTACGGGTCACCCACCTGCCCAGCGGCATCGTGGTCTCCTGCCAAAACGAGCGGTCGCAGATCAAGAACCTGGCGACCGCCATGAAGGTGCTGCGCGCCAGGCTGTTCGAGTTGGAACGCCGGAAGAAGGAGGAGGAGCTGGCGAAGCTCAAGGGACCGAAGAAGGACATTTCCTGGGGCAACCAGATCCGTTCCTACGTGCTGCAGCCGTACCGGCTCGTCAAGGACCTGCGCACTGGCCACGAGGTGGGCGACGCGGAGCGGGTGCTGGACGGGGACTTGGACGGTTTCATCGACGCCTACCTCCGGATGCAGGCTCGAGGCGACCGGGCGGAGTGACCGTCGAGAAACTCCTCTGGGCGTCACCCCTGCCGCCCATCCGGTCGGGGGTGGCGGACTACGCGGCCGAGTTGCTGCCGCACCTGGCAGAGCACGCGGACGTGCGCGTGCTCCGGCCCCCGGGGTGGGAAGCTCCGGCCGGCGCCGAATGGACGCGGGGGTTGCGCTTCCTCGACGGCGCCGCCGAGGCTCCCCCGGATCGCCTGCAGCTCCTCCACCTGGGGAACAACCCCTACCACCTGTGGGTGGCCCAGCGGCTGCGGCAGTCCGGCGGGCTCGTCGTGCTCCACGATCCGGTCCTGCACCACCTGCTGGTGGAGGAAGCGGCGGCGGCAGGGGCGTGGGAGCGCTTCGAGGAGGAGTTGGAGATGGCCCACCCCGGTGGGGGGCGCGCCCTGGCGCGGGCGCGGCGCTGGGGGTTCGTGGGCCGGCTCGACCCGTTTCTCTTTCCGGCCCGGCGTGCACTGCTGGCCCGCGCCCAGGGGGTGATCGTGCACAGTCGCCGCGCCGCCCAGGCGGTCGCCGCCGAGCTGCCCGACACGCCGGTGCGCTGCGTGCCGCTGGCGGTGGCACGGCTCGCGGGCGGGGGCCGGAAAGCGATGCGGGCCCGCCTCGGGGCGGCGGCGGGGGAGCTGGTGGTGGTGCACCTGGGCTATCTGACGCCGGCCAAGGGGCTGGCGACGGTGCTGGAAGGAGTGGCGGCACTGCGCCGCCTCGGGGTGGTGGTGCGGTTGGTGGTGGTGGGGGAGGAGAGCGGGTTCGGGTCGCTGGAGCCCATCGTGCGCTCGTTGGGGCTTGAGGGGCAGGTGGTGGTGTGGGGTTGGGCCACGCCGGAGGAGCTGGCCGGCCTCCTGGCGGCGGCCGATGTGGGTGTCGTACCCCGCTACCCCACCGCGGGCGAGACCTCGGCAGCGGCTCTGCGCTTCCTCGCCGCGGGCAAGCCGGTCCTGGTCTCGGGCTACGCGCAATTCCTGGAGCTGCCGCCGGAGGCCGCGCTGCGGCTCTCCCCCGATGCCGCCGGCGTGGCGGACTTCGTTCGCCACCTGGCGAGCTTTGCGGGCGAGCGGCGGAAGGCAGCCGAACGGGCGGCACAGCAGGCGTGGCGGCAGGGGGGCCACGACCCCCGGCAGGCGGCGCGCCGACTGCTGGCGGCGTTAGGGGAGATGGCCGGTGAACTGGCTCGAAGAGGTTGAGCAGGCGCTGGCGGCGCAACCGGTGCGGCGCCTCGAGGTGACGGCGCCGCAGCGGCGGGCGGCGGTGCTGGTGCCGCTCTTCGTGCAGTCGCAAGCGCTGTGGGTGCTGCTCATCCGGCGAGCCGGCGGCCTGGCGCACCATGCGGGGGAGCTGGCGTTCCCCGGCGGTGGCGCCCAGGCGGGCGACGAGGACGAGGTGGCAACGGCGCTGCGTGAAACCGAGGAGGAGTTGGGGCTGGACCGGCAGCGCGTGCTGCTGTTGGGTCACCTGAGCGACGTGCCGGCCGCTTCGGGCTACGTGATTTCCCCCGTGGTGGGCGCGGTCCCCTGGCCTGCGGAGCTCAAGCTGCAGGAGGCAGAGGTGGCCGAGGCGGTGCCGATGCCGCTGGCGGTGCTGGCCAACCCCACGGCGGTGGAGCGGCGGCCGGGGGCGAAGGGCGGTGGAACGGCCACGGTGCTGCACTTCGGCCCCCAGCGAGTCAGTGGCGCCACCGCCGCCATCCTCCTCGAACTGCTGGGCCGACTCAGCGCCGCGGCGCCGGGGCGGGGGGGCGAAGAGCGGTTTGCATGAGTTCTTCGGCGTGCAGCGCCACGTCGAGGTTGCGGGCCGACTCGGCCGCCACGGGGGGACAGCCGTCCAACGTGCGCGCCTGCTCCAGCTCGGCCAGCGCCCCCCGCCTGTCGCCCTGGGCCGCCCGCGTAAGGGCGCGCAGGTAACGAAGCCGCGCGTTGGCGGGGGCCATCTCCAGGGCCGCATCCAGGATGGAGGCTGCCGCCTGGGGCCGGTTGCCCTGCAACTGACAGAGGGCGGCGACGGCGGCAGCGTCGGCAGAGGAGGGTCTGGCGAGCAGGGCCAGCGCCTCCTGGGGTCGCTGCAGTCGCCGCAGCGCTTCCGCCCGGGCCACGGCGGTGAACGCCGGCAGTCCAGCGCCCTCTTCGGGGAGGAGTTCCAGGGCTGTCGCCACGTCCCCCCGCGCCAGCAGCGTCAGGCCGAGCCAGGCGCGGGCCCAGGCGTCGCCGGGGCGGACCTGGAGCGCCTGCTGGAAGTGCTGGGCCGCTGCCACCGCGTCCCCAGTGGCCAGAGCGAGCTGGCCCCGCACCACCCGAGCTTCGAAAAGCGTGGCGTTGCGGGCCAGAGCCGCATCCAGCGCGGTGCTCGCCGCGGAGAGGTCCGCGGTGCTGGCAGCCAGGAGGCCGAGGGCGGCCAGGGCCCGCTCGTTGCTGGGATCCAATTCGGCGGCCCGGCGGAAGGCCTCGCGGGCGCCGGCGAGATTGCCGCGGCGGAGGTCGGTCTCCCCGAGGAGCAGGAACAGGTCCGGGCGGGGGTCGGCGAGAATGGCGGCGCGCAGAGCGGCGTGAGCGGCATCCAGGCGGCCGGCTGCCAGGTACGCCTCCCCCAGCACCTCCAGGGCAGGACTGCAGGAGGGTTGGGCGGAGAGAATGCCGCGCATGAGGGCGGCCGCATCGTTGGGCTGGCCGTTGGCGATGAGGCGCTTCCCCTCGTTGATGGCTTCGAAGGGCGCGGTCCCGGTTCCGGGAGCGAGGGCGCTGCCCACGCGGACGGCGGCGGCGCGCCCCAGGCTCTCCAGGGCTTCTTCGCTGCGCCCCAGGCGTTCCAGCACCGCGGCGCGGAGGTCGAGGAGCTGGGGTGCCAGCGAGGGGGATGCCGCCGGTTCCAGGGCAGCCAACTCCTGGAGAAGCTGCTCCAGGGCCGGTGGGTCGGCGGCGGCCTCGGCTTGCTGCCGCAGTGAGGCGAGCAACTCGGGGGTCACGGGCCGCGGCTCGGCGGTGCCGGGCACGGCACCGAGGCGAGTCCTGAGGCGCGAAAAGAGGGCGAGGAAGTCGTCGCTGTAGTAGTCCGCCGCCAGCTCCAGGGAAGGCTGGTCCTTGAGGGCAGCGAGCAGCGCCGCCTCGGCCCTGTCTTGCCGCTGCAGGGCAAAGTACGTCCACGCCAGCTTCACCCAGATGGTGGCGCGAACCTCGGGCCGGGGTTCGAGCTCGGCGGCTACCTGAAAGAGCTCGACAGCCCGGGCGTAGTCCCCGGTCCGAAAGGCGTCGTTGGCCTGGGAGAGGGGATCCACCGCCCCCGCCATGGCCGACGCCACGAGCAGCAAAGACCCCCAGGAGAGCAGCGGCCACCGCATGACGGGAGGAGTGTAGCGCAGCAGGCGGCCCTCATGCACCGGAACGCCGTCGGCGAACCGCCTCAGCCTACGCGGCCCATCTCACTGGGGGAGGGTGACGGTCTGCCGGGCCGAACCCATGGGCGGGACGACGACGGTGCTGCGCACCTCTCGGCCGTCGCTCCAGCGCACCACCAGCTCGTGTTCCCCCGCCGGGACCTTCCGGTTCTGGATGGGCAGGCTGCCCAGTTCCTTCCCGCTCAAGATCACGGTGCTGCCCCGGATCGGAACATCGAAGTCATTGAATACGCTCAGCGTCCCGTACGGCGGGAGACGGAGGTTGACGGCAGGGTTGGCGGCGTCCACGGCCACGCTCACCGTCTGTTCCCGGTAGCCGGGGATGCGCTGGTGGAAGCGGTGTTCGCCGGGGGTGAGCTGGAGTTCGGTGCTGCCGCTCACGAGACCTATCGCCACACCGTCCACCGCGACCTCGGAGGGGGGGGAGACCGAGAGGTGCACCGTCACTGGCATGGGGGTGGGCACCGGCGTGGGAGTGGGCGGGGGCGGCGGGGTGACGCTCTCGGGGGGCGGGGTCGGGGGCGTGGCGAGGACGGCGGCCGCGGGAGTGGGCGAGGGGCGGGTGCCGAGCCAGATCGCCGTGCCAGCACCGGCCACGCCGATGGCCGCAGCCACCCAGACCAGTCCCGCACGCGGCCGTTTCGAGGCCGGCGGCGCCTCCGCAGTGGGCAGGTGTTCGAGGGGCCGCGCCGCCAGCTGCGTGGGCGCCGTGAGGTCGCTGGCAGGGGAGCGTTGGAGACGGGCGAGCTCCTCCCGGACGATGGCGGTGGTGGTATCCAGGCGACGACGCTCGCGGGCATCGGCCGCATCGGCAAGGACCAGCTTGAGTTCCTGCGCGAACTCGCGAACGCTGGGGTAGCGCTTGGCGGGGTCCTTGGCCAGGGCCCGGAGGATGGCGCGTTCCAGGCGCTCCGGGCAGTCGCGGTTGCGTTGGCGCGGCGGGACCGGGTCCTGGTTGAGGATCTGGTAGATGATGTTGGACACGTTGGGGCCGGCAAAGGGCCGCACGCCGGTGACCATCTCGTAGGCCATCACCCCGAGGGAAAACAGGTCGGTGCGGGCGTCGAGCGGTTTCCCGGAGAGCTGCTCCGGCGCCAGGTATCCCGCCGTGCCCAGGGCGACACCGGTCTGGGTGAGCCTGGACTCCACCTGCAGCGACTTGGCGATCCCGAAGTCCATGATCTTGACCACGCCGTCCTCGAGCAGGCGCACGTTGGCGGGTTTGATGTCACGGTGGATGATGCCGCGGGAGTGTGCAAAATCGAGGCCGGCGCAGACCTGGAGGAGGATGGCGACAACGGCTTCGAGACGCAGTTGTTGGCGCTGGAGCACCTCGTCGAGATCGCTGCCGGAGAGGAACTCCTGCACCACGTACGGGGCGTTCTCCTCGATGCCGAAGTCGAAGATGAGCGTGATATTCGGGTGCTGCAGCGAGCCGGCGAGCTGGGCTTCCCGGAAGAACCGTTGCGTCCCCTCCTGGTCCGTGGTGGCACAGGTTTTCAGGGCGACCCAGCGCCGGATGTACGGGTCCCAGGCCTTGTAGACGACCCCGAAGCCGCCGACGCCGATTTGCTCGGCGATCTCGTACTTCCCGATCGTCTTCGGCATCCCCATGGCACGACTACTCTATCGCATCCTGCAGGGCATGCGGAAGTGCTAGGCTGTGGCGGTGCGGGCGCGAGTGGTCGCAACGCTGGTGGCGATCGCAAGTGTGGCGTTTTCCGGGTGCGGGGGCCGCGGTGGCCAGGAGCCGCCCCCGGCGACCCCCACCGCTGCGCCGGCCGAGCAACGGGAGCTGTCCGCGTCCGATCTCAAACTGGTGATTGCGGTGAGGGGGAGGGCCTTGCGGCAGCTCGAGGAGGCCCTGGCGGCGGCCAGCGACCAGGGTAGCGACGTCCTGGCGCAGCTGAAGGACCTGGCGGTTGCAGAACGGGAGGCCGCGGCCGCGTTGGGGGCGGACTGGGAACGGTATACCTGGGTTAAGGAGGAGATCGCCCGCCTCCTGGCGTTGCAGCGGCAGGGGGAGGACGCCAAGCTGCTGGCGCTGGAGCTGGAACGATCGAAGCAGGACCTGGAGACGCAGCTTTCACGGTCTCGGGACCCGGCCAGCCGGCAGTTCCTCCAGGCGCAGATCGACTCGCTGCGGCGGCAGCTGGAAGCGATGGAACGGGGACAGACCCTCGACCCGCGTTCGGCGGCCGCGCTGGCCCTCATCCAGAGTGCCCGCGCCCAGCTCGCCGAGTTGCAGGGGCAGCAGGACCGCCTCCAGCGGCGCATCCGCACCCTGGTGACCCAGGCTCGCGGCGCGGGCCAGGATGCGCGGCCAGGGGCGACGCTACGTGATGGAGGCCAACCGCGCGGCGTGCGTCAGGAAGAACGAGAGTAGCTCCAGGTTGATCTTCAAATCCACGTTCTTGAGCTTCACTTCCGGGTGGCCCTTGAGCTGCGCCGGGGCGAAGTTGAGGATGGCCTGGACCCCGGCATTCACCAGTTCGTCGAAGACCAGCTGCGCGGCCGCCGCCGGCACGGTGATCACGCCGATGTGGACGCGGCGCTCCTTGACGATGACCGGCAGCTGGGCGGCGTCTTCCACGGTGAGACCACCGGGTATCCGCTTGCCGATTTTCTGGGGATCGGCGTCGCAAACGGCAACGATCTTGAAGCCGCCGGAGTTGAAGCCGGAAAAGTGCGACAGCGCGGTCCCCAGGTTGCCCGCGCCCACCACCAGGACCCGTCGCTCCTCCGACAACCCCAGGATGTTGACGAGGTGTTCGCGCAGCTGCGCTGCGTTGTAACCCACCCCGCGGATGCCGAACTCACCGAAATACGCCAGGTCTTTGCGAATCTGTGCCGAGTTGAGGTGGAACCGCTCTGCCAACTCCTGGGAGGAGATGGTGGCGACGTTCTCCTTCTCCAGCTGCTGGAGGCAGCGAAGGTAGATGGAGAGGCGGTTGATGGTCAGCTCCGAGATGCTCTCGACGGGAATGTAGCGTTTGAAGGTCATGGATCACCTCGGCAGCGTGCGGGCCGCGAGTTCGGCGCCCTCGAGCACGATTCCGGGCAGCAAGCCCAGGAGGAAGATCCCCGCCGCGCACAGGCCGGCCACGAGTCGCACCAGGAGCGGCTCGGAGAACTGGGGCTGGCGCTTGGGGAGTGGCCTCATGTAGAGGTAGTACACCACGCGCACGTAGAAGAACACCGACACCAGGCTGTTGAGCACGCCCACCACCGCCAGCCACACCAGGTCGTTGAGGACCGCTGCCCGGAACACCAGGAACTTGGCGGCAAACCCAACCGTGGGGGGGATGCCGGCCAGGGAGAACATGGCCACCGCCAGGGCGAAGGAAAGACCGGGCCGCACCCACCCTTGGCCCGCGAGGTCGGTGATCAGGTGTGGCTCCTCCTCCCCCTCGGAAAAGGCGGAGACGACGGCAAAGGCGGCGATGTTCATCAGGGTGTACGCGGCGAGGTAGACGAGCACGGCCGCCACGCCGTCCTGCCCGAAGGCGACGAGGCCCACCAGCGCGTACCCCATGTGGGCGATGCCGGAGTAGGCGAGCATCCGCTTGATGTCCCGCTGGGCAATGGCCACCAGGTTGCCGAGGGTCATCGACAGGACAGCCACCGCCGCCAGGAGCCCGGTCCACCTGGGGAGGGCGGCGAGCGGCAGGAGGGCGGCGACGAGGCGAGCGAGCACCACGAGGGCGGCACCCTTGGGGACCACGGAGAGGAAGGCGGTGATGGGGGTGGGGGATCCCTGGTAGACGTCGGGCGCCCAAGCGTGGAAGGGGGCCAGGGCCAGCTTGAAGGCCAGACCGGCGAAGACCAGGGCGAGACCGGTGAGGAGCAGCGTCCCCCCGGCGTCGGGAGAGGCCGCCAGGGCAGGGGCGCTGGCGAGGGACAGGCTGCCGGTCGCACCGTAGAGGAAGGCCACGCCAAAGAGCAGCACCGCCGCCGAGAACCCGCCGACCACCAGGTACTTCCACCCCGCTTCGAGGGAGAGTACGTTGCCGGTGTGGAAGGCGTTCAGGGCGTACAGGGCGATGGAAAGGAGTTCCAGCCCCACGAAGATGACGAGCAGGTTGTCGCTCTTCGCCATCACCATGGCGCCCACCCCGGCCCATAGCAGGAGGGCGTAGAACTCGCCGAAGCGTGCGCCAGTGCGGGCCAGGTAGGGCTCGGCCAGGAGGGCGCAGAGGAGGAGGGCAGCGAGGATGTAGCTGTCCAGGAAGCGCGCCATGGGATCCACCAGCAGCACCCCGCCCCACACGCGGCCGGGGAGGGGGACCACCCAGCGCAGCACCGTGGCGCCCGCCACCGCCAGGGCGGAGAGCAGAGCGAAGCGGGGTCGGAGCGCGGGGGAGAGGGAATCGGCCAGGGCCAGGAGCGCTCCCACCAGCACCAGGAGGAGTTCCGGCAGGATCGTGGCAAGGTCGTTGATGGGCACGCTCAGCCTCCGATGAGCCGCGCGACGGCGGCCTCCGACAGGGAGAGAAACGTGCGGGGATGCACGCCAATCCAGATCATGCAGATGGCCAGGGGCGCAAAGGCCACCACCTCGTGCGCGGCGAGGTCCGCAAGTTTCTCGTTTTCCGGGTTGGTGAGGGCGTTCCAGAACACGCGTTGCACCAGGGACAACATGTACACGGCGCCGAGGACGATGCCGGTGGCGGCCAGCGCCACCGCCACCGGGTGCGTGCGGTAGGAGCCCGCGAGGATGAGGAACTCACCCACGAAGCCATTGAGACCCGGCAGGCCGATGGAGGCCAGGGTGGTGAGGAGGAACGCACCGGTGTAGTATGGCATCACGGCGGCGAGACCTCCGAAGTCCTCGATCAGGCGAGTGTGGCGGCGCTCGTAGATCACCCCCACGAGCATGAACAGCGCGCCGGTAGAAAGCCCGTGGTTCACCATCTGGATGAGGGCCCCTTGCGTGGCCGCCACGCCGGAGGCGAACAGCCCGAGCACGATGAACCCCATGTGGGAAACCGAGGAGTAGGCGACGAGCTTCTTGATGTCCTTCTGGGCCCAGGAAACCAGGGCACCGTAAATGATGGCGATGACGCTCAGGACAATGAAGAGAGGGGCCGCCTTCTCCCAGGCCTCGGGGAAGAGCACACGGTTGAAGCGCAACAGACCGAAGGTGCCCAACTTGAGGAGCACCCCGGCGAGGATGATGGAACCGCCCGTCGGCGCCTCCACGTGGGCGTCGGGCAGCCAGGTGTGGAGGGGCCAAATCGGCACCTTGATGGCGAAGGCCAGGGCGAAGGCCGCGAAGAGGAGCAGCTGCGGGCTGTGCCAGAAGCCTTGGCCCATGGGGATCACGAGGCGCCGCATGTCGTCGTAGGCGAACGACCAGGTTCCGAACTGCGCGTGGTGCAGCCAGGAGAGGTAGATGATGCCCACCAGCATGAGCAGCGAACCGGCCAAGGTGAAGAGCACGAACTTGACCGCGGCATAGACGCGCCGCTCGCCGCCCCACACGCCGATGATGAAGTACATCGGCAGCAGCATCAGCTCCCAGAAGACGTAGAACAGGAACAGGTCGGTGGCGAGGAAGGCACCGATCATCCCGGTCTCAAGGAGCAGCATCGCCACCACGTAGCCCTTCACCCGCTCCGTGATGGCGTGCCAGGAGGAGATGAAGACGAGCGGCTGCAGGAGCGTGGTGAGGAGGACGAGCAGGAGCGAAATCCCATCCACGCCCAGGCGGTAGAAGATGCCGTACGCGGGCAGCCACGGGCGAGCCTCCACCAGCTGGAAAGCGGCGTTGGCCGCATCGAAGCGCGACCACACCACGAGAGCCAGGGCAAGAGAGACCAGCGAAGCCAGCAGGCTGGCCCAGCGGTGGAGGGAAACCGCGCCCCGCGGCACGAAGAGCAGCAGCAGGACCCCCACCACGCCAGGCGTGAGTGTGAGAGCGGAGAGGAGGATCTCTTGGTTAGGCACCGTCTCCCCCTAGAGCAGTAGCCAGGCCACGGCGCCCAGAGCACCCGCGAGCACCATGAGCGCGTAGTTCCGAACGTTGCCGGTCTGGATGAACCGGAGCATGTCCCCGGTGATCTCGGTGAAGAAGGCCATGGCGTTGATCGTCCCGTCGATCGCCACCGTGTCCAGTCCCTTCCAGGAGAAGCGAGAGACCGTGGTGAGCGGCTTCACCACCGTGGCGTCGTAGGCTTCGTCCACGTAGTACTTGTTGGCGACCAGGGCG
>JBBISY010000057.1:0-13730 GCA_037441065.1 Acidobacteriota bacterium | reverse complement strand
CCCCACGCCGAGCCGCCGCTGCTCCGCCAGCACCGCCGCCGCCACCCGCAGCACCGCCCGCGCCCGTTCCACCGCCGCCTCCTCGCCCAGCTCGGCCAGCCGCTCGGCCACCGCCTCGGCGTGCGCCTCCTCGAACCCCGCATCCAGGAGGTCGCGCACCGTGGCTACCAGGGACCCCCAGCCGTCGGCCAGGGGGGTAAAGGTGGCGACTAGCCGCGGCTCGCGCGCCGCGGCGCGCCGCACCAGCAGGGGGAACAGGGTCTGGCCGCGCGGCGGCGCCTCGCCGGCCCGCTCCAGCACCTGCACCGCCAGACCGTGGAGGGTGCTCACCTGGACGCCCACCACCGCCCCTGGCGGCTCCCCCACGAGGAGCGAGGCCACGTGGCGGCGCAGACTGCCGGAGGGGACGACCACTCGCACCGGCCAGCGCAGCCGTCGCTGGTCGCGCCGGACCTCCGCCGCGAGGCGCTGCAGCTCGTGGAGGAGGCAGGCCTCGGCGGCGCGGGGACCGCGGGCCACCACGACGCGCGAGCCCCCCTCGCTCCCCCCGACCAGCTCCTCGCGCTCCACCTCCCACGCCGCCATGTGGGCGGAGTGTACCGCGCCTGCCGCCGTTGTCTCCCCCCTACAGGGTGTAGAGGCCGTCGTCGCGGGTGGGAGCCCCCATCCCCCCGTTCTCCCCCTCGCCCTCGCCCATCTCCGCCTCCAGCTGCGGCCCCAGCTCTTCCTCCAGCGCCTCCGGGTCTTCCCCCTGCTCCATACGGCGGAACAACTCGTCCATCGTGGGGGTGATGGGCTCCCCTGCCGCCGCGGCGAGCCGCCGCATCATGCGGGCCATCACGCGGGGGTCTTCGGCGTCCTCCTCGGAGAGCTCCGAGGCCATCCGCATCGCCTCCCGCTCCAGCTCCGCCCCCGCCGCGCCCCCCTCCTCGCCTTCGCTCCCCTTGGGCCCTGCCGCGGCGGTCTTCCGCGCCGTCGCCACCGCAAAGGTGGAGGGGACGCGCTCGAGTTCGCGAGCCCCGCACCGGGGGCAATCGGGAAGCCGCGAGACGCCGCCCGACAGGGAGAGGAAGCTAAAGATCCGATTGCACTTGCGACAGAGAAACTCGAAGATCGGCACTCTGCCCTCCTCGCCTCGCGCCGGTCATTCGAATTTTATCGTTCCCCTCCGGCAGCGGCAGCGCCGAAAACTCGTTGGAATTCTTCCGATAGATTGCCTGTACTCGTCATGCTCTTTTGTCACGGTCAGCGCATTTCCGAACGATATTCGCAAGTTTTGCAGCTCTTGACACAGGGTTTCATACTTTCCCTACCCGATACGACGGGCGGAGGAGGGACCCATGGACCTCGCACCGGGCGTTCAACGCTACGTGGACCGCGCGAAGGAGGAGTTGCGGGCACGGGCCGAGGCGATCGCCGAGGCGAAGAGGTGGCGCTTCGACACCATCGCCGTGCACGGTCTCTACACCGTGGAGGAGGCGCTCTCGCGCAACCAGGGCGCCATCATCGAGCCCATGGTGATGGCCACCTCGCAGGCCTACCGCGACGCCGACGAGATGGAGGCCGCCCTCGCGTACCTCATCCCCACCTGGTGTTACGCGCGGATCGCCAACCCCTCCGTGTACTACCTGGAGTGGACGCTGGCGCTCCTGGAGGGTTACGGCTTCGAGGGGGAAACCTCCTGCTGCGCCACCTCCTCCGGCATGGCGGCGATCATGGCCGCCGTCGAGCCGTTCCTGGTGCGGCTGCCGGGAAGGCTCACCGAACCCGTCAACTTCGTCTCCTCCTGCCAGGTGTACGGCGGCACGTTCCAGCAGTTTGCCGTGCGGCAGCGCGAGAAGGGCAACGAGGTTCGCTGGGTCCGCCACCCCGAGAACCTGGAGGAGTGGGCCGCCTGCATCGACGAGCACACGCGTTTCCTCTACGGCGAGCTGCCCTCCAACCCCAATATCGCCTTCTTCGACATCGAGGCGGTGGCCCAGCTGGCCCATGCCCACGGCATCCCGCTCATCGTGGACGCCACCGTGGCCACGCCGGCGCTCCTGCGCCCGCTCTGCCACGGCGCCGACATCGTCGTCCACTCGGCCACCAAGAGCATGACCGCCTCGGGGTTCGGCATCGCGGGCGCGCTCGTGGCCCGCAAGAACATCGTCACCAACATTCCCAACGACGCCCTCCGGGAAGATTTCGCCTCCTACGTGAAGTTCCTCCCCAACCGGGACAACGGCCCCAACATCTCCCCCATCCAGGCCATCCTCACCCTCAACGACCTGCGCACCCTGCGGCCGCGCATGGACCGCCTCTCGCGCTCCTCCCAGCAGGTGGCGGAGTTCCTGCAGCAGCACCCCAAGGTGGAGCGGGTGGACTACCTGGGCCTGCCGGACCACCCCCTGCACCAGCTGGCCAGCCGCTACATGGTGCTGGCCGATTCGGAAGCGGATCCGCTCTACGGAGCACCGGTCAACCGCTACGGGCACCTGATGTCGTTCCGCATCCGGGGTGGGGCCGCCCCCACCCGCCGATTCTTCGACGCCCTCCGGCGTATCTACCGCGCCACGGACCTGGGCCGCATCAAGTCGGTGGCCACCATCCCCGCTATCTCTACGCACCAGCAGCAGGGGGAAGAGGGACGGGCCCTCGCCGATATCCCCCCCAACCAGGTGCGGCTGTGCGTGGGCGGGGAACACCCGGCGGACATCATCGCCGACCTGGAGCAGGCGCTGGCGCGGGCGTGAGGGAACTGCCTCAGCGCAGCTTCTGCACCCTCTCCAGGTCCTCGGTGCGCCCCAACAGCACGAGCACATCGGTGTCGCGGATCGCCACGTCGGCGGCCGGGGCGAGGGCTAGCTCGTCCTTCAGCACGTCGCGGATAGCGATAACGTGCACGTGGTAGCGCTGGCGGATGTTGAGTTCCGCCAGCGTGTGGCCGACGAACGACTCCGGGGCCGCCAGCTCGATGATCGAGAACTCAGGCCCCAACGAGATGTAGTCCAGGAGGTTGCCGGAGGAGAGACGCTCCGCGAGGCGCACCGCCATGTCGCGCTCCGGGTAGACCACCTCGTCCACACCCAGCGCTCCGAGAATCTTGCCGTGGTCGCTGTTGACGGCGCGGGCCACCACGCGCACGCCCAGCTCCTTGCAGTAGAGGGCGGCGAGGATCGAGGCCTCCAGCCGCTCCCCCACCGAGATGATCACCATGTCGAAGTCCTTGAGCCCCAGGGCGCGGAGCTGCGCCTTGTCGCGCACGTCCACCTCCGCCACCTGGCTCACCCGGTCGCGGATTGACTGGAGGATCTCCCCCTCCGAATCCACGGCCAGCACGTCGTTCCCCAGCTCGTACAGCCTCATGGCCAGGTGGGAGCCGAACCGGCCCACACCCACCACCGCAAACTTCCCCATGGCCCCTCCTCCGCCTCGCGGCCGCGCGGGGCATTATCGCACCGCGACGCCCGCCGCGCGGTGCCGGCGCCCCTGGAGGCGGTCAGCGGCGCGGGTGCTGGATCTGGGCCTGCGCCGCCGCGAGCCTGGCGATGGGGACGCGGAACGGCGAGCAGGACACGTAGTCCATCCCCACCTTGTGGCAGAACTCCACCGACGAGGGTTCGCCGCCATGCTCGCCGCAGATCCCCACCTTGAGCTGGGGTCGGGTGGCGCGGCCGCGCTGGATCCCCATCTCCACGAGCTGGCCTACCCCCTCGCGGTCCAGAATCTGGAACGGGTCGGCGGGGAGGATCTTCTTCTCCAGGTAGTCGGGCACGAAGCCGCCGATGTCGTCCCGCGAGAAACCGAAGGTCATCTGCGTGAGGTCGTTGGTGCCGAAGGAGAAGAACTCCGCCGTGCCGGCGATGCGGTCGGCGGTCAGGCAGGCCCGGGGAATCTCGATCATCGTGCCATACAGGTGCTCGATCCGCTCGATGCCGTAGCGGGCGCACACCTCGTCGTGGACGCGGCGGGCGATCAGGAGCTGGTTGTCCAGCTCCGCCACCGTGCCCACCACCGGCACCATGATCTCCGGGAGGACCCGCTTCCCCTCCTGAAGGAGCTCGGCGGCCGCCTCGAAGATGGCCCGGAACTGCATCTCCGAGATCTCCGGGAAGGTCACACCCAGGCGCACACCGCGGTGCCCCATCATCGGGTTGGACTCGTGCAGGTCGTCGGCCCGCTGGGCCAGCTGTGCCACGGTGATGCCCAGGGCCTGGGCGAGCTTCTCCCGCTCGTCGCTGCGGGTGGGTACGAACTCGTGGAGCGGCGGGTCCAGCAGCCGGATCGTCACCGGCAGCCCGTCCATCACCGCAAGCGTCGCCTTGATGTCCTTCTTCACGAAGGGGAACAGCTCGTCGAGAGCGGCGCGGCGCTCGGCTTGGGTGGCGGACATGATCATCTTGCGCAGCAGGAAAAGCGGCTGTTCGGAGCCCTTGCCGTAGAACATGTGCTCGGTCCGGAACAGCCCGATCCCCTCCGCGCCGAACTCCCGCGCCTTGGTGGCGTCTTCCGGGGTGTCGGCGTTGGTCCGCACCTTCATCACCCGGATCTCGTCGGCGAGCGCCATGAAGTGCACGAAGCGGGGGTTCTCCGTGGCGTCCATCATGGGCAGGGCGCCCTCGTACACCAGGCCGCGCGTGCCGTTCAGGGTGAGCAGGTCCCCTTCCCGGATCACCTTCTCCCCCACCCGGATGCGCTTAGCGTGCACGTCCACGTCCAGAGACCCGGCCCCCACGATGCAGCACTTGCCCCACCCGCGCGCCACCAGCGCTGCGTGCGAGGTCATGCCGCCGCGGGCGGTGAGGATCCCCACCGCGGCCCGCATCCCCTCCACGTCCTCGGGGTTGGTCTCCTCGCGCACGAGGATCACCTTCTTCCCTTGCTTCGCCCACTCGACCGCATCGGCAGCGGTGAACACCACCGCCCCGGAGGCGCCGCCGGGACCCGCGGGGAGCCCCTTGGCCAGTGGCGTGGCCTGCTTCTCCGCCGCCGGATCCACGATGGGGTGGAGCAGCTCGTCCAGCTGCGAGGGCTTGACGCGCATCACCGCCTCTTCCTTGGTGATCAGGCCCTCCTCCAGCATGTCCATGGCCATGTTGAGGGCCGCCGTGCCGGTCCGCTTCCCCACCCGGCACTGGAGCATCCACAGCCGCCCCTCCTGGATGGTGAACTCGATGTCCTGCATGTCCTTGTAGTGCCGCTCCAGGGTGGTGCGGATGGCGTCCAGCGAGCGGTAGACCTCGGGCATCGCCGTCTCCAGCGAGGGGAGGTGGCGGTTCTGCTCGTTCTTCGTGGCCTCGTTCAGCGGATTGGGGGTGCGGATGCCGGCCACCACGTCCTCCCCCTGGGCGTTGGGCAGCCACTCGCCGTAGAAGGCGTTTTCGCCGGTGGCGGGGTTGCGGGTGAAGGCCACCCCGGTGGCCGAAGTGTCCCCCATGTTGCCGAACACCATGGCCTGCACGTTCACCGCCGTGCCCCAGTCGTCGGGGATACCCTCGATCCGCCGGTAGGAGATGGCCCGCTTGCCGTTCCAGGAGGCGAACACGGCGCCGATGCCACCCCACAACTGCGCCTGCGGTTCGTCGGGGAAGGGCTTGCCCAACACCTCCAGCACCTTGGCCTTGAACCGCTCCACCAGCGCGGCGAGCTCCTCCGCGGGGATCTCGGCGTCGGAGGCGTAGCCCTTGGTGCGCTTCACCTCCTCCAGCATGCGGTCCAACTGCTGGCGGATCCCCTGGCCCTCCGCCGGCTCGATCCCCGCCGCCTTTTCCATCACCACGTCGGAGTACATCATGATGAGCCGGCGATACGCGTCGTAGACGAAGCGCGGATTGCCGGTCTTGGCGATGAGACCGGGGATGGTCCGGGAGCACAGGCCCACGTTGAGCACCGTCTCCATCATCCCCGGCATCGAGCTGCGGGCCCCCGAGCGAACCGAAACCAGCAGAGGGTTGTTCGGATCCCCGAACTTGGCCCCCATGATCTCCTCGACGCGCGCCAGCGCCGCCGCCACCTGCTCCTCCAGGCCCGGCGGGTAGGTCCGCCCGTGCTGGTAGTAGTAGGTGCACACCTCGGTGGTGATGGTGAAGCCCGCCGGCACCGGAATACCCAGGTAGGCCATCTCGGCCAGGTTGGCCCCCTTGCCGCCCAGGAGGTTCTTCATCTCCGCCCGACCCTCGGCCGAGCCGCCGCCAAACGAGTACACGAACTTGTCGCTCACGCTCACCCTCCGCGTTCAGCCCCCTGCCGCCAGGCAGGAGAGGTCCGCAATCTCGAGGAACAGGGCCTCCACGTCGCGCAACAGGGCCAGGCGGGCCTGCCGCAGGTCCCCGTCGTCGCACAGCACCAACACATCGGTAAAGAAGCGGTCGAGGGGCGCCGCCATGCCGGCCAGCCCCCGCAGCGCCTCCCGGTAACGCCCCGCCGCCGCCTCCCCCGCCACCTGCTCCTGGAGCGCGCCGAGGGCGCTGGCCAGCGCCAACTCCGCCGGCTCGACGAGAGGGGTTCGCCCGGCGGCAGGGCCTGCCGCCCCAGCCTTCGCCACCATGTGCCGCACCCGCTTGAAGGCCTGGGCCAGGTCGGCAAAGACCGGCTCCTCCCGCACCCCCTCCAGCGCCTGCGCCCGCGCCACGTCGTCCGCCACCACCCCCCAGCGGGCGCCGAGCACGGCGGCCGCCACGTCGGGGCTCACCCCCGCGGCGGTAACCAGGTAGTAGTGCTCGCGCTCGCGCAGGAAGTCGAGCAGCGTCCGCAGTACCTCGCCGTCGGAGGCGGCGCGCAGCGCCACCGCCGCTGCCGCCGCCTCCGGCACCGCCACCCGCTCCAGGGGGGTCTCGGCACAGATCTTCACCACCGCCAGGGCCGCCCGCCGCAGCGCAAAGGGATCCTTGCTGCCGGTGGGGACCTCGCCAGCGGCGAAGAGCGCCGCCAGGGTGTCCAGCCGGTCCGCCACCCCCAGGATCGCCCCCACCATCCCCCGCGGCACCGGCCCCTCCAGCCCCGCCGGCCGGTACTGGTCGGCGATGGCCTGCCACACCGCCTCCTCCTCCCCGTCCAGCCGGGCGTAGATCCCGCCCACCACCCCCTGCAGTTCGGGGAACTCCCCCACCATGGCGGTGACGAGATCCGCCTTGGCGAGGCGGGCGGCGCGCCGCACGGGCTCGGCGAGCCCCTCCGCCTGGCGACGCGCCAGCGCCTCCCCGAGCTGCCCGATCACCTCGGTCTTCTGCGCAAAGGAGCCGGCCTTCTGGTGGAAGACCAGCCGCTCCAGACCCGAGGCGTGCTCGGCGAGGCGCCGGCGGCGGTCCTGCTGGAAGAAGAACTCGGCGTCGGCCAGCCGCGCCCCCGCCACCCATTCGTTGCCGCGCACCACATGCCCCTCCGGGTCGTCGGGGCGATCCGCCACCGCCAGGAAGAAGGGAGCCACTCGCCCGTCCCGCTCCAGGACCAGGCACTTCTGGTGGTGGCGCAGGGCGGTCACCAGCACCTCCTCCGGGAGGGCGAGAAAGCGCTCGGCCAGTACGCCCCGGACCACGCCCGGGTACTCCACGAGCTCCACGTGCTCCGCCACCAGCGGTGGGTCGGGGCGCACCTGGCACCCCACCTCCGCCGCCAGCGCCTCGATGGCGGCCGCCAGCCGGGCCCGCCGCCCCTCCTGGTCCACGACGACACCCGCCTCGGCCAGCCGCGCCAGGTAGCCCTCCAGGCCAGCCACCCCGCGCAAGTCGATCTCCTCCGGCGCCACCACCCGGTGGCCGACGGTGACGGTGCCGGAGGCCACCCCGAAGAGTTCGAACGGCACCGCCTCCGCGAGGCTCGTCTCCCCGAACAGCGCCACGACCCGGTGCACCGGGCGTACGAAGGTGTACTCCCCGCCTCCCCACCGCATCGTCTTGGGGAAGTGCAACGAGGCGAGCAGGGGGGGGACCCCCTCGGCGAGCAACGCCACCGTGGGACGACCTGCCACCGTGCGGGTCACCGCCACCACCGCTCCCTTCGGGCCCTCGATCACCCGCAGCTCGCCCACCTCGACCCCCTGGCCGCGGGCGAACCCCAGCGCCGCCTGGGTGGGCGAGCCATCCGGCGCAAACGCCACCCGGGCCGGCGGTCCGTTCACGGTTTCCACGCGGTCCGGCAGGCGCGCCGGCAGACCGGCAAGGCTCACCACGAGCCGGCGCACCGTGGAGAAAACCCGCACCGTCGCGCCCTCGATCCCTGCCCCCGCGAGCAGCGCCGCGAACCGCTCCGCCAGCTGCTGCCGGGCCGGCGCCAGGGCGTTGGCCGGGATCTCTTCGCACAGCACCTCGAGGAGGAACTGGTAGCTCATGACCGGCCCACCCGCCGCCTGCCTTCGCTCCCGGCCCGCCGCTGCGCTCCCCCGCCCGCCGGCGCGGCCCCGTTGCCGCCGCCCCCTCGCCTCGCCGCGGCGCCGGCCGCATCGCCTGGCGACAGCAGCGGGAACCCCATGGCCTGCCGCTGCTCTAGGTAAGCCTTGGCGCACCGCACCGCGAGCCGCCGCACCCGCCCGATGAGGGCGACCCGCTCGGTCACCGCCACCGCGCCGCGCGCGTCCAGAAGGTTGAACAGGTGCGACATCTTGAGAGTGGCTTCCAGGGCCGGGATCACCAGCGGGTCCGGCGCGCCGTTCTCGCCCACCGCCTCGAGGCAGCGCACCGCCTCCCGTTCCCAGTCGGCAAAGTGGCGCTCCAGCATCGCCACGTCCGCCACCTGGAAGGCGTAGCGCGAGAGCTCCACCTCGTCCCGGTGGCGAACCTCCCGGTAGCTCGCCTCCCCGCTCCACGGCACGTCGTAAATGGAGTCCCGCCGCCCCAGGAACATGGCGATGCGCTCGAGCCCATACGTCAACTCCGCCGCCACGGGGGTCAGTTCGATCCCCCCCGCCTGCTGGAAGTAGGTGAACTGCGTGATTTCCATGCCATCCAGCAGCACCTGCCACCCCACGCCCCAGGCGCCCAGGGTGGGCGACTCCCAGTTGTCCTCCTCGAAGCGCACGTCGTGCACCGCCGGGTCGATCCCCAGCGCCTCCAGAGAACGCCGGTAGAGCTCCTGCACATCGGGCGGGGACGGTTTCAAGATCACTTGCATCTGCAGGTGCTTGCCGAGGCGGAAGGGGTTTTCCCCAAAGCGGGCGTCGGCGGGACGCCGCGACGGTTGCACGTACGCCACCCGGTACGGCTCGGGGCCGAGGACGCGCAGGAACGTCTCCGGGTGCATGGTGCCGGCCCCCACCTCCAGGTCGTAGGGCTGCTGCAGGATGCACCCCTGGGCGCTCCAAAAGCGCGACAGCTCGAGAATCAGTGTCTGCAGATCCAAGGACGTACCCTCACCCGCAGGCGGACGCTCCGCGGAAGCGGGAGTCTAGCACGAGATCCCGCTCCCCCGGCACGCCCGGCCACGGTACCCTGGCGGCGGGAGGAGGGAGGATGGCACCGCTCATCAAACGCGAACGACGCGAAGCGGCGCGGCGGGCGCTGGCGGACCGCCGGACCGCGGTGCTGGCCGCGGCGGCCCGAGCCTTCGCCAGCCACCCGTACGGGGAGACGAGTCTCGCCGGGATCGGCCGGGAAGCCAGCGTCCCGGAGGGGACCGCCGAACTGCTCTTCCAGACTCGCGAGCAGTTGTTCCTGGAAGTCCTCGCCGAAGCGGTGGGGAGCTGTTGCCGCGACCTGGCGGCGGAGCTCGCCGGGGAGGGGACGCTCCCCCCGGAGGCCCTGGCCCCCCTCCTCGCCCGCGTCCTGGCGCGCCACCCCTTGCTCACCCGACTCCTCAGCCAGCTGCCGGCAGCAGTGGAGTCGGTGCGGGATACCTCGGCGCTGTGGCACGCGCAGAACCGGATCCGCGACGGACTCCAGCAGGTGCAGGGAGAACTCGCCCGCTGCTGCCCCTCGCTCGGGCCTGGGCGGACGCGCATGCTGCCCCTGTGGGCGCTGGTGCTGACCTGCGGTCTGGAGCCCCTCGCCCATGCCGCCGGCGGCATGGCCGCCGCCCTCGTCGATCCGCACCTGCGCGACTACGCCGTGGACTTCGAAACCGAGCTGGCCGCCATGCTCGCCGCCCTGCTCCGCTGAGGGCGCATCCCCGCCCGCCCGCGCCAACGCCGCGAGCCGGTCGGCTCCCGCCAGCGACCCTCTCTCGGCCCCGATGCCGCTCCTCTCCGGGTCGCCAGCCCCCGCGGCCGAGGGACCCGTCACGGGCCCCCCACGCCCGCGAGCCGTCTTGTTTCGCTCTGGTAACAGCGCGCTCACCCAGCAGCAGGCAGCTCGCCGGGCGGCGTGGCGATCAGTGGAACTCCCACTCCAGGAAGCCGGGCGGGACGTCCGACATGGCGTTCACCACCAGCTCCACCAGCCCGCCGTACATGATGCGGCTCCGCTCCCACGCCCCGTAGGCGCGCAACAGGTCGCGGAACTGCCCCTTACAGTTGGAGCAGGGCGTGCACACGTACTTCGGGATGGCGGGGTCCAGCTCGTCTTTGAACGCCTCGAGGATCTGCTGCATCTTGATGCGCCCGGACACCAGCATGCGCCAGTTGGCAAAGTTGTTGGGGGACATGATGGCGAAACCGGAACCGCCGCCGCAGCAGTAGTTCTCCACCCCGTGCGGGGTCATCTCCCGGAAGCGCGGCGCGATGCGCCGCAGGATGCGCCGCTGCGGCTCGACGATCCCCATGGCGCGCACGATGTTGCAGGGGTCGTGCAGGGTGACGGGGAAGTCGTTGCGCGAGGGGTCCAGCTTCAGGACGCCCGAGTTGACGATCCCCTCGAGGAACGTGAGGGCGCTCTCCCGCGGGATGTTGTCCTCGCCCAGCAACAGCCGGTCGGCGATCACCGTCAGCGCCTTGTGCGCGTGGCCGCACTCGCCGATGACGATCTTCTTCACTTTGAGCTTCTTGGCGACCTTGATGTGCTCCAGCGCCACGCGCGCGAACTGCACGTCGTCGTACCACAGCCCGTAGTTGATGGCGTCGTAGGCCACGAGGTCCGAGGACATGGTCCAGGAGATCCCCGCCGCCTCCAGGATCACCGCAAAGGCCCCCGGGTTCTCCGGCCACGCCAGGATCTCGCCGGCGTTGTGGAGGAGCAGCACATCGGCCCCCACCTTGTCGAAGGGGGTCTTGACCGGGAACCCCACCTTCTCGCTCATCTCCTCGTCGATGAACTCGATGTTGTCGCGCACCACCGCCGGGGTCATGCCGGTGGAGGAGCCGACCCGCAGCTGCAGCATGGACCCGTTGGCGTGGCACTCGGTGGCGGCGATGCCCAGCTCCTGACTGAACAGCTTGCGCAGCTCGTGCGTCACCAGGCCGTTGTCCACGCCGATCGGGCAGGTCTGGGCGCAGCGCCGGCACAGGGTGCAGCGGTAGGACAGCTCCGCCAGGCGCGCCAGCGTTTCCCAGTTCAGTTCGATGGGACCGGTGAGCGCCGACTTGATGGGGTTGCCGCCGTTGCCGTAGCGGGCTACCAGGCGGCGCAGCACGTCCGCCCGGTAGGTCGGGCGGTAGATCTCGTTGCGCCCGCTCATCACGAAGATGGGGCAGGCGTCGGCGCAGGTCTGGCAGTGGGTGCAGTGGTCGAGGGTGAGCTGCAACGGTTGCAGGAAGGTCCAGTTGTTCTCCACCGACAGGAGCTTGCGGAGGCCCTCCACGAACCCCTTGAGGAGCCGCTCCTCCTCCTGGGGGTCCTCGGGCCGCTTGAGGGACAGGGCCGATACGCCGTCCAGGGAGGCGTCGATCTGCTGCCGGCGCTCCGCCGTGAGTTCCTTCCACAAGGTCTGCGGGTCGATCTGGTCGTAGGGCGGCGGCAACGGCACGATGCGCTGCAGATCCAGCGGTGATAACTCAGGTGTTGGCTTGCCAATGTCTCGGACTTTGACGGGCGGCACCAGCGGCTCCGGCTTCATGTCAGGACTCTCCCCTTTCCTGAACCACGTCCAGCCAGGTCTTCTTCCCATCCCCCCGGATGTGGGGGGCCGACCAGGAAACCGGCAGCATGAGCAGCTTCATCGCCTTGTCGCGGTAGGCTTCTCCGGCGAGGTTGGGCGCGTCGTCCCAGCGCACGGAGTGCCAGGTAAAGTACTTGGCGAACATGTGGGTCATGTGACTCCAGGGGAGGTAGGCGAGAAAAGCTGCCAGGAGCAGCACCTGCACCAGGAAGAGGGCGGGCACATCGCCCCCGAGCCGCATCCCGATGAGCCCCCTCACGAACCCCGCCGCCACTGTGTACTGCCGGTCCACCGCCAGCCAGTTGAGCCAGGAGACGGCGAACACCGCCAGGAGCCACCACAGGTGCAGGAAGTCCGCCGGGGTGGAGGCGTTGCGCAGCGTCGGATCGCCGAGGCGACGCCAGAGGAGGAGGCAGCAACCCAGCGTGGCCAGCACCAACGCCGCCAGGCCCCACAGCGAGAGCACCTTGCCGCCGGCCAGCCACCCCACCCCTGCCACGCCCAGCCGATCCACCACCGCCCCGAACAGCAAGGCGATGCCCAGCAGAAACAGAAGGTAGAGCCCGTAGTGGAAGAGCAGCGACGGCAGCCAGAGCCTGGGGTTGTGTTCGCGCACCGCCTTGAGGGTGAAGACCTCCTCGGCGATGGTCTTCACCTCCCCCACCATCGAGGTTTCCCTGGGCTTGGTCCACCAGTCCACTTCCTCGAAGTACGAACCTCCGTACGCCACCTTGCCCTTCTCGTGGGCGACGGGGTAGAGCTCCCAGCGGACGTGCATCGGCATGCGGAAGTACCGAATGGCCTTGTAGAGCGAGCCGAGAACGAAGCCCGCCAAGAGCACTGCGCCCGCGATCGTCGCCACCACCATGGGACCCTCCCGCAGCACCTACCGTGCCGGTGGGCCAGCATGAAAGCTCCGTGCCAACCCAGCCAGGCAGGAAAACGCCGATCTTTCAGTTACTTGTTGCCCCCGGAGCGGTGCCGAGCCGGCCCCGCGTCACGTCTCGGTAACGTCGCGGCCAGGCCCCGGCCCCTTTGAAGCCGTCACCCCGCCCCCCCAACGGCCCCCTCAGGCGCGCCCGCCCGCTACCTGGCGCCGCGCCTGCTCCCACAGCTCCTCCACCACCCCCCAGGGCACGGGGAGGGGTGTCACCCGGGCAAAGCGCGCCAGCCTTTGGGCGCCGGCGCGGAGCAGCGTGTCGAGGGCCGGATCCCGCCGCCGCCACCGTTCCACGTACGCGGCCACCTCGCCGCGCTGCTCCAGGGCGTTGCACACGAGCACCTGATCACACCCCGCCAGGAGCGCCGCCGCGGCCCGCTCGGCGAGGGAGCCGTAGCTCGCCAGCGCGCCCATTTCCAAATCGTCCGCCAGGACGGGACCCCAGTGCGCCCGGCGCAGCCCCGCGATGACCCGCCGCGAGAGCGAGGCCGGCGCGAACGCCTCCCCCAGCCCGGGCGCCAGGGCGTGGGCGACCATCACGGCTCGCCCCACTGTGCTGAGCTGGGCGAAGAGGCGCTCCTCCTGGGCCACTCCCTCCGCCAAGAGCGGCAACGCCTGGTGCGAGTCCACGCCGCCGGAGCCGAGCCCCGGGTAGTGCTTGAGGCACACACTGACGCCGTAGCTCTCCACCTCCTGGGCAAAGGCGGCCGCCAACCCCGCCACTCCCCCCGCATCCGCGGCGAAACACCGCTCCTCCGCGGCCAGCCACCCCCCCTCCCGCGCCACGTCCAGCACCGGGGCAAAATCCACGTCGATGCCGAGGCTGGCGCAGGCCGCCCCCGCGGCG
>JBBISY010000056.1:11226-14653 GCA_037441065.1 Acidobacteriota bacterium | reverse complement strand
GCCTCCGCCACCGCCGCGAGAACGGGCTCGGCCGCCGCCGGGGCCGGTTCGGCGGGGATGGGCTCGGCCGCCGCCGGGGCCGGCTCTGCCGGGACGGCAACTTCGCCCACCACCGGCGCGGCCCACCCGGGAGCCTCGGTGACCTCCGCCGCAGCCTCAGGGATCGCCGCCTCTGGAACGGGCTCGCGCTCCCAGGGCTCGATGCCCTCGGTGACGCCAAACACGTCGTCCGCCCCCGCGGGCAGCTCGGCATCCAGCGTGAACGGCTCGCCCAATTCCACCTCGCCGGCCGCCGGTGGCGCCGCGGTCACCTCGAAGGGGCCTGGCTCTTCGCCCGCCGGCGCCGCCGCGGCCATTGCCGCCGGCACGGTCGCAGGCGGCGGGGTCCAGAGGGGCGGCGGCTGCGGCGCCGGGGGTTCCTCTCCGCCCGCCTTGGCCTCCGCCGCTGCCGGGGTCTCGGGAGGGGCCACGGCTGCCTCCGCCGTCGGGGCCGCGCCAACCGCCGCCGCGTTGAAGAACTCCGGCGGCAGCGTCTCGCCGGAGAGGGCATCCACCGCCGCGGCCAGCATCTCGTCGCCGGGCGCCAGCTCCAGCGCCTGCTGCATCGCCGAGAGCGCCCCCAGGCGGTTGCCCTGCATCAGGCGCGCCTCGCCCAGCAGGCGCCACGCCACGGGGTTCTGGCTGTCCAGCTCGATGGCGCGCTGCAGCACCTTGCCGGCGGCGGTGGCCTCCGCCGCCTCGATGAGGGCGCGGCCCAGCGCCACCCAGGCCGCCACGTAGCGCGGGTGGTGCACGAGGCCGGTGCGGAGCACGGCGATGGCCTCCTCGGCTCGCCCCTCGCGGCGGAGCAGCTCGCCCAGCTGGTAAAACTGGCGCGAGGCGGGGTTGGCGGCCACCTCTCGCTGCAGCTCCTCGATCCGTTCCGAGGCGTCGGGCATGGCGGCATTATACAAATTCACCGCCCACGCGAAAAACGCCAGCGCAGCGCCCGCGCCCGCCCGCAAGAAAAAGCCGGGCCCGCGCGAATGCGGGCCCCGGTTGTTCGGTCGACGGTCGAGGCTACTCGCCGACCGCGAACTGCATCTCCCGCACGTTGTCCGCGAGCTTGGACGCGCCCAGAAGCTCGAGCCGCACGATGTTGCCGCCTCTTCCGAAATCCGCGATCACTCCCGGGCGAACCTCGTCGCTCTCCAAGATCGTCTCTTCGCGGAGAGTGATCGTCAGCGTGTCGGTCTCCTTGTCGTACACAACCTTCATCGGCCACCTCCTGGCAGGTAGCTTCCGACGTTCGAGGTCTTGTAGATCGTCACGACAACCACCTCTGCTGGTGTCTCATCGACGATGATCCGCAGAAGCATCTCCTTGGCCAGGATCGGGTCCGCGAACCGGCCCATCAGCACCTTGCGACCGGCCCCGCGCTCCTCCACGGACTCCGGCCCGAGCAGCACACTTTCGGCAACATCCAACGGAATGCCCCGCTCGCTTCTCGCCTGCTCAGCATGCGCGGTCCATCGAACCGGCTTCACCGACTCTCCACCGCAGCCTTCCGAGTACAAGTATACGGGCTTCCCGACCACTCGCCGTACGTTCGACTGGCCGCAGCCCCGCCGCGGAGCGGCTGGCCCACATCGCCCGCAGCCTTGGGGGCCCACGACGAGAAGCTGCCTCGAAGCGGCGGGCCTCCCCGCTCCATCTTCGGCCAGGGAGGGACGACTGCCCCGACCGACACGCAACGGGCCCGCGCGGAGGCGGGCCTCGGGAGCGGTGCCGCCGCAGCGGCTAGGACGCGTGCTTCTTTTCGAGCAGCTCCAGGCGCGACCTCAGGTCGGCGTAGCCGCGCTCGAGAGCCGTCAGGCGCTCGTCGAGCTGCCCGAACGACAGTTTGATCATCGCCCGCGTCTCGGCATGCTCCCTCCGCGACTCCTCGCGGTCGGCGGCCACTTCCGCGGCGAGCCGGCCGAGCTTGGCGTCGAGCTGAGCGACCGCCGCTCGAAGTTGCTCGATCTGCGCGCTGAGAAGGCCGTGCCCTTCCGCAACCACTGCGATCTTGGCCTCCAGCCGTTCGGCGACCCCGTCGAAGTGGCGCTTGATGTCGTCGGCTTCGTCCTTGGTCATGCCGTCCTCCGGAGGCTTTCATCATACGACGGTCGGCCCGCCCCGGCAACGGCGCACCGCGCGCGAAGAAGAGACCCTCCTGGCAGCGTTCCTCCGCGCCGCCGCGTCACGCCGAAACACTCGCCCGGCAGCCCCTGCACCGCCGGGGCGGGAACTGGCCTTACCCAGCCGGCACGAAACGGGCCCGCGCGAACGCGGGCCCGGAGGATCACACCCGAAGGCGCGTCAGGGCGAGAAGGTGATCGTGCAGGTCTGCGGGTCGGCCGTACCCAACACCAGGGGGCACGGACTCACGTTTGGCGCACAGCTGCCGCACGCCGAACCCCCAAAGCTGAATTGCGTGTTCGTCGTATTGACTAGGCCAGCCGTCGCCGCGTAACCAGATGCGGGAGTCGAGAACGTGTACGACGGGCAGAGGTAGCCTGGGACATTGACGACGCCCGGCGGGGCCGTCGGCGCTCCGTCGTACATGCACGCCGCCCCGACGGCAGGCCCCGCGGCTATAAAGCCGCCCCAGCTCTGGTCGCCGCTCACGCCACCCGCCAGGGTGACGGTGACGGTGGTGGTGTACGTGTAGGCGGCCGTCAAGGTGTCCGTCTGGCCGGTGGCGTCGGTGACCCGCACGTCCACCGCCCCGAGGACGTGCGCCCCCGTGGAGCAGATGAGCTGCGTGTCCGCAACCGCCGAGACCGTGCAGACCGCCGGGGTGCCCGACGGGTCGAAGGTCACCGTGTAGCCAGCCACCGCCGTCTCGGTGAAGTCGCCCGCCGAGAGGGCGATGGCCACCACCGTGCTGCCCGCCGAGCTGCCGGTGTTCGGCGTCACGCTCGTGAGCGTGAAGGTGTTGAAGTAGGCGAAGTCGTTGGCGCCCGCAATGGAGGCCGTCTGGGCGAAGGTGTCCGTCACCACGACGTCAACGTACTGACCCGTGGCGTTGGGCGGGGTGGTGACCTGGAGCTGGGTGGGCGACACCCAAGTGGCGGCCACCGCCGGGTTGGTGCCGAAGGCGACGGTGTAGGGCGCCTGGGCTGGCGGGAAGGTGCCGTTGACGAGGACCAGCTCGCCGCCCGCCGCCTTGCCGAGCGCCTGGTACGAGTAGAGCGGGTTCTGGATCGAGCCCACAGTGAGTGGATCCAAGTACGTGAACGTTTGCGTCGCGTCCGTCTGACCCGCGGCGTCGGTAATGCTGACCGGGAGACCGCTGCCTGCGGCGTGGGCGCCGGTGGTGCAGGAGATGTCGGTGGCCGTCACGGACGTCACCGAGCACGCCGAGCCGCCGATATCCACGGTGTAGATACCCCCCGCCAGGAAG
>JBBISY010000056.1:0-11126 GCA_037441065.1 Acidobacteriota bacterium | reverse complement strand
GAGCCGCCGATATCCACGGTGTAGATACCCCCCGCCAGGAAGGTGCCGGTGATGGTGATGGCTGTACCGCCCGCGGTGGGACCTGCCGCCGGGGCAATGCCGCTGGTAGTGAGCGTCGCGTAGTAGCGGAAGTTGGGATAGGTGCCGGAGCCGGACCCCGCGGTGACCACCACCGGGTAGGTGCCGGCGGGGTTGCTCGGGACCGCCGTGCAGGTGATGAGGCCAAAGTTGACGAGGGTGCAGCTCGACTCGCTGACGCCGTTGAAGGTGACGCTCGTGAGCGGCGCCACGAAGTTGCTGCCGTAAATGTTGACAGTAAAGTTCCCGCCGGCCTCGGGTGCCGCGGCTGTCATGTGCGGGGCCACCTGGATGGCGGTAATGATGGGCGGGCCCGGCGCGATGCCCACGGTGGCCAGAGCCGTGCCGCCGCCGAAGATGGCGTCGAGCTGCGCGGTGACCTGCGAGGAGCCGATGGCCTGGCCGTACACGTAGAAGGTGGCCGAGTTGCCGCCCGCCGGGATGATGAGCACCAGCGTGTCCCCCTGCCCGCCGGGGTTGGTGTCGATGTCCAGGTCCAGGTTGCCCGGGTTGGCGGATACGGTGAGGTTGACCTGCACCGGGATCGCCACCGAGCTGCCCGAGAGGTTCGTCAGGGTCACGGTCACCGGCGTCCAGGCCCCCACCGAAGTGGCCACGTTGGTGGGGGTGAGAGTGAGCTGCAGGGCGACGATGGTCACGCCCACAGTGGCATGCGGCGTCGGCGCGGAATTCAGAGCCGCCGGGGCGTTCACTTCCACCTGGGTGGTACCCACCCCCACGCCGCGGATCTTGATGGTGGCCGAGTTGCTGCCCGCGGGGACCACGAGCGACCAGGTGCCGGCCGGCGGCGTGGCGCCGTCGTGCAGCCCCGCCACCAGCACGTCCTGCGAGATGAGGGTGAGGGTCACGTTCTTGGCCAGGGTGGTGCCCACCGTTACGGTGACGGTCTCGTCGGTGGCCGCCGGGTTGTTGATCACGTTGGGCGCGGCGGCCACGGTGAGCGGCGCGATGGCGGTGATGGTGGAGGTGTCGGAGCCGGAGCCCAGGGCCGCCGGCAGGGTGGCCGTGATCGTGACCGGCCCGCCCACCTGCTCGGCCACGGCGGTGAAGGTGACGGAGGTCTGGCCCGCCGGGATGACGACGGAGGCGGGCACGGAGACCACCGACGCGGCGGAGCTGGAGAGGGTGATGGCGGTGTTCGTGCCTTGGGCCGTGGGGATGGTGAGGGTGAAGGTCTGACCGCCTCCCGCCATCACCGAGGCCACCGTGTCGGGACTCATCACCAGCGTCAGGTTGGCCACGGTGACGGTGGCGGTAGCGTGCGGCGTGGCCCCGGCGTTGAGGGCGGCCGGGAGACTCCCCTCCACCGTGCCTGTGCCGGTGGTTGCCGCCGCGGTGACGGTGAAGGTGGCGGAGAGGGAACCGGCGGGGATGGTGACGGAGGTGGGGATGGTGAACACGCCCACTCCGCCGTTGTTGACCAGCGTGACCACGGCGTCCGCACTCAGCGCCACCGGGATCGAGGCCGTCATGGTGCCGGTCTGGCTCGGCGCCAGGGTGAGCGGGTTGGGCGAGAGGGTGAGGGTGAGGTCGGTGACGGCCAGCGTCTCGCTGTCGTGCGGTCCGGCGAGCGCGTTGAGGCTCGCGGGGAGCGTGGCGTCGACGATGGCGTTGCCGGTGTTGCCGGGGGTGACGTTGAAGCTGGCCGTGGTGCTGCCCGCGGGGATGGTGACGCTTCCCGGGAAGGTGGCGGTACCGGTACTGGCGCCGTCGAGGGCCAGGGTCACCGTGGTGTCGGCGTTGCGGGCCTGCGGGATGGTGACGGTCATCTGCTGCGTGGTGCCCTTGTAAAGCGTCACCGGGCCTTCGGGCGCGAGGTCGAGCGGGAGGTCGGCGACGGTCATGCCGTAGGTCTGGTTGGCGGTCGCCAGGGAACTGGGCAGCGCGGCGGAGAGCGTCCTCGTGCCGAGGCTGGCGCCAGTGACCGGGAAGGTCACGGTTGTGCCGCCCGCCGGGATCACGACGCTACCTGCCGCAGGAACGTCCAGGTCGCCGGTGCCGCCGTAATCGGTCACCGTGACCGTGGTGTCGAAGGGCACCGGGCTGGCCGTGGTCACGGTGGCGGTGGTGGAGGTGCCCACGTACACGGTGTTGGAGAGCGCCGTCAAGGTGAAGCTGAGGGCGGTCACGTCCACCGTCGGCGTCGGCGCCAGGGGAAGTCCACCCACCGAGGCCGGCATGGTGACGGTGATGGTGCCGCCCGTACCCGGCTGCACCGCCGTGACGGGCACGGCGTAGCTGGTCACCCCCGCGGGGATGGTGATCGGCGAGGGCACCGAAACGTAGGCCGGCGCCGTGATGGTCACGCCGGAGACGGCCGCCGGCAGGGCGTGCGACAGGTTGATGGTGAGGGTCCCGGAGCCGCCGGCCGGCAGGGTGAGGGCCGCCGGCGACACCGAGGCGGTGAAGATCGTCACGTTGTCCTGGGCCGCCAGCATGGCCGCCGCAGCGCTCACTCCCGCCGGGGGCGCCGGCTCCCAGGGCGGGGTGGCGGTGATGGTGGCGGTGCCGGTGCTCACGATCGTCGGGGAGAAGGTGGTGGAGGAGCTGCCCGCCGGGATGGTAACGGTGGGCGGCACGGTGACCACCGAGGGGTTGGAGGACTGAAGCTGCACGATGGTGGCCGTCCCCTGCACCGGCGAGATGGAGAGAGTGATGGTGGGTGCCGGCGCGCCGAAGATCCACATCAGTGGCGTCGGGCTCATGGTGAGTGTGGCGGCCCCCGGCCCCACCGTGACCAGGGCTGCCGCGGTGGGCGTGCCGAGTTCGACGGGGCCCGTGCCGGTGATGGTGACGGGGCCGCCGTTGCTCACGCCGGTGACGGTGAAGGTGCCGCTGGACTGGCCGGCCGCGAAGGTCACGGTGTCGTCGCCGGTTCCCGCCGTGCCGTTGATGTTGATGAAGGTGCTGCCCCCCGCGCTCATGGTGAGCGGCAGGACGAAGGGGTAGGTGAGGACGTTGAAGCTGGCCGGCGGCAGCGGGTAGTTGAAGCTGGCCGTCATGGTGGCCGTCCCGCCGATGGAGAGCGTCAGCGGCGAGGGCGTGATGGTGAGGGTGTACGGGGCGCCGGTTACGGTCACGCCGCCGGTGGCGGTGGCGCCGCCCAGGCCGTACGGCAGCGAGCTGGGCAGCGTCGCCACGATGCTCACCGGCGTAACCGTCGGCTTCACGCCGAACACGTTGAAGGTCACGGTGGTGGTGTTGGCCGGGAAGGTCACCGTCGCCGGTCCGGCCACCGCGCCGCTAGTACCGGAGTAATCGAGGTTCACGATGGTCGGCGTGCTGAGCGCCGTAGCCAGTTGCAGCGTGAAGGTGCCCTGGCTCCCCACCGGGACGGTGAGGGCCGCGGGCACGAACTGGAGCGGGTTGACCACGTTCACCGCCACCTGGGCAAAAGCGCCGGTGGAGGCCAGCACCGCGTAGATCGTCGCGGTACCGATGTTCACGCCGTAGGCGTAGATGGGCTGCGAGGTGGACGAACCCGCGGGGATCGTCACGCTCGCCGCCGGCACCAGCGGCGGCGGCTGGGTGAGCGTTGGCTGGGTGACGTTGGTGTTGGAGCTGGACAGGTTGACGACCAGGCCTCCCGCCGGGGCCGCCTGGTTCAGTTGCAGGACGAAGGTGTTCCACCCGTCCCACGGCACGTTGAGGCTCGTGGGGATGGCGGTGAGGGTGTAGGTGGCCACCGTCACGTTGACGGTTGCGGTGGCGCCACCCACGGAGGCCGGCAGCGACAGGGTGATCGTCGTGCTGCCCGCGGTCACGCCGGTGACCGTGAAGTTGCCGGTCACCGTGCCGCCCGCCGCGATGGTGAGGCTCGCCGGCGCCACGGTGGCCACCAGGGTATTGGAGGACTGCGCCGTGACGGTGAGACCGCCCGCCGGCGCCGGTTGGTTGAGCTGCGCCACGAAGGTGGCGCTGCCGCCGGGGGCCACCACCAGGCTCGCCGGAACCGGGGTGAGCGTGTAGTTGGCCACCGTCACGTTGACGGTTGCGGTGGCGCCACCCACGGAGGCCGGCAGCGACAGGGTGATCGTCGTGCTGCCCGCGGTCACGCCGGTGACCGTGAAGTTGCCGGTCACCGTGCCGCCCGCCGCGATGGTGAGGCTCGCCGGCGCCACGGTGGCCACCAGGGTATTGGAGGACTGCGCCGTGACGGTGAGACCGCCCGCCGGCGCCGGTTGGTTGAGCTGCGCCACGAAGGTGGCGGTGCCGCCGGGGGCCACCACCACGCTCGCCGGAACCGCGGTGAGCGTGTAGTTGGCCACCGTCACCTGGACGTTCGCCGCCGAGCCGCCCATGGCGGCGGGCAGCGTGGCGGTGATGGTAGAGCTCCCCACGTTGACGCCCGTCACCGTGATCGCCGCCGACTGCGTCGCACCGGCGGGGATGGTGACGGTGGGCACGCTCAAGGTGGCCGCCTGCGGGTTGGAGGACGCCAGGGTGATGGTGGCACCGCCCGCCGGCGCCGGCTGGTTGAGCTGCAGGACGAAGGTTCCGGTCCCGCCGGGGATCAGGGACAGCGAGCTGGGGATCGCCGTGAGCTGGTAGTTGGCCACGGTGACCGCCACCTGCGCCGTGCCGCCGCCGTAGGCCGCCGGGAGCTGGCAGTAGATGGTCGTGGTGCCGAGGGCCACCCCGGTGACGGTGAAGGCCGCCGTCGAGGTAGTGCCGGTGGCGAAGTGCGGCGCCGCGGGCGGCGTCACCGTCGCCACGCCCGGGTTGCCGGAGGTGGTCGTGACGCTGATGTTGGCCGGCGCCGGGATGGAGAGGTTGAGGATGAAGGTGCCCGTCCCGCCCACCGGCACCGTCAAGGCGGTCGGGTTGGCGGTGAGCGCCATCGGGCCCACGGTGACCGTGGCGGTGTCGGGCGGCGCGTTGAGGCTCGGCGGCAGCGAGGCGGTGATGGTGACCGGGCCGCCCTGGGCCAGCGCTGTCACCGTGAAGCTCGCCGTGGTGTCGCCGGCGTTGATGGTGACGGTGGCTGGGATGCTGATCACCCCCGCCGGGCCCGTCTGCGTCAGGGTGACGGTGATGGCACCAGGACTGGCGGGCCGGTTGAGGGTGACGGTGAAGTTGCCGGTCTGGCCCACGCTCAGGCTCATGCTGGCGGGATCCAGGCTGATGGTGTAGGCCGCCACGGTGACCGTGGAGCTGTCGGAGGCGCCGCCCACCGAGGCGGGGAGCGTCACCGTGACCACGATGGGCCCGCCAGCCGAGAGGGCGTTGACCTGGAACGTGGCCGACTGGGTGCCCGCGGCGATGAAGACGCTGGCGGGCGTGGAGATCACCCCGGAGAGACCCGTCTGGGTGATGGTCACGGTGAGTCCGCCGGGAGGCGCCGGCGAGTCGAGGGTCACGGTGAAGTTGCCCACGCCGCCGGGGGCGAGCAGCAGGTCCTCCGGGCTCAGGGTGACGGTGTACTGGCCGACGAACACGGTGGAGGAGTCGCTGGCGCCGCCCAGCCCCGGATCCAGCGTCGCGGTCACGGTGACCGGGCCGCCAGCGGTGAGGCCCTCGCAGGTGAAGGTGTACGTGGAGGACCCCTGCGGGATGGTGATGGTGAAGGTAGAGTCGTTGGGCGGATCGCCCGGATCGCCCGCCCAGTCGAGGTCGATGACCCCCGCAGGTCCGGCCAGCTGCACCGTGACCTGCGCGCCGCCGGCCGGGGCCGGCGAGGAGAGCTGGATGGTGAGGGTGCCGTTGCCGCCCACCGGCAGGTTGAGGTTTTCGGGCGTGAGCAGGATGCCCAGCGCGCCCACGGTGACCTGCGAGGTGTCGGTGTCGCCGCCCAGGCTCACGGGCAGCGTGGCGGTCACGGCCACGGGACCACCGCCGGTGAGGCCGTTCACGTAGAAGGTGGTGCAGGCGGCGCCGGCGGGGATGGTCACGGTAATCGCGGGCGCAGCGGGCTGCGGGCCGGGGCCGTCAGGATCGAAGGTCACGACACCCGACGGGCCGGACTGGGAAATGATGACCTGCGTGGGCGTGGCCTGGATCGAGTTGATGCACACCGTCATCACCGCCGACGTGCCCACGCCCAGGGTGAGCTGGTCGGGGGTGATGTCCACCTGGATCGCCCCCACGCGGCAGGTCGGGTCGCACGGCTCGAGGATGAGCGCCGGGTTGAGACGGTCTTCGCAGCTGTTGTTGTTGTTCCGCACGGTGAACGGGAGGCCGGTGGGGATGTCGCGCGTACCCACCGCACCGCCGCTGGTGCAGGCGGCCTGCGCCATCTGCACCTGCGAGAGATCCGGGAGCTGGAAGTGGATCTCGGTGGGCGAGATCCAGGTGGTGAGGACCTCCACCGAGGGGTTGTCGAAGATCACCGTCATGGCGGAGTTCGTCGAGTTGGGACGGCGCTCGAAGTTCTCGCCGTAGACGATCACCTCGTACTGGTCGTACGGCGGGTGGTTGGCGTCGTTGCACGCCGCAATGCCCAGCGGGTCGTGCTGCTGCACCACGTTGCTGCCCGTGTTCACGCCCTGCTTCACCACCTCGACACGGGTGATGAGCGGCCGCGCCGGGGTGTAGGTGTACGTGGGGCCGGTGGCGGAGATGCCGCTGTTGATGTTGGTCACCACCACCGTACCGGTGCGGTTGCTGCAGGAGCGCTCCACCGGCGCGCCGGTGAGGACGACGATCTCGGTACCGGACACCGACAGCACCTGGGCGGCGACACCGGCGATGGTCACTGCCACTGGCGCCACGAACCCCTGCCCGAAGATGGTCACCTGCTGGCCGCCCAGGTCGGGACCGGAGGACGGGGCGATGGCGGAGATGAACATCGCGTCGCCGTAGCGGAACGGCAGCTGGTTCGACTCCTGGCCGGTCAGCGAGTTCACCACCCGCACCTGGGCGATGACGGGCGTCGTCGGCTGCGTGGCGGTGATGGACGGGCTGATGCACACGATGGTGGTGTAGTTGACCGACACGACCTGCGCCTGCCGGTCGCTCCCCATGACGTTGAACATCACCTGCACCGGGTACTGGAAGCCGCGGCCGTTGATGGTGACCCGCGTCCCGCCCTCGATGGGGCCGGAGTTGGGCGCCAGGGAGTAGATTTCCGGCGTCTCCGCCTCGCGGTACTGGAAGCCGTCGGTGAGCGTCACCTGCTGGTCGCGCCCGGTCCCGGCCTCGGAGATGACGGTCACGTCCACCTTGCCGTCCGCCGGCAGGGTGATGCGGGCCGGCGGCGTCAGGATCGTGATGGTGGTGCCGTCGGCGGCCACATCTGTGACCTCCGCGTCGCCCACGCCGACGAAGGTGACCCGCACGGGCCGGATGAAGTACCGCCCGTAGACGGTGACCTCCTCGCGCCCCTCGCGGCTCCCCTTGTCGGGGTCGAGGTAGTAGATGATGGGCGGCCGCGACTCGCCCACGTAGGTGAAGGCGTTGTTGAAGGTGGCGGTGCGGCTGCCGGCCGACCCCACCATGGTGGTGATGCGGATCGCCACGCTGACGTCGGTGGTCACCGGGTTGGGCGAGGCCTGCGGCGTGACGATGCGGATCTCCGTCCCATCGCTGCTCACCGATAGTACCTGCGCCGGATAGGTGACGGACAGCGGCGCCCCGATGACGAACTCCACGCTCACCGGCGCGGTGAAGTTGCGGCCGATGAGCCGCACCTCCTCCCCGCCGCGCGGGCTGCCGCGGTTGGGCTGCACCAGGAAGAGCTGCGGGTCGGTGGTCTCGTGCAGGTAGGTGAAGGCACCCGGTGCCGTGTAGGAACCGGCGGCGTTGGTGACGATCACCGCCGCTACGGCATCCGCCGTGAGCGGTTCGGGCGTCGCCTGCGGCGTGCGCAGCCGCAGCGACCGCCCGTCCGGCGTCACCGACAGCACCTCGGCGGCCCGCGTCGCGTTCACCGGCGCGCCGATCTGGAACGACACGGTGGGCAGCGAGTAGCACTCGCCGCTGGAGGTCACCACCTGACCGCACAGATTCGCGCCCAGGATCGTCACCTCCTCGCCGCCGCGCGCGCTGCCGCGGTTGGGGACGACGCTATAGACCACCGGGGCACCGGGGTTGGTGACCGGCGGCAACCAGGTGAAGCCGCTGGCCCGCGTCACCGACTGCTGCTGCGCCGTGCCGAAGCGCGTGGAGACCGTCACGTCCACCGCCTGCCCTTCCGGCGGGACGGTGCCTGAGTGGCGCGGGGTGAGCACGTGAATCTGCCCGCCGTCGCTGCTCACGGAGACGACCTGGGCGTCCTCGCTGCCGAACGTCACCTTCACGGGCTCCGTGAAGTTAGCGCCGTAGATGGTGACCGGCTCGCCGCCCGTGGTGAGGCCGCGATCCGGCGTCAGTTGGTAGATGCGCGGGTCGGTGAACTTCTTCTCGAAGACGTAGGCGTTCGTCATCGACGCCTGGACCTGCGCCTCCGTCCCCGCCGCCGCGGTCACCCGCAGCGTGGCCGCCTGCTCCGCCGTGGCCGTCTCCGGGTTGACCGGCGGGGTGATGGCGGTGAGCTCGGTCCCCGTGGCGTTCACCCCTACGATCTGCGCCGTGAAGGGCTGGCCGCCCGCCAGGAACTCCACCACCAGCGGCTTGGCGAAGCCGCGCCCGCGGATCGTCACCTGCTGGCCACCCGTGGACGGCCCGCGCGTGGGCGTGATGGAGTACAGCGCGAGGGTCTGCGGGTCGGTGGGCTGGTAGAAGCGCACCACGAGAGCCGCCGAGGCGTTGGGGACACGCGCCTTGACCTCGAAGGCGCCGTCCACCTCCGACACCATCACGGCGGTGGCGACCCCGCTCTGGGTGGTGCGCACCATCTCGCAGGTACCGTTCTCGAAGTGCGGGGTGGTGGCCGAGTTCGGGACGCAGCCGGTGATGGAGAAGGTCACCGAGGTCCCGTCGGCCACGTTCTGCCCGCCGCTCGTCACCCGCGCCGCCACCGCGATGGGAGAGTTCACCACCGCCTCGGTGGGCGACGCCGTGAGCGAGATGGAAAACGCGGTCGGCGTCGGCGAGGCGGGCGGCGACGTCGGACTGTCAGAGGAGCACCCCGCGAGAGCAATCAGTGCTCCCAGCACCATGATGGTCAGTAGGGAAGTTCGCTTCATGGTGATCTCCCGCATCTCCCGCCTCACGGCGTCACGTAGAAGAAGTTAAGGTTCACGTCGAAGGCCACGCTCACGTCCTGGCCGGCAATGGTCCTGCCGAACACCTCGATGTGGAGCCGCTGGCGCACCGTTCGCTGCCCCGTGGAGGGATCAAAGCCGCCGTTTTCCGGGAAGAGGTAGGAGAGGGGGAGCTCGCGGAAGTAATCGGAGGGGAAGATCCGGTAATTCTGCAGGTCGGTGCTCCCGTTGGCTGGAACGTAGACGCTGTAGTAGTTGCGCCACTGGGGGGAGGCGACGGCGCCGCCGTCCGTCCGGATCGGCGTGACGACCCACTCGTTGAGCTGCACATCCTGCTGCTGCGAGAGGATCTCGCTCGGGCTCTTGGCGCGGGACGAGATGGTCATCTGCGGAATGACGACGTCCACGGGGACACTCACGTCCACGTCCGCCGGGCCTTGCTCGATCTCGACCGAGAGGAAGATGGGGGCCTCGGTGTCGCGTGAGTCGTTGCCCCCACACCCCCAGAGCCCCACCAGGGCGAGGGTTGTGATAGTCGCGAGCCGGTAGAGTTTCATATCTCCCCCTAGTACTTCACGATGCGCGGCGTGATGAAGATCAACAGCTCATCGTTCTTCTTGCTCAACTCGTGGCTCTTGAACAGCCAGCCCAGCACCGGGATGTTGCCCAGCCCCGGGATGGCCTTGACGTTGTCGTTATCGGTCATCTTGAAGATGCCGCCGATGACCGTGGTCCCGCCGTCGCGGACCATCAGGGTAGTACGCGCGTCCCGCGTCGAGATCGGCACGTTGCGCGCCTCCTGCAGGTTGATCCCCTCCAGCGGTTCCCGCTTGCGCAGGTCGATGTCCAAAATCACCGTCCCCTCGGCGGTGATCTGCGGCGTCACGTCCAGCGACAGGGTGGCGTTGGTGTAGGTGACCGTGACGGTGTTGTTGGCCACCGTCTGCACCGGGATCATGAGGCCGCTCTGGATGTGCGCGAGCTGGTTGTTCTGCGCCATGACCTTGGGCGAGGAGACGAGCTTCACGAGGCCGTCCGATTCCGCCGCGGTGAGGGTGAAGTCCAGGTTGAAGGCGTCCAGCACATCGCCGAAGGCGAAGGCGATCGCTCCGTTGGGCGGCACGTCCAGACCTACCCGCCCCTCGACGCTGTAGGTGTTCGGGAACTGCAGGCCGGTGGTCGTCCCATGGGCGGCGTCGCCCAGCCCCAAGAAGCCCCAGTTCACCCCCAGCGCCCGCGAGAAGGTGCGCGTGGTCTCGACGATCCGCGCCTCGATCATCACCTGCGGGTTGGGCTGATCCAGGCTGTCGATGAGCGCCAGAATCCCCTCGATGCGCTCCACCGAGTCGCGGATGATGAGGGTGTTGGTGCGGTCGTCCACCACCACCGCCCCGCGGTCCGAGAGGATGAAGCGCTCCTTCCTGAGGGTCTGCTCCACGTCCTTGGCGCGGGCGTAGGAGAGCGTCTTGGTCACCGTCCGCATCGGCCGCGCAGCCTCTTCCTGCTTGCGGAAGTCAGCGAGGGCTCGCTTCTCTTGGGTCAGCCGGTCGATCTTGGCGACCCGCAGAACGTTGTTCTCCACCACGTAGTCGAGGCGGTTGATGCGCAGGATGATGTCGAGGCACTGATCCCAGGGCACGTTCTCCAGATTCACCGTCGCGGAACCGGTGACATCCGGGTCCACGACGATGTTGAGGCCGGTGATCCGTGCAAAGGTGCGGAGCACATCCTTGATGTCCGCATCCTTGAGGTTCATGGAGATGGGCTCGCCGGTGAAGCGGCGCTCCTCCGTCTGCACCTCGCGCAGCGCCCCCGCGGGCGGCATGACCGGCACGGCGGCCTCGGCCATCGCCCGGGGGGTGGAGGTCCACGGCGAGTCGGGCGCCGGCGCCGCCTGCTTCGCGGCGGGAGCCGGCGGCGGGTTCGGCTCGGCAGCGGCAATTG
>JBBISY010000055.1:0-14856 GCA_037441065.1 Acidobacteriota bacterium | reverse complement strand
GCTGCCGGCGGTAGAACGGCTTCTCCACTACCCGGGCACCTACCATCTGACCGCGAATCTCGATGCTGATCGGCGAGCCCACCTGCGCGTGCTCGACCGGAACATAACCGAGGCCCAACGCCTTGCCCAGCGTCGGGGACATGGTACCCGAGGTCACCTTCCCCACCGCCACCCCACCCACCACGATCGGATACCCGTGCCGCGGAATGCCGCGCTCCACCATCTCAAACCCCACCAGCACCCGCTTCACCCCGTCGCGCGCCTGCCGGGCCAGCGCGTCCCGCCCGAGGAAGGGCCCCTTGTCCAGCTTGACGATCCACCCCAGGTCCGCCTCGAAGGGCGTCGTCGTGTCGTCGATGTCGTTGCCGTACAGTGGCATGCAGGCCTCGAAGCGGAGCGTGTCGCGCGCTCCCAGCCCGCAGGGCATAATCCCTTCCCCCTCGCCGGCGGCCAGGAGCTCCCGCCACAGGCGCTGGGCATCCTCGGGGGCGACGTACAGCTCGAAGCCATCCTCCCCCGTGTAGCCGGTGCGGGCGAGGATCGCCGCCGCCCCGCTCACCTCCCCCTCCACGAAGCGGTAGTACTTCACCTCGGCCAGGGCCACCGCAGTGAGGCGCTGGAGCACCTGCGCCGCCCGCGGGCCCTGCACGGCCAGCTGGGCAAAGGCGGCGGACTCGTCGTCCACGTCCACGCCTTCGAAGTTGGCCGCCTGGGCGCACAGGTAGGCGTAGTCCTTGTCCTTGTTGGCAGCGTTCACCACCAGGAGGTAGCGTCGCTCGCCCAGCATGTGGACCAGCAGATCGTCCACGAAGGTGCCGCGCGGCGTCATGAGGCCGGAGTACTGGGCCCTCCCCACGGTGAGCTTGGAGACGTCGTTGCACGTGACCTGCTGCAGAAAGTCCAGGGCGCGGCGCCCGGTCACCATGATCTCACCCATGTGCGACACGTCGAAGAGGCCAACGCTCGAACGGACTGCCCGGTGCTCCTCCACGATGCCGCGGTACTGCACCGGCATCTCCCAGCCCGCGAACTCGACCAGGCGCGCGCCCGCCTCGAGGTGGCAGGGGTAGAGGGGCGTCCGCTTCGCCGCCGATGTCTTCATCTGCACCTCCCGGCGCCCCGTGGACGCCGCCGGCGCAGGCTAGCACCACCACCGCCGCCCTTCAACCGCGGAACCCGGGCAGCGCTTCCAGGCGGGCGTGATCTCCGGGGAGCCCCCCGTCGGGCGATTGCAGTCGCTGGTCGATGTCCTTGAGCGTCAGCGCCAGCTGGAACAGCGCCGGGTCGAGGGGGCGGCTCGCCCCCTGCCACGGCCAGCGAATCTCCAGGTACAGCGCCGGCACGCGGATCCAGCCGCTCGTGCCCACGGTGCCCAGTGTGGCCCCCCGGGCCACATGCTCGCCGCGCCGTACCAGCACGTCCTGAAGGTGGCCGAAGACCGAAAAGACGCCGCCACCGTGGGCGAGCACCACGAGGTTGCCGTAGCGGGTCCACTCGTTGGATCGCCGCTCGCGGGTCGCGCCCGCAAAAGCCACCACCCCGTCCCCCGGCGCGCGCACGGTCTCGCCCGCAGGCGCTGCCAGTGTCACGCCGTAGTGCGCCTCCTCCTTGCCCGTAAACGGCGAGATTCGCCACCCGAAGGGGTCCACCGGCACCGACCGCGCCAACGACAACGGCGGGAAACTGGGGAGCGACGAGATGGAACACGGGAGGTTGTGCTGCTCCGTCAGCAGGGCTCGTTCCATCTCCTCGAGCCGTGCGGCGCTCGCCTCCAAGTTCCCGATCACCGCCCCGTCATCCGGCCCCAACGACGACGCCGACGGCACCTCCGGCTGCCACACGGCGGCCGGAGCGCCCAGTACCCAGGCCAATCTCCTCGCCCGGTTCAACTGGTCTTCGAGCCGCTCCGCCAGCTCCCTGGCCTCCTGGCGGCGCTCCTCCCCGGCGCGGAGGAGGGCCCGGTTCTCCCGCCGCACCTGCTCCACCCGCACGCCCAGCACGAAGCCCCGCAGGCCCAGGGGCAGCATGGCCACGATCGCCAGCAGCAGCGTTACGAGGATGGCCGCACCGAGCACGGCGCGCCGGACCCCTCGCCGCGTCAGCAGGACCCGCCGCACTCTGCCGCCGCCCGCAGGGTGCCACTGCACCTCCCAGGTGGGTTCCGGCCTTACACCCACCGCAACACCTGGGAGGGTTCACGGGCCGCCGTACGGGCCGCCGGCACCCACGCCGCCAGCACCACCTCCGCCAGCCCCACCAGCCCCACCAGCCCGAGGTCGGCGGCTCGGACCAGGAAGGGGATCCTGTCCACCATGTAGATGCTGGCAATCTCCGGGGGGAAGTGGGGTTGCCCGAGCCAGCCCATGAGCAGGGTCAGCGCCACGCCAAGGGCGAGCCCGCTCAGCACGCCCGCGGTTCCCATCGCCCCACCGGCCACCAGGAGCACTTCCCGCACCAGCGCCGGGGTGCCCCCCATGGCCTGGATCACGCCGATGTCCCGCCGTTTCTCGGTGACGAGGACGACCAGTGCCGAGGCCACTTCGAAGGCGCCCACCCCGACCACCAGCGAGAGCACCAGGAGAAGCGAGAGCTTCTGCCAGCGCAGAGCAGCGAAAAGGCTCCGATTGCTCTCCTCCCAGGTGGTGAGCAGGACACCCTGGATCCCCGTTGCCTCGAGCTGGCGGCGGACCGCTTCGGCCCGGTCAGGGTCTGCGAGAAAGATCTCGAAGGCCGAGGGCGCCACCCCGGGGAGCCGGCTCTCCAGCCCGGCAAGGGGGGCAAAGACCCAGCGCTCGTCCAGCTCGGCGAACCCGCTCTCGAAAATGTCCTCCACCCGCACCGGGACGACCGCCAGGCCGCGGGGTTCCAGGAAGAGCTGCACCGAGCCGAGCTGCCCCTCGCGCAGGCCGAGCGAGCTCGCCAGACCGGCTCCGACGGCCACGCCGAGAGGACCGCTCGCGGTCGCGTGGAGGCGGACGAACGGGGCCGGCACACGGGCAGCCTTCACCTGCACCGCCTCGGATCGCCCCGAACTGCCCACCAGGAGTCCCGGAAGGTAGAGCGCGTCGCTCACCGCCGTGACCCCGCCCAGCCCTGCCGCCGCCTGGCGCAACCGCTCCCGCTCCAGCGCCGCGGGGCTGGCCGGGAAAAGCGCCACCACATGCCCACTGCCGGAGAGAATCCCCTTCCGCAGCGCTTCCCGGTAGCCGTTCATCAAGCCGAGCACCACCACGAGCGCCGCCACGCCCAGGGCCACGGCACTCACGGCCGCTACCGCACTGGTGCGCAGCAGCGCCGTGCCTCGCCGCCGCAGCAGACCCGCCGCGATCCTCCAGGCGATGCGCACCCGGGGATTCTAGCCTCTCCGGGCGGGCCGCGCGGTCTTCCCTCGCTCCGGCCGAGTGCCCGGGCGCCCCCTCAAGCCGGGCGCTCGGCTCCCCCCTCGCCCTGCGCCAGCGCCTGCGCGGCGATCAGCGCCCACGGCGCGAGGAGGAAGGCGGCAGCCGGCCAGACCGCCGCCGGCCAGGCGCAGGTCGCCAGAGTGGAACCCATCACCCACCCCCACGCCACCGCCGCTCCCAGCCACGCCCCCTCGCCGCGCGCCCGGCCCGCCACTCCACACAGCCCCACCGTCACCGGCGCGCTCGCTGTGGGCGCGGCCACCGCCGCAGCCGCCAGCAGCGCCAGGATCACCCGCCGCCCCCCCTTGGCAAGCGCGGTCACTTCCCGCAGCCCATCCGCCGCCAGGGCCGTCCCCCACCCGAGGAGGAGGGATGCGGCCGGTAACGCCACGATCGCCACCCGGCAACCGGCGAGCTCGGCCGCCAGGGGCATCGGCCTGACGGTGGCCAGGAGGGCGCCCAGGGTGAGCGCGCAACCCCCGGCCCACCAGGGTGGGGTGGCGAGCGACACGACCGGGTAGTGGAACGCCCCCGCCACGACCGCCCCCAGCACGAGCAAGCCGGCCGAGACCACCGCCAGGCCCGTGACCCAGGGCCGCACCCCCGCCTGGAACAAACGCACAGCCACGGGTATCGAGGAGGGCAGCGCCGCCGCAACGCCCACAGCCGCCACGATGGTCACCCGCCGCCAGGGGGCCGAGGGCACCGTGGGGAGCACCCGGCGCACCACGGCACCGCCCAGCAGCAGCCCCGCCACCGCCGCCAGCCAGGGGTCGGCAGCGGGGCGCGGCGGGAACCCCAGGACCGCGCCGGTCGCGACCGCCCCGGCCAGCACGTTCTCGCCGAACCGCCAATCCCGCCGGCCCACCCGCTCAAAGGGCACGCCGTCATCGGCGCTGGCGCCGACCAGGAGACCCGCCGCTTCGCGCGAGAGTCGGGCGCCCGGCAGCCACGGCACCACGGAGAGGCGGTGCGCCACCGGTCCCTGGCTGTCCGGCACCGACACCAAGACCGTCCAGGCCCCGTGGGCTGGCTGCCAGAGCAGCCACCACCCGCCCTCACCGCGCTCCCAGCCCCGCACCTTCCCCCACACCACACCCAGCGCCGGCACTTCCGCCTCGGCCCGCGCCGCTGCCTCGCGGGGCGACACCGCCGCCGGGTGTTTCGCCCAGCGCACCGGTGCGAGCAGGGCAGCGGCCGCCAGCATCACCACGAGAGCGGCGCGAAGCAGCCTCACTGCTCCCTCCGCCACACCCCGAGCGCCAGCCCGAGCCCCACCGGAACGATCGCCACCAGCGACCACCACACGCCGACCGGGTAGGCACTGCGGCGCAGCAAGGTCTCGCACACCGCCCGCGCCACCACCGCGGCCCCCACACCCCCCACCCGGGCCGCCACCACCATTCCCACCTGGAGCAACCCCGCCACCGCCACCGTGGCGGGCAGCGGCACCCCCGGCAGGGGGTGGAGGAGCGAGCCCACGAAGACCCCCACCAGCGAGCTGCCCCAGAAACCAAAGAGCGGCGCCGCCAAGCCGAGGAGCGCCCCGCGCAGCAGGGGTTCCTCCACGAGGGCGGTCCGCCACGCCCTCCCGGCCAGGTCCCAGGGCCGGTCCGCCACCGCCACCGCTGGCCCCTCCGGCATGAACCCCCCTGACCAGGCCAGGAGGGTGGGAGCCAGCGTCACGAGGACTGCGGTGGCCACGCCCACCGGCACACCCCGGGGCCAGCGGCTGGGGGGCAGCGAGGTCCACACTGGCATGACGGCCACCGCGGCGGCGGCGACGGCACCCAGGAGCACGGCCGGTCCCAGCCCTTGCCCCTGGACCGCCTCCAAGAGCCCCACCACGGCCCCCACCGCCGCGCCTCGCCCCAGCGCCAGGCGCTCGTGGAAGGCCAGTCCCTCGGTCCCCGCCAGCAGGATCCCCACCACCACCAGCGCCAGCGCCACCGCCGCCACCCCCCGCAGCCGGCGAAGCTCGGCGGTGCGCCCGGCGACGACGCCGAGGTCGGTTCCGTACGGCCGCACCCGGCGCAGGAGGCTGACCACCGTCGAGCCCGCCACCTCCACCTCCACCTCCCGCTCCCACCCGACCGGCAGCGGGCCCGCCCCGCCGGACCAGCGGAAGCGGTGCCACAGCCGCTCCTCCTCCCGCACACTCTCCGCCCGCCGCACCTGAAACGCCTCCCAACCGGGCAGGAGGAGGGGAAGCGCGGCGGCGGCCGCTTGCGCTGCCGCGGCCGGGAAAAGATCGGGCCCTGGATCGGTGGGAAGGGGCCTGCGTAGGGCCCAGATGGTGCCGTTCGCCGTCACCACCGCTTCGCCGCCCCCAGACCAGCGCACCCGGTAGCGGATCGCGCCACCTTCGCCGCGGGCCAGCTCGGCACCGGCCCGACCCGAACTCGACCGCTCCAGCGCCCAGGCCATCGCCTGATCCACTTCCGCCCGGACTTCCGCTTCCCCCACCACCTCAAAGTGCAGCATGCGCAGGGCGCGCGCGGCCCGCAGCGGCGCCTCCTCCCGCCCCGGCACCCCCCGGCCCCGGACCAGCAGTACCGCGGCCGCTAGGCATGCAGCGGCTCCCGCCAGGCGCAGCACCGTTCCCCAGGGCACGACAGGAGTCTAGCAGCGGCGGGCCGGCGGAGCGGCCCGCGGTGGTTCCAACCGGCCCGCGCTATGCTGGGGGCGGTGGGCAGCTTGCGGTTTCGCGCGCTCCGGCACGTGGCCGACTGTCGCCTCCTGGTCTGGGGGGAGGACGAGGAGACCCTCATCGCCCACGCCATCGCGGCCACGCTGCGCCACGCCCTCATATCCGAGCCGCGGGGCGCGGCTCGCGAGTGGCACCCGGTCCTGCCCTGGCCGCCCGACCTGGCCGGGCGCCTCGTCCACGCGGTGAACGAAGCCCTTTTCCTCCTCTACACTCGACGCCGCGTCGCCACCGGCTTCGCGCTCCGCGACGGCGGCGGCTGGCTCGGCACCGTCCCCCTCGGCGACCGCGCCATCGGGCGGGAGATCAAGGCCGCCACCTTCCACGCGCTCCGCCCCGCGAACCGCCGCGGCAGGCTGTCGGTCACCCTCACTCTCGACCTCTAACCCCCGCGGTGCTCACTGGCCGCCGGCGATGCGCAGCGAGGCACCCGCCGAATAGGCGACGAACTCCGGGGCGTACATGCTCTGGATCACCGCCGGCCCCACCTGGAAGTTGCCGGCCGTCACGGCGCGCAGACGGTGCACGAAGGAGAACTCTCCAGGGGGGAGGTCTTCGAAGAAGAAGTTGACACCGGAATCGCGCACCTCCTCGTAGCGGACGACACCGCGGTCCCACTTGAACGACGAGGTGGGAACCACCGGCTCGCACCCCGCGGGACGCGGATCTCGCAGGTGCACGAACTCCATGGGGAAGCGCGAGCGGACTTCGAGCCGGACCTCCACCTCGTCCCCCACCGCCACGCCATCCCCGCTCGTGAGCGGTATCAGGGTGACCCTGTCCCCATGCACCGCCCGCTTGAAGAACTGGCGCGACACGGCCAGCACGTCGCCTCGCCCCGCAAGCGGCGGGCGGGAGGTGGCGAAGTGCCAGGTGGCGGATACGAAGGCCAGCCCCTGACCTCGGTTGGCGGCCTCCACCGTGGCCGTGGCCGACCCCACGGAAGCCCCGGGCACCACCAGCCGGTTGCCCTTGCCGGTGAAGCGGTCCGGCTCGAAGACGAAGCGGGCACGGTGCGGCCCCGCTTGCACGACGATCTCCTCGCGCGCCGCCAGCCTCCCCTGTGCCTGCAGCACCTTGGCGAGAGCGTAGAGCGCCTCCGCCGTCGCCTTGGTGGAGTGCCAGTGGTTCGTCTTTCGGTTCATCAGCAGCCAGTGGACCAGGCCTCCCACGCGCGGATCGCCGGGCGACAGCTCCACGAGCGTGCGCAGCGCCACCGCGTGGGTTTCGATGGTGTCGTTGTACCACAGCCACGAGCGCTCCTCCGGTGCCCAGAAGGTGCCCTCGTTTTCAGTGGTGATGGCGCTGTCCATCACGCTGTCGAACACCAGCTTGGCGTCGCCGGGCCGCCCCATGCGCGCCAGCGTCAGGGCGAGCATGCTCTTCAGGTACGGGGAGTGCTCACGCCAGTGCCGGAAGGAGAAATCCAGAATCTGCCGGCGCTCCTCGCGGGAGAGGGCGCCCTCCAGCCACTCGTCGTGGCGGTAGCAGGACGCCACGTAGTTGAGGAAGGTGAGGAACTCCCAGCAGCAATCCTGCTGGATCAGGGTGGTGGCATACGGCCGGCCGGCGACCTGGTCGCGGAAGTAGCTGCCCAGGTACTGCCACCCCCTCTCCACCATCCCCTGCGGCACCGGGACCCCGAATTCGGCGGCCTTGGCCAGCCCGTACATGAGGTACAGGGTGATGTACGGGGACGGAGGCCCGCCCGGCCACCAGGGGAAGCCGCCGCTGGCCGTTTGCGCCTTTTCGAGTTTCGCCAGAGACCGCTGCCGCTCCTGCTCCGCCACGCGCGGATCGAGCACCTTGACGAGCGGCGCCTCGCTGCGGCCACCCTGCGCCAGGGCCAGCCACGGGGTTTCCTCCAGCGCCATCCGCCGGTTCGGATCGTCTCCCTCCCACGCCTCGAACCGGGTCTCCCGGCCGGCGAGCTGCTCGGCCATGCGCGCCACCTCGGGGTACGTGGTGAACAGCGAGGCGAGCATGCCGGTGGAGAGGAAGCGGTTGAGGGTCTGCTCGGTGCACTCGTAGGGGTAGTCCACGAGGTAGGGCAGGGCGGCCAACGCCGCGTAGAAGAGCTGCCCATCCACGGTCACCACCAGCGACTCGCTCTCGCGCGAGGGGTCGTCGGCGGCGGCCAGGTCGGGGAAGTGGAGCCGCTTCACCGAACCTTCCGGCAGCGCGGCGAACCGCGACTGCGCCAGGTGCAGGCGCGCCGGCAGCATCGGCACGCTCCTCGCCTCGCCGTCGGAAAAATCGGCGGTGGCGGCGGTGACGGTGACCACGGCAGCCCCCAGGCGGCGGGGGACGGTCACCTGGAAATCCACCGCGGTGCCACCGCCGGCCGCCACGCGGAAGGGCCGCCCCGCCCGCCAGGCCGGGTCGAGCCGGAAGGCGTCGGCTAGGTCCTCACCGGTCTCGGGATCGGCAATCCGCACGAACAGCGTGCCCTCGAGCTCCCTCCCCGAGGTGTTGTTGACCACCACGGCGGGCCAGACCTCGTCCCCCTCGCGGAAAAACCGCGGCAGGTACGGTCGCACCATCAGCTCCTTGACGGTGCGGACCTCGCGACGCAGCAAGCCGGCGCGCACGTCCTGCGTGATGGCGTGCAGCCACACGTTCCAGGCGGTCACCGAGTCCGGCACGTCGAACTCGATGGTGACGCTCCCGTCCTCGCCGGTGGCGAGCGCGGGCAAGAAGAAAGCCGTCTCGGCAAACTGGGTACGCAGCTCCTGTCCCTCGCTCGCGGTGGTGCGAGGCGGTGCCGACTCCGCGGGTGCGCGCACGGGGTCCGTCTCCCCGGGGCGGTTCTTCGCTTCCTCCCCCCGAGGCGCGGCGGGCGATTCGGGTGCTCGCTCCATGAGGAGGTCCGTCGCCTCAGCGACGCGCGAGGCGTAGTAGCGCCGCCCCGGCCCGCCGACGCCGTACCCACCCAGCCACTTGAGGCGGTCGGGGACCAGCTCCGGGTAGGGGGCGGGCCAGGGCACGGCGTCGCTCTCCCACCACAGCCGCGTCGCCCGCAGGCTCGCGTGCCGGAAGCCCATAGAAATACCAGTCGGGTAGCGGTCCAGCGGGGAGGGGGGCGCGTGCTGGGCGAACAGGTCGAGGCTGCGGTCGTACATGTACGCCAGCACCTCGGCAGCGGCCAGTCCCACGGGGCGGCCACTGGCGTCCACCACGCGCACCCGAAAGCTCTCATGGCCCCCCGGGCGCAGCGAGTCGCGGAACGTGGCGAAGGAGAGTTCCAGCCGCCGGTCGCTCCAGGGAACCAGGACCCGCTGTTCGATCACCATCAGTTGGTAGTCGCGCACCGTCCACAGGCGCAGGCCGATGCCGCCGCGGTCCTCGGGTCGGACGGCGAGCTGCAGCAGCGCGCCGTCGCGGCCGGCCACGAGCCGCCGCACCTCCACCCCGCCCCCTTGACGGTGGATCTCCAGCACCAGGTGCTGGCCGGGCAACCCCGACACCACCAGGACCCGTAACGATTCCCCCACCTCCACCGAGGGGCGCTCCACGAACAGACCGGCGGGCAGAGCCAGGGGGGTCTGCATCCCGCCCACCACGAACTCCTGGGCCGTTTCGAAGGCGGCGCCGAAGCCGTCCTTCGTCTCGTAGCGGAGGCGGTAGCAACCCGCTGACAGCTTGGGCAGCGCCACCGTCGCCACCCCGTCCGCGCCGTGCGCCAACGGCGCGGTGGCCACCGTCTCGCCGTCGGGCCACGACCGCAGCACCTTGGCCGGCTCGTAGCCGTGGTCCCAGCGGGGGCGCCTCCCATCGCCGGGCGTGCTGAAGGGGTCCTCGCGCTCCGAGGGAACGGGTTCCTCGGCGGGGAGGAGCACCCGTTCCGGCTGGCGCAGCCGGACGAGCCGATAGCGCCCCTCGCCGCGCTCCGGCACCCCCTCCAAGGAAGTCCTGCGGATGCGGACCTCTCTCGCCACCCCCTCGCGCAGAAAGCCGAGCCCCAGGTCAATCTCCGCCGTCACGGCCACGAACCCCAGCCGCACCGTGCGGCGGGCGGTGCTCGTCTCGCCGCCGGGATCGGTGACGTCCGCCTCGATGCGGAAGCGGTACCTCACCTCGTTCTTTCTCGCCTCGCGCTCGTCCGCCTCCGGCACGAAGGTCAGGGAAAACGTGCCCTGGGACGAGAGTTGCGCCTCGCCGCTGGCCACCAACCGTTCCTCGTGGCGCGGGGGAAACCAGTCCCACCACCCCCGCATCGGTTCCGGCTCGCGGAAGACCCGCCACCGCACCGCCCCTTCTCGCACCGGCAGATCGAAGTAGTACCGTGCCTCTCCGGTCAGGCTGGCCGGGCGGTTGAGGCGGAGGGGCTCGGTGGGATCGTGGAACACCGCCTCGAAGGTGGGGCGCTTGTACTCCTCCACGTGAACGGTGGCGGCACCTCCCCCCGGCGAGGTCCTCACCTGCCAGCGGCCCAGCAGCCGCCCCGTCGGGAGCGTGAACTCCCCGGCACAGGAGCCGAAGGCGTTGGTGCGGCAGCTGGTGGAGGCCACGGTCTCGCCGTTGGCGTCCAGCAGCGACACGGTGACCGCCTCGCCCGAGCGGGTCTTGAAGCCGCCCGCAGCGGGGGCCCCCTCGAACACCACCACCTTGAAGTGCAGCTTCTGACCCGGGCGATACACGCTGCGATCGGTGTACACCAGGGTATGCGTTTCCCGCCGCGCCGGCTGTGAAGGGAAGGACCGCAGAGGCTCCACGAGCACCGCCCGCTGCTCGCCCCGCTCCGCCAGGAGGAAGTAGTCGCGGCCCTTCGCTATCTCCGGCGCGCCGAAGCGAACTACCCCGTCCGCACGGGTGCGGCGCTCGACCCGGCGCTGGTGGCTGCCGACCCAGTCGTACTCGTACAGGGCCACCGTCACACCTGCTGCCGGCCGCCCCTCGTCCCCCTCCACCACGGTCACTGCCAGCGACCCGTCCCTCTCCCCTCGCGCCAGCACTACCAGCTCCGACTGGACGAGGGTGACCGCAGCGAGGCGGTTGTCGGCCCGCGCAAAGTCCTCCCGCAACGAGGCCATCACCACGTACGCCCCTGGCGCCAGCGGCGGGGGGGTGACGAAGGTGCGGTGGCTGCGGAAGTCGCGGGTCTCCGGCAACTCCACCTGCCAGGCCGCCTCCGGCCCGGTCCGGGCCAGCAGTCTCTCCACCGTCGGCGTCTCCGCTCGCGCTTGAAAGAGGAGCCCCGTGACGTGTTCGATCATCTCCTGCGGTGCCAGCCGGTAGGCGCGAAAGTGGAGCCGGCGCACGTTGCGGTGCACCACCGCCAGGGAGGGCCGCGCTGGACCGTCGCTCAGCATCCCCTCCAGCTGGAACTCGGGGCGCTCGGTAGACTCGAGAAAGTGGCGGCACCGCTGGCCGCCCACGCTCTTCGGGTCCCTCTCGTACCCCGCCCGGGCCAGTTCGCGGGCACGCAGGATGGCGTCCGGCGCCTCTTCCTCGGCCACCATCTGCACCAGCAGTGCCTGTCCCACCGTCCACCACCCCAGCTGCCGGCGCGCCGCCAGGACCTCCTCCAGCGCCTGCCTGACGCGGAGCCGATCCTCCTCCTGGGTGAACGCCTCATGGAGGTGGCGCAGGCGCTCGAGGCGAGCCTCCAGGGCCGCCTCCCCGCGGCCTGCCGCGGCGTGCCAGGCCTCCAAATCCCCGAGCACCGCCACCGCCTTGGCCAGGGGATGGAGGCGCGGATCCGCCAGGCTCGCGGTCTGGGTGACCGCTTCTGGCGGGCCGAGCAGAGCGGCCAGATCGAGCCGGTACAGCTCGCCCGCCTGCTCCGGGCGCCAGAGCGAGCTGTCGGCCAGCAGCTCCACCAACAGGTAGCTCAAGGTGTCGCGCAGCGTACTGCGGATCCCTGGCGGGTAGTTGTTGGCCTCCAGCACGAAGTCGAGCCCCGACGCCGGCTCGAGCCCCAGCAATCCGCGCTCCTCCCACGCTGCCAGGTACTCGCGCAACGCCTCCTGGAAGAACTCCTCGGCGGTCCACAGCGACAGCTCCTTCTGCCCCTCGCCCACCACCGGCTCCCGCCGCCCGATCTCCCAGCGGTACGCCTGGAGGTACTCGATCAGCGCCTTGCCCCGGTAGAGGTGCAGCGCCACACGGTGCCGCCGACCTGTCGGCCACGGCGTTTCCGACAACACCTTGATGGCTCGCTCGTAGCCGTGGAGGGCAATGTGGAGCTGCGTTTCGCGCACCAAGGCGCCGGTCCACTCCTCCTCGGCGCCGCGCGCCGCCGCGCGCTCGCGCAGCGTGGCGACGAGCCCCACCGCCTCCCGCAATTTCTGCTCGTCCACCAGCCGCTCCACGGCGTCCCAGGACACCTCGGTCACTCTCACGGGCGGCTCTCCCTTCTCCGCCGGGCTCGGGGACCCCGCGGGTGACGGCGTGGCCAAGACCTGCTCGCTGCCGAATCGCGGGCGGTCCTCTCCCCCCCCTCCCGCGGTCCCCAGCCAGACGGTGGCCACCAGGGCCGCCGCGGCCACGCTGGCGATCTTCCAAGCATGGGTCGCATCCCCGTGGGTCCTCATCGCCCCTCCCCTCGCTGTGCCACCACCAGCTTGTGACCCTTCTCGAGCGTCTGTGGTTCCCCTCTTTTCCGGTGCACGGGGCGTCGCCTTTTTCGTCAGTATACTGCGCGGCATGCAGCTCGAAGTACTCGCTGCGCTCCTCCTCTATGCCGCTGCCACCTTCCTCCTGGCGTGGCGCGGCCGGGGCGGCGACACGCTCGACTACCTCTTGGCCGGCCGCCGTCTGACCGTCCTCCCCTTCGTCGCAACCCTGGTCGCCACCTGGTACGGCGGGGTGCTGGGGGTGGGCGAGTACTCGTACCGGTTCGGCATTTCCAACTGGCTCGTTTTCGGTGTCCCGTACTACCTGGCAGCCCTCCTCTTCGCCTTCTGGCTCGCCCGCCCCGCCCGCTCCAGCGCCGCGCTGTCCATCCCCGATCAGCTCCGGACCGCTTACGGCCCCCCGGCGGCCCGGATCGGCACCCTCCTCGTCTTTGCCATGGCGGTGCCCGCCGCCTACGTGCTGATGCTGGGGGAGCTGGGCAGCATCTACCTCGGCTTGCCGCTGCCCGCCGCCACCCTGGGTGCCACCGCCTTTCTCGTTGCCTACCTGGCGGTGGGGGGCTTCCGTGGGGTGGTGGGCACGAACGCGCTCCAGTTCGTGCTCATGTTCGCCGCCTTTGCCGTGCTGCTGCCGGTGGCGCTGGCCAAAACGGGGGGGGTGGCCGCCCTCTGGCGCGCCCTCCCCCCCACGCACCGATCGTGGGACGGCGGCATGGGTCTGCAGCACGTGGCGGTGTGGTACGCCATCGCGCTCCAGACCCTCGTGGAACCCACCTTTTATCAGCGCTGCTACGCCGCCCGGAGCCCCCGTGTGGCGCGGACCGGCATCCTCGTCTCGGTGCTCTGCTGGATCGTCTTCGATGCCCTCACCACGGCCAGCGGCCTGGCGGCCCGGGTGTTGCTGCCCGATCTCGCCGACCCGGTGCTCGCCTACCCGGCGCTCGGCCGTGCCGTGCTCCCTGCCGCCGCCAACGCGTTCTTTGCCGTGGGCCTGGTGGCCACGGTGGCGTCCACCGCCCAGTCCTACCTCTTCCTGGCCGGCGCCACGGTGGGGCACGATCTGGCGCCGGCCCTTTGCCCGCGGGCGGACCAGCGCCGGTGGTCGGTGTTCGGTCTCTCACTTGCCGCAGTGGCGGCCGTGGCCCTGGCGCTGTCGTTGCGCAGCGTGGTGCAGATCTGGCACGATGTGGGCACCGTCGTCACCGCGGCGCTGCTCCTCCCGCTCGCCCTGGCGCACGCCCCGGCGCGCTATCGCGCCAGCCCGGGCACCGCCGCCCTCTCCATGGCCCTCACGGCCTCGGTGGCCCTCCTCTGGACGGCGGCGCGCCGCAGCGGCGCCTACCCGCTGGGCCTCGAACCCATCTTCCCGGCCCTCGCCACATCCGCGTTGGTCTGGGGCCTCGATCGCCTCAGGTTGCGACGACGGCCCCTGGAACTGTGACCGGCTACGGGCTACAGTGAAGGGGGGGCATGGTGCGCTCGCGTCCTTCACTCGGTCACTGGCTGCTGGTGGTGCCGCTCGTTGCCGCCGCGACGTGGATCCACTGGCGCGGTACCCGGCTGCGCGACGACCCGGCCGAGGTCCTCGCGGCGCTGCGAGCCAGCGCCGGACCCGCCCTGCCGGCGGCTGCCGCGTGCCGTGCCACCTCCCACTCCGAGCCCGAGGCGTACGACCGCACGAGCCTGTACTCCCTCATCGATGGCGCCGCGGAGAGCTACCTCGCCCGGGGCTTCGAACGGTGTCTCGCCGCGCTGTACACCTTCGCCGAGACCGGCCCCTCCCCCACCGAGGTGGCGGCGGAGGTGTACCGGTTCGCCACCCCTGCCGGGGCCTGGGAACTCTACCGCGAGGAGGCACCCCGCGAGGGCCAGCCCGTTCCCGGTTTAGTGGATGCCGTGACCGACGGGACGGTGCTGCTGGCGGTAGCAGGGCGGGACCTCCTGAAGGCCACGGCAGTCTCCGGCGGGCAGGACGCCACTCCCTACCTGGCCGCCGTGGCCAGCGCCTGGCGGGGGGGAACGTCGCCGTGAACCGCGACGAACCCGCCTGGAACCGTCGAGAGCTGCTCTTCCGCCTGGCTGCCGCGGGGATCGCCGCCGGCGCCGTGGGCGGCGGCGCCGCCTTTTTCCACGACCGCCGCCGCGCCCAAGCCCCGCCGCGGACCGTGGC
>JBBISY010000054.1:0-15180 GCA_037441065.1 Acidobacteriota bacterium | reverse complement strand
CGCGAGGGCGGTCGCACCGTTGGCGCCGGCACCATCACCGAGATCCTGAAGTAGGGCGACGCCATGCGTGACAACGTCCAGTTGGCCTGTGGCGAGTGCAAACGGCGGAACTACACCGCGACCCGCAACAAGAAGAAGCAGACCGAGCGGCTCGAGGTGAAGAAGTACTGCAAGTTCTGCCGTCGGCACACCGTCCACAAGGAAGTGAAGTAGAGTCGGTGGCAGCGCAGGCCAGTAGCTCAACTGGTAGAGTGCCGGTCTCCAAAACCGGTGGTTGGGGGTTCGAGTCCCTCCTGGCCTGCCAATAGCGCCAAGGAGGCGCGTTCAATGGAATGGTGGAAGCGTCTGAAGACTTTCCTCCACGAAGTGGTGGTGGAGACCAAGAAGGTGACCTGGCCGTCCCGGGACGAGGTGGTGGCCACGACCATCGTGGTGATCGCCGCCTCCTTCATCTTCGGGATCTTCCTCTACCTCTGTGACCTGGTCTTCTTCCGAGCGGTCGCTTGGGTGATCCAAAGGTTGTCGTAGCTGGGGAGCGCGCATGCCCATGCAGTGGTACATCGTCCACACCTACTCGGGGTTCGAGGATCGCGTGAAGAAGACCCTCGAGCAGCGCATCGAGGCGCTGGCGATGCAGGAGTACTTCGGCGAGATTCGCATCCCCACCGAGACGGTCGTGGAGGTGAGGAACGGCAAGAAGCGCGAGGTGCAGCGCAAGTTCTTCCCCGGCTATGTGCTGGTCCAGATGGAGATGACCGACGAGGCCTGGCACCTGGTGCGCAACACCCCCAAGGTGACCGGGTTCGTGGGATCCGGCAAGAAACCGACGCCGCTCACCGAGGAGGAGGTCAACCAGATCCTCCACCAGGTCACGGTGGCGCGGGAAAAGCCGCGGCCGAAGCACATGTTCGAAAAGGGGGAGCAGGTCCGGATCACCGACGGGCCGTTCTCCAACTTCACGGGCGTGGTGGAGGAGGTGAACCTGGACCGCTCCACCCTCAAGGTGATGGTGACGATCTTCGGGCGCTCGACTCCGGTGGAGCTCGAGTTCTCCCAGGTGCAGAAGATAGCGTAGGGGCGCGGGAAACATGGCAAAAAAGATCGTGGGCTACGTGAAACTGCAAATCCCGGCGGGGCAGGCGACGCCAGCTCCTCCGGTGGGGCCGGCCCTTGGTCAGCACGGGCTCAACATCATGGACTTCTGCAAGGCGTTCAACGCGAAGACGCAGAAGTTGCAGGGCACGATCATCCCCGTGGTGATCACGGTGTACTCGGACCGGACGTACACCTTCATCACCAAGACGCCTCCCGCCTCCTTCCTGCTCCGGCAGGCGGCGGGGGTGGAGAAGGGGTCCGGCGAACCGAACCGCAACAAGGTGGGGAAGGTGACCAAGGCGCAGGTGGAAGCGATCGCCAAGACCAAGCTGCCCGACCTCAATGCGGATTCCCTCGAGGCGGCGATGCGGATCGTCGAGGGAACGGCGCGCAGCATGGGCATCGACGTGGTGCCGTGAGGAGGTGAGCGGTGGCGCATTCGAAGAAGTACGTGGAAGCGAAAGCCAAGGTGGAGCCGCGACGCTACGAGTTGCGCGAGGCCGTAGAAAAGGTGCGCGAGATCCACTACGCCAAGTTCGACGAGACGGTGGAGGTGGCGCTCCGCCTCGGGGTGGACCCCCGGCACGCCGACCAGATGGTGCGCGGGACGGTGGTGCTGCCGTTCGGGACGGGCAAGACCAAGCGCGTCCTGGTGGTGGCCGCGGGTGAGGCCGCCAAGGAGGCGGAGGAGGCGGGCGCGGACGTCGTCATGGGCGAGGAGGCGGTGGCAAAGATCCAGAGCGGTTGGCTGGAATTCGACGCCGTGGTGGCGACCCCGGACATGATGCGGCACCTCTCGAAGCTGGGGAAGATCCTGGGGCCCCGCGGGTTGATGCCCAACCCGAAGAGCGGGACGGTCACCACCGAGGTGGGGAAGGCGGTGCGCGAGATCAAGGCCGGCAAGGTGGAGTTCAAGGTAGACACCAAGACGGCCATCGTCCACGCGCCGGTGGGGAAGGTTTCCTTTACCGCGGAACAGCTCGAGGAGAACGCCCGCTCGTTCATCACCGCGGTCCTGCGTGCCAGGCCGGCTGCGGCCAAGGGCAAGTACGTGCGGTCGGCCAGCATCTGCTCGACGATGGGCCCGGGTGTGGCCCTGGATATCAGCGCCCTCGAGGCAAAGTAGGGAGGCGGCATGCTGACGCGTACGCAGAAGCAGCAACAGATCGAGGCGCTGAAGGAGGCGCTTCTCCCCGCTCAGGGGCTGTTCGTCATGGACTTCACCGGTCTGTCCGTGGCGGAAGTGACCGAGCTGCGCCGCAAGGTGAAGGAGGCCGAGGCGGGCTACGTGGTGGTGAAAAACACCCTGGCCAAGATCGCCCTCCGTGGCTCGGCCCAGCAGGCGCTGGAAGGCATGATCACCGGACCCTCGGCGGTGGCGTACACCACGGCCGATGCGGTGCGCCTCGCCAAGGCCCTGGCGGAGTTCGCGAAGGGGCACGAGAAGCTGAAGTTCCGGGGGGGCATGGTGGAGGGGGCGGTGGTGGACGCGGAGGGCGCCAAGGCCATCGCCGCGCTGCCCTCGAAGCCGGAGCTCGTAGCGCGCCTCCTGTTCCTGCTGCAGTCGCCGATGCGGCGGCTGGTGACGGCGCTGTCGTGGCCCACCCGGTCGCTGGCGGTAACCGTGAAGCAAATAGCGGACGCCAAGAGCAGCGAGGCGTAACGCTCGGAGTTTCAACGAGAGAAAGGGAGAGACGAGATGGCGCAGATCAGCGAAATGGTGGAGCAGATCAAGGGCATGACGGTGCTCGAGCTCAACGAGCTCGTTAAGGCCCTCGAGAACGAGTTTGGCGTTTCTGCTGCCGCGGCGGCGATGCCGGTCGCCGTGGCCGGAGCGCCGGCGGCGGCTGCCGCCGAGGCCGCCGAGGAAAAGACCGAGTTCGACGTGATCCTCGAGGATGTGGGGGACAAGAAGATCAACGTCATCAAGGTGGTGCGCGAGGTGACGGCGCTCGGTCTCAAGGAGGCCAAGGATCTGGTCGAGGCGGCCCCCTCCAAGGTCAAGGAAGGTGTCAACAAGCAGGAGGCCGAGGAGATCAAGAAGAAGTTCGAAGAAGCTGGCGCCAAGGTCAAGATCCAGTAACGCGGAGCCGGGAACGGGGAGCCAGTTGATTTCGGCAGTCCGTGGCGTACTCCCAGGCGCCTGGTGTGCGCTGGGGAGCCGCCGTCAAGAGGATGGGGGCCGAGGTCGCAGACGGTAGCCGTGTGGTGCGCGCCGTGTGAGGCGCCGGATCGTCCGGCGCCAGGTGGCGTTTCCGTTGGGCCCGAGACCGCGGGCAGGGCTCAGTGTGTCCGCTCTGCCGTGCCCACCCTCGGGGGGGAGCGACGCGGGGGGGCCCGCGGCGCCGATGGCGTGGCGCTCCCACTGGTCAGTTCCGGGAAGGAGTGGTGTCTATGAGCGTGACCCCGATGCACGAGAAAAGGGAACGGGTCAATTTCTCGAAGATTCGGGCCACCGTACCGTTGCCCAACCTGATCGCGGTGCAGAAGTCCAGCTACGATCAGTTCTTGCAGATGGACCTGCTGCCCGAGGAGCGGCAAGCCACGGGGTTGCAGGCGGTGTTCACCAGTGTCTTCCCCTTCTCCGATTTCCGCTCCTCCTGCGAGCTGCACTTCGTCCGCTACGAACTCGGCACCTGGGAGTGCAAGTGCGGGCGTCTCAAAGGCTTGGAATACCTTCGGCTGACCTGCGAGCACTGCAGTGCGCGCATCAAGGCGGCCGAGCCGCACGAGGCCACGGTGGTGTGCCCCGCCTGCGGTCAGGGCAACGCCAACGCGGTGCCGCGCTGCTCCACCTGTGGCAACCCGGTGGGCCTCAACTTGCTCAACAGCGAGACGTACTGCCGCGAACGCGGCATGACCTACTCGGTGCCGCTGCGCGTCACCTTCCGGCTAGTGGTCTACAACCAGGAGGAGGGGGGGGAGCGGACCATCCGCGACGTGAAGGAGGAGGAGCTGTACTTCGGCGAGCTGCCGCTGATGACGGAGACGGGAACCTTCATTATCAACGGCACGGAACGGGTGATCGTGTCGCAGCTCCACCGCTCGCCGGGGGTTTCCTTCACCCGCGAGACGCCCACGTCGCTGCTCGCGAAGGTGGTGCCGTACCGCGGTTCCTGGATCGAGTTCGAGTTCGACAAGAAGCAGATCCTCTACGTGCGCATCGACCGCAAGCGGCGGTTTCCCGGCACCGTGTTTCTGCGCGCCCTGGGGCTCGAGTCCAACGCGCAGCTCCTGGAAACGTTCTATACGCTCGTGCCGGCCCGGCTCAAGGACGAACAACGGGTGGCGTTGCACCTGGATCGGCGCATCCTCGAGGTGGAGGAGGAGCGGGCCACGTCCCAGATGGGGCGCCGCTCGGCAACTCCGGAGCTCTTTGCCGGCGTCGTCCTGGATAGCAAGCTCCGCGCCAAGCTCGAGGGTAGCGGCAAGGCCGAGGTGGTGGTCGCTGCCGAGGCTCTGCTCGAGGCGATTCTCGGCCAGGACCTGGTGGACGCGGCCACGGGCGAGGTGGTGGCGGAGGCCGGGACGCCAGTGGCGCCGGAGCTGGTGGCAAAGGCCTGGGAGCTGGGCGTGAAGGAGCTGCGGTTCGCCTTCCCGGCGTGGGACTCGACGGGGGAGATCCTCGCCAAGACCATCGAGAAGGACCCCATCCGCACGAAGCTGGACGCCATCATGGAGGTGTACCGTCGGCTGCGCCCCGGCGATCCACCCACCGAGGACTCGGCCACCACGCTCTTCGAGGGGCTGTTCTTCGACGAGCGGAAGTACGACCTCTCGGAGGTGGGGCGCTTCAAGTTCAACGTCAAGCTGGGCCTCAAGAAGTCGTTGAAGCTGCGCACCCTGGATGCCGAAGACTTCGTGGCGGTGGTGCGCTACCTCCTCAAGCTGTCCCGGGGGATCGGCCGCATCGACGACATCGACTCGCTCGCCAACCGGCGCGTGCGGGCCGTGGGCGAATTGCTGGAGAACCAGTTCCGGGTGGGGCTGGTGCGCATGGAGCGGGCGATCAAGGAGCGAATGACCATCCACCAGGACATCGAAAACGCGATGCCCCGCGATCTCATCAACGCCAAACCGGTGATCGCGGCGGTGAAGGAGTTCTTCGGTTCCTCGCAGCTCTCCCAGTTCATGGACCAGACCAACCCGCTCGCCGAGGTCACCCACAAGCGGCGGCTGTCGGCCCTCGGGCCCGGCGGGCTCTCGCGGGAGCGGGCCGGCTTCGAGGTGCGCGACGTCCATGCCACCCACTACGGCCGGATCTGCCCCATCGAGACCCCCGAAGGCCCGAACATCGGCCTCATCTCGTCGCTCTCCTGCTACGCGCGCATCAACAACTACGGCTTCATCGAGTCGCCCTACAAGAAGGTGGAGAACGGTCGGGTGCTCGACCACGTGCGGATCATCGAGCGCGGCGACAGCCCCTTCTCCCTGGGCGAGATCGTGCTCCTGGAGGAGGCGGAGAAGGCGAACCAGGAGCTGCGCAAGGCCGGCAAGAAGCTGGTGCGCTGGGAGCCGCACGCCTTCTACCTGTCGGCATGGGACGAGGAGACGCTCAACATCGCCCAGGCCAACGCGGAGGTGGACGAGCATGGCCGCCTCGTGCACGAGAAGGTCATTGCCCGGTCGGGCGGCGAGTTCGTGCTCATCGACCGGGAGAAGATCGACTACATCGACGTGTCGCCCAAACAGGTGGTGTCGGTGGCGGCGGCCCTGGTGCCGTTCCTGGAGCACGACGACGCCAACCGCGCCCTCATGGGCTCGAACATGCAGCGCCAGGCGGTGCCCCTCTTGCGGTCCGAAGCGCCGCTCGTGGGGACCGGTCTCGAAGCCACCGTGGCCCGTGACTCGGGGTCGGTGATCGTGTGCCGGCGGGCGGGCGTGGTGGACACGGTGGACAGCCGCCGCATCATCGTGCGGGTCGAGGCGGAGGATCCGGAGACCGGCCGCCCCCGCGATTTCGGCGCCGACATCTACCAGCTCACCAAGTTCCGCCGCTCCAACCAGAACACCTGCATGAACCAGAAGCCCATCGTCCGGGTGGGGCAGCGGGTGGCCAAGGGAGACGTGCTGGCCGACGGGCCCAACACCGACCACGGCGAACTGGCGCTGGGGCGCAACGTGCTCGTCGCCTTCATGCCGTGGCGCGGATACAACTTCGAAGACGCCATCGTGGTCTCGGAGAAGCTGGTCAAGGAGGACTACTTCACCTCGGTGCACATCGAGGAGCTGGAGATCGCGGCCCGGGACACCAAGCTCGGGCCCGAGGAGATCACCCGCGACATCCCCAACGTTTCCGAAGCGGCGCTCAAGGATCTGGACGAGGCCGGCATCATCCGCATCGGCGCCCACGTGCGCCCGGGCTCGATCCTGGTGGGCAAGGTCACGCCCAAGGGCGAGACGCAGCTCACGCCGGAGGAAAAGTTGCTGCGGGCCATCTTCGGGGAGAAGGCGGGCGACGTGCGCGACGCCTCCTTGAAGTGCCCGCCCGGCATCTCGGGCGTGGTGGTGGACGTGAAGATCTTCGCCCGGCGGGGTGCGGAGAAGGACTCGCGGGCCCAGGCCATCGAGATGGAGGAGATCGCGAGGATCCGCAAGAACTCCGAGGACGAGCGGCGGATCATCATCGAGGAGCGGAACAAGAAGCTCGCCGAGTTGTTGGATGGCGCCAAGGTGACGGCGGACGTCACGGCGAGCGGCACCGGCAAGGTGCTGGTGAAGAAGGGCGGGGCGCTGAAGGCCGCGCTGGTCCCAGAACTGACCCGCGCCGAACTCCTGGCGCTGCCCCTGGCGGACGCCAGTGTGCGCGAGCGGGTCCGTCTCCTGGTGAACCAGGCGGAGTCGCAGATCGAGGTGCTGGAGAAGATCAACGAGGAACGGATCGGGGTGCTCACCGCCGGCGACGAGCTGCCCCCCGGCGTGATCAAGCAGGTCAAGGTGTACGTCGCCATGAAGCGGAAGCTGCAGGTGGGCGACAAGATGGCCGGTCGGCACGGGAACAAGGGTGTGATTTCCGTGGTGTTGCCGGAGGAGGACATGCCGTTCCTGGCTGACGGTACGCCGGTGGAGATCGTGCTCAACCCGCTGGGGGTGCCGTCGCGCATGAACGTGGGGCAGATCCTCGAGACCCACCTGGGGTGGGCGGCCAAGCAGCTGGGGCTCACCTTCGCGTCCCCGGTCTTCGACGGGGCTTCGGAGCAGGAGATCCGCCAGCTGCTCAAACAGGCCGGCCTGAGCGAGGACGGCAAGGCGGTGCTGCGCGATGGAGTGACGGGGGAGGAGTTCGAGCAGCGGGTCACCGTAGGGTACATCTACATGCTCAAGCTCTCGCACCTGGTGGACGACAAGATTCACGCCCGCTCCATCGGCCCCTACTCCCTCATCACCCAGCAGCCCCTGGGCGGCAAGGCGCAGTTCGGCGGTCAGCGCCTCGGGGAGATGGAGGTGTGGGCCCTGGAGGCGTACGGCGCCGCCTACACCCTCCAGGAGCTTCTCACGGTGAAGTCCGACGATGTGGAGGGCAGGTCGCGGGTGTACGAGGCGATCGTCAAGGGCAAGGTGCCGGAGCAACCGGGCCTGCCGGAGTCGTTCAACGTGCTGGTGCGCGAGCTCCAGAGCCTCGGGCTCGATGTGGAGCTGGTCCGGCATGAGGCGGAGTGAGGTGCGGCGATGAGCAGCATTCCCGGTGAAGCTCGCACGTTCTTTACCAAGCCGAAGGCCATCAACGACTTCGATGCGATGCGCGTGGCCCTCGCGTCGCCCGAGAAGATCCGTTCCTGGTCCCATGGCGAGGTGACGAAACCCGAAACCATCAACTACCGGACCTTCAAACCGGAGCGCGACGGGCTGTTCTGCGCCCGGATTTTCGGCCCCGTCACCGACTGGGAGTGCTTGTGCGGCAAGTACAAGCGCATGAAGCACCGCGGCGTGGTGTGCGACAAGTGCGGGGTCGAGGTGACCCGTTCCCGGGTGCGTCGCGAGCGGATGGGGCACATCGAGCTCGCCGCCCCCGTGTCGCACGTCTGGTTCTTCAAGGGGCTCCCCAGCCGCATCGGCCAGCTCCTGGATATGACCATGCGCGACCTGGAGCGGGTCCTCTACTTCGAGGCGTACGTGGTCGTAGATCCCGGCGACACCCCGCTGGAGGAAAAGCAGGTCCTCTCCGAGGAGCAGTACCGGGAGATCCGCGCCGAGTTCGGCGACTCCTTCGTGGCCAAGATGGGCGCCGAGGCGATCCAGGAGCTCCTGCGGCGGCTGGATCTGGACGAGATGGCGGGCGAGCTGCGCCTGCTCATGCGCACCGAGCCGTCGGTGGTGAAGCGCCAGAAGGCGGCGAAGCGGCTGCGGGTGGTGGAGTCGTTCCGGAAGTCCGGCAACCGCCCGGAGTGGATGATCCTGGAAGTCATCCCGGTGATCCCCCCGGAGCTGCGCCCGCTCGTGCCGCTGGACGGCGGCCGTTTCGCCACCTCGGACCTCAACGACCTGTACCGGCGGGTGATCAACCGCAACAACCGCCTGAAGAAACTCCTGGAGTTGCGCGCCCCGGAAGTGATCGTGCGCAACGAGAAACGGATGCTCCAGGAGGCGGTGGACGCGCTCTTCGACAACGGTCGGCGCGGCCGGGTGATCAAGGGATCCAGCGGCCGGCCGCTCAAGTCCCTCTCGGACGCCCTCAAGGGGAAGCAGGGCCGCTTCCGCCAGAACCTCCTGGGCAAGCGCGTGGATTACTCCGGCCGTACCGTGATCGTGGTCGGGCCCGAGCTCCAGCTCCACCAGTGCGGTCTGCCCAAGGAGATGGCGCTGGAGCTGTTCAAGCCCTTCATCTACCACGAGCTGGACAAGCGGGGGCTGGTCACGACCATCAAGATGGCGCGGGAACTGGTGGAGCAGCGGCCGCCCGAAGTGTGGGACGCCCTGGAGGCGGTGATCCAGGATCATCCGGTCATGCTCAACCGGGCGCCGACCCTGCACCGCCTGGGCATTCAGGCCTTCGAGCCGGTGTTGGTGGAGGGGAAGGCGATCCGTATCCACCCGCTGGTGTGCGCGGCGTACAACGCCGACTTCGACGGCGACCAGATGGCGGTCCACGTGCCGCTGTCGCCCATCGCCCAGCTCGAGGCGCGCATCTTGATGCTGGCACCGCGCAACATCCTGTCACCGGCATCGGGCAAGCCGCTGGCGGTGCCCTCGCAGGACATGGTGCTGGGCATCTACTACCTGACCACCCCCGGGGCGGCTCGCGGCGAGCTGGAACCGTTCGCTTCGCTGGACGAGGTGCTGCTGGCCCACGCCAACGGCCGGGTCTCGACCCTGGATCCCATCGAGGTTCTGTACACCGGCAACCTCCTCGATATGACCGTGGAGGCGGACCAGCAGGACATCCTCCACGCCGAACCGCAGTGGGTGGACTCGTTCCACCTGGAGACCACGGTCGGCCGGGTCATCTTCAACGCCGGGCTGCCGAAGGAGCTGCCCTTCATCAACGGCCAGCTCAAGAAGAGCGGGTTGCAGAGCCTCGTCTACTTCACCTACCTGCGCTACGGCCACGAGGTGACGGTGCGACTCCTCGACTGCCTCAAGAACCTCGGCTTCGCGTGGGCTACCCGCGCGGGGATCTCCATCGGCGCCGACGACATGGTGGTGCCGCCGTCGAAGGGCGAGCTGATCCAGAAGGCGATGGCCGAGGTGGAAGAGGTGGAGCGGCAGCGCGCGGCCGGCGTGATCACCGCCGGCGAGCGGAAGAACCGCATCGTGGACATCTGGCACCACGTCACCGAGCGGGTGTCGGACGAGATGTTCCGCGAAATGCGCCGGCGCGCGGAGGAGGCGGGGGCGCCGAACCCCATCTTCACCATGGCTGACTCGGGCGCCCGCGGCTCCAAGGAGCAGGTTCGCCAGATCGCCGGGATGCGCGGTCTGATGTCGAAACCGTCCGGCGAGATCATCGAGACCCCGATCACCGCCAACTTCCGGGAAGGGCTGTCAGTGTTGCAGTACTTCATCTCCACTCACGGGGCCCGCAAGGGTTTGGCCGACACCGCCCTCAAGACCGCCGACTCGGGTTACCTGACCCGCCGCCTGGTGGACGTGTCGCAGGACGTGATAGTCACCGAGGAGGATTGCGGCACCGATCACGGCATCTTCGTCACGGCCATTACCGAGGGCGGGGAGGTGCTGGAGAAGCTGCGCGACCGGCTCGTGGGGCGGGTGGCGGCGGAGGACGTGGTGGACCCCCTGGAGGGGACCGTCATCTGCCGGGCGAACGAGGAAATCACCGAAGAGATCGCCAGCGCCATCGAGGACGCGGGCCACGAGCGGGTGAAGATTCGCTCGGTGCTCACCTGCGAGACGCGCCGAGGGGTGTGTCGGCTGTGCTACGGGCGCATGCTCGCCACCGGGCGGTTGGCGGAACTGGGCGAAGCGGTGGGGATCATTGCCGCTCAGTCCATCGGCGAACCGGGTACGCAGCTCACCATGCGGACCTTCCACTACGGCGGGACGGCCACCCGCGTCACCGAGCAGTCGCGGCACCAGGCCAGTCGCTCCGGAACGGTCAAGCTGTCCGGGGTGCAGTCGGTGACCAACACCGAGGGGAAGACGGTGGTGGTGTCCCGCAACGCCAAGATCGCCATCGCCGACGAGCGGGGGCGCGAACGCGAGCGGTACAACCTGGTGTACGGGTCGGTGCTGTACGTCAAGGATGGCGACTTCGTCGAACCCCAGACCGTGCTGGCCTCCTGGGACCCGTTCACCTCGGCGGTCCTGACCACGGTGGCCGGGCGGGTCGCGTTCGTCGACCTCGTCGAAGGCGAGAACGTGCGCGAAGAGATCGACCGGAACACCGGGCACGTGCACAAGATCGTCATCGAACCGCTGGGGGCCGACAAGCGGATCCCGACCATCGTCGTCCGCCCGGAGGGCGAGGCGGAAGGCAGCGAGCGGCGCTACCAGCTGGCTATCGGTTCCCACCTGATGGTGGCCGAGGGCGACCGGGTGAGCCCGGGCGACGTGCTCGCCAAGATCCCGCGCGAGACCACCAAGACCAAGGACATCACCGGCGGTCTGCCGCGCGTGGTGGAACTGTTCGAGGCACGGCGCCCGAAAGACGCCGCGGTGGTCAGCGAGATTTCCGGTGTCGTGCATATCGGCGAGGCCAGCCGAGGCACCCGCAAGGTGGTGGTGGAGGGCCACGAGGGGTCCAGCCGCGAGTACACCATCCCCAAATACGCGCACCTCGTGGTACAGGACGGCGAGTGGATCCAGACGGGCGAGTCGATCACCGACGGGCCCGTGGATCCCCACGACGTGCTGGCGGTGCTGGGCGAAACCGAGCTGCAGCGCTACCTGGTGGACAAGATCCAGGAAGTCTACCGCACCCAGAGCGTGACCATCAACGACAAGCACATCGAGGTCATCGTGCGGCAGATGTGCCGCTTCGTACGGATCACCGACCCCGGCGACACGGACTTCCTCCTCGACGAGCAGGTGGCCCGCTACCGGGTGCTGGACGAGAACGAGCGGATCGAGAAGCTGGGTGGCCAGCCCGCCCGCTTCGTGCCGGTGTTGCTGGGGATCACCAAGGCGGCGCTAGCGACGGAGTCGTTTATCTCCGCCGCGTCGTTCCAAGAAACGACGCGCGTGCTCACCGAGGCCGCCGTTTCCGGGCGCATCGACCACCTGCACGGGCTGAAGGAAAACGTGATCGTCGGGCGTCTCATCCCTGCCGGGACGGGGCTCAAGGCGTACCACTACTTTGCAGTGGAACCCGTGGCCGAGGAGGAGATGGGCGAGGAGGAGGAGCCCGCCGACGACTATCAGGACCAGCTGGCGGCGTTGCTCCCCCGTCTCGACGAGAGTAGTTGACAGTTATCGGAGCGTTCACTACAATCTCCGGGCTTTTCGGCCAGTTGGCCGGAAGTGGAGGACGGGTGGTAACGGGGCCCCGCGGCGGCAGGTCGTGCCGCGTGCGGCGGCTCGAGTTGGGAGAAGGACGGGAAGCCATGCCGACGATTTCGCAACTGGTGCGCCGAGGGCGCCAGCAACTCAAGGAGAAGACCAAGAGCCCGGCACTGACTCGGTGTCCGCAGCGGCGGGGCGTGTGCACCCGCGTCTACACCACGACACCGAAGAAGCCCAACTCGGCGTTGCGCAAGGTGGCTCGCGTCCGTCTCACCAACAGCATCGAGGTGACCACGTACATCCCCGGGGAAGGCCACAACCTGCAGGAGCACTCCGTGGTCCTGATCCGCGGCGGGCGCGTCAAGGATCTGCCGGGCGTTCGCTACCACGTGATCCGGGGCGTCATCGACGCGCAGGGGGTGTCCGGGCGGAACCAGGGTCGTTCCAAGTACGGCACGAAGCGACAGAAGCAGGCCGCTGGGGGAGCGTGAGGTATGCCTCGCCGGAGAGTCGTGGCCAAGCGGGAGGTCCTGCCGGACCCCGTGTACAACTCGCAGTTGGTGACCCGCTTCATCAACTCCATCCTGCGGCGGGGCAAGAAGACGGTGGCGGAAGGGGTGTTCTACGGCGCCCTCGACCTGGTGCAGAAGCGCACCCAGGACGACCCGCTGAAGATCTTCAAGCGGGCCGTGGATAACGTGAAGCCCCAGGTGGAGGTGAAGTCGCGGCGGGTGGGTGGTTCCACCTACCAGGTGCCGGTGGAGGTGCCGCCCGGACGGCAGCTCAGCCTGTCGATCCGCTGGATCATCGAGTACGCCAAGGCGCGAGGCGAGAAGTCAATGATGGAAAAGCTCGCCGGCGAGCTGATCGACGCCGCCAACAACCGGGGCGGCGCGATGAAGAAGAAGGACGACACCCACCGGATGGCCGAGGCCAACAAGGCCTTCAGCCACTACCGGTGGTGAGGCGAGGAGGAGAGAGGTAGCGAGACCCTGCCGGCGCTGCGGCGTCGGCGCGCTGTTTCACGCAAAGGTTCTTTGAAAAGATGCCCCGACTGACGCCCCTCGAGAGGATTCGCAATATCGGCATCATGGCCCACATCGATGCCGGTAAGACGACGACTACCGAGCGCATCCTCTACTACACGGGGGTCAACTACAAGATGGGCGAGGTCCATGAGGGCACGGCCACCATGGACTGGATGGAGCAAGAGCAGGAGCGGGGCATCACCATCACCTCCGCCGCCACGACCTGTTTTTGGCGGGACTGCCGCATCAACATCATCGACACACCGGGACACGTGGACTTCACCGCCGAGGTGGAGCGCAGTCTCCGTGTGCTCGACGGCGCCATTGCCGTCTTCTGCGCGGTGGGCGGCGTCGAGCCGCAGTCGGAGACGGTGTGGCGCCAGGCCGACCGCTACCGCGTTCCGCGGATCGCCTTCGTGAACAAGATGGACCGTGTCGGGGCCAACTTCTTGGATGTGGTGGAGCAGCTGCGCCGCAAGCTCAAGGCGAGACCGGTCGTGCTCCAACTCCCCATCGGCGCCGAGGAGCAGTTCGTGGGGGTCGTGGACCTGGTGGGCGAGTGCGCGTACCTGTTCCAGGGCGAGGGGCCGGACACCACCTTCGAGACGGTTCCCGTGCCCACGCACATGCGGGAGGAGTTCGAGACGTGGCGGGAGCGGCTGCTGGAGGCGGCGGCGGAGAGCGACGAGACCCTCCTGGAGCAGTACGTGGCGGGGGAGCCGTTGGATCGGGCAGCGGTGGTCGCCAGCCTGCGGGCCCAGACGGTGGCGCAACGCATCGTCCCGGTGCTGTGCGGCGCCGCCTTCCGCAACAAGGGCGTGCAGCAGCTGCTCGATGCGGTGGTGGACTACCTGCCGTCGCCGCTGGACATCCCCCCCATCGAGGGGCATTCGCCCGACGGTCGCACCGAGACGCGCCCTCCGGACGACAGTGGACCCTTTGCGGCCCTGGCCTTCAAGATCATGACCGACCCCTTCGTGGGGCAGCTCACTTACCTGCGGGTGTACTCGGGGCACCTGACCACGGGCGACCAGGTGTTGAACGCCAGCCGGGGGAACACGGAGCGCATCGGCCGCCTCCTCAAGATGCACGCCAACAAGCGCGAGGAGATCAAGGAGGTGTTCGCCGGCGACATCGTGGCCGTGGTGGGGCTGCGCAACGTGGCCACCGGCGACACCATCTGCTCGCCCAAGGCGCCGGTGGTGCTGGAGGCGATGCAGTTCCCGGAGCCCGTCATCGACGTGGCGATCGAGCCCAGGACCAAGGCCGACCAGGACAAGTTGAGCCTGGCCCTGGCCAAACTCGCCCAGGAGGATCCCACCTTCCGCGTCCACACCGATCCGGAGACCGGTCAGACCATCATCTCGGGGATGGGCGAGCTGCACCTGGAGATCATCGTCGACCGGCTGATCCGCGAGTTCAAGGTGGGGGCGGCGGTGGGCCGGCCCCAGGTCTCGTACCGGGAGTCCATCACCGCCGAGGCGACGGGCGAGGGTCGGTTCGTTCGGCAGACGGGGGGGCGCGGGCAGTACGGTCACGCCAAGATCCGCATCTGGCCGCTGTCGGGCGACGGCGAGTACGAGTTTTCCAACGACGTGGTGGGTGGGGCCATCCCCAAGGAGTTCATCAAGCCGGTGGACCAGGGGATCCGGGAGGCGATGCAGCACGGGGTGCTCGCCGGCTTTCCGGTGATCAAGGTGGGGGTGAGCCTTTTCGACGGTTCGTACCACGAGGTGGACTCGTCGGAGATCGCCTTTAAGGTGGCCGGGTCGCTGGCGTTCCAGGATGCCGCCGCGAAGGCCAAGCCGGTGTTGCTGGAACCGGTCATGGAAGTGGAAGTGGTGACGCCCGAGGAGCACATGGGCGACGTGATCGGCGACCTCAACGCGCGACGTGGTAAGATCACCGAGCTCCAGGCCCGCACGGGGTCGCAGGTGATTTCCGCCTTCGTGCCCCTGGCGGAGATGTTTGGGTACGCGACGCAGCTCCGCTCCATGACGCAGGGCCGCGCCACCTACACGATGCAGTTCGACCACTACGAGGAGGTACCGGCCGCCATCGCGACCGGCATCATCTCCCGGGCGAAGGGCCTCATCTAGGAGGAAACGCTCATGGCGAAGCAGAAGTTTGACCGGACGAAGCCGCATGTGAACGTGGG
>JBBISY010000053.1:0-15600 GCA_037441065.1 Acidobacteriota bacterium | reverse complement strand
CCCACCCCCGCCACGGCAAACCGCACCGCTCCCTCCTCCGGCTCGTCGTCGCTGGCCGCGGCAACCTCCGCCCACTGGCTCGCCAGGGTGAGGGGTGCCGTCGCCTCGCGCCGGATCACCCCCTCCACCTCCCCGTCCCACTCGCCCACGATGGCTTCCAACCCCCGCAGGGCGGCGGCCTTCTCGGCGGCGATGTGGAGGCGGCTCGGGCCGAGCCACGCCTGGTGGTCGGTCCCCACGTTGGTGAGGAGAGAGACGGCGGGGGCGAAGGCGTTGGTGGCATCCCACCGGCCGCCCAAGCCCGCTTCGAGGACGGCCACGTCCACCCGCCGCGCGGCAAACTCCAGGATCGCCGCTACGGTGAGGGTCTCGAAGTAGGAGAGCCGGGGGAACGCCTCCAGCTCCTCCAGGAGCTGCCGCAGGCGCGGCGGGGCGATCGGTGCCCCGTCCACCTGGAGCCGTTCCTCCACGTGCAGCAGGTGGGGCGAGGCGTAGAGGCCCACGTGCAGGCCGTGGGCGCGGAGGATGCTGGCGAGGAGCGCGGCAGTGGATCCCTTGCCGTTGGTGCCCAGGACCAGCACCGAGCGCAGGTGCCGCTCCGGGTGATGGAGGGCCGCCAGCGCCTCGTGCATCCGCTCCAGTCCCGGCAGGATGCGCTGCTCCAGGCGCGGCGCGAGGATCGCCTCACACTGACGGGCGAGGGGTGGCGAGGTGGACACGGGGGATCAATAGCACGGGAGGGTGGTCCGCGCCGGGGTGGCCGACCGTCAGGACAAGTGGGCGAGGCATCGGGCGAGGGTTTCCTTGAGTTCGTGGCGCGGCACCACGAGGTCGAGCATGCCGTGCTCGAGCAGGAACTCCGAGCGCTGGAACCCCTCCGGAAGTTTCTGGCGGATGGTCTGCTCGATGACGCGCGGACCGGCGAAGCCGATGAGCGCTCCCGGTTCGGCGATGTTGAGGTCCCCGAGCATGGCGAAGGAGGCGGTCACCCCTCCGGTGGTGGGGTCGGTGAGCACCGAGAGGAAGGGGAGCCCGGCGGCGTGAAGGCGCGCCAGGGCCGCCGAAATCTTGGCCATCTGCATGAGCGAGAGCACCCCCTCCTGCATCCGGGCGCCCCCCGAGCAGGCCACGGTGACGAGCGGCAGCTTGCTCTTCAGGCACTGCTCGATGGCGCGGGTGAGCTTCTCGCCCACCGCCGAACCCATCGAGCCCCCCATGAAGCCGTACTCCATGGCGGCCACGATGGCGCGGCGGCCCTTGATCTTCCCCAGCCCTACCAGGAGCGCGTCGCAGCGCACCCCCTTCTCGCGCAGGGCGCGCAGGCGCTCGGCGTAGGGTTTCGAGTCCACGAAGCCCAGCGGGTCGGTGGAGAAGACCGAGCCGAACAGCTCCCGCCACTTGCCGTCGTCGAAGAGGTGGGAGAGCCGGGTGCGGGCCGAGATGCGGTGGTGGTGGCCGCAGCGGGGGCAGACGAAGAGGCCGCGCTCCAGGTCCTTGCGGTAGAGGATCTCCCGGCAGCCCTCGCACTTCAGCCAGAGCCCCTCGGGGAGGCGGCTGCTCGGGCGCGAGTCGCGGTCGGTCCGCTTGAACCACACCATGGCGGAGGGGAGCCTAGCATTCCGGCCCAGCGGTGGCAAGGAAGGGGCGCCTCACGCCACGCCCACCGGCACGAGGTACGGGGGTGCGGTGTCGCTGCCGAGGAGGCGAACCGACACGCCGAACACGGACCGGAACAACTTGGGGCACAGCAGGGCCTCGGGGGGGCCGGCGGCGACCACCGCCCCCTCTTTGAGGAGGAGTACCTGGTCGGCCAGGCGCAGGCCGAGGTTCCAGTCGTGGAGGACGAGGACCACGCCGGTTCCGCCGCGCCGCAGCTCCTGGACCACCGCCACGAGCTCCATCTGGTGGCGCACGTCCAGCGCCGCGGCTGGCTCGTCCAGGAGCAGCAGGAGCGGTTCCGTGGCCAGGGCGCGCGCGAGCAGGACGCGTTGCCGCTCGCCGCCGGAGAGCGTGCGCACGGGGCGGCGGGCGAAGGGCACCAGTTCCATCCGCTCCAGGGCGCGACGGATGGCGGCGCGGTCGTGGGCGTCGGGTGGCCGCCACGGACCCAGGTGCGGTGCCCGGCCCTGTTCCACCACCTCTTCCACCGTGAGGGGGAAGGAAAAGTCCACGAACTGCGGCAAGTACCCGACGTGCCGCGCCACCTCGCGCCGCCGCCACGAGGGGAGGGGCCGGCCGAGGAGGGTCACCTCGCCGCGGGTGGGTGCGAGGATCCCCGCCAGCAGGCGCAGGAGCGTGCTCTTCCCGGCGCCGTTGGGCCCGAGGATGACGGTGCAGGTGCCCTCCCCCACCACCAGGTCCACCTCCCGTAGCGCAGCGGAGCCCCCGTAGCCGCCGCAGAGGCCGCGGCTCTCGAGCAGGATCACGGGGACCTCCGGAGCAGGGCGACGAAGAACGGGACGCCCAGGAGGGCCGTGATGACGCCGACCGGCAGCTCCACGGGGCTCAACGCCCGGCGCGCCACCAGGTCGCCGAGAGCGGTGAACGCGGCCCCGGCGGTGGCAACCCGTGGCAGCAGGCGGCGCACGTCGTTGCCCCACACGAGCCGGCACAGGTGCGGGGTCGCGAGGCCGACGAAGCCAATGACCCCCGCGAAGGCCACGGCACCCCCCGAGAGCGCCGCGGCTGCCAGGAAGATCCGCTGCCGCACCCGGCCCGGCTCCACCCCCAGGGCGGCGGCGGACTCCTCCCCCAGGGCGAGCAATCCCAGATCCCGGGCGTGCCAGGCGAGGACGGCGGCGGGGACGAGGAGGTACGGGGCGAGCCAGGCCAGGGCCGCCGGGGTGGCGGCGGCGAAGGACCCCATGGTGATGGCCAGGGCCCCCGGGAGACGGGTGGAGGGGGCGGTGGCCACGACCGCCAGGATGATCGCCGATGTGAACGCGTTGGCGGCAATACCGGCGAGGATGAGGCGGGTGGAGGAGCCCCCCAGAGGCCCTCGCGCCATCCACCACACGACGGCTGTGGTGCAGGCGGCGCCCACCACCGCCGCCAGCGGCACGGCACCCAAGAGGGCGGCGGGGAGGGCGGCGTACGCCACCGTGGCCGCCGCCGCACCGCCGCCGGAGACGCCCAGGAGGAAAGGGTCCGCCAGCGGGTTCGAGAGGAGGTTTTGCAGCGCGGCGCCGGCCAGCGCCAGGGCGGCGCCGACCCCCAGCGCCAGGAGGAGGCGGGGGAGACGGAGGGCGAACACGATGGTCCGTACCTCCGGCGTGGCGTGACCCGTGAAGGCGGCGAGGGCGTCGGCCGGCCCCACCGCCGGGCCGGCCAGCGCCAGGCCGCCGCACACCGAGGCGAGGAGGAGCGTCACGAGAGCCGCGTCGCGGCCGGGGCTCGTCACGGGTTTGCCTCGCGGGCCGCCACCAGGGCTTCCAACGCCACGGGCAAGCGGGGACCCGGCCGGCTGGCGGGGTCGGCGGGCAGCCACAGCACCGGCAGCGAGCCGCGCGCGAGCCGCAGGCCGGCTGGCCTGGTCAGCAGCTTGGCGAAGAGGGGGCGGCTTTCCCGTTCGTCGGGTGCCACCACGAGGTCCAGGGCGGGGTCGAGGAGAGTCTCCGGATCGAGGCGGGGGTAGCGACCGCCGCCGCTCGGCGCCCGGTTGACCAGCCCAGCCAGGCGCAGCAGATCGTCGTGAAAGGTGCCAGGAGCGGCGACGATGAGCGGCTCCCACCAGACCACGTAGAGGGCGGTGCGGGGAGGCAGCCGCCCGGCCCGCTGCGCCGCCGCGGCGCAGCGCTGGGCGATAGTCGTAGCGAGCGTGTCGGCCTCGGGAACCCTCTCCAGGAGGGCTCCCAAGAGACGGCACGCTTCCACGAGCCGGGTGCACGAGGTGATGTCGAGGGTGGCCACGCGCACCGCCGCGCTGCGCAGCCGCTGCACCACCACCGGATCGTTGCCCGCGGTGGAGGCGATGACGAGGTCCGGGGCTGCGGCCAGAACCGACTCGGGATCTCCCGGGTGGACGCGAGGCCTGCTCACGACCGCCGCGGGGAAGTCGCAGTGTGGGGCTACCGCTACCACTCGATCACCCGCGCCGAGGGCGAACACCAACTCGGTCACGTCGGGTGCCAGCGTGACGATCCGGGCCGACGGACCGGCTGCTATGAGCGCGCCGACCTGGTCGAGGACGGGCTCGAAACCGGCGAGGGTTCCTGCTTGGGCGGCGACCAGCAGTGCAATGGCGCACCGCCCCACCGCCACCGAGCCGCCATCCGGGCCCTTACTCGCCGCTGGCCTCTTCCAGGTCGTTGGGGATGCCGAGGCGCTGACACGCCGCGTCGTACATCTGCCGCGCCGCCTTTTGCGCCGCCTGCAGCTCGGCGATGCGCTGTTTCACCCGCTGCAGTTCTTCCTGGATCTGATTCTCGAGGTCAGCGATCTCCTGCTTGGTGACCTTGAGGGTCTCCTCGTAGAACTTGCGCTGCTGGTCGGTGAGAACCGTCATGTCAGGTGCCTCCGTTCATGGTCTAAATGGAATCACAGCCGTGTAGTAGGTTCGCACTCTAACGCCGCGCAGGGTGGCCGGTTTGAACCGCCAGCGTTGCACGGCGGAGAGCGCCGCCGCGTCGAGGCCGAGATCGGGCTTGACGCCCCGCAGCACGCTGGCCTCGCGGACGGTCCCGGTCTCGTCTACCAGCGCTTGAATGATCACGGTCCCGCCCAGGCGCTGCCGGGCTGCCAGGGGCGGGTAGCTGGGTTTCGGGCTGACGATGGGTTCGGGGGGCACGAGGCCGGCGGTGTTGGGTGCGACGAACTCGCCCTCGCGAACCTGGGGTTGTTCGGCAACCACGGGCTCCCGGGTCGGAGCGGGGGTGGGAATCGCGGGCGGTGCCGGGGTCGGGGTGGGAACGATAGGCTCCGGTGTCGGCTCTGCCGGGACCGCGGCCGGAGCCGGGGCGGGGGTGGGCGTCGCCACCACCGCCGGGGTGGTCGGGGGGGCTGCCGCGGGCCGCGTCGGCGCCACTCTCGGCGTGGCGAGGGTGGGGGGGGCGGTCGGGCGCAGGGCGAGTGGCGTCTCGACGGGGACGGCCAGCGGTGCTCCCGCCGCTTCGGGCGTCGGCTCCACCGGGGGGAGGCCCTGCTGCGAGAGGGCTTCCTCGGCCATCCGTCGCGCCATCTCCACCGTTTCGGGAGCGGGGGTGGGGACCGCTGGTTCGCCGCCGCCGCGCAGGCGTGGCAGCGCCACCACGACGAGCACGGCGGCGAGGATCACCGCGGCTGCGCCGGCCGCCAGCCCCACCGGGACTCGTCGCGGTGCCGGCGTGACGCCGCTCTCCGGTGGGATCGGCATCACCACCGGGGGCTTGGCTGGTGGAGGCGGAGTCGGCTGGGCCGCTGGGGGCGGCGGCGTGGGTTTCGCTGGTTCGGGCGGCGGCTCCACTCGGAGTGGCGGGGCCGCTACCGGCGGTGGTGCCGCTACCGGCTCGGCGCTCGGCTTCTCGCGCCCGGTGAGGCGGGCGAGGAAGGTTCCCAAGTCGCTGGCGGTGGGGGTCGGGCGAACCCCCTGGAGCAGGGCATCGAGGGCGGCGGCGAAGTCGGCAGCGGTCTGGAACCGCTCGTCGCGGTTCTCCCGCAGGGCCCGCATGATCACCTCCGCCACCTCGGCGGGCACGCTTGGCTGGATGACGTTGGGAGGCGTCAGGCGGGGGGACCGAACCTGCTCGAGGATCGATAGTTCCGAATCGCCGGCAAAGGCCTTGGTGCCGGTCACCATCTCGTACAGCACGAGCCCCAGGGAGAAGATGTCGGAGCGATGGTCGATCCCCTTCCCCCAGGCCTGTTCCGGCGACATGTACTGGAGCTTTCCTTTGAGGGCTCCAGCGCGGGTGTGGGACGCTTTCGAGGCGGCCTTGGCGATGCCGAAGTCGCAGAGCTTGATGTCGCCGTCGAAGGAGATCAGCACGTTCTGCGGCGACACGTCGCGGTGCACCAGGGCCATGGCGCGCCCCTGCAGATCCTTCTTCCGGTGCGCGTAGTCCAAGGCCGCCGCCAGGCGCGAGCCGATGAAGAGTGCGAGCCCCAAGGGCATTCGCTGCCCCGACTCGTCCAGCATCCGCAGGATCGAGCGCAGGTCCTTGCCGTCGATGTACTCCATGGCGATGTAGTAGGAGCGCTCGATCTTCCCCAGGTCGTAAATGTGGATGATGTTGGGGTGCTGGAGCTGGGCGGCGAGCTTGGCCTCGTCGATGAACATGGTGACGAACTCGTCGTTGTCCGTCAGGTGGGGGAGGATTCTCTTGATCGCCACGATCTTCTGGAATCCCTCCACCCCCCGCATGCGCGCCTTGTACACCTCGGCCATGCCGCCCGTGGCGATGGGTTCGATGAGTTCGTACTGACCGAAGGGGGTGCCGCCGGGCAGAGGGGCCAACCGGACCCCCTCGCGTGCCGGAGCCTCTTGCCGCTGCGGCGGCTGCGCCGCCTCGGGCGCCGCTGGGCGCGGCTTCGCCTTGATTGGCACGTTGAGACCCGAGAGGGTCTGCTCGAGGAGGCGATCCACCGCCGTGTCCGTGGGCCTCCCCTCCCGCTGCGGCTGCGCCGGCCTGGCGAGGACGTCCCCCAGCGTACTCTCCACCACCCTCTCCACGCCGGTGTCCGGGCGGGGTGGCTGCGGCGGGCGAGGGGCGCGGGCCTCCCGCTGGATCCGCTGCGTCGTGACGATGTCGATGGGCTCCGGGGGCGGGGCCTGCGGCTTCGGGGGAACGGGTTGCGGGCGGATCTGGATGCGCTGGGTGTCGGCTGGCGCTGGCGCGGCCTCCCCCTCCTCGGCGATAAGGTCGCCAAAGAGGTCCTCCGAGGTCACGGTACCCCCTTCGCTCTGCAGGCCGGCGCTGCGGCGCAACGCTTCCAGCACTTCGTTGCGGGTGTCGGTGCTGACGGATGGCTGGACCTGGGGCGGTTCGAGAAGCGACCGGACCTCGGCGAGGAGCTCGGCAGCCGAGAACGGTTTGGCGACGATCCCCTGAGCTCCGAGAGCGGCGGCGTCGGCGCGGCGATCGGTGCCGCCGTAGCCGCTCATGAGCACGAGGAACGGCGTGTTGCGCAGCCCCGCCCGGGCCCGCAGCTGCGTGACGGCGTCCTCGATCTTGAGGCGCGGCAGCACCGACGTGATGATCACCAGCTTCGGCTCGATCTTGGCGCACACGCCCACCGCCGCGTCCAGGTCTTTCGCGACGTGGACGCGGCAGTTCAAGGGGGCGAGCGCTTCGGTGACCCGGGTAATCGTCCGTGGCTCGTAATCGATGAGAAGGATGTCTTGGCTCATGCCTCCGCCACTTCGTTCGCGAACCCCCAACATTTTGGGTGGAGCCGTCGGGCAAGTCAAGATGAGGGCGTCAGCGGGGGGAGGGAGCAGTGTAGAATCAACCCTGCCGGGGGCCGTGCCGGTCCGGCAGGGGGTTCCATGTCGGGTCACAACAAGTGGAGCACCATCAAGCACAAAAAGAGCAAGGCTGACGCGAAGCGGGGGAAGCTCTTCACCAAGCTGATCCGGGAGCTGACCACCGCGGCCCGCGAGGGGGGTGGGGACCCGGAGGGGAACCCGCGGCTGCGGGCCGCGATCCAGGCGGCCAAGGCGGCCAACATGCCCTCCGAGAACATCACGAAGGCCATCCAGCGCGGCACGGGGGAGCTGCCGGGCGTGGCCTACGAAGAGGTGCTCTACGAGGGCTACGGGCCTGGCGGCGTGGCGGTGATGCTGCAGGTGCTCACCGACAACCGCAACCGCACCACGGCCGAGATCCGGCACCTGTTCGGTAAGCACGGCGGCAATCTGGGGGAGTCGGGGTGCGTGGCCTACCTGTTCAAGAAACAGGGCTACCTCATCCTGCCCAAGAGCGCTGGCAGCGAGGAGGCGGTCATGGAGGCCGTGCTCGAGGCGGGGGCCGAGGACTTCTTTGCGGAAGATGCTGAGCTCTACGAGGTCTACACGGCTCCCGAGGATCTCCACCGGGTGAAGGGCATCCTCGAGGCGCGCGGCTTCCCGGTGGAGCAGGCCAAGGTGGAGATGGTGCCCACCGTGCAGGTGCGCCTGGAAGAGAAGAAGGCGGAGCAGATGATCCGCCTCATGGAAGCGTTCGAGGACCACGACGACGTGCAGAACGTCTGGGCCAACTTTGACATCGACGCCAAGCTGCTGGAAGCGCGCTGAGGGGCGTCGGATCCTCGGTCTGGACCCGGGCTCCCGCGTGACCGGGTGGGGGCTCGTGACGGCGCGCGGGAGGCAGGTGGAGGCGGTGGCCTTCGGGTGCCTGCGGCCGCCGCGGGGATTGCCGCGAGCGGCAGTGCTGGCTCGCCTGGCCGATCAGCTGGAGGAGCTCGTGCAGGCGCAGAACCCCGACGTGGTGGCGCTGGAGGTGACCTTTGCAGCGCGGCTGCCGCGCGCCGCGCTGGCGCTGGCGGAGGCGCGCGGGGCGCTGCTCGTCGCCCTCGGGCACCGGGGGGTACCGGTTCACGAGTACGAGCCCGCCCGGGTGAAGATGGCGGTGGTGGGGAACGGCAACGCCGAGAAGCGGCAGGTGGCGTTCATGGTGCGCCAGCACCTGCACCTCGCCACAACGCCGCCGGCGGACGCGGCGGATGCGTTGGCGCTGGCCCTGTGTCACGCCTGGAGCGCGCCTTGACCCTGCCGCGGTGGCTGTGTTAGCATCCGATGTTGTGGTCTGTGCGGTCCAAACAGCGGGTGTCGAGTAACATAACGAGGAAGCCGGGGGGTAGGCTCCGGCGCCGAAAAGCGAGGAGGAAACGTCAGTGTTCGGAGATCTCGTAAACTACTTCCAGCAGGGCGGGCCGGTGATGTGGCCGCTCCTCATTTTCTCGATCCTCACCGTGACCTTCATCGTGGAGCGTTGGCTGGCGCTGCGGCGCGCCCAGATCAACGTCAACGAGTTCCTCTCGAAGGTCCGCAAGTCGCTCCTGGTCAACCGGGACGTGCGGGCGGCGATCAAGGTGTGCGAGGACAACAAGGGACCGGTGGCGTCGGTGGTGAAGGCTGCGCTGCTCCGCTACGGTCACCCCAAGGAGGACATCGAGAAGAACATCGAGAGCGCCGCGGTGTTCGAGAGCGGGCGGCTGGAGCGCGGCTTGATGGTGCTGTCCAGCTCGGCCAACGTGTCGCCGATGCTCGGCTTCTTGGGTACCGTCACGGGGATGATCAAGTCCTTCGCGACCCTGGCTGCCGCTGGCCTGTCGAACCCGGGGGCCGTGGCTGCCGGCATTTCCGAGGCGCTCATCACCACCGCCACGGGGCTCTTCATCGCCATCCCGGCGCAGCTGGCCTACAACTACTTCATGAGCCGCGTCAACAAGTTCATGCGCGACATCGAGACGGCCTCCAACATGCTGATGGAGACGTTCGTGGAGATGGACAGCGAGCGCTACGGCAGCGGAGGCGGCGCGGAGGCGTGACATGCTCAAGTTCCGGTACGTTGGGCAGCGGCCCAACCCCTACATCCCGACCGCCTCGATGGCTGACATCGTGTTCCTCCTCATCATCTTTTTCGTCATCACCTACAACATCGAGGTGGACAAGGTGCAGGTCCAGCTTCCCCGCACGCTGATCCGCGAGGACGTTCCCCGGGAGTCAGCCTACGTGTCGGTGGACCTCCAGGGCGTCATCCGCGTCTCGGCCGGGAAGGAGACGGCGGTCCCCGTTCCCAGCGTCGAGGAGGTGCAGAGCTTTGCCGCGGACGTGGTCGCCAGGGATCCCAAGCACGCGTTCGTGGTCAAAGCGGATAGGGGGACGCGCTATCAGGTCGTCGACCGGATCATCGACGCCCTGAAGCAGGCGAAGGTGCAAACGATCTACCTGCTCTCGGAGCAGAAGACCGTCGAGGACCAGGGGTAGGGGGCGGCCATGAAGCTTGCGAAAAAGAAGGCGAGCGCCGAGATCTTCACCGGGTCCATGGCCGACGTCACCTTCCTCCTGATCATCTACTTCATGTTGACCATGGCGTTCTCCAGCACCAAGGGGCTCGATTTTCAGGTTCCCAAGGAGGATCCCACCCGCTCCGAGGTGCAGGCGGAGGAGGCGGTGTTCTTCCAGGTCCGCCCGGACGGCTCCTTTGTCGTGGACAACAAGCCGATGCCCCTCGATCAGGTGGCAACGTACCTGCGGACCAAGATCGACCCCGGCTCGAACCCGCCCGTGATCTCCAAGCCGATCATCCTCCGACCGGCCCCGCAGGCACCGTACGGCGCCATGATGGAGGCCTTCGACGAGCTCCGGCAGGTGAAGACCAAGTTGAACCTCGCCAAGGACCTCAACATTACGCTCCCGACGCAGCGGGAAGTCGAGAACGTGTGGGGCGCGCTCGGCGTCCTGACTCCGTAGGGCAGGGAGGCGTATATGAGCGAGAAGGCGCCCGCCAATAACGGCACCGCCCCGGCGGTGCAGGACAGCTACCTCGTCGAGCTGCTGTCGCTCGCCGAGGAGTACAACCAGGACAAGAAACTGCTGCGGATCGCCACGGTCGTCGCGGTGGTGTTCCACATCGTCCTGTTCATGATTGAATTCCCGGAGATGGCCGCGAAGGTACACGCCGCCCAGCGGCAGGAGCGCAAGATCTTCGTCGTGCAGCAGCCCAAGTTCAAGCCGCCCGAGGTGCGCAAGCAGGTCGAGATCCTCAAGCCCCGCACCGTGCGGGTGCCGATCCCTGACCCGACTCCCGACGAGCCCGAGCCGGTCCGCGACATCGAGCCGGAGGAAGTCTTGCCCGACGTGGTGCCCGATGACGTGATTTTCGGGGTGCCCGACGCGCCGCCGGCGCCGGTGGAGGACACCGGCCCGATTCGCGTGGGCGGCCAGATCAAGGAACCGCGCAAGGTCCACGAAGTCAAACCCATCTATCCGGAGATCGCCCGCAAGGCCCGCATGGAGGGGGTGGTCATCCTGGAGATCACCGTGGACAAGCAGGGGAACGTGCGGGACGTGAAGATCCTGCGATCCCTCCCCATGGGCCTCACGGAAGCGGCGGTGGACGCGGTGAAGCAGTGGAAGTACGAACCGTCGACCCTCAACGGTCGGCCGGTGGAGGTGCTGGTCACGGTGACGGTCACCTTCAGGTTGCAATGAGGTGAAACCATGGCGCTCCAGGGCTCCCTCGCCGACATCGCCTTCCCGGACGTGATCCAGCTGGTGAGCGTATCGGGGAAGACGGGCGTGTTCAGCATCTCCGGCGAGGGAGCCGAGGGGAAGATCTACCTCCGCGACGGGCAGATCACCGACGCCTACGTCGGCAATCTGCGCGGCGAGAACGCGGTGTACGAGATGGCCATCTGGCAGAAGGGCCACTTCATCTTCACGCCGAACGTGGAGTCGGATCAGGTCACGGTGACCAAGTCCAACGCCAGCTTGATGATGGAGGCGGCGCGGCGGCTCGACGAGTGGCGCGTGCTGCAGCGCCGTATCCCCTCCCTGGATCTCATCCCCTATTTCCAGCCGCGCCAGTCGGGCCAGGACCAAGTCACGCTGTCCCCGCAGGAGTGGGTCGTCGTCACCAAGATCGACGGGCAACGCACCATCCGCCAGCTCGAGGAGGCCACCAAGCTGTCCGCCTTCGAGGTGTGCAAGGTTCTCTTCGGGCTCATCTCCTCCGGCCTGATCGGCCTGCGTGACGCGAACGAGCGACCGGCCCAGGGAGCTCCCGCCGGGCCGTCAGCCACGACCCTCCTGGCCCTCACCGAGAACGTGCGGAAGATCGCCGAGGAACTGGTGGGGCCGGGGGGCGCGAAGTCCGTGGAGAAGCAGTACCGCCTGGCGCGCACCGAGATCGAACAGGGCAAGGGTATGGCCGCCATCCAAAACATGGTGGACCACCTGGCGCGGGTCATCTCGCTGCTCAAGGGCGGGGAGGAGGCGGGTGAGTTCTTGCGGCGGGTGACGCCGCTGGTGTCGGGCTAGGGGGGGCGCGTCGCGAGCGTGAGGGGGTGCGTTATGCGTCACGTGGCATGGGGTATCGCTGTCCTTGCTCTGGTGGCCGCCGTGGCCGGGGCCGACTGGAACGCCGGGGTCGCGGCGTACCAGAAGAAGGACTGGAAAACGGCGCTCGCCGAGTTCGAGGGTGTGGTGAAGCAGAACCCCACCTATGCCGGTGGGCACTTCATGCTCGGCAGGGTTCTGGCAGAGCTCGATCGCTCCGACGAGGCGTTGAAGGCGTTCCGCGAGGCGGTACGGCTCGAACCCACCAACGCCGGCTATGCGGTGGCGGCTGCCCAGGCGATGCTGGAGAAGGGTCTCGCAAACGACGCGGCCGCGGCCCTGGCGGGAGTGGCGACCGACTCCCTGAAACCGGCGCAGAAGGCGGCGGTGCTGACGACCAAGGGGCAGGTGGCGCTGGCTCAGGGCGACACTACCCAGGCCATCGAATTCGGCAAGCAGGCGACCCACGCCGACGCCAACAACGCGGAAGCCTGGGGCTTCCTGGGGAGCGCGTACTCCAGGGCCGATCGCAGCAACGACGCCTTCCAGGCCTACCGCCGCGGTTTCGAACTGTCCGGCAACCCGACGCTGGGCAGGAATGCGGTGGCGGCAGGTACCCGAGCGGCACGGCTCGCCTCGGGTCAGCAGAAGCGGACCCTTTACGACGCGGTGGCGGCGGTCGCCACCAAGCTGGCCGAGAAGCGCGGCGGGCCGGAGGGCGCGCTGATGGCCGCCGAGGCCCTCCTGGGCGCGCAGGACTTCGACGGGGCACTCCAGTGGCTGGAGCGCAGCGGCCTGGACAACGCGCTGGTGCTCTACTACCGCGGGCAGTGCTATCTGGGCAAGGACAGCCTCGGCGAGGCGGAAGCCAACTTCCGCAAGGCGCTGGCCAAGGGGCCGCCGAGCGAGCTGCGACGACAGATTTACTCTTCGCTGGGGTTCGTGCTCGACAAGGCGAAGCGGTACCAGGAGGCGGCCCAGGCCTACGAGCAGGCCGGCAACGCATCCAAGGTCGCCGAGATGCGCAACAAGCAGGCGCTGGCCGAGCAGAACAAGAAGGCGGACGACGAGGCGGCGCGGATCAAGAAACTGGAGGAACTGCAGCGCCAGTACCAGAGCATCGGCGGCGCCCCGACGCCTCCGCCGACGCGCTGATCCCCTCCCCGCTCCTCTCCGGGCCGCTCGCTGCCGCGAGCGGCCCGCTTTCTTCCAGCCGAGGCGCGTCGGCCCTCACGGCTCGCGGGGGAGCGAGGCGAGGCCGAGGACCGCGCCGGCCAGGCCGACCGCCGCGCCGATGAGGGGCAGGGAGAGGAGGAGGCGCCCATCCAGGGCGACGGTCGGGACGAGGGCCTTGACCGCCAGCACCAGCCCCGCCAAAACCACGGCACCCAGCGCACCGCCGGCCAGGCCGAAGGTGGTGCCACAGCCCAAATACGGCCCGCGAATCGCCGCCTCGTGGGCGCCAATCAGCCGCATGATGGCGATCTCGTCGGCGTGGGAGAGCACCAGCAGCCGGATCACCAGCAGCACCACCACCAGACAACCACCCAGCAGCACCGCGGTCACCGCTGAGCCGATCCACCCCAGCCGGCCGGCAAACTCTCCCAACTGCCGCTGCCAGGTTCGCGAGCTCTGCGCCACCGTCACCTCCGGGCGAGCCGCCAGCCAGGCCGCAAGACGCGGTTCGTCCTCCACGGGGACCGCCACCTGCAGCAGGGCGGGGAAGCTGCTCTCGGGCAACCCCGCGAGCATGCTGGCCACCTCGGGGAACCAGCCGGCGATCTGGTCTCGCACGGCGGCCGGGGCCATCGGCGTGGCGGTGGCGCGGGGGAAGGCGGCGAGCAGGGCCTGCTGCAGGGACGGGGTGGCGGTCGGGGAGGCGAGCACGGCCACGATGGAAGCTTCCTCACCCTGCGCGAGGAGCTGCCGCATCAGCCACTGTCGCGCCGTGACCAGCGCCCCTCCCCAGCTCGTCGCGACGGCCACCAGCAGGATCGCCACCACGCCCACGGCACCTGACTCCCGCAGCTGCCGGCGGAGTTCGCGGGCGAAGTGCCGGTTCACGGGGTGACGCCCCAGGCGTCCCGCACCAGGCGGCCGCGCTCCAGAGTCAAGGTTCGGGCGGGGTGGCTGGCGATCAACGAGCGGTCGTGCGTGGCCACGAGCACGGTCGTACCCTGGTAATTGATCTGCTTGAGGAGTTCCATGAGCTCGTGGGAACGCTCCGGGTCCAGATTGCCGGTGGGCTCGTCGGCGAGGATGAGCTCGGGCTGGCACACCAGGGCCCTGGCCACGGCGACGCGCTGCTGTTCGCCGCCCGACAGCTCGTCGGGATAGGCGGCAATACGGTGCTGCAACCCCAGCTGCTTGAGGGTCAGGTAGGCCAGGCGCTGCTGCTCCCGCTCGCTCACGTTGAGGAGCGAGAGGACGAAGCAGATGTTCTCCCCCACCGTGCGCCGGCGCAGCAACTTGAAGTCCTGGAACACCACCCCGAGGCGGCGACGGAACATCGCCACCTGGTGCCGGTTCATGCCCACGAGATCGCTGCCGGCCACCCGCACCCGCCCCTGGTCGGGGAGTTCGGCGCGGTAGAGCAGGCGCAGGAACGTGCTCTTGCCCGCGCCGGAGGCGCCCGTCAGGTAGACGAACTCCCCCGCCGCCACCGAGGTCGTGATGCCGCGCAGCGCCGGCCGCCCGTTGTAACTCTTCACCACGTCCTCGAGGAGGATCATCACCGCATCGCTCCCAGCACAACGCGGCGGTGCCGGCGAGGGGGCAGGGCGTGCCGCGCCGCGGGGGGAAGGCACGGGGCACCGCGCAACCTGGGGAGGGGCGGCACCGGCGCGGTGCGAGCGAACCATACTCCCCCTCTCCGATCCCCCTGCTGTCCCTTGGACACGCGGCCTCCGGCCGCGCAGTGTAGCATAGCGGCGTGGGGCGACCCGCCGCCGGAAGGGGAGTGTCGGCGCTCGCGTGCCGGGGCGGCGCGGTGCTCTTTGCCGATGCCAGCAACGTCCCCACCGCGAAGCCTGCGGCCGAGGTCGCCGCGGCGGCGGTGGAGTCCATCGCGGCGATCGTCGGGGAGCCGGTCCCCGTGCTGTGGGCCGAGCAGCGGCACGGCACCACCTCCTTCGTTTACGGGCAGGAGCGGCCCCTGCCAGCGGCGGCGCACCGGGTCGGCCAATGCGACGCCATCATCACCGCCGAACGCGGCGTCGCACTCCTGGTCTTCACTGCGGATTGCCTCCCCATCGCTCTCGTGGGTGAGGACGTGGTGGCGATGGTACACGCGGGCTGGAGAGGCCTGGCCGGCGATATCCTCGGCGCCGTGGCGCGCCGCCTCGGCAACGAGTTCGGCGTGCCGCCGGCGCAGCTGACCGCGGTCATCGGCGTGGGCGTGGGGCCCTGCCACTACCCGGTGGGCCGAGAGGTCCACGACGCTCTGGGCCGCCACGCCGTGGCGAGCGACGGCTGGAGTCCCGGCGGTGCCGTGGACCTGGGCCGCTGGGCGGCGGGCCGGTTGGTGGCCCTGGGTGTGCCGCGGGCGGGCGTGGTGCGCCTGCTGGGGTGCACCGCCTGCTCGCGCCGCTACCACTCCTACCGGCGCGACGGCGCTCGCGCCG
>JBBISY010000052.1:0-16236 GCA_037441065.1 Acidobacteriota bacterium | reverse complement strand
GCCGGGCCCAGTTGCTGCCACAAGCGCCGGAAGAACGTCACGGGCAGCGGCAGCATGTGGTGTTTGCGCAGGTATTCGCGGGCGAGGAGGCGGTGGAAGGCAGTCACCTCTTCCGCACAGGTCGCCACCGCGAAGGCGAGCCGCGGACGTAGCTCGCGGCGCAGCGAGCGCAGGCGCTCCCGCAGCCGGGGGTGCCGCCGCCGCTCCATCTCCCGCTCGCTGTCCACCGGCACCTCGAAGGCGAGGAAGTCGCACCGGACGGCCAGGCCGAACTCGGCCACCAGCGGCTCGGGGAGCGGCGCCGTCGCCTTGGTCTCGTACCAGCTCCCGCCGGCTGCCACCCGGCGCGCCTGGTCCAGCAGGTCGCGGGCCGCCCCCTCGTCGCTGGCCGCATGCCCCCCAAAGAAGTTGAACGGCGCCGTGGTGAACCGCCGCCCCCACAGCGGGCTCGAGAGGCGGCAGCAGGGCATGGCGCCGCGCAGCTCGCCCGTCGCTGCCCGGGACAGGAGGTAACGGAAGCGGAAGCCGAAAACGCGGCTCAGTACCCTCCTGAACGACGGCCTGGTGTGGAGCGGCGTCCCGGCGGCGGCCAGGGTCGCCTCGATCTCCCGCTCCAGGGGGCTCATCGCCACGAGGTACCGATCTTTCCCAAGAACCGGCCCATGTCGTCGGTCTCGGCCCAGTTGCTGCAGGCGCCGCAGATCCCGGGGTACTCGCCGGCCAGGTCGGCGGCGCGCAGGGCGGCGAAGCGCGGCCCGTTCCAGATCGCCGCCAGGCTCTCCCGGCCCGCCTCCCCCATCGGCTCGTCCACCCGCCAGTCGTACACGCACCGGGAACCCGCCCGTCCCAGTTCACCGCCATGGTGTACCAGAGGTACTGGCAGGGCCAGCGCCGCTCCGGTACCCTCACCGCCCCCAGCCGGCCGTCCACCCCGCCTCCCCAGGTGGTGAAGCGGTCCACCTTGACGCCATCCACCCGCCCCCGCCAGGTGCGCCGGAACTGCGGGACCGAGCCCGACAGCTCGTGCAGGGTGCCCAGGATCTGCACCTTGACGAAGGGGTTGTCCCGACCGAGCTGCCGCTTGACCTGCACGATCCCGTCCACGTTTTCGCAAACCGTCTCGAAGAGGTCCTTCCCCTTCAACCGTCGGTAGGTTGCCGCATCGGCCCCATCCACGCTGACGATGATCTCGTCGAGCCCCGCCAGCACGAGGCGGGCGGCCAGGTCGCGGGTCAGCGCCGTGCCGTTGGAGTTGCAGGTCACGAGCCGGGCCGCGTCGGCGCGTTTCGCCATCGCCACCAGCTCGTCGAGACGGGGGTGGAGGGTGGGCTCCCCATCCTTGTGCAGGGTGATCATCAGGCGCCGGCCGTGGGCCGTGCACTCCTCGATCAGCCGCGCAAAGAGGGCGGGCTCGATGTTGCCCTGCAGGCGCTCCTGGCGTGGGCAGCTCACGCACTCGAGATTGCAGCGGTTGGTGGGCTCGATGGTCAGGGTGAGGGGGAATGGGGCCGGGAGCAGCGTGCGGAATAGCCGCGACCGCAACGGGCCCTGGCGCTGGAACGGGCCCTTTCAGCCTAGCGAGGATCGCCGCGAACCTCATAGTCCCCCTCGCACCGGCTGCCCCAGCCCAGCGCCGCCGCCCTGGCGATCTGCGGCAACTCCCAGGGCGGCCGGTCCAGCCGGTTCTCGGCAGGGATGGCGCGCAGGATCTCGAGACACTCCACATCCAGCGCCACCAGGTCCGAAGAGGCAAGGAGCCAGCCCACGTCGCGGACCTCGCCGGTCTCGGGGCCGCCGGTGACCATGGCCTGGCGGGCGTCCACGATCACGAGATCGGGGCGGACCGCGAGGTTGACGTCGGCCAGCCGCTCCTCCAGCCGGGAGAGGTGGATGCGCAGGCGGTCGAGGGGGTGGATCACCCCCATGCCGGCCTTCAACGCCATGGAGAAACGGGCATGCCGATGCGTCTGCAAGCAGACCAGGTAGACGAGGTACTCGGCCTCCAGCACCCGCGCGGCGACGCGTACCGCGCGCAGCGGTGAGGCGGCGATGCGCACCGTACGCCAGGGACCGTGATCCAGTGATACCACGGCTCCCGGTGCCAGGCCGAGTAGCGCAGCGGTGGCCGCGGCATCGGCGGCGTTGGCGATGCCCGTGGATTCCACCAGCTCCACGCTCGCAGCGCCCCTCGACCGCAGTTCGCCCTCGAGCGCCTGGAGGAACCGCGGGTCGCTGGTGGCCGGATAGGGGTCGGGGCTGTTGAACGACGGCTTGAGCACCGCCCGACGCCCCGAGAGTCCAGCGAGGATCTCGGGGGGAAGCAGGTCGCAGAGTCTCGCCAGGTCCCCCGCCACATCGCCGCCGCTGCGGCACCGTGCCACACGAGGCGCCCGGCCGGCGGCGCCGGCACACGCGCTGGCGCCGCTCCCACGGGGCGGGTCAGGAACTGGCGCCACCGCATCGGCCGAGAGGCTCCACAGGTCGTCGCCGCAGTTCCATCACCGTGCGAGTGTACGTGACGAAGTGGTGCACCCAGCGGGTCGTGCTCTCGCCGGCTGGCCGGCAGCCGTACCGCACCGGCACCTCCCGGATCCGGCCACCGGCCCGGTGCACCGCCTGGATGAGCCGGATGGCATAGTCCCCGTAGCCCACGAACACGGCGTCCGCGGGGAGAAGGCGCAACAGGCTGGCGCGGAAGACGAAGAACCCCGAGAGGGCATCGCGGGTCGGCAGCGCGAGGACCCGCCGCAGGGCAAGGTTGTAGAGACCGCTGAGGAGGAAGCGCAGGCGGCTCCCCGGCATGCCCCCGCCGGGCAGGTACCGGGAACCCACCACCAAGTCGGCGGCAGCGAGGGCCGCCAGCAGCTCCGGCAACTGCTCGGGGGGGTGGTTGAAGTCGGAGTCCATGACGACGATGACGCTCCCACGCGCCGCCTCGCACCCTGTGCGTACCGCCCCCGCGAGGCCGCGCGCCTGACGCATGAGGACTCGGACGCGCTGGTCGTGGGGGTGCGCTGCGCGCACGACGTCCGCGGTGCCGTCAGGGCTCGCGTCGTCCACCACCACGATCTCGAACTCCCCCTGCTGGACCAGAACCACCCGCAGGGCGTCCACCAGAGCGCAGATGGTGGCCGCCTCCTGGTACGTGGGCAACACCACGGAGATCATGGGGCCCTCGCCAAGGCGCCTGCCGCCTGCAGCTCGAAATGCACCACCGACACCTGCACGAAGTCCCGCCGAGCGCGGGCGGTGGCGCGGCGCGCAAGAGCCGCGGGCACCGCCCAGCGGGCCTGCTGGAGGTACCAGACCCGAGCGCTGCCCGGTAGCTCGCCCCCCAGCCGCCCCTCGGGCTCGACCTGCCACACCACCGTCACCCCCGGCGGGAGCGGCCGGCGCTCCAGGTAATAGCGACTCTCGTAGCCGCTGACCACCACCGCGTCGCCGGGCGCGCACCGCTCGCTCACCCAGGCGAACGCCTGCCGCCACTGCGGCTTGTGGGCCTGCCGCTTGGCCACGACCGCCCAGGTCAACGAGGCCGTGCACAGGAGGAGCAGCAGCACGCGGCCAACCGGCCGAGAGGGGATCCGGCGCAGGGCCGCGGCCACGGCCAGCATCAGGGCTGGCAGGGAGACGATGGCGTAGCGCACCACGTAGACGGGGAACGCCAGCCACGACAGGACGATGAGCCCCAGGTGGGGAAGCAGCAGCCAGGCCGAAAGGAGGACCCACGGACCAGAGGCGCCGCCGCGGCCCCAGCGTCGCGCTGCCACCACCGCCAGGGTAACCGCGCCGACGGCCAGCAGCGCGAGCACGGGGGAGGGACAAGGTGGACGAGCCGGGCCCCCAGCTGCGCGTCGTACTCACGAACCCAGGCCAGGGAAGCGGGGGCCTGGGCTGCCTGCCGCCAGAGCACCGGCAGCCACGGCAGGAACAGCAGCGTGGCCAGCCCTGCGTCGAGCACCCACCGGCGGAAGCGGCGGCGCCCCTCTGGTCGAGTGCAGGCTTCGAAGCCCGCCGACACTCCCTGGGCCAGGGTGAGGAAGGCGCCGGCGTAGTGGGCGTAGAGCAGGGCGGCGCTGGAGGCGACGAACCCGATCCGATGCTGCCTCTTCTGCTGCGCGCCACCAGCGAGAAAGCAGCTCATCGAAACGAGGCCCAGCAGCACGGCCAGGGCGTACATCCGCGCTTCCTGCGAGTAGCGGATGTGGTACGGCGAGACGGCCAGCAGGCAGGCGGCGGCAAGCCCGGTAGTGCGATCGAAAAGCCGTTCGCCGACTCGCACCACGAGCGGCACAGCGGCGGCGCCCGATCCTGCGGACAGCAGCCGGAGCGCCCCTTCGGAATCCCCCAGGACGAGAAGGAACGGCTTGAGGAGCAGGTAGTAGAGCGGCGGCGAGGTGGCCAGGCCGCTGCCCTGCAGCAGCGCCACTACCGGCTCGCGAGCGCGGAGCAGGGAAAACCACTCGTCGTACCAGAGGCTCTCGGCACCGATCCCGACGAGGCGCAGTGCCAGCGCGAACACGGCGAGAATGGGCACGGCTTGCCTCGACGCCAGCGCCACCAGGCGAGCAGCCGCCGCGTGTTCCGTCACCGCCCTGCGTGCCCCCCGAGCCACCCCGTCCGCCGCAGTCCCGGCAGACACGTTGCTGTATCATCGCACGGCCGTGGCACCAGTCAGCACACCGCCGCCAGGCAGGGGCCAGCCAGATCCCCTGCGCATCCCCCTGGCCGATGCGGATATCGGCGAGCTGGAAGTCGCCTACGTCAGCGAATGTCGGCGTTCCGGCTGGGTTTCCTCGGCTGGACCGTTCGTTTCGCGTTTCGAAGAGGCCTTTGCCGCCGCCTGCGCCTGCCGCTACGCGGTCGCCGCCTCGAACGGCACCGCCGCCCTCCACCTGGCCCTGCTGGCCCTGGGCGTGGGCCCGGGCGACGAGGTGCTGGTGCCGGATCTGACCTTCGTCTCCACCGCCAACGCCGTGGTCTACACCGGCGCCCGGCCCGTGCTGGTGGACGTGGACCCCCACACCTGGAACCTGGACCCCGACGACGCGCGGCGCAAAGTGACGCAACGCACCAAGGCCATCGTGCCGGTCCACCTCTTCGGCAACCCCGCGGACCTGGACGCGGTGGCGGCCATCGCCGCCGAAACCGGGCTGGCGGTAGTGGAGGACGCGGCCGAAGCTCTCGGTGCCAGCTGGCGTGGCCGCCCCGTGGGGAGCATCGGCGACGTGGGGTGTTTCAGTTTCTTCGGCAACAAGCTGATCACCACCGGCGAGGGCGGCATGGTGGTGACGAACCGCCCGGAAATCGCCGACGCCGCCCGCAGGTGGGGCAACCTGAGCCGCGCCCCCGGCCGCCCCTACTTCCACGACGCGGTGGGGTACAACTACCGGATGGCGAGCCGCCAGGCCGCCCTGGGTCTCGCCCAGCTCCAGCGGCTCGACCAGCTCCTGGCCGGCAAGCTGCGCAACGCGGAGACGTACCGGCGGCTCCTGGCCGGCATCCCGGGACTTCGCTGGCAGCACGTGACGGCCGGTGGGGCGAGCTCGTGGTGGATGTTCGCCATCGTGCTCGAGGACGCCTTCGGCGCGACGCGCGAAGATGTGAGCGAGCACCTGCACCGCAACGGCATCGACGCCCGGCCCTTCTTCGTCCCGCTCCACCAGCTCCCGCCCTACGCCGGCAGCCCCCCCTGCCCGGTCGCCGAGGAGGTCTCCCGGCGCGGGCTTCTCCTCCCCTCGGGAACCCGGCTCAGGGCCGAACAGATCCACGAGATCGCCGAAACCATCGCTCGCCTCGGTAAGGACGGCGGCCGGTGAACCGCGGCGCTCGCGCTCCGGCTCGGCCACAGCTGCCGCCCCAGGGCGAGCCGGAGCGCTCGGCATCGGCGCTGGACTTGCCGCCCCCCACCCTCCCAACCGCGCTGGTCCTGGGGTGTTGCGTCCTCTGGTGGCTCTACCTGGTCGCCAATTCCCAGATGATCCTCCAGTGGGACGCCGGAGAGTACAACGCCCTGGGCGAGATGCTCGCCCGGCAGGGTTGGCGCACCTTTCTGACCACCGGCCCGCACCGCGAGCCGGTCTACCCCCTCCTGGTGGCCGTAGCCATCAGGGTCGGGGAGATCGTGGGCGCGTCCCACCACAAGGTGTTGGCGGCCTTGCAATGCGCACTCCTGCTGACGAGCCAGCTCCTCCTGCTGCGGCTCGCCGCGCGGTTGCGCGTTCGCCCGTGGCTCGCCCTCGCGGCGGCTGGCTACTTTGGAGTATCTCCGGCCATCGTGAACTCCGGCTGCAGCATGTTCTCGGAAGTGCTGAGCTATCCCTTCGTGCTCGCAGCCGTGCTCGTGACGGCGAAAACCTGGGAGCCCGCCGCGCGCGGGAACGCTAGGAAAGCCCTGCTGCTCGGCCTGGCCGCCGGCCTGGCGTTTACCGGCGGCGCCCTCACCAAGGGCGTGCTGGCTCACGTCTCGCTGCTCGTGGCGATGTTCTTCATCGGGCGAGGGATAGCGGCGTGGCGGCGCCGCCAGGGCGCTGCGGCGGTCGCTGCCCTCGCCTTCGCGGCGGGGGCGGTGGCTGTCAGCGGTTCCGTCACCTATTCCTACATGGCTCTCAACCGTCGCTTCAACGGTAATTTCGAGTTCACGACCCGGTACCTCGGCCTCCTCTACGGCAACGCGGCCAAGCGAGCCCTGCCGCTCACCGCCCGCCAGTACCTCGCCCACGCGGCCGCCATCCCCGGTGACGGCGTCTGCCGGCTGCTCTTCACCGAGGAAGAGTGCGCGTTCTGCGAGTTCGGCGCTGCCGACGAGTTGTGGCTGACGGAGCTACCGCGCCGACTGGCGCACGTGCCCGCCGGTGAGCAGCGAGCCGCCACCCTCCGGCTGGTGGCCGAGAAGGTGCTCCAGGCACCGGCGGCGTACGTGTTCGTGGGCGTCACCCAGGTGCTGCGAATGCCGTTCTGGGAGTCCACCCAACTCTCGTACGTGACCTATCCGGACTGGCTCGCCCGCCTTTACGCCGCCCGGCCGGTGCGGTACGGAGTGCGGCTCGCCCTGGGCCTCTTGACATTCGGCTCGCTCGCCGTAGCCACCGTGCGCGTAACGCGGCGTCTGCGGAGACCGGTCGGCGGCGAGCCGCCATCGGCAGCGGCGGCGCGCGCCACGGTCATCCTGGTGGCCGGTGCGTTCATGGCACTCCACCTCCCCTTCTCCACCCTCACCCGGTACGCCCTGCCCGTGGCTCCCCTTTTCCTGCTGCTGATCGCCGATACGGTGGAGTTCCTCTTGCGGCGGCGGGAGGGACGAGGGCACGAGTCGCTTCCCCACCCTTGACCCCCGGGCGCGAGCGACCGATAGTTCGCGCCGTGAACGAAGGCTTGCCCGCGGCACCACCCCTGCCGGACCCGACGCTGGTCCAAACTGGACGGCACTGTTGCCGCTTGTCCGAACAGTTGGAGGCGATCCGCGCGCTGGCGAACGCCGAGACCGTGCCGCTCGGCGAGGTGGTCAAGGCGCTGGGCACCCGCGGCCACACGGTGCTGGCCGTCCTCCTCGCGCTCCCCTTCCTGCAACCGGTGCCGCTCGTCGGGCTGTCCACCCCGGTGGGCGCCGCCATCGCGATCCTCGGCGTGCTGATGGCGCTGGGCTTGCCCCCCTGGCTGCCCCAGGCCTGGCTCCGCCGGCCCATCTCAGCCCGTCAGGTGGTGCGCGTGGTGCAGTTCGGTCAGGCCCTGATCCGCAAGCTCGAACGCTTCATCCGGCCGCGAGGGGAGTGGTTCCACCGTCACCCCTGGGCCCACGGCATCGCCGGCATCATCCTCGCCGTCTCAGGAACCCAGCTGGCTCTCCCGCTCCCCATCGTGTTCACCAACACCCTGCCCGCGCTGGTGATCGTCACGACGGCGGTGGGGATGCTGGAGGAGGACGCGATCCTGAGCGCGGTGGGGGCGCTGCTCTTCCTCGCCGCCGCGGTGGTCTTCAGCGCCATCGTGCTCCTGCCGCTGATCGGCCTCCGCATCCTCCTGTAGCGACACGGCCTGGCCGTGCGACCGCGCCGATTCGGCGCGGCGTCCCGTACCCGTCTCCCCTTCCTGCGCCCTCAGCGCTGCAAGTCCTGGCTCGAAGTGGGCACAGGAGTTGCTTGTCCCGGCAGCCGAGCGCGAGCGGGCGAGCCCCGGGAGGGGCGAAGGCCGTGCGGGCGATCGTACTGCGAGGGGGATAGCGGCATGGAGCGGGAGCCGGTGGACGTACAGAAACTCAACGAGGCGGTGCGCGAGGAGTCGCTGCAGTTGCAGGCAGCGGTGGCCGAGATGCACAAGGTGATCGTGGGTCAGGCGAACCTCATCGACCGCATGGTGATCACCCTGCTGTGCCGCGGCCACCTGCTGGTGGAGGGCGTGCCGGGCCTGGCCAAGACGCTGGCGGTGAAGACGCTGGGGCAGGTGCTTGACCTGTCCTTCGCCCGCATCCAGTTCACCCCGGACCTCTTGCCCGCGGACCTGGTGGGAACCATGGTGTTCCAAGCCAAGACCGGGGAGTTTGTGACCCGCCAGGGTCCCGTCTTCACCAACCTGCTGCTCGCCGACGAGATCAACCGCGCCCCAGCCAAGGTGCAGTCCGCGCTGTTGGAGGCGATGCAGGAACGGCAGGTAACGATCGGCGACACCACTCACCCCCTGCCGGTACCGTTTCTCGTCTTTGCCACCCAGAACCCCATCGAGCAGGAGGGCACCTACCCCCTCCCCGAGGCGCAGGTGGATCGGTTCCTCCTGAAGGCCAAGGTGGACTACCCCACCCAGGCGGAGGAGCGCGCCATCCTGGACCGCATGGTGGCGGGGGAACCGCCCGCGGTGGCGCGCACCCTGCGCCGCGACGCGCTCCTGCGCATCGTCGCCCTCGTTCTCGACGTCTACCTGGACGAGCGGATCCGCGACTACATGGTGGCTCTCGTGCGGGCGACCCGCTCGCCGCAGGAGGTGGGGCTGGGAGAGATAGCGCACCTCATCGCCTTCGGGGCCTCGCCCCGCGCCACGCTGGCATTCTCCCACGCGGCGCGAGCCGTGGCGCTGCTGCGCGGCCGCGGCTTCGTGATCCCCGAGGACGTGAAGGAAATCGCCAAGGACGTGCTCCGACACCGCATCCTCCTCACCTACGAAGCGGAGGCGGAAAACGTCACCACCGACGAGATCGTGGCACGCCTCCTGGAGCGGGTCGAGGTCCCGTGACGAGCACCGGGGAGGGCATGGCATCGGCCGTGGGGCGAGCGGGGGACCGGCCGTGAAGCTCGACCGCGAAACGCTGGAGAAGATCCGCCGCATCCAGATCCGGACGCGGGCGATTCTCGACACCGGCATCGTGGGCTCGTACCACGCCGTCTTCAAGGGGCGCGGCATGGAGTTTGCCGAGGTTCGCGAGTACCAGCCGGGCGACGACATCCGCACCATCGACTGGAACGTGACGGCGCGCATGGGCAGCGTGTACGTCAAGAAGTACGTGGAGGAACGCGATCTCTCCCTCCTCCTCCTGGTGGACGTGTCGGGCTCGCAACGGTTCGGCTCCCAGTACCTCGTCAAGCGCGACCTGGCCGCCGAGCTGGCGGCGGTGCTGGCGTTTTCCGCGGTGGCCAACCACGACCGCGTGGGGGCTCTGTTCTTTACCGACCGGGTGGAGGCCTTCGTGCCGCCCGCGCGGGGCCACGACCACGCCCTGCGCATCGTGCGCGACCTGCTCACGCTGGAGCCAGTGGGGCGCGGCACCGATCTCGCCATGGCGCTGCGCTTCGCCCACCAGGTCATGAAGCGGCGAGGCATCGTGGCGGTGCTCTCCGACTTCCAGGCGACGGGGTACCAACGCCCCCTGGGGGTGTTGCGCCGCCGCCACGACGTGGTCGCCCTGCACCTCTTCGACCCCCGCGAGGAGGAGCTGCCAGCGGTGGGGATGGTGGTCCTCGCGGATCCGGAGACCGGCGAGCTGCGGGTGGTGGATACCGCCGACGCCGCCACGCGCCGGCGCCTGGCCGCTCGGCACCGGGCGGAAACGGCGGAGATCCTGCGGCGCGCCCGCGTGGACGCCCTCTCCCTCTCCACCGCCGAATCCTACGAGCAGCCGCTGGCGGCCTTCTTCAAGAGTCGGGAGCGGCGGCGGTGACGTCCAGGCGGCTGGCTGCGGTGGGCATCCTCCTCCTCGCCACGGCCCGTGCCGGCGAGCCTGGGGGCGCTCCCGTCACCGTCCAGGCGCGGGTCACCCCCACCGAGGTGACCGTGGGGCAGAGCTTCCTCCTGGAACTGCAGGTGACGGCGCCGGAGGGGGCCCGTCTCGAGTTTCCGCCGGGGTTGCGCAGCGAAACGCTGGAACTCGTGCCGGTCTCGCCGGCGCCCACCGGCGCGCCACCCCACACCGCCCAGTACCGAGGGCGCTGCTTCACCCTGCACGAGGCCATCGTCCCGCCGCTCACCGTTCGGTTCCAGCTCCCCGACGGCACCGAGGGCGAGGCCAGCAGCGAAGCGGTGCCGCTGCACCTCGTCTCCGCCCTGCCCAAAGGGGAGGACAACCCAACCCTCGCCGACGTGGTGGCGCCCGTGGCCGTGCCGGTTACCTGGTTGTTCCTCCTCGCCCTCGCCGTCCTCGGCGCCGTCACCACCGCCGCCGCCGTCGCCCTGCTGCGCCGCCGGCGCCACCGCGTTGGCAAACCGGCGCCGGTGCTCACCGTGCCGCCGGACCAGGAGGCCCTTCGAGCCCTGGAGCAGCTCTCCCAGGCGGGCGTGCTCGAACGCGAAGACTACCGGGCCTTCTACATTGCCCTCATGGAGATCGTGAAACGGTACCTGGAGCGGCGTCTATCGGCACCGGTGCTGGAGATGACCAGCACCGAGATGGGCGCCTTCCTGCGCCGCCACCGGCTGGGCAAGGAACTCGCGCCTATCGCCCGCGAGCTGGCCTCCGCCGCCGATCAGGTGAAGTTCGCCCGCGGCAGCGCCCAGAGGGCCGCCGCGGAGCGGCACCTGGCCGAGGCGCGAGGCCTGGTGGCGGCTCTGGAGCGGCACCTCCGCGAAGAAGAGGGCGAAGGGGCAGTCCCGGGGAGGGCATCGTGAGCGAGCTGGCCGGCCTGCGCTTCCAGGACCCCCAGTGGCTGTGGTTGGCGCTGGCAGGCCCCGCCGTGGTCCTCGCCGCCCTGCTCCGGGAGCGGTGGGGCAAGGCCGTGTGGTTCCCAGGGGTGCACCGGCTCGGCCGCTCCCCCGCCACCACACGCACCACCCTGCGCCACCTGCCCGTTGCCCTGGCTGGGGTTGCCCTGGTGGTGGGGGCGGTGGCGCTGGCCCGGCCGCAGCACGGCACGCTCCGCCACAGCGTGACCACCGAGGGGGTGGACATCGTGGTGGCTCTCGACGTGTCGGGCTCGATGGCGGCCGAGGATTTCCGGCCCAGGAACCGCCTGGAGGTGGCCAAGGGGGTGGTCTCCGAGTTCGTGCAGCGGCGGCGCAGCGACCGCATCGGGCTCGTGGTGTTCGCCGCCAAGGCCCTCACCAAGGCTCCCCCCACCACCGACCTGGGCCTGCTCCTGCGGCAGCTGGACGACGTGCATTTGGACATGCTCCCCGACGGGACCGCCATCGGTTCCGGACTGGCCACCTCGCTGCAGCGCCTGCGCCGCTCCCAGGCCAAGAGCAAGGTCATCGTGCTAGTCACCGACGGCGCCAACAACGCGGGCGAGATTGACCCGTCCACCGCCGCCGACATCGCCCGTGCGATGAAGGTGCGCGTCTACACCATCGGCGTGGGCCGCGGCGGGGTGGTGCCGATCCCAGTCACGGTCCAGGACCCCTTCACCGGCCGCCCCGTGCGGCGGGTGGTGTCGGCGCAGGTGGATGTGGACGAAGAGCTCCTCAAGGCCATCGCCAGCCGCACCGACGGCGAGTTCTTCCGCGCCACCGACCCCACCTCGATGCGTGAGGTCTTCCGCCGCATCGACGAGCTGGAGAAGTCCCGCATCAACCTCACTGCCTACCACCGCTACCGCGAGCTGTTCTTCCCGTACCTGGCGGCGTGCGCCCTGCTGCTGGCGGCGGCCGGCGGGGCGTGGGCCGCCGGCCTGCGGGTCCTGCCCACCTGAGGAGGGAAGGATGAGCTTTGCCGCCCCCGCCTGGCTCTGGTCGCTCCTGCTCGTGCCGGCACTCGTGGCGCTCGAAGTCTGGCTCGTCGCTCGGGACCGCACGCGGCTCTCGCAGCTCGTCGCCCGCCCGCTCTGGAGCCGGGTGGTGGCGCGCCCCCTCCCCCCCTGGCGGTGGGTGCGCCTGTCCCTGCTCTGCCTGGGGACCGCCGGGATGGCCCTGGCGCTCGCCCGCCCCCAGTGGGGCGTGGTGCGGGAGCCGGTGGCGCGGGAAGGGGTGGACGTGGTGCTGGTGCTCGACTGCTCCGGTTCCATGGCCACCGAGGATGTGGCGCCGAACCGGTTCTTCCTCGCCCGCGCCGCCCTCTCCTCGCTGCTGGACCAGCTCGAGGGCGACCGGTTTGCGCTGGTGGCCTTCGAGGGGGAGGCCTACCCCCTGGTGCCGCTCACCCTGGACGCCGACGCCATCGGGCTTTTCCTCGAGACCTTGGAGCCCGGCATCGTCCCCGCTCCCGGTACCTCCCTCGGCGCCGGGCTCCAGCGCGGCCTCGCCATGTTCGTGGACGAGGAGCGGGCCAACAGGGTGATGGTGCTGGTTTCCGACGGCGAGGACCTGGTGGGCAACGTGGCCCCCCTCGTGCAACGGGCCAGGGAGGCTGGCGTGGTGATTCACACCGTGGGGGTGGGAACGGCACGCGGGGCGCCGGTCCCCGATTTCGACGCCGACGGCAAGCGGGTGGGCTTCAAGAAGGACGAAAACGGCTCGGTGGTGGTGTCGCGGCTCGATGCGGCCACGCTCGAGGCGATCGCCCGCGGCACCGGTGGCCAGTTCGTGCTGCTCTCCCCCGCCGACACCACCCTCCGCCAGGTAGCCGCCGCCATCGCCGCCATGGAAAAAAAGACCCTGGCCCGCGACTGGGCGTACCGGAAGAAGGAGCGTTACCAGCTCCCGCTCGCTGTGGCGCTGGCGGCCTTCGCCACCGCCCTCCTGTTGCCCCCGCCCATCCCCCGGCGGTCTACCGCGGCACGCACCGCTACCCGCCGAGCAGCCGCCGTCGCCGCGCTGTTCCTCGCCACCGCCGGCTCCCCCGCCGCGGCGCAGCACGGCAAGCTCCTGGACGAGCTCCTGCTCCGCCCCCAGCGCCTCACCGCGGCGGGGCGCGAGAAGTACCGGGAGGGGAACCACCCCAAGGCGTTGGCCTCCTTCGAGGCGGCGGCGTCCGCGCGCCCGCAGGACCAGCGGCTGCGGTTCAACCTGGCGGACGGCCTCTACAAGAACGGGAAGTACGACGAGGCGGCCGCCATCTTCCAGGCGATTGGCCACAGCGACTCCCCCCTGGCGGGGGCGGCCCGCTACAACCTGGGCAACGCGCTCTTCATGAAGCAGGACTACGCCGGTGCCGTGCGCGCGTTCCGCGAGGCGCTGGAGCTCCTGCCCGACGACCCCGACACCCGCCGCAACCTCGAGCTGGCCCTGCGGGCGCTGGAGGAGCAGCAGCGCCGCCAACAACAGTCGACCCAGACGGCTGGAGGCGAGACAGCCCAAGACCAAACCCAGCAGTCGCCGGCGCCGCGCCAGCAGCCGTCGCAGCCCGACCGCCAGACTACGCCACAACCCCCGCCGAAGACCCCGGACGAAGCGGAGCAGGAGCGCTTCCAGGCCGAAACCGGAATGCCGCGGGAGCGGGCGATGCAGCTCTTGGCGGCGTTAGAAGACAACGAAAAGGCCGAGCAGCGCAAGCAGCTGGCTGCGCAGCGGGCCCGCTCCAAGAAGGGGAAGGACTGGTGACGCGGCGTCGGCACCCTGGCCGCTCCCCGCTTGGGCAGGTAGCCGTGGCGTGGCTCGCCACGGCGAGCCTGGCGGGGTCCGCGCTCGCTGCCGCGGCGTCTACCGTGCTCCGCGCCGACGTGTCGGCCCGCCAGATCGGCCTGGAGGACCAGGTCACCCTGCAGATCACGCTGGAGGGCACCAGCATCGACTTGCAAGAGGAGCTCGAACTGCCGCCGCTCACCAACCTGAGCGTGGTGGCCGGGCCCTCGCTGTCCACGCAGATCTCCTTCGTCAACGGCCGCATGTCCCAGTGCAGAACGTACACCTACCTGCTCCGCCCCACGGCGGTGGGGACCGCCACCGTCGGCGCGGTGCGGGCGGTGCTGGCCGATGGCGTGCACACCACCGAGCCCATCACCATCCAGGTTCACGAGGGCAGGCTCTTGCCCCGCCAACGCCCCCCCTCCCCCTTCGACCTGGCGGAGGAGGAGGACCCGTTTGCCGCGTTCTTCGGCCGCGACACCCGGCCCCGGGCGGGGAAGGTCCTCGTGGAGGCGGAGGTCAGCCGCCAGCGTCTCTACGTGGGCGAACCGCTCCTCCTCACCTACTGGGTGCTCACCCAGACCCCCATCTCCCGCCTCGACTTCGCCGAGGCGCCGCGCTACCCCGGTTTCTGGAGCGAACCGCTGCGCGACGAAGCGAAGCCGGCCCAGGGCGAGCCGGTGCAGCGAGGCGGGGAGTTGTTCACCCGGCTCCCCGTGCACCGCCGCCTCCTCTTCCCCACCCAGGCGGGCCGGGTGACCATCCCGGCCGCTACCTTCACCATTGCCGTGCCGCGCCGCATGGGGCCTTTCCTCGACCCCTTCCCCGGCGCCGCCACCAGCCTCACCCGGACCACGCAACCGATCCCGGTGGCGGTGGAGGCGCCCCCGGCTGGGGAGCCGTTCAGCGGTGCCGTGGGGCAGTTTCGGGCCACCGCTGCGGTGGACCGCGAGTCCGTCGACCTGGGGGAGGCGGTGACGTACCGCTTCCGCGTGGAGGGACGGGGCAACCTCAAGTGGGTGGACAGGGCGCCCGTGTTGGAGCTGCCCGCGGCCAAGGTCTACCCGCCGCAGAGCAAGGAGGAGTTCAGCGTCTCGCCCGCTGGCCTGAGCGGTTCGCGCACCTGGGAGTTCGTCATCGTGCCGCAGGCGGCCGGCACCCTCCGCATCCCCTCCCTGGACTTCGCCTACTTCGACCCGGGAGCGCGACGGGTGGCCCACGCCCGCTCCCAGCCCTTCGACGTGCAGGTGCGGGCGCCAGTCCAGCTGTCACCGCCATCGCCTGCCGTTCCCGCCGCCCTCTCGCCGGACTCGCCGCTCCGTCTGCGCAGCGCCCTGCACCCCCACCGGTCCCCCCTCCCCACGCTGGGGCACGGCCTGCTGGCGGCGCTCTTGGGTCTCGTCGCCGCCGGGCACCTGGCCCTGTGGGGGGTACCCCGCCTCCGCGACCTTCGGCGTACCGGCCGGGCCGGCCCGCCGCGGCGAAGCGTCCGCAGCGCCCTCGCCGCCATCCGGCGCGCCGCCGGCGGGAACATGACCAAGGAGGCGGCCGCCAATCTCATCGAGCAGGCGCTGGTGGCGGTATTCGGGGAGGTGGCGGAGCGCCCGTCGCCGGAGGACGACGAACGCACCACGGTGCTGCGCGAGCTCCTGCGCGATGTCCGCTTCGTCCGCTACGCGCCCCAGCTCGGGGACTACTCCGAGAAGATCCAGGACATCGCCCGCCGGGCGCGAGCTGCCATCGAGAGGTGGGGATGATGCGGTGGGCGTCCCTTGCACTCTGGCTCGGATCGCTGGCGGCCCTCGGCTTCCCTCTGGCCGGCGCCGAACCGCAGGCGCCGCCGCCGCCCACGGCCCCCGCCGCGGCCTCGCAGGCGGGCGACGTGGCTCTGGCCGAGGCCCAGTTCCGCCAGGCCACTGCTCTCGCCCAGGGCGGGGATCTCGCCGGTGCCACGCGCATCTACCGCGCCCTCGCCACAGGGGGGTTCGAGACGGCCTCCCTGTACTGGAACTGGGCCCAGGTGGCGCAGCGTCGGGGGGCACCGGGGGAAGCCCTGTGGGCCCTGTTGCGGGCTCGCGAGCTGGCGCCCGGCGACGGGGCGGTGGCACGAGAGCTAGCGCGCGTGCGCGAGGCGTGCGGTCTGGATCCAGCGGAGGTTTCCCCCGAGCCGCTGGGGGCGGTGGGGCGGTTCTCCCGGCGCTTCCACCTGGTGCTGCTGGCCGCAGCCCTCGCGGTGGCCTCGCTCCTCTGCCACGCCGCGGCGCGCCTGCGGCCCACCTGGCGCTGGAGCGTGGCGGCGGCCTGGGCCACCGCCGCCGC
>JBBISY010000051.1:0-17152 GCA_037441065.1 Acidobacteriota bacterium | reverse complement strand
CCGCAGGCGCGCCCCCCGCGCGACGCGACAGCCCGCCCCCACGGCCGTGCCGGCGAGGTGCGCATCCGCCGCCACCTCGGCGGTCTCGTGGCACCAGGTGCCGCCGGCCAGCAGGGCGGTCACCAGCTCGAGGTAGGCGAGGGGCGTCCCCGCCTCCTGCCACCGCCCCTCGACCACGGCGGCGCGGAGCGCCGCCCGCTGCCGGAGCGCCTCCCACAGGGGGGCGAACTCCCCGGGCGGGGGTGGCAGATCCGCCAGCACCCGCTCGCCCAGCAGCTGGAAGCCGGTGAACAGGAACGGCTGCCCCTCGCCCCGGTGCGTCCGCTCGATGCCGGCCACCCGCCCGTCGCTGTCCACCCGCACCGAGCTCCAGCGCTGCGGGTCGGGGTGGGGGATCACCGCCAGGACGATACTGTCCGGCTCGTGGGCAGCCAGCAGCGGAGCGAGGTCCAGCTCGGCCCAGACGTCGGTGTTGGCCACCAGCACCGGGCCTTCCCCGAGGAGCGGGCGGGCCGCGGCCACCCCCCCGGCACCCCCCAGGAGGGTGGCCTCGCGGGAAAAGGCGAGGGGGGGGTCGGTGGCGGTGCGCAGCCGCTGGAGGGCAGCGGCGACCAGCTCGGCGTGGCGGTGCAGGTTGGCCACCAGGCGCCGGCAGCGGGGGGCGAGGTGGCGCCAGGCGCTAGCCGCCAGAGGCTCGCCCAGCACCTCGAGCGCCGGCTTCGGGATGAGGGAGGAGAGCGGTTCCATGCGCTCCCCCCGCCCTGCGGCCAGGAGCATGCCGTTCACCCGAACACCATGTCGCGGGGGGCGTCCGGGTGGTCGGCGCGGTACTGCTCCCAGAGCTCCAGGTAGGTGCCCGGCACCGCCTGGCGTGGGTCGAGCTCCAGGGCCGCCGCGGTGGGGCCCAGGGCGGGCGCGGCCCCCTCGATCTCCACGAAGGCTCCCATCGGCGTTTCGTCCAGCGCGACCACGGTCTGGCCGAGGCGCCACTCCTCGCGCCGCTTCTGGTAGCGGCGAACGGGCGCGAAGCCCAGACGGGCGAAGAGCCTCAGGAGGCAGTCCACATCCTCGACCCGGCACTCGATTTCGTCGCGGCTCTTCACCCCTCCAGCAAAGACCGCCGGGCCCTTGTAGGTGAGCTGTGCCTGGCCGTGACTGCGGCGCAGGCGCAGGAGGGAGCCGCTCGCGGCGAGGCGGCCCGCGGCGTCGTCGAGGATCCAGTTCTCCTCGGCGTGGGCCGGCGAGGCGAGCGCCGCCCCGAGGCGGAGCAGACGCTCCCGCACGCCCTCCAGGGACGCCACCCGAAACTTCATCTCGTGCTCCACCGGCGCCGCCACGCCGCCAGGGTACACAAACCGAGCCCTCCGCGGCGAGCGGTATACCATGACGGCATGCGCGCCGTCGTCTTCGGAACCGCCGGCCACATCGATCACGGCAAGACGGCGCTGGTGGCGGCGCTCACCGGCGTGGACTGCGATCGCCTGCCCGAGGAGAAGCGGCGGGGGATCACCCTCGTGCTGGGGTTCGCCCCCCTCCCCGACCCGCTGGGGGAGGTGGAGGCGTCCTTCATCGACGTCCCTGGCCACGAGCGCCTGGTCCACACCATGATCGCCGGGGCGGGGGGGATCGATCGCGCCTTGCTCGTGGTGGCGGCGGACGAGGGGGTGATGCCCCAGACCCGTGAGCACCTGGACGTGCTGGCGCTCTTGGGGGTGCGGGGCGGTGTCGTGGCGCTCAACAAGTGCGACCTGGTGGAGGCGGAACTCCTGGACGTGGTGGAGGAGGAGCTGCGCCAGGCCCTCGTCGCCTCGCCCCTGGCCGGGGCGCCCATCGTGCGCTGCTCCGCCACCCGCGGGGAAGGGATCGAAGAGCTCCGCGAGGCGCTCCTCGCCTGCGCCCGGGCCGTGGAGCGGCAGCCGGTGGCGCACCGTCCCTTCCGCCTCGGGGTGGACCGCGTGTTCACGCTGGCGGGGACCGGTACCGTGGTCACCGGCACGGCCCGCTGGGGCGAGGTGCGGGTAGGCGACGAACTGGTGGCCCTCCCCTCTGGGAAGAGGGTGCGGGTGCGCGGGCTGCAGGTGCACAACACCCCCCGGGAGCGGGCGGCGATGGGGGAGCGGGTAGCGCTGCAGCTCGCGGGGGCGCGGGTGAGCGAACTGCCCCGCGGGGAGCAGCTCCTCTCCGTGGGGCCGTGGCGGGCCACCACGCGAATCGCCGCGGCGGTGCGGGTGTTGCCCGGCGGCCGGCCTCTCGCCGAGGGTGACGAGGTGTGGCTGCACCTGCTGGCAGGACGGACCCTCGCCCGCGTGGAGCGCCTCACCGAGCGCCGCCTGGAGGGGGGAGCGGAGGGCCGGGCGATCCTTCGGCTGGCGCGGCCGCTCTTTGCCGCTCCCGGGGACCGGGTGGTGTTGCGGACGCCCTCCCCACCCCGGACGGTGGGGGGAGGGCAGGTGCTGGACCCCTGGCCGAACCGGATCCCGCGCCGGGAGGTGGCGTCTCTGGCGGCCCTGCCCGATGCCGGCCAGTCGCCCCGCGAGGCCGTGTACCGGTGGATCCGCGAGGCGGGACCCAGGGGCGCGGAGCCGGAGGAGCTGGCGGCCCGCTTGGGGTGGACCGCGGCCGGCCTGGAGCCGCTGTTGGGCGAGGTGGTGGCGGAGGGGGGCGTGGACGTGGTGCCGCTGCGACCGCCCCGGTTGCTGGCTCGAGAGGCGGTGCAGTCGGTGGTGGAGCGAGCGCGGCACCTCCTGGCTGAGGCCGGAGCTACCGGTGTGCCGGTGCCGGAACTCCTCTCCCGCCTCCTGCCCCCCGGGGCGGAGCGGCTGCGGGAGCACTACCTCACCGCGCTGCGGGCCGCGGGCGTGGTTGCCGAGATCGCCGGCCGGGCGCTGGCGGCCGAGCGGGCCGCGGTGGAAGACCCCCTGGCCGCCGCCGTGGAGGCTTTGTACCGACGCGAGGGGTGGCTGGCCCCCTCGCCGGCGGAGGCAGCGGCGCGCCTGGGCGCCAACCCCAAGGCCGCGGAGGCCATTGTGCGCTTCCTCGTGGCCCGTGGCCGGCTGGCGCGGCTGGGGGGGAAGTGGAGCGTGCACCGGGAGCTCCTGGCCGACCTGGTCGCGGCGGTGCGGGCGTGGGGGGTGGAGGTATTCGACGTGGGCCAGTTCAAGGCTCGCTTCTCGCTCACCCGCAAGCTGGCCATCCCTCTCCTGGAATGGCTCGACAGCCAGCGGGTGACGCGCCGCGAGGGCGACCGGCGGCGCGTGCTGGCGCCGCGGGCCCGCTGAGGAAGTGGGGCTGCTCGGCCCGCCGGCGCGGCGGGCGGGTCAGGGCTGTGCCGGACGGAGCGGCGATTCGCCCACTACCCGCAGGGAATCGGCGGCGAGGTTGGAGGTCTCCACGGCCACCGTGCCCTCCAGGATCACCCACGCGGAGCAGGGGAGGCCCCCTCGCACCGCCGGTCGGAAGCTCCAGTTGGCCGCGCTGGCGAGGAGCCAGTTCCGCAGGCCCTCGGGACAGTCGAGAAAGATCACGCGCCCGCAACCACCCCCCTCCGTCACCTCGAGGAGCAGGCGCACGCTCTGGGAGAAGGTCAGCGAGCCGGTCTTGAGGCGGAAACGGCGCGGCAGGGGGAGCTGGTCCAGGGCCTCGACGGGGGAGGCGGGGAGCTGCGCGTCGCGCCGCTCGAAGGCCGCAGACGGTGCCGGTGCCAGCTGGGGGGGCAGCTGGGGGTCGGGGAGGAGGGTGCGGACCCGCGAGAAGGAGCCCGACTCGACGCGACCCTTGAGGTCCAGGAGGACCGTCACCCAGGTGGGGACCGCGTTCCCTCCCAAGAGCCCAGGGGCAAAACGGATCCTCGCCAGTTCGGCGACCACCGGAGAGCTCGCCGCCGGCAGGGCGGCCTCCAAGATCACGGCCCGCAGGCAGGCCCCCTCCGCATCCACGTAGATGCCGGCCCGCATCGGATAGCTGCCGTCGAAGTTCCGCACCTGGGGGGCCGCGAGGAGCTGGGGCGGTGCGTCCACTTCCGAAAAGAAGGGGTTGGCGAGCGCCACGGCCGGCAGGTCCAGCGGCACCTCCACCGGGAGGTCCACCCGCTGTTCCCAGGGTCGTTGCGCCCAGGCCGGGGATGCCAGAAGCAGCGCCGCCGCTAGCAGGACCCGCACGCCACCATCTTACCCTTTCGCCTCGGCCCAGGAACGACCGACGCCCACCTCCACCGCGAGGGGGACGCGCAGCTGGCCGGCACCCTCCATGGCCTGGCGCACCAGTTCTGCGATTTCCCCCTCGCAACCCTGGGCCACCTCCAGCACCAGCTCGTCGTGTACCTGGAGCAGGAGCTGCGCCTCCCCCTGCCGGCGACGCAGCATCCCGTACAGGCGGATCATCGCCAGTTTCATCAGATCGGCAGCCGTCCCCTGGATCGGGGCGTTCATCGCCATCCGCTCGGCGTTGCCGCGCACCTGCGGGTTCTTGGAGTCGAGACCGGCAATCCAGCGCGCCCTCCCGAACAACGTCCGCACCTTGCCGGTGCGCCGCGCCTGGGCTTTGGTCTCCTCCATGAAGGCCCGCACCCGCGGCAGGCGGGCAAAGTAGGCGTCGATGAAGCGCTGCGCCTCGCCGGGCGGCACCCCCAGGTCCCGGGCCAGGGCGTAGGCTCCCATGCCGTAGATGAGACCGAAGTTGATCGTCTTGGCGGCGCGCCGCATCGGCGGTGTGACCAGGGCCGCGTCGGTGTCGAAGACCAGGGCGGCCGTGGCCCGGTGGATGTCCTCCCCCCGCGCGAAGGCAGCCAGCAGGCCGGGATCCTCGGAGAGGTGGGCGAGGACCCGGAGCTCGATCTGGGAGTAGTCGGCGGCCAGGAGCACAGCGCCCTCGCGAGCCACGAAGGCGCGGCGCACCTCGCGCCCCAACTCGGTGCGCACCGGGATGTTCTGCAGGTTGGGGTCGGAGGAGGAGAGCCGGCCGGTGGAGGCCACCGCCTGGTTGAAGCGGGTGTGGACGCGGCCGTCCGCCGCCACCTGCCGCGGCAGGGCATCCACGTAGGTGGACTTCAGCTTGGCCTGCTCCCGGTACTCCAGCAGCAGGGCGGGGAGGCGGTGGCCGCGGGCCGCCAACTCCGCCAGCACCTCGGCGTCGGTGGAGGGCGCCCGCGTCTTGGCGGTGCGCCGCAGAACCGGCAGACCGCGGCGCTGGAACAGCACCTCCGCCAGCTGCTGCGGCGAGTTGAGGTTGAAGGGCCCCCCCGCCTCGGCGGTGATCTCGCGCTCCAGTTCAGCCAAAGACCGCTCGAGCCGCTGCGCCAGTTCCGCCAGCGCCTTGCGGTCGATGGCGATGCCGGCGCGTTCCATGGCCACCAGCACCGGCACCAGCGGCAGCTCGATCTCCTCGAACACCGAGTCCAGCGCCTCTTCCCCGAGCCGCCCCTGCAGCACCCCGGCCAGGCGGCGGATGGCCTCGGCTCGCTCGGCTGGGGTGTCCCCCGGCGGGGGGAGCTGGTGGCGGCGGCAGAGGGCGGGGAGCTCCACGCTCTCCCCCGGGGCGAGCAGGTAACCGGCCAGCATCGTGTCGCGGGGCGTCCCACTGGCCTCGAGACCGGCAGCTGCCAGTCTCGCCAGCAGTTCCTTGGCGTCGTGACACCAGACGGCGCCGCCCGCCCTGGCGAGCAGCTCCAACCGCTCCTGCATGGAACCGCGCAGCACGAGGCAGCTCCCTTGGGCGGCCAGCGCCAGCTCCTCCCCCCCCAGCGCCAGGGCCACGGCCCCGCCCCCGCGCAGGAGCTGGTCCAGCTCGTCGCGGGTGGCCTCCCGGGCCCGCGCCAACGGCGGGGGGGGCGGGGCGGCGGCCGGGAGCTCGGCCAGGAGGGAGGAGAAGCCCAGCGAGCCGTAAAGATCCCGCAATTGCTCCCAATCCGGTTGCCCGCGCACCAGCTCCTCGAGCCGCACCGGCAACGGCACGTCGGTGCGGATGCGCACCAGTTGGGCGGAGAGTTCCACCTCCGGGCGGTGGGCGGCGAGGGCCCGCTGCACGCGGGGGGGCGTGACCCGCTCCAGGTTCTCGTAGAGGGCCGCCACCGATCCCCAGCGGGTAATCAGTTCCTTGGCGCCTTTCTCGCCGATGCCGGGGCAGCCGGGGACGTTGTCGGAGGCGTCGCCCATCAGGCTGAGCACCTCGGGGACCTGGTGCGGGGGCACACCGAACACCTCCGCCACCCCGCGCTCGTCCAGGAGCCGCTCCAGCCGCGTGTGCCACATCGTCACCAGCGGGTCCGCCACGAGCTGGAACAGGTCCTTGTCGGTGGAGGCGATGATCACCTCCAGGCCCTGCGCGGCGCCGACTGCGGCCAGGGTGCCGATGACGTCGTCCGCCTCCACGTTCTCGATGCACAGCACGGCCAGGCCCAGGGCGCGCAGGGCGCTCTGCGTGAGGGCCACCTGGGGCACCAGGTCCTCGGGCATGGGTGGGCGGTGCGCCTTGTAGCTGGCGTCCAGGCGGCTGCGGAAGGTCTCGCCCCCGGCATCGAAGGCCACGGCCACGTGGGTCGGCTCGAGTTCCCGCAGCAACTTGTGCTGCATGCGCAGAAAGCCGTAGACGGCTCCGGTGGGCCGGCCGTCGGGGGCGGAGAGGCCGCGCACCGCGTAGAAAGCGCGGTACAGGTTGGAGTGGCCATCCACCAACAGCAACCGCGGCATGCCGAACGATACCACGCCCGGCGGGCGCCTGGCCGGAGCGCCGGGCCTCCGGGGCGGCGGGCTCGAAGGGCTCGGGCCGATGCGCTACCTTTGCCGGGTGGTGAGCAACGGACAGCTGGCCGAATCGCTCTTTGCCCTGGCCGAGTCGCACCCCCCGGGGGAGCTGCGGCTTTCGCTGCTGCGGGCGGCCTACGCCGTCTTCGACGCGCCGCGGGAACTGGCCGCCAGCCGGCGGCTGCCGGACACGGTGCCCCTCGACACTCTGCCCACGGTGGAGATGCTGCGCTCCGCTGCCAGTGACGACGCCCTGCAGGCGCTGGTGCAGCGTCTGCGCGGTCCCCACCCCCCCGCCGGCACGGTGACGCGGACGGGGTTCCTCACCGCGGCGCAGGTGGCGGAGATTGCCGCTTCCGGCCGCCCCTTCGACGCCCGCCACCTGCGCGGCGCCTGCCACTTCCACACCCGGGCCTCGGACGGGGTCGCCACGCTGGAAGCGATGGCGCGGGGGTGCCTGCGGCGGGGCGCCAGCTGGGCGGTGGTCACCGACCACACCCGGGGGCTGGCCTGCGTCAACGGGCTGGACGCGGAGGGGGTCGCGCTGCAGCGGCGCGCCATTACCGCCTGGAACCGGCGCCGCGGCGATGACCTGTGGCTGGTGCAGGGCCTGGAGGCGGAGATACTCGCCGACGGCAGCCTGGACGTACCGCGGCGGGCCCGGGACGGCGTGCTCATCGTGGCCGCGGTGCACACCGGCCTGGCGGAGCGGCGAGACCACACGGCGCGGCTGCTGCGCGCCCTGGAAGAACCGGGGGTGTGGGCGCTGGCCCACCCGCAGGGGCGGCTGTTCGGCCGGCGCGGGGGGATCCGCGCCAACTGGGAGGTGGTGTTCCGCGAGGCTGCAGCCCGGGGCGTGCTGGTCGAGGTCAACGGCTTCCCGCGCCGCCAGGATCCGGCGCCGCCGCTGCTGTCTTTGGCCGCCGCCAGCGGGTGCCGCTTCCTCCTCGCCTCCGACGCCCACCACCCCCGTCACCTGGCCTTCGATACCACGGCCGTGGCCCTGGCCGCGGTGGCGGGCGTGGAGGAGGCGACAATCCTCAACTTCTCCCCCCTGGAAAAGGCGCTGGGCGACCGCCTCGTGGGCTAGGGCGGCCGAGATTAGCCGAGGCCGGCAAAGAGGTCGGTGGAGATGTAGCGCTCCGCGGTGGAGGGCACGACGAAGACCACGAGCTTGCCAGCGTTTTCGCGGCGGCGCGCGACGGCGAGGGCGGCATGCGCCGCGGCCCCCGAGGAGATCCCCGCCAGGATCCCCTCCTCCCGTGCCAAGCGCCGCGCCATGGCGAAGGCGTCCTCGTTGCTGACCTGCACCACCTCGTCGATGAAGCGCGTCTCCAAATTGGCGGGGATGAAGCCGGCGCCGATACCTTGGATCTTGTGCGGACCGGGTTGACCCCCGGAGATCACCGGCGAGGCGGCGGGCTCCACCGCAACGATGTGCAGGGAGGGCTTGCGCGACTTCCACACCCGCCCCACCCCCGTGAGGGTGCCGCCGGTACCTACGCCGGCCACGAAGATGTCCATCCGCCCTTCGGTGTCCCGCCACAGCTCTTCGGCCGTGGTCCGTGCGTGGATGTCGGGGTTGGCCGGGTTCTCGAACTGCTGCGGCATCACCGCGCCCGGAATCTCCGCCAGCAACTGGTCGGCGCGGGCGATGGCACCCCGCATGCCCTCGCTGGCCGGCGTGAGGACCAGCTCGGCGCCAAGGAGCTGCAACACCTTCCGCCGCTCGATGGACATTGACTCGGGCATCACCAGCACGCAGCGGTACCCCTTGGCGGCGGCCACCATCGCCAGAGCAATGCCGGTGTTGCCGGAGGTCGGTTCCACGACGGTGGACTGGCCCGGCACGAGGAGTCCCTGCTCCTCCAGACGCTCGATCATGGCCACGCCGATACGGTCCTTCACCGAGTGCGCCGGGTTGTAGAACTCCAGCTTCGCCGCCACCGTGGCGGCGCAACCCTCGACCACGCGATTCAGCCGCACCAGCGGCGTGTTGCCAATCAGCTGGGTGATGTTTTCGGCGATCCTCATGCTGTCCCCCTTTAGATCTGCCAGTCCCCCACCGAGAGGTGGGCGCGCTCCACTTCCAGGAGCATGGCCAGCGATACCGCCCGGAGCACCTCCCGCCGCTGGGCGGCGAGACGACCCTCCAGCCAGGCGAGGGCCGGATTCGCGGGAGGGGCCGATCGCTCCGGCAAGAGCGTCTCCAGTGCGACCTCTTCCGGCCGCCGGGCAAGGCGCACCCCGCCTTGTCGGCCGCGGCTAGCCGCCACCACGCCGGACCGCACCAGCTCGGCCAGCAGCCGGCGGAGGAATGCCGCGGGGATGCCTCGCCGGCGCGCAATCTCCGCCGCGGGCAGGGCGGAGGGGTAGACGCTCGCCAGCTCCAGCAACGCCCCCAGCCGGTATCGATCGCTCACAATCATGATATTGACGATAGCATTAGTAACACTAATTGTCAAGCGGTGTGCGTGAAGGCCGCCGCCGGCCAGGAGCCGAGAACGACGCGGCCCCCGCTCGGGCGGGGGCCGCGCGGCACAGCCACCGTTGGCGACTACTTGCGGTTCCAGCGGAGAAGGAGGCTGTAGCGGTTGGCCTCGTAGTCGGCCACGGGGAAGGGGGCTTGCCGATACTCCCGGTGCTCCAGGTGGCCGCAGGCCCCCAGCGCGTCGGTGAGGGTCAGTTCCAGGCGGAGGAACGTGCGGTCCAGGTCGAAGGGGGCGGTGCCGTCGTAGGTGGTGCGAGTGGTGCCCGCCTGCAGGTCGAAGCGCCCCAGAGCCAGCGCCACCGCCGCCTCGAGCTCCTCGCCATCCTCGGCGTAGAGGGAAGGCTCCAAGCCGAAGTCCTGAGGGCGCCGCACAGTGAGGCGGGAGTCGGACTGGACGACGTTCATCCCGCCGCGCAGCGACAGCCAGGGGGTGGGGACGATCTCCAGCTCGCCACCCCAGCGGGTGCTGTCCACGCTGGCGTCGATGCCAGCGGTGACGTTGCTCGCCTCGAGCTGTTCCCCAACCGCCGTCACGCGCAGCCAGGAGGCGATCTTGTAGCTGCCCCGCAGGCGCAGGCGATCGCGGTCCAGGAAATCGGTCCGCACCACCGCCTCGTCGGCATCGTCCGCGGTCCACTCGGCGGAGAGGGCAGCCGGGCCGAGCTCCACGGCGGCACCGCCGGTGAGGCGGTGGATGGCGCGCGTGTAGGAACCGCCCTGGCCCCCTGGGAGCACCACTTCCGCCGCGGCCGGCGAGACGGTCACGTCGTGATCCACGGTGGCGGCGGCGCCCCACACGTGCAACCACGGCCAGGGTCGGGCGGCGAGCCGCAACTCCGCCACCCCCTCGTCCCGCTCCCAGGCGGTGCGGGCTTCGAGCACGGTAGAAAGGTCCCCCAACTCGACGCCGGAGAAATTGACCGTGTCGAAGTACTGACTGGTCACGAAGGAGCGCCCGTCCAGCTCGCGATGCGAGGCGGAATATGCGACGCTCAGGTCGAGCCACGCGAGGAGCGGGACCTCAATGCGGAGTTGGCCTCGCCACGAGGGGTTTTCGGCGCGGCCCTGGGCCGTCTCGGCGAGGCCCAGGAAGAAGCGGCGGATGTCGAACGACACGAACTGGCCCAGCGCAGAGTCGAACTCGGAGGATTCGCTCTCCGCGTTGGTGGTGGCAAAGGACCCCAGGAACCGCACGCGCCCGCCCACCAGCCCGCTCACGTAGGCGTTGGTGAAGGGCGCGGTGGCGGAGGTGCTGACGGTGCGTTCGAGGGAAGTCGCGGTGACATCCCGGCCCAGCGTCGGCTGCGTCGAGTTCCCGGCACCGAGGCCAGGGATCAAGGTCAGTTTTTCCGAGGCGTCCGTCTCGCGCCACCCCTGGATCACCCCGCCCCGCACACCGGCCGCCTCGAACTGGACGCCGATGCGGAACTCGTCCACCGTTTCGTCCAGGTCGGAGGCCAGCTGGAACTCGTCGTTACCCACATGGTACGTGGTGCGGGCAGGGCCGGCGTAGGTGGTTCGCGTGTAGCCCACCAGGGGCGTGAGCCACCGGCCGGGCAGGAGCGACAGCTCCAGGTCGAAGAAGTCGCGCTGGCGGTCGAAGGTGTGCTGGCCCGGGGCAATGCCGGCGGCAGCGAAGGGATTGGCCAGGTCGGGCAGGGCGCTAAACACCTCAGCACGGCGGTAATCGAGGCGCAGCGAGAACGCGCGTGCGCGGTCCAGCTCCAAGTGGACCCGGCTATCCGAAGTCTCGCCGAGTCCGGCGGCCTCCAGGCGGAGGCGGTCGAAGAGGCGCGAGCTGCGGTGGTCCGTGGCCACGAGGCGCAACGAGTCGACGAACAGCCCCTCTTTCTCACGGGTCTGCGAACGGAAAACCTCTTCGCTCCCGGTCACGTCGAGCCACTGATAGCCGGCCGAGAGGTCGAACTGCAGCTGCTGACTGGCAGCAGAGCCGGCTGCCGCGGCGAGGAGGACGGTCATCGCGAGCATGCGGGTCGTCATCTCTGCCTCCTAGCGCGCCAACAACGGCGAGGTATTGGAACCGTGAATCGCCACGTGGCAGGTGGTGCAGTTCTGGTAGCGGGGGCTGCGCAGGTCGTGGAAGGAGGGCGGTTGCGAACCGAGGGTGGTCGCAGGGGTGCCGGTGTGGCACTCCAGGCAGAGCTGCTGGACGCGCGCACGGGTGAGCATGGCGGCGTTGACCGAGCCGTGGGGCTGGTGGCAGGACATGCAGGAACCGGTCACCTGCGCGGGGTGGGTGTAGACGAAGGGGCCCCGCTTGTCGCTGTGGCAGGAGAGACACACCAGCTCGCCTGCGGCGTCGCGCTTGAGGCTGTCGTCACCCCGACCGCCGTGGGGGTTGTGGCAGGAGGCGCACTGCAGGCCGGCGGCGCGGTTGCCGACGACACTCGCATGCATCGGGTGGGTGTAGGGCCTGGCAAACTCGCCCCGGGCGTGCGGGTGGCACGACACGCAGGCGCTGCTCCCCGCTTGGCGCAACAGCGCCTCCAGGGGGATGCCGGCGGGGTGCATCGCGTGACAGGTGTCGCAGGCGATGCCCCGCTCGCCGTGCACCCCTTTGGGATCGATGGGGTTCATCCCCCTCCCCGTGTGGCAGGACAGGCAGGCGGCCGCGCCCGCGGTGCCGCGCGGTATGGTCACGAGGGCCTTGTCCCCCCCCGCCGCCGCGTGCTCGTTCCCCCCGCGATGGCAGGCGAGACAACGGTCCGTAGCGTTGCCGCCGCCCGCCGTGGCGTGGGGGTTGGCGGCGAACGCCGCCACCACGTCCTCGTGACAGTCGGCGCATAGATTTGGCGTCTCGTCGCCGGAGGCCCGGCTGCCGCTCCCCAGGGCGAGGAGGACCGGGAGGCTCAGGGCGACGATCGAATGGGCAAAGGACTTCATCGTCTCCACCTTCCTGGTCGGGCGGACCGCCCTGCGCGGCCCGCCCGTCCCGATCCTAGCGGGCGTGGACCTTCGCCACGGCAAACTCGCGGTCGGCACCGTGGCAGGAAGCGCACGATTCGCCAAAGGGAGCCGTGTTGGTGTACGCATGCGCGGCCGCGCCGATGCTGCCGTGGCAGGACAGGCACGCGGCAGCAGTGGGCTGCATGGGCGAGTACCAGTCACGGAGCGTGGGCGTGGGGAGCGTCCCTTCCGGCAGCGGCACCCCGTACGAGCCGGCGGTGTGGCAGGCCTCGCAGTTGCGCAGGTCGCCGGGGTACAGCACCTCGTTGTAGTTGTGGGGGGTGTTGCCGAAACCGTAGACCGTGAAGTCGCGGGACAACTCTTCGCCGGTGTGGATCTTGTGGATCATGTACTTGAAGTGCACCGACTCAGCTGGCCCCTGGTCCGCGGGGCGCCGCGTGTGGTCGTCCTCGTTGGGATTGTGGCAGATGATGCACTCCTCGATGCGGAACCGCTGGCCGCCGTGGAGCGCCAAGACGTCGTGGCACTTGTTGCACTTGGCCAGATCCACCACGGCCCGGCGGGGAACCGGCTGGGCGTCGGTGACGGCGAAGTGCGCGATGGGGTTGAGCGCCGCCTCGCGGATCGCCGCGGCGGGGCCTGGGTTCAGCGTCACATTGCGGTACGCGTCGGCGGAGAGCGTCCAGGTACCCGTGGCGTCGGCGGGGATGGGGGTGGCGAAGGTGCACGCCCAGGCGTCCCCACTGGCCGTCGCGGCGGTGCGGCAATCCTGGCGGAAGTAGCGCGTGTACTCGCTCGTGGGGCCGCCCACCAGGAAGTTGAGCGCATTGAGCGACGACGGCGCCACGGGGGAGCCGTCACCGTTGGTGAGTTTGAAGAGGACGGTCGGCCTCTCGCCCGGCGCCGTGTTGGCGACGCTCAGCACTTCGAGGTTCAATCCCCGAAGCTGCGAGGACTTGGTGGGAATCGTGTGGGCCCCCTTGATCGACACGTCGAACTCGAACTCGCCCTCGGGCCGGTGGCAGGTGGCGCAGTCCTCGTCGGAGCTCTGCGGCCCGGCCGCGTGCCCCTCTCCGGTCTCCCAGTTGATGGCGTCGTGGCACGAGCCGCACGCCGCCCGGGAGGGGTTGGTGAACCAAATGTCGCTCTCGCTCACCCCGGGGCGATGGCAGGTGGTGCAGTTGCGTACATCCTGGGGGTAGGTGACGTGGGAGAAGTCGTGGACCGCTTGCCCGTACCCGATGATCGTGTAGCCACGTGCCAGGTTCGGACCGTTGTGGATCTTGTGGATCATCTGCCGCATCTCGACGGAATTGCCGGTGTCCGGGTCCAGGGACTGGGTGGCGTTGTGGCAGAGCACGCACAGCTTGACCTCGCGGCGGGAGCCGCCGTGGAGGGCCAGCGGGTCGTGGCAAGAGTTGCAGGTCGCCGTGGTGATGGCGTCCCACCGCTCGGTGACCGTGCCCCCGTCCGGCCGAAAGTCGTGGACGAGATTGTCGTAGTACGTCTTGCCAATGATGGAGGCGAGGTTGCGCGAGCCGTAGATGCCCAGGGTCGTGGTCTTGTCCCGCTTGAAGTCCGCCGGCAGGGTGGTGCCGAACCGGTAGCGATAGGTACCGAGGCTGACCTCGGTCCAACTGCCGCCGGAATCGGGGGACGCCTGCACCGCCGAGACGTTAGTGATGGGACTCTGCTGCGTGCGGGTGGTGTAGGCAACGTAATCCCGGCGTGGCGCGTCGTACCAGGCGAGGATGAAGGAAGCCGAGATCGCCCCCGGCGTGACCCGCCCGAGGCGGTCGAGGGGCTGCCCCATGTCGTCCACGAACCGCACCTCCACCACCGGTCGGCGGTCGTCGGGAATCTGCAGACTGACGAGTTGAATGTCGAAGCCGGGCCGGACCCATTCGGCCTGCTCCGGTGTCAGGTACGCTTCGATCTGGTGCGCCGCGTAGAGCACCGGTTTCACTTCCGGCCGGGAGCGCAGCGAACCCGCCAGCGCTGACACTGCCGCCACCGCGGCTCCCACGCCGAGAAGCAGTTGCGTCCGTGCTCGTGAACCGTGCATAGACCCCCCCTTCCTTGCCTGTGGCAAGCCCTGTTGCCGCTGCGAGACAGGGTGTTGGCCGATCGTCTCGGCCCGTCTCGCTCGATCCTTCTCGAGATCGTCCCCCAGTGGCATTAGAGAAACTAACTTTCTCATCCTTACATAAGCTATGACGCCGTCACGAATCTGTCAAGCGGTGGCCCGTCGCTGCGGCGAGCGAAGGCGCCCGATGCGAAGTCGGAGGCCCGCGACACGGTGGGCGGGCGATCGTCTGCTGTGGGGGGAACCGCTGCGGCGGGGGGCCGAAAGGCCAGCGCTCGGCCAGCTCGTGAAAGAGAGGTACAATGTCCGACGGGAGGGCGTATGGACTTTCTGGCAGAGATTCCGAAGCGGGCGCGGGCACTGGGCGGGCACGTGGCGCTGGCCGAGGGGGACGATCCTCGCGTCATGGCGGCGGCTGCCACGCTGCGCGAGCAGCAACTGGCCGCCGTGACGCTGGTATGCCCCGAGGAGAAGCAGGGGGCGGAGCACGAGCGGCTGCGCGCCGCCGGTGTGGTGGTGGTGGATCCGAAGCGCGACCCGCGCCGGCCGCAGCTGGTGGAGGCGCTGTTCGCGCGGCGCGCGGCCAAGGGGTGGACGCGGGAGCAGGCGGAAGCGGCGCTGGACGACCCCTTGTACTTCACCTCGATGCTGGTGGCGGTGGGGGAGTGCACCGGCTCGGTGGGTGGCGCGGTCCGGACCACGGCCGACACGGTGCGAGCCGCCTTGCACTGCATCGGGGTGGCCCCGGGGATCAAGACGGTGTCGTCTTCCTTCATCATGGTGCACCCGGACCCCCGCTGGGGCGTCGAGGGCGTGATGGTGTTCGCCGATTGCGCCGTTCTCCCCGATCCGGATCCGGAACAGCTGGCCGACGTGGCGCAGGGCGCCGCGGCCACCTTCCGGAGCGTGGTGGGGGTGGAACCGCGGGTGGCCCTGCTCTCCTTCTCCACCAAGGGTTCGGCGGAGCACCCGCACGTGGACAAGGTGCGGGCTGCCGGAGCCATCCTCCAGGCGCGCGGCGTGGATTTTGCCTTTGACGCGGAGCTCCAGGCGGATGCGGCCCTCATCCCGGCCATCGGCGCCCGCAAGGCCCCCGCCTCGCCCGTGGCGGGCCAGGCGAACACCCTGGTGTTTCCGGACCTGGATGCTGGTAATATTGCCTACAAGTTGACGGAGCGACTCGCCGGGGCGCGGGCGTTGGGGCCACTGCTCCAGGGGTTGGCGAGACCCGCGAACGACCTGTCGCGGGGGTGCTCGGCGCAGGACGTGGTGGAGACCTCCTGCCTCACCGTGCTGCAAGCCGCCCTGTCAGCCTAGAGGGGGGTTGCCGATGCGGGTCCTCATCGTGGGCAGCGGCGCCCGCGAGCACACCTTGGCGTGGAAGCTTTCGCGGGCGGCCGGGGTGGACGAGATCTACGTGGCGCCGGGGAACCCCGGCATGGCCGGCGTGGCCGAGGTGGTGGGCATCGCTGCCGACGCCATCGTGGAGCTGGCCGAGTTTGCCGCCTCGCTCAAGATCGACCTCACGGTGGTGGGCCCGGAACTCCCCCTCGTGCTCGGTATCGCCGACGAGTTCGCCCGCCGGGGCCTGTCCATCGTCGGGCCGTCGCGGGCCGGTGCGGAACTGGAGGGCAGCAAGGCGTTCACCAAAGAGCTGTGTCTGCGGTGCGGGATCCCCACCGCCCGCGGGTTCGTGGTCCGGGACCGCCGCAAAGCGGGCACAGCCGTCTCTTCCCTCGGCGTGCCCGTGGTGTTCAAGGCGGACGGGCTCGCGGCCGGCAAGGGGGTGGTGGTGTGCCGCACCGCCGACGAGGTGGAGGCGGCCCTCGTGCGCTTCTTCGAGGAGCGGGCTTTCGGGGCGGCCGCCGAGCGGGTGGTGGTGGAGGAGTACCTCTCTGGGGACGAGGTGTCGTTCCAGGTGCTGACCGACGGCACCACCGTCGTTCCCCTGGCCACGGCCCGCGACTACAAGCGCCTCCTGGATGGGGACGCGGGCCCGAACACGGGGGGGATGGGCGCCATCTCGCCAGCAGCCCTGCCTGCCGACGTGGCCGCCGCCATCCTCCGCGACATCGTCCAGCCGGCGCTCTCCGAGCTGGCGCGGGAGGGTCGCTCCTACCGCGGCGTGCTCTACGCCGGCGTGATGGTCACCGCCGACGGGCCGAAGCTCCTGGAGTTCAACTGCCGTCTCGGCGACCCGGAAACTCAGGCGGTGCTCCCGCGCCTCGACGGCGACCTGTTGCCCCTGCTGCGGGCCGCGGCGCTGGGCGAACTCGCTGGGGTGCGACCCGCCTGGAAACGCGAGGCCACGGCATGCGTCGTGCTCGCCTCCGCGGGATACCCGGGCAGTTCGCGTCGGGGCGACCCGATCCATGGCGTGGCCGATGCCCTGGCGCTGCCGGGGGTCCTGGTGTTCCAGGCGGGGACCGCCCTCCAGGACGGACGACTCGTCACCGCCGGCGGCCGGGTCCTGTCGGTGGTGGGGCAGGGGGCGACGCTGGCCGAGGCGCTGGCGGCCGCCTATGCCGGGGTCGAGCGCATCCACTTCGAGGGGATGCAGTTCCGTCACGACATTGGGAGGGGCGCGGCATGACGCCCCAGGTGCTGGTGCTCATGGGTTCGCGCAGCGACTGGAAGACGGTGGAGGAGACGGTGCGCGAGCTGGAGCGGCTCCAGATCCCCTGCGCCGTGCACGTGACCTCGGCCCACCGCACCCCCCAGCGCACCGCCAATCTGGTGCGCCGGGCGGAGCGAGAGGGGGTGCGGGTGTTCATCTGCGCGGCGGGGCTGGCGGCGCACCTGGCGGGTTTCGTGGCGGCCCACACCCTGCGTCCCGTGATCGGGGTGCCGTTGGCGGGGGGAGTTGGCGATGGTCTCGACGCGCTGCTGTCGACCGTGCAGATGCCGGGG
>JBBISY010000050.1:0-17198 GCA_037441065.1 Acidobacteriota bacterium | reverse complement strand
CGAAATGTTCCTCCAGCCAGAGGATGGTCGTTCCCGCCATGGTGCACCGCACCTCGCGGCACCCGGGTAGGTCTTTCAGCACGTCGGCGACCCGGGGCGCCAGGTGAGCCTGGCGGGGCATGTAGGTGACCGTCACCACGCCATCGGAGGCCCTGACGGTGAGGTCCGCCTCGGACAGCTCCTCGTCCAGCACCAGTTGGATCCGCGCCCGCGCCTGGAGAAGGCGGTCCTCCATGACCCTCCGGCTGGCGGGCGTAGGCTGGTAGTCGGGGAGGCCCGCCACGGTGCACACCACCGCGGCGGCGTTCTCCAGGCTCGTCCGCTCCAGGTTGATGACGTAGTCGTAGCGGGTCGGGTCGTCCAGGTTCACGCCGTGCACGAACCGGACCCAGGCCCGAATGTCCTCGTCCACCTCCGCGAGGAACTTGCGCGCCTTCTCCTCCGAGAGCTTGATCCGCTGGGCTGCCGTCTCCAGCCGCTGGAGGGGATCGGGGATCACGTGGACTCTCAAGACGTGGGAGACACCGGGCAGGAGGTGGTGCCCGGCCCGGCCGAAGTAGACCAGGTTCCCCTCCGCCGCCCGTTCCGCGATCACCGAGGTGGCCACGGCCAGGTACCGTTCCTTGAGGCGCGCCAGCCGTTCCTGAACGGCGGGGCGCTTCACCATGGCCACCTCCAGCTTCCCCACCGGTACGCCCGCCTCGCTGGCCCTGGCCACCACCTCTTCGCGATCCAAGAAGCCGTAGCCGAGCTTCTCGGCCACCTTTCGGGCCAGCCGCTCCCCTCCCCCAAAGGGCAGACTACTGATGAAGATGATGGGCATGTTTCCTCCCTCGAGCACCGGCGAAACGGCCACCCCATGCCCGCTCGCGGGGACCTCGCCACGAAAACCGCCCGCGGTAGAGTGGTTCCCCCTCCGCAGCCTCGTGGTGCCGCCACGGACGCGACGGCCCGACAAGCCCCGGCGAGATCTCCTGGCCCGCACCGGAGGCAGCGACCCACCGCGGGCCGTCACGTTGGGGCTCGTCCCCGAACCCGGCGACCGTTGGCTGGTGGCTGCCGGCCGGCCGGATCTCTGGCCCCGTGCGATCCTCGGCCGCTGTCCACGGCAGGAGTTTGCGCCGCACTGGGGCTGAGTGTAGGACCCCCGCAAGGTGTGTCAAGTTCCCCGCCCAAGGGGATCGGACTCGCCAGAAACGGTACGAAGGATCGAGAAGCCATCTGGCGAAGGGGCCCCTCCGGCGGCGGCGGGGCCCTTCCCAACCGGTGCGATAGGTCGGTGCCGCTCATCCCAGCGAGGACGCGGGGAGTCCACCCTTCCGACCCTCGCCCCGGCGGCCGGTAAGCAGCAGCGCGCCTCCCGCCACCAGCGCCGCGCAGCACGCCGCCACCGCCGCGTCCCAGCCCGGCGGGCGGTAGACCAGGTCCACCACGTGCTCTCCCGCGGGGATCATTACGGCCATGAGCGCCAGGTCGCAGGGGTACACGCGGGCCGGGACGCCGTCCACCCGCGCGCGCCAGCCGGGGTCGTACGCCTCCGAAACCACCACCACCCCAGCCGCGGACATGGTGGCTTGCACCTCCAGCCGGCTCGCACTCAGCCGCCGAAACGACACGGACCCTTCCCCCGCGCGGAGCGGAGGGGGCACCTCGTCCACCTCCACCACGACGCAGGTGTAGGGGTCAATGGGCTGGGAGGTGGCCGTGCGGCAGGCGGCCTCGAGATCCGGTGCCACGAGCACGCACCGTGGCACGAAGGCACGCGGCAGGGCACGGGGGTTCTCGTAGATTCGCGTCGGCCCCACCTGGGCCGCCAAGCGCAGCTTCTCGCCCGCCAACGGCCGCGAGGAAGCGACCGCGCGCACGTTCAGGAGGTCCAGTACCGGCGAGTCGTGGCGATCGAAATACGCCAACTTGAAGTGGGGTGGTCCCTCTCGAAAGGGGCCCGCCGCCCGAAGCAGCGTCTCCAAGCGGCGCCGGCCGACCGCGTCGTAGCCGATGACGTCGTCCAGCCCGTAGTACGTGGCCAGGTCGGCCGGCAGACCCCAATCCAGCACGAGGACTTTCCCGCCGGCGGCTACCTCCCGCAGCGTGTCGATGGCGCGCGTACTCTCGGGATACGTTGCGGCGGCGGGCAGAGCCGGGTTGAACCCCCTGCCGAAGACGAACAGATCCGCGGCCGCTACCGCCACCAGGCAGGGGGCAAGCCCCTTCTTGCGGGCCGTCACGAACAGCGCGCTGGCGGTAGCGAGGGCCACCACCCCCCAGGGCAGGAGGAACACGGCGCCGAACCTTCTTGCCGTCTCCGGGAAAGCTGGCCCCAGGAGGTGCTCGTCTCCGACAAAGAGCCGCGGCAGCGGCGAGCGGACCAGCACAGGGGCGAACCGCTCGCAACCCTGCGTCGAGACCTGCGCCGAGACGCCCAGCCATACTGCCCCTGCCGCCACCACCACTACCCCGCCGCATACCGCCACCACCACCCGCCGCAGCCTGCGATGCGTACCGCCGGCGAGGCGTTCCCACCCGAAACCCGCGAGCAACGCCCCCGCCAACAAACTAATCGGGGCCGCCCGCTGGGGAGGCACCAGCGCGAGCCCTGGAAGCTGGCCGGCAGCCCACGTCATGGGCGCCCAGTGCGACGAGAAGAGCCAGAAGACCGACCCGAGAAGCGCCAGCGGTCGAGCCGGTGACGGGCGAGCCGCGCCGGCCGCCCCCGCCAGGGCGAGGAGAAAGCCAGCCAGCGAAAGATAGTTCCCCGAATGCTCGCAGAAGTTGGTGCGTGCCGACCCCAGGGCGACCTCCCCTTTGACCGGGCGGCCGTAGAGGAAGGGGAAGCCCTGCAGCACCAGCCGATCGACGGGCAATAGTTGGTCGGTTCCAAAGCCACCGCCGCCGCGGGCCCGGTCGCCGGCCAACGTGCCCTGGCCCAGCGCTCCGAGAAAGGGCACCACCTGGACCGCCGCTGCGCCGAGGCCGCACGCGGCCGCCACCATCCCGAACGCGATCACCCGCGCCAGTTGGCGCGCGCCGCCCAACTGCCAACCCCGGGCCGCCGCGTACACGCCCGCCCCGAGGCCGGAAAAGAGCGCAACCTCCACCTGGCCGCCCAGCAGGGCCGCCGCCCAGCCTGCGCCGAGAACCACTGCCCCGACGCGCCACCGCCCCCTGGCCAGCTCCTCCGCCCCCACCAGCATCCACGGCAGCCAGGCGGCCGAGGAGGCGTTGGGGTAGAGCGCCCACACCACCAGGAACCCCCCGCACCCGTAGCAGATCCCCACCAGCGACGCGCCGCCCAGGGACAGGCCAAACCGGCGGGCGAGAAGCAACGCTCCCAGACCCGCCACCCACAGGCGCAACAGGACGACCCACACCGCCGCGCTGGTGGGATGCTCGGCGAGGTAGTACGGCATCGCCAGCGGGTCGAACACTGCGGACTGCGAGTTCCCCAGCAGCGGCGAGCCGGCGAAGGCATGCGGATTCCAGAACGGCAGCCGACCGGCCAGAAGCTCCTGCCGAGCCAGCCGCCGCCACGGCCAGAACTGCATCACCGGGTCCCCCAGCAGCCCGTTTTCCGGTCCGGAGTAACCCGTCGGGCGCGCCGAGGCGAAGAGGTGCCAGGAGAAGACCACGTCGGCGGTGGAGAGGACGTGGCCGGGGCGCAGAGCCGGCGCCACCAGCGCCACAGGCAGCCCGAGGACAACGGCCAGTGACAGCACGCCCGGCCATGTGACCCGCCGCCTGCCCGTGCCGTGCCCCCTGCCGCTCGCCTCCATGTCCCCCATCCTGCCACCGTGGCGTTGCGCGAATCGTAACAGCAGCGGTTCCGCACCAATGACCCTACGAAGGGCTCCGCGACCCTCGCGCAACGGGATGGGGTCACACCCTCCCCGGCCGCGGGAAGCCGGCTGCCTACCCGCGAGCTTCCAGCGGCCCGGTCTGCGCCCGACCCACAGAGGGGAGCGCCCCCCGCGCCAGCCGAGCCGCCTCCCGCGCTAGGAGGGCAAACCCCTTCCCCTCGGCCTCGGCCCCGAGGGCGGTCAAGTCGGCAGCGGCCCGGTGCCTGCCGCTCGAGCGCAGCTCGATCTCCGCCCGCGCCAGGCGCGCTTCCAACTGCACGCCGATCAGACCCGCGGCGGCGGCGCGCTCGGCCACCTCCGAGAGGGTCCGGAGCGCCTCCGCGACGCGACCCACCCTTCCCTGCGCACGGGCGGCCACGACCGCCGCCTCGAGCGCCACGGGTTGACTGCCGGTGCGAGCCGCGAGCTTCGCCGCCCGCTGGGCCGCGAGCACCGCCTCGTTCCCTCTCTCTCGCCGGAGGAGCGCGCGCGCCAACACGAGCTGCGCGCGCGCCTGCAGCTCGCCCCGCCCCGCCAGGCCGCCCTCGCCCAGGAGGGCGCGCACCGCAGCTTCCGCCTCGGCGGCTCGCCCCTCCGCCAGCGTCACCGCCGCGGCGCTCACCCGCATGGCGGCCACCCCCGCCTTCTGCTCCAGCTCCTCGCCCAGCGCCAGCGCTTGCTCCAGGCGCGACCGCGCGGCGGCCAACTCGTCACGGTCCAGCAGCACCAACGCGCTGCGGTGCAGCCCGTCCGCGGCAAAACCCAGACTCCCCACCTCCCGGGCCAGGCCGACCGCCTCCTCGAAGCGGTTCTGCGCTCCCAGGAGGTCACCCTGGCGGTGCAGGATCTGCCCGATGTGCAGCAGCACCTTGCAGACGCCCACCCGATCGCCGGCCGCGGTCCTGATCCGCCGCGCCTCCTCGAGGGCCCACAGCGCCCGCGCCGGCTCGCCCATGCCGCCCCACGCCCACCCCTGCTGCACGCGCGCCGCCGCCAGGAGGAAGGTGGCGCCCTGCGCTTCGGCCTTGGCCGCAGCCCGGTTGGCGGCGGCCAGCTTGCGCTCCAGGTCGTCGTCGGCCAGCCACGCCTCGGCCAGATCGATGCGCGGGTCGGCACCGGCGGGCGGGGGCAGCCGGCGGAGCTGCGCCAGTGTGGCGGCGGCGGCATCTTCCTCCCCCGCCCAGGACAGCGCGGAAACCAGCGACAGGCCGCTGTCGAGGTTGTCGGGGAAGAAGGCGTAGAGCGCCCTGGCGATCTCCACCGCCCGCGGCCATTCCTGGCTGCGTTCGCGAAACCCTTGCTCGACCTCGAGTTGCTGCGCCCGAGACAGGTTTCCCGAAAGCTCGAAGGCGCGCCGCGACGCCTCCCGCGCTCGCGACTCGTAGCCCAGCCAGCTCCACGCGTCGGCCAGCGCCGCGTGGGCGAGCGGCGCGGAGGGATCGGCGGCGACGGCCTGTTCCAGGAGTTCCTGCGCCGCGGTGAAGTCGAACTGGCGCATCCTCGCCAAGCCCTCGCTCAGACACCGCGCCGCCACGAGGTTCGCGGGCAGCGCGGCACGCAGGCCGCGCAGGTCCTCCGCCGAGAGCGGCCCGACCCCCAGGGCGTGCCGCAATTGTTCGCCGCTGCGCGCCACCAGCTCCAGGAGCTGGTCCTCTCCCCCCGTCCTGGAGATCACCGCCACCGCTTCCCAGTCCGGCGTCCCCTGCACCGTCAGGTCCAGCCGCAGCTGCGGGGCTGCCGCGCTCCCTGCCGCCAGGTAGGTGCCGGTCACCACCAGATCGGCGCCGAGCGTGCGGCGGAGAGCGGCGAAACGCTCCGTCTCGGCGGGTTGGCCAGCGCTTCGCTCCAAGTCTGCCAGCGCCCGTTCCACCTGGTCGGCCGGCAGTACCCGCAGCCACTCGCCCGCGGTCAACTCGTGGCGCAGCAGTTCGGCCACGGTGACGCCGATCCAGTCGGAGCCCTCGCGCCCCGGCAGTTGCCGCAGGGGGAGGACGGCCACCGCGCGGCGGAGCGGGGCGGGCACCGCCTCGCCCCCCGAGCCCCCGCCGGCCAGGAGGGCGCGCCGGGCAGCCAGGGCCGCGAGCACCAGCACACCGGCTAGCAGCAAGGCCAGGATGGTGCGCCGGGCCACCCGCATCCTGCTCGGCACCGGGGCCACCACTGCCACCTTGTCCCCGAGTTCCACCGCCTCCTCGCCGCTCTCGCCTCCCGTTCCTAGCGCGGCCTGCGCCCCGCGCAGCGGCTCCACCGGCGCCACCAGGCGGTACCCCCGCTTCGGCACCGTCTGGATGTAGCAGGGGTTGCGCGCATCGTCGCCCAGGAGCTTGCGCAGCTCCTTGATGCGCTGGGTCAGCGCCCCCGCGGCGACGACCCGATCCGCCCACACGGCATCCATGAGCTGCTCCTTGCGCACCAGCCGCGGCGCCGCCTCGAGGAGAACCTCCAGCAACCGAAGGAGGCGGGGAGAGAGGTTGACACGGCCGTCGGGGCGCTGCACCCTCCCCTCGTCCAGATCCACGGTCAGCGTGCCGATTCGGTAGCGACGGGCGGGCTCGCTGGCCATGTCGTCAGAACCTCGTCACCACGGTATCACAACTTTCTTGTGACAACTTCGCCACCGGGCCCTACCGTAGCTGGGAGAGAGGTGCCCCATGAGACTCCCAATCGTGTTCCGCCTTGTGGCAGCTTGGACCCTCATGGCCACGGCCCCGGCACTGGCCTCTTTTTCCGCCACCGACGTCTTCCTCCCTTCGGTGGGGAGGGGCGCGGGGGCGGCGGGTTCGCAGTGGTACACCACGCTGTGGATCCACAACCCGGGAACGTCGGCCGCCAACGTGCAGATCGCTTTCCTGCTCCGCGACCAGGCCAATCCGTCGCCCAGCGTCTACAACCTCACCGTTCAGGCCGGCGACACCGAGCGGGTGGTGGACGCCATCACCACCCTCTTCGGCGCCACCGGCTTCGGCGCCCTGCGCGTCACCTCCAACCAGAAAGTCCTCGTCAACTCCCGCATCTACTCCATGAAGTCAGGCCAGACGGAGCGGAACTCCGTGGGCCAGTTCTTCGCCGGCGTCCCCTCGAGCTTCGCGCTGGCGGCGGGGCAGTCGGCGTCGCTCCTCGGGGTCTATCAGACGAGCCCCGTGGCGAACTCCGAGTTTCGCTACAACTTCGGCTTCGTCGAATGCACCGGCGGCAGCGCCAGCGTGCGCGTCACCGCCTATGATCCAACCGGCGCCAGTCTCGGCAGCAAGGATTACTCCCTGCGCGGCTTCGAACCCCGCCAGTTCAACATCACCGACCTGCTCCCCACCATCAACCAGACCAACGTCCGGCTCCAGGTGCAGGTGCTGTCCGGTCCCGGCAAGGTGATCGCCTTCGGTTCCGGCCTCGCCAACGAATCCTCCGACCCGTCCACCTTTGAAATGTCGTTCCGTGACGAACTGCTGGGGGCGGGCGGGGGGCTTGCGGCGGTACAGCACGACAGCACGCTGGTGGGAGACGGCACCGCCGCCGCGCCGCTGGGTCTCGCCAACGGCGCCGTGACCCAGGCCAAGCTGGCCGCGGGGGGCACCGCCTCTTCCGGCAAAGTACTGGGCACGGACGGCAGCTCTCTGGTGTGGCAGAGCGCCGGCAGCGGCGGCTTCACCCTCCCCTACGACGGCACCGCCGCCGCCACCACCGCACCCGCCTTCTCCGCCACCAACAGTGCCGGCAGCACCGCGGTGCGCGGTCTCGCCACCAACGCGGCCGGGACGGTCAACTACGGCGGGTACTTCGAGGCCTACGGCAGCTCCGGCCGCGGCGTGGCGGGCGCGGTGAACGGGGCGAGCGGCTGGGGCGTGTACGGGCTGGCGCTGGGGGCCGCGGGGAAGGGCGTGGTGGGCGAGAGCGCCCACGGTGACGGCGTGATGGGATCCAGCGCCGCCGCCACCAAGTCGGGCGTCTACGGGGTCAACAGCGTCGAGGGCGGCTACGGCATCTTCGGGCGGAACAGCAGCAGTGGCTCGGTGGGCTACCTGGGAGGCTTTCACGGCGTCTGGGGCGTCACCGGCGCCGGGCTCGCCCACGCCGGCTACTTCGAGGCCAGCGGCAATCTCGCCGCCGGCGTCTACGGCAAGTCCACCAACGCCTACGGCTACGGCGGCGTGTTCGAGGCCACCGGCAGCAACGGCTTCGGCCTGCTGGCCGTCGGCCCCGCCGCCGGCTCCCCGGGTGCCGCGGCCATCTTCAGGGGCAACGTCCAGGTGCAGAGCCGCTCCACCGGAGCGGTGCTCATCGAGCTGGGAGAGGGGCTCGACCTCTCCGAAGGCTTCGACGTGGCCGGTGGGGAGGAGGTGGGCCCCGGCTCGGTGGTCGTCATCGACCCCACTCACCCCGGCCGGCTCGCCCTCTCGCGCGCGCCGTACGACCGCGCCGTCGCCGGCATCGTGGCCGGTGCCAACAACCTCGGGTCGGCGGTGCGCATCGGTGCGGGGGGCTTCGACCGCGACATCGCCCTCGCCGGCCGCGTCTACTGCAACGTGGACGCCACCTACGGCGAGGTCCGCGTCGGCGACCTGCTGACCACCTCCCCCACCCCCGGCTTCGCCATGGTGGCGCGCGACCGCCAGCGCGCCTACGGGGCGGTGATCGGCAAGGCCATGGAGGCGCTGCCGCAGGGGCAGCGCGGCCAGATCCTGGTGCTGGTGGCGCTGCAGTAGGGCCCGTCATGTCAGGAGCCACGCACTCGTTGCCGGTAGCACGAGGTGCCGCGGCAGTGGCCGGCCTGGCCCTCGCAGCGCTGCTCGCCCCGGCCCTGGCCGCCCCCTACGGCTCCCCCAACTACAACGACATGGAGACCGGCGAGATCTCCTTCCACCTGGAGTACCCCAACAAGATCCACACCTGGGCTACCGTCAAGGCGCTCGCCCTCCTCAGGGCCGACGGGCACCCAGGGTTGGCAGCGTTCGCCGAGACGTACCTCTTGCCCTTGCTCCTGGGCAACGCCTGGAACGACCACTGGGGGGACCGCGTGGCGATGACCGAAGGGGTGCTCCTGGACTACTTCAAGCCGGACCCCTCCGACCACAACAACGGCTACGGCAACCCCGACGGCGATTCCATCACCGGCATCCACCACTCCACCGACGAGTTTGCCGCCTGCCCGTTCTGGGGGGTCGAGAACGCCGGCGAGCACGCCGAGCTGCGGCTGCAGGCGGCGGGGCGAGCCTTCCAGGGCCGGTGGGGCGAGGATCCGCGCGACCGGCTTGCCGGGTTCGTGCTCGCCTTTCAGGCGCTGCCGTTGCTGGTGCGCGATCCCATCGGCGGCGCCTACACCGACGACCCGAACAGCCTGCCGTGGACCAACGCCGGCAAGCTACCGGCCCTCCTCTCGAACCTGCTCGCCACGGGGACCAACGTGAGGGTGCTCTTCCCCGCCCAGTCCAACGAGTGGCTCTCCTCGATCCACGTCCCCAAGCCGGGAGAACTCCACGATCGGGACGACTGGCTCGAGATCGAGGACATGGCGCTCCGCGGCTACATGGGACCGGACGGCGCCGGCAAGCAAGCCTACTTCTGCTTCGCGGGCAGCAACGGCCTCGGCCTCGTCTACTGGGTGCCGCCCAACTCTCTGGAGCACGCCTTCTTCCTGCTCGGTTGGGCGATCCATCTGGTCCAGGACGCCAGCCTCCCCATGCACGCCACCGACGACGCGTGGGACGAGTTCAACGCCTTCAAACACAATGATTTCGAAGACGTGTGGGGGGCCATGCTGGCGCGCGATTTCAACACCCACATCGGCGGCCCGTCGCTCAAGGAGACGCTCCCGGTGTCCACGCTCGAGGCCTTCCGCAGCCTCTACGTGTTCCCGCCCGAGCGCACGCCGTGGCCATCGGCATCCTTTGCCGTGGACCCCGCGCCGTTCTTCAAGCCGCGGTGGTACCCCGAGGACCTCGCGCCGCAGCTGCGGCCGGGCGAAGGGGTGGCGCACGGCTACGTGCGGGTCTCGGCGGAGATGGCCGAGGTGCACCTGCCGTACCTGGATACCACGCAGGACGAGCCAGAAGACGCCGATGCCCCCTATAGCCTCGGCTTCCTCCTGGTGTGGTGCACGGACCTGGCCATCAAGACGACCACGGGCATGCTGTTCCACTTCCTGACGGCGCTGGCGCAGGTCCTCGAGGGCCCGATCTTCGACGGCCACGCCGGCCCGCTGCGCAATCCGCAGTACCCGTACCGCTTGGTGGGCGACGTCACCGTCCCAGCGGGCAAGACGCTCACCGTCGGGCCCGGGGTGACGGTGCTGGTGCCGCCGGGCCGCCGCATCGTGGCCCAGGGGACGCTGGTGCTCGACGGCCGCTCGGCCCCGGTGCGAGTGGTCTCGGAGCAGGACCCCACCCGGGGGATTGCGGTGCGTTCCCTGCTCACGCTCAAGAACGGCGCCGCCCTGAAGGTGCCCTAGGAGGAGCCATGGCCCGACCGCTTTCCGCCCTCCTGCTGGTCCTCGCGGTCACCCCGTCGGCACGGGGAGGCGAAGGGGGCCTGGTCACCGCCGAGGAGGCGGCCCGCATCGCCCGCGCGTGGACGCTGGTGATCGCCAGGAACACGGGGCACTGGGGGGGTTCGCCGGTGCCGACGCTGGGAAGCGCCCACCCGCTGCGCGACGGCGAACGTGTCGTCGGCTTCTTTTTCCCGGTCCACCCAGCGGGTTACGTCGTCGTCTCTGCCCGGCGCGAGCTCCCGCCCGTCAAGGCGTACTCCAGCACGAGCGACCTGGACCCCGAGGCGGGCGGCGGCATCGCGGCGTTCCTTAGGCAACGCCTGGGAAACGCCATACGTCGCCTCGAGGGGCTGGCCGGAGGGGCCGAGGCGGCCCGCGCGGCGGCTGCCGAGACGGCCTCCAGTGCGCATCGGGAAGCCTGGAAGGACCTGGAGACCATCGCCGACGCGGCTGCCCGCTCCCCCGACGCCGTCGCGGAGTTGCTGGCCGCCTACCAGGTGGCCGGCGGCACGGTGATGGTCTCCTCCGCGTGGCACCAGAGCGAGCCGTACAACCTCTTCTGTCCCTCCGTGACGGGCAGTGAGGCGTGCACGAACGCCGCCGTGGGGTGCGTTCCGCTCGCCGCGGCGCAGATCATGCGCTACTGGGCCTGGCCCCCTTTCGGCGTGGGGTTTTCCTTCGACGATCCGTACGATTGGACCGCCATGCCCGACGAGCTCACGGGCACGGCCACGCCGGCGCAGATCGCCGCGGTGGCGGAACTCTGCCACGAAGCAGGGGAGGCGGCCGACGTGGACTACGGCTGCACCGGCACGAGCGGCTATCTGACCTGCGGGTGGGCTGGCTGCACGAGCATGGAGGATGCCTACCGGGATACCTTCCGGTACGCCGACACGATGACGACCAACGATCGCGACGACGACGACAGCACGGCCGCGTGGTTCGACCGTCTCAAAGGCGAGCTCAACAAGAGGACGCCGCTCCTGTACGCGATCCCCGGACACGCCCTCGTGGTGGACGGCTGGGAGGAGGTGGGTACGCCGCCGCAACGCTTCCTCCACGTCAACTACGGCTGGGGCGCCGGCGACAACTTGGGTTGGTACGCGGTGGACAACATCCCGGGCGGCGAACCCGACGAGGAGTACGCGCTCATCGGCATCATGCCCAACACTGACGTGGGCCGACAGATTTCGGGCCTCTACCCCCTCGAACCCACCTTCCCCTATCGCTACCTGGCGGACGATGTCAGAGGCAGCTCCGCCACCTTCGCCGCCGGCCAGTACCTCCAGTTCCTCCCGGCGGCCAAGTTGACCGGGGACGGCGCCGCCTCCGCTGTGGTGCGCATCGAGGGAACCTCGCAGGCGCCGTCCCGCCTCTTCGCCCAGGGCGACACCTCGCGCGGCATCGTGCTGCGCGGCGGGGCCATGACCCTGGCCCACGGCGGCACCGCCCGGCTGCTGCCCCTGGGACCGCCCCCCTTTCTGCGCGCCGCCTGGCTGCCCGAGCTTCGCGCCGTTTCCGTGAGCTGGGAAGCGGGGTGGGGCCACGCCGAGGGCGTCGAGGTCGCCCGCCGCGTGGGCACCAGCGGCGCCTGGCAACAGCTGCGCATCGTGGGCGCCGCAGACCGCGTCTTCTTCGACGCGGCAATCTCGCCCCGCACCAACTACGGCTACCGGGTGCGGAGCGTGGCCGGCGGCAAGGCCTCGGAGTGGAGCACGGAGGTGACGGTGACCACCCCCGACACGCTGTGAGGCCGAAGAGGGAACCATGAGCCGCTGCCCCCTCCTCGCCACCGCCGCCCTGTCCGTCGCCAGCTTCCTGTGCTTGAGTGTCGCGTCCCGATCCGCCCCACAGGCCGCCCAGGATCCGTGCCAGGACGGGGACCACGATGGCCTGGGGGATTCGCTGGAGCAGTACCTGGCCGAACGGTTCGCGCCGGTGATCCTCATCGAACCGCACGAGTCCAACTACCCGGTGCGCGTGGAGTGGTACCTGGAGCGGACCGGGCTTGCCTTCCACGAGGACTGCACCGACGACGTGGAGGAGGTCCTTCTCACCACGGTGGGCACCCAGGAGCGGCTCGTGGGACCTCCCTGGGCGCACCCGGACCATTTCGGTGCCGGCCACCCCGAACGCCACTGCGGCGAGTCCCCCCACCACCGGCGCCTCACCACCATCGCGGCGGATCCCGACGGCGAGGGCGCCACGGGCTACTCCGACCAGATGACCTTCTACCTGGACAGCGTGGCCGAGGAGGACCGCGTCGGGGACCTGGACCCGCGGGGCTGGCCCACGTACTTCCACGCCTACCCCACCGCCGGGGGCGGGGTGATGCTGCAGTACTGGCACGTGTTCACCTACAACCAGTTCGCCGGCGTGTTCGGCAGCCACGACGGCGACTGGGACGCCAACCTCATGGTGGAGCTGGACGCTTCCCTGGCGGTGCTGGGCGTCTGGGCCCCCCGCCACACCGACGAACACCCCGGGCCCTTCTTCCCCGCCGCACAGGTGCAGTTCTACGGGGGCACGCACCCGATCATGGCCATCGACGGGGGTGGGCACGCCGCCTTCGTCTCCCCCCAGGACTGGTGCCAGTACAACACCGGCGGTTTCAACATGGGGACGGTGGTGTTCGGCGATCCCGACGACCCAGCCGGCCTGCGGCGGGTGGACGCGTGCTTCCCCGTCCCGATGCTCTCGGACCCTGCCGGCGGCACGGTGTGGAAGGCCTGGAGCGCCGGCGACGTGCGGCAAGCGGGCGAGGTGACCCACGTCCTCTCGCCCAACCCGAGCCCGCACGGCGGGCTGGTCAACGTCGGCGAGTACAACCCCTGCACCCCCGAAACCTGCCAGGGCATCGCCCAGGCCACCACCTTCCTCGCCGGCGAGTTCCGCCCCTTGAACGGGCAGCAGTTCATCCGCTACTCCGGGCGCTGGGGCAAGACGGACCTCGTGCTGAAGGAACCCCGCGGTCCCGTGTTCCAGGGCCTTCACGAGGGCGTGTACACCGCCTGGTACAACCAGGGCGCCGAGCACCCCCCGTACCCCGGTCTCGTCCTCACCAGCGACGACCGCATCGCGCACTCGCTGGCGGGCGACACCTGGGACGGCCACGGCGGGCCGCTGGCGTCGCAGCCTCGGCCGTACCTGCTGTGCGGTGCCGTCCAGATCCCCGCGGGGAGGACGCTCTCCATCTCCCCCGGCACGACCCTGCTCGTCCCCCCCGGCACCTCGCTCCGCGCCGCCGGCACGGCGCTCGTGGACGGCCGGGAAGCTCCGGTGCGGTTCGTGGCCGGGGGCAACGAGCAGCGAGGCCTCACCGTGCGCGGGCTGCTGCGCCTGAGCCGGGGCGGCACGCTGCGCTTGCCGTGAGGGTACGGCCGGACCCACCGGCCGTGGGAGCGGCGACGGGTCCCCACGTGTGTCTTGCAACCGGTCAGCGTTCGGGCGACGTGCCGTTTCCGGGCCAGGCGGCGCCGAGTCTCGGGAGCGCTCCCCCGGGCAGTGGGGCATACTTCCCCAGGGCAGGGGGCCCCTCGCATGACGCGAGAGAACGTTCGAGCGGTTCGCCACGCCGGGAGGAAGCGGTGAACGCCAAGGACATCGAAGCGTGCGCCGGGGTTCTCGCCGCCGTCCTGATCGGGGCGGGGCTGGCGTGGGCCGGAAGCCAGGACCGTGCAGCCACGCTGTGGGGCGTGCCGCTCTTTGCCGCCTGCGTGGCGATTGCCTTCCTCATGCAGTGGCTGGCGTTCGTGCCGTCGTGGTTGGCGAGGACGGAGATGTACTACGACCTCACCGGCTCGCTCACCTACGTGGTCGTGACCCTCACGGCCCTGGTCGTCACGGCGCGGTTCGACACCCGGTCCGTGCTGCTGGCGGGGCTGGTGCTGGTCTGGGCGTCTCGCCTGGGCCTCTTCCTCGCCCGGCGCATTCGCAAGGCGGGCGAAGACAAGAGGTTCCGCGAGATCAAGCGATCCGCCAGCCGCTTCCTGCTGGCCTGGACGCTGCAGGGGCTCTGGGTGAGTTTCACTGCGGCGGCTGCGCTGGCGGCCATCGCGGCCGGGCGGCCGGGCGAACTCGGCGTTCTCGGCGTCATCGGCCTGTGCCTGTGGGCGCTGGGATTCGCCCTCGAGTCCATCGCGGACCTGCAAAAGAGCCGGTTCGCCGCTGACCCCGCGAATCGAGGCCGGTTCATCGCCAAAGGCCTCTGGGCACTCTCGCGCCACCCGAACTACTTCGGGGAGATCCTCGTCTGGGTCGGCGTGGCCATGCTCGCCTTCCCGTCGCTCCAGGGGTGGACCCGGCTCACGCTCCTCTCCCCCGTGTTCGTGGCGCTTCTCCTCACGCGGGTGAGCGGAATCCCCATCTTGGAGAAATCCGCCGACGAGCGGTGGGGCGGGCAGGAGGACTACGAGCGGTACAAGCGCTCGACGCCGGTGCTGATCCCGAAGCTGCCTTTCCGGTGAGGCGCTCCGTCGAGGGTTCGCCCTCAGGAGCCGACCTGCGTCTCGTCCTCCCGGACACGCGGGGCCATCGTCAAACCGGTCGCGCCGAAGAGGAGCAACATCGCCACCGACAGGTAGTTCATGAACGCCCAGGGCAGGTAGGAGAAGGTGGGGACGCCCAGTGTGCCGCTCACGTACACCCCGGCCATGCTCCAGGGGATGAGGGGAACCATGATGCCGCCGGCCTCCACCACGATCCGGGCCAGGTTCTTGGCGGCCAGGTTCTTGGCCCGGTAGACGGGCGCCAGGAGCTCCCCCGGGATCAGCAGCGAGAGGTACGAGCTACCGGTGATGAGCGCCGTCCCCAGCGCCGCCACCACGGTGGTGGCCACGAGGCTCCACAACCGCGTGGTGAACCGCGCCACTCGTGCCAGCAGCACCGCCAGGATGCCGGTCCGCTGCACGATGCCGCCGAAGGAGAACGCCGCGAAGGCGATGAGCTGCGTTTCCATCATGCTCATGAGGCCGCCGCGGGCGAGCAGCCGGTCCACGGTGGCCTGCCCGGTGCGCGGGGAAAAACCCGTATTGAGGGCGGCGGCAAGATCCGCGAGGCGAGTGTGCTGCAGTCCCACGGCCAGGGCGCCGGCCACCGCCACCGAGAGGAGCATGCCGGGGATCACCGGCTTCCTGGCGAAGGCAAAGGCAAAGACCACGGCCACCGGCAGGAGGAGGAGCCAGGAAAATACGAAGTTGGCCCGGAGCGTGTCGGCCACCGCCGCCAACTGGGCCGAAGGGGGCGCCACCTGGCCGTGGTGCGTGCCGATCACGAGGTAGATGGCCAGCCCAGCCAGCCACGCGGGGACCGTGGACCACAGCATGTGGCGGATGGTGTCGAAGAGGTTGGCGCCGGTGGCCACCGGCGCCAGATTCGGGATGTCCGAGAAGGGCGAGAGTTTGTCCCCCGTGTACGCCCCCGCCACGATCGCCCCGGCGGCCAGGCCGGCTGGGATGCCCTGCGCTTCGGCCACCCCCACGAACGCCACCCCCAGCGTGCCGATGGTCCCCCAGGAGGTGCCCGTGGCGATGGCCGTGACGGAGCAGACGACGCAGGCCGTGACCAGGAAGTACTGCGGCGAGATGAGCTGCAAGCCGTAGTACATGATCATGGGGATAGTGCCGCAGGCGAGCCACGCGCCGATGAGCAACCCTACGCACAGCATGATGAGGATGGCCGGCATCGCCTTGCGGATCGCCTCGACGATCCCCTCCAGCATCTCCGCCCAGCGATACCCCAGGCCCCACCCCACGCAACCGGCGCAGGCCGCCGCGGCCACCAGCAGCACTTGGACCTTGATGCGGTAGACGCCGTACCCGACCCCGAGCAGCAGCACCATGGCCAGCAGCGGCACCAGGGCCAGCCAAAACGGCGGCGTCCTGGGGCTGGGCGTCGCGTGGGCCGGGGTGGGCTCAGACATGGGCTTCCGGCCCGGCCGAGAAGGTGCCGCGGACCACCACCCGGCCGTTTTCCACGACTCGCCGACCCAGGGCGAAGACGTGCACCAGTTCCAGGTTGCGATCGAGGAGCAGCAGGTCGGCGTCGGCGCCCGGCTCGATGCGGCCCTTGCCTGCAAGCTTGTAGATCGACGCGGGGTTGGCCGAAAACAGCGCCGCCGCCGCCGCAAGGTCCAGGAGCCCCGAGCCGACGAGGCCCCTGAGCGACTCGAAAAGTTCACGCTGGCTCGCCACGCCCATGCCGACGAGCTCGCCCGCGTCGTCGAAGACCGGGATGCTGCCGTTGGCGTCGGAGCTCACCGTGACGCGGTCGAGCGGCACGCCGCGCTCCCGGAACAGCCGGATCGCATCGGCAACCGAGATCCCCGCCCCGTGCGCCTCGAGCCCGGCGGTGAGGTCGGCGCAACCGCCCGCCGCCAGGTGGTCCGCCGTCTCCGCGAGGAGCCGCGGGTTGCGGTTGCAGTGGGTCGGCACCACCTGGGTGAGCGGGATCTCCGTCTCCGCCGCGAGCCGTCGCAGGTACTCGAGGCCGCGCTGGCCGTCGCCGAGGTGCAGGTGGAGGATCCCCGCCTTGCCGCCGAGCATTCCCCCCACCCGGCACTCGGCAGCGAGGCGCGCGATCTCCTCGAACGTCGGCTGGGAGGAGCGGTGGTCGGAGATGGCGACCTCCCCGGCGCCGATGACCTTGTCGACGAGGACGATGTCGGAGCGGACGCTGCCGGTTAGGGTGTTGACCGGAACCTCGTACGATCCGGAAAAGACGAATGCCGAGACCCCCTCTGCTTCGAGGGCACGCGCCTTGGCGACGAGCGACGACATGTGCCTGGTGATCCCGTCGGTGCCGAGGCAGCCGATCACGGTGGTCACACCGCAGGAGACGATGTCCTCGATGCGGATCTCCGGCGCCCTGGTGGCCGGCCCCCC
>JBBISY010000049.1:0-17808 GCA_037441065.1 Acidobacteriota bacterium | reverse complement strand
CGGGAGCTGCGCGCTGGCGAGGGCCGTCGCCACCAGCTCCAGCAGCACCACCGGCAGCGCCCCGGCGGTGGCCGCCACGTCTTCGGGCAACCCCACCTCCCCGGCGAGGCACCGTGCGGCGGCCCCGCGGGCCAGAGCCGCGCGCCGCAGCGTCAGGTCCACGTCGCCCCCGTCCGGCCGGCGCCAGCGTGGACTCTCCAGCACCAGCCGGACGATCTCGGCCGCGTTGTCACCCGCCATCACCCACGCCTCGTGGGCACTGGCCGCCCGGGAAAAGCCCGGTGCGTCCAGGCTGTTGACCAGACAGAGCAGATCCCACACCACGGTGGGCGAGTCCTCCAGCGTCACCTCCAGGCCGCGGTCCATGCACGCACTGACCCGCTGCACGTCGCCGGGGGCGATGGGTAGCAGCGGCGGTCCCACCGTGACCCACCGGTGGAGAACCTCCCCCACCGCCACGAAGGTGCGGTGCGCCGCCGCCATCGTCGGCACCTCCACCACCTCCCCCTCCAGGCGCTCCACGATCCGCCAGAACAGCCCCTCCATCGCCCGCTCGTCCAGGGCATCGAGCGCCGGCAGTGCCGGTTCGCGCTTGGGGGGGCGCGTGTCGGCGGTGTAGGCCGCCTGCATGATGAGCTTGGAGAACTCCAGCTCCAGGTTGACGTGGAGGTTGGCGGTCACGGGCCAAGTGGGGTCGAAGCGAAAGGTGACCTGTTCCTCATGGAGCAGGCGGCTCACCAGCGCCGTGGCCAGCGAGGCCGCGGCCTCGGTGAGGATTTCCCGCGTCAGGCCGCCGTCGCGCTCGATGGCCACGGTGAAGCTCTCGCCGCGGGTCTGGGAGGTGGCCAGGGCGGAGAGGAGCACGTGCCGGGGGGCCAGCCCCTTGCGGAGCAGCCAGGAAGCGAACCGCTCCGCGGCGCGCGAGGAGGAGACGAAGGCGACCTTGCCGCCGATCACGTCGAACGAGCGCGTCACGGGACCGGTGGAGAGCAGCAGCCGGCCGGTGGCGCGGGTCAGGTGCAGCCACTCGAAGAGATCGGAGAGGTAGAGGCGGTCGAGGCTACCGGACAGGCCAAACACTCCGTTAGTATGCCAAAAAGCGCCGCACAATTGTTATACTTCCCGCCGTTCGGGGGGAGTGGGAGGCCAGGCGATGGATCGAACCCGCTACGAACAGTGGAAAAAGGCAACCTACGCGCCAGCCACCCCGAAGGAGCGACGCACCTTCCTCACCCCGTCCGGATTCCCCATCGAACCGGTCTACGGGCCGTGGGATTGCTCCGCCGACAGCCCGGAGCGCCTCGGCATGCCCGGCGAGTTCCCCTTCACCCGCGGCATCTACCCCTCCATGTACCGCGGCCGGTTGTGGACGATGCGCCAGTACGCCGGCTTTTCCACCGCCGAGGAGTCCAACCGGCGGTACCGCTACCTCCTGGAACAGGGCCAGACTGGCCTGTCGGTGGCCTTCGACCTCCCCACCCAGATCGGCTACGACTCGGACGACCCCATGGCCCGGGGCGAGGTGGGGAAGGTGGGGGTGGCGATCGACACCCTGGAGGACGTGGAGACCCTCCTCGCCGGCATCCCCCTGGACCGGGTCTCCATTTCGATGACCATCAACGCCACGGCGCCGGTGCTCCTGGCCATGGTACTGGCGCTGGCGCGGCGACAGGGGGTGAGCTGGTCGCAGCTTTCCGGCACGGTGCAGAACGACATCCTCAAGGAGTACATCGCGCGGGGCACGTACCGCTTCCCGCCGCGTCCGAGCCTCCGCCTGGTGACCGACATCTTCGCCTTCTGCAGCGCCCAGGTGCCCAAGTGGAACACCATCTCCATCTCCGGCTACCACATCCGCGAGGCCGGGTCCACCGCCGTGCAGGAGGTGGCGTTCACTCTGGCGAACGCCAAGGAGTACGTGCGCGCCGCCGTGGCCGCCGGCCTGGCGGTGGACGACTTCGCCCCGAGGATTTCGTTCTTCTTCAACGCCCATAACAACTTTCTCGAGGAAGTGGCAAAGTTCCGGGCGGCCCGGCGGATGTGGGCCACCATCATGCGCGACGAGTTCGGCGCCCAGGACCCCCGCTCCTGGCTGCTGCGCTTCCACACGCAGACCGCCGGCTCCACCCTCACCGCGCAGCAGCCGGACAACAACGTGGTGCGCGTCGCGATCCAGACCATGGCGGCGGTGTGCGGCGGCACCCAGTCGCTCCACACCAACGCCCGCGACGAGGCCCTGGCGCTGCCCACCGAGGAGTCCGTCCGCCTGGCCCTGCGCACGCAGCAGATCGTGGCCTTCGAATCCGGCCTGGCGGACGTGGTGGACCCGTTGGGCGGTTCCTACGTGGTGGAGGCGTGGACGGACCGCATCGAGCAGGAGGCTCAGGCGTACCTGGAACGCATCGAGTCCATGGGCGGTGCCCTCGCCGCCATCGAGCGGGGTTTCCAGCAGCGCGAGATCCAGGAGGCCGCCTATCGAACCCAGCGCGCCGTGGAGGCGGGAACCGAGCTGGTGGTGGGCGTCAACTGCTTCCAGGCCGAGGAGCCGCGATCCATCCCCACGTTTCGGGTGGACGAGGAGGTTTCGCGCGCGCAGATTGCCCGCCTGCAGGCGGTGCGCGCCCGCCGGGACAACGCCGCGGTGCAGTCGGCGCTGGTCGAGCTCCGCGCTGCCGCTCGCGGCAACGGCACGCTCATGCCAGCGATCCTCGCCGCGGTGGAGGCGTACGCCTCGGTGGGGGAGATCGCCCGCGCGCTCGCCGACGTGTTCGGCGAGTACCGCGGTGAGGCCCACGTATGAGGCGCCTGCTCCGCCTCGCCCTGCTCCTCCTCGCCGCCTGGTCGCCGGCCGAACCGGTGACGGTGACGGTGCTCTACACCTCGGATGTCCACGGCCACCTGCTCCCTTACGACGAGGTTCGCCAGCGGCCCGCCCGCGGCTCGCTGGCGCAGGTGGCTACCCTCATTGCCCGACTGCGCGCCGAGAACCCGCACACCCTCGTGCTGGACGGCGGTGACACCCTGCAGGGTACGCCGCTCACCCACTACGCCCTGGCCGACCGTTCCCCAAGCGTGGAGGATCCCACCGTCGCGGCCATGAACGCGATTGGCTACGACGCGGCGGTGATCGGCAACCACGAGTTCAACTACGGTCTCGAGCCGCTGCGGCGGGCGGTCCGCCAATCACACTTCCCCTGGCTCGCTGCAAACCTCGCCGGCGCCGGTGCGGCGGAGCTGCCCGTCGCGCCGGTGGCGCTGTTCCAGCGGGGCGGGGTGCGCCTGGCGGTGGTGGGCCTCACCAACCCCAACGTTCCCCACTGGGACCTGCCGGAACAGTGGGCCGGCCTGGATTTCGGGGATCCCGTCGCCGAGCTGACCCGGCGCCTCGGCGAGCTACGGCGTCGGGCCGACGTGGTCATCGTCGTGGCTCACACCGGCTTCGAGCGGGATCTCGAGACCGGCGCGGAGGACGCCTCCAGCGACGAGAACTTCGCCTGGCGGCTGGCGCAGATGGCGGGCGTGGATCTCCTCCTCAGCGGCCACACGCACCAGGACATCCCGCCCCGCCGGCTGGGCGCCACGGTGGTGGCGCAGCCAGGGCGGTGGGCGGAGGTGGTGACGCGGGTGGATCTGGAGCTGGAGCCCACCGCCACGGGGTGGCGGATCGTGGGGTGGCGGGGCGCCAACCTCCCCACCGGTGCCGAGGCGCCGCACGAGGCGGTGGTGGCGGCGGCGGAGCCAGCGCGGGCGCGGGTCGCCAGAGAGTTTTCGCGAGTCATCGGCACGCTGGCCGCCCCCCTCGCCGCGGGGGGCGTCCCCACCCAGGACGACGCCGCGCTCGACCTCGTCCACGCCGCCCAGCTCGCGGCAACGGGCGCGCAGCTGTCGCTGGCGGCGCCGCTGTCGACCTCGCGCGTGGAGTTCCCCGCCGGTCCCATCACCCCCCGCCTCGCCCACGTCCTCTACCCGTACCCCAACTCGCTCGTGGTGGTCCGCGTTTCCGGCTCCCAGCTGCGGGACATCCTCGAGCACGCGGCCGCTGGCTGGCAGCGCGTCGACTGCACCAGCGGGCCGCCCTGCAGCGTCGAGCGGAGCCGACGGCGCCCCGCCTACGCCTTCGACACCCTGGAGGGAGCCGACTACGCCCTGGACCCCAGCGCCGCTCCTGGTCGGCGGGTCCGCTTCCTGCGCATCGCGGGCCGGCCTGTCGGTGCTTCGGAGCAGTTCACCCTGGTCATCAACAGCTACCGCGCCGCGGGCGGCGGTTCGGTCCCCCACCTGGCCACCGCCGAGCGGGTGTCGCGCCTGGACCGCCCGATGCCGGACATCCTGGTGGATCACCTGAGTCGACACAACACCATCGTGCCCGCTGCCACCGGCAACTGGGTCTTCACGTTGCCCTTCGTGGAGGTTGTCAGCGCCCCTGCAAAGGGTGCAAGATAGGCATGGAGGAACATCCCGTTTCGGGAGGAACGAGAGGAGGTTTCGTATGAGAACACTTCGAACCCTGGCTTGGGCGGTGTTTGTGCTGCTCGTCGCGGCTCCCCTGCTTGCGCAGTCGAGCGTGACCACCGGCGAGCTCTCCGGGCGGGTCGTGGACCCTGACCAGGGGGTCCTGCCCGGAGCCACCGTGGAGGTCCGGAACCCGGCCACGGGGCTGCTGCGCCGCACCGTCACCGACACCGCGGGGCGTTACCGCATCGACCTGTTGCCGCCGGGCAGCTACGACGTGCGCGTGGAGCTGTCGGGCTTCCGGCCCGAGATGCGGCAAGGCGTCACCGTGACGTTGGGTGCCATGGTGCGCCTGGATTTCACCCTCCAGGTGGGGCCCCAGACGGAGGAAATCACGGTGGTAGCCGATGCCCCCGTCGTGGAGACCACCAACCCGAGCGTGGCGTCTGCGGTCAGTGCCCAGTCCATCGCCAACCTGCCGTTGAACGGCCGAGACTTCTTGGATTTCATCGCCCTCACCCCCATGTCCACCACCGACGACAACGGTAGGGCGCACGTGGCCGGGCAGCGCGGCGTTCAGAACAGCTTCAACATCGACGGTGCCAACAACCAGTCCAACTTCTTCGGGGAGGAGCGCGGCACGACCCGCGCGCCGTTCACCTTCTCGCAGGCGGCCATTCGCGAGTTCCAGGTCATCCCCTCCTCCTACAACGTGCAGTTCGGCAACGCTTCCGGCGGCGTCATCAACGCCATCACCAAGTCGGGTACCAACGAGTTGCAGGTGGAGGGCTGGTTCTACCTCCGCAACGAGAGCATGGTGGAGGACGACGCCTTCGGCCGCGAGCAGGCGCAGTTCGATCAGAAGCAGTTCGGCGCCGCGGTGGGTGGCCCGATTCTCCGCGACCGGCTCCACTACTTCGTGGCCCTGGACGGCCAGCGCAAGGACTTCCCCGTCTACCGCGAGTGGAAACTCTTCCCCGACGGCCGGGAGGCGGAGTTCGAGACGCGGACCGGCCTCGATTTCCAAAAGGAGCAGGGCAGCAACCAGATTTCCACCGACGACAACGACGTCTGGCTGGCCAAGCTGGACTGGCAAATCTCGCCGAGCCACTTGGCGGCGATCCGTTACAACAACTCCGACTACGACGGAGCCAACGGCACGGACACCCGCTACCTCAACACCGGCTGGTCCAACAACGGCTTCGAAAACGGCGACTTCTTCAGCGTCGTGGCCAACGTGAACTCGGTGTTCAGCGCCGCCATCTTCAACGAGGTGATCCTCCAGTACTCGGACGAGAGCCGCCCGCGTATCCCCAACGTCACCGGCATCCCCGAGGTGCAGATCCGCGGCTTCGAGGCGAACTTCGGCCAGCGCAACTACCTGCCCAACGACCTCATCGAGAAGCACACCCAGATCAAGGACAACTTCAGCTACTTCCTGGGGCCCCACACCCTCAAAGCGGGGTTCGACTACGACGCGGTGAAGTACGACAACTGGTTCCCCCGCTACAAGGCGGGGCAGTACACCTACTCCACCTGGGACGACTTCTTCAACAACCGGGCGTACAGCTTCACGCAGGCCTTCTACACCAACGACGGCCACGCCAAGTTCGACGTGAACTACTACGCCATCTACCTCCAGGACGAGTGGCGGATCCGACCCACCCTCACCGTGACCTACGGCGTTCGCTACGACCTGCAGAACAACCCGACGCCCCCGATCACCAACCCCCTCGAACCGCGCACCGGCAAGGTACCGGACGACACCAACAACTGGGCACCCCGCATCGGCTTTGCCTGGGATCCGCTGGGGGATGGGAAGACTGTCGTCCGCGGCGGGTTCGGGTACTTCTACGACAAGACTTCGACGATCCTCCTCGCCAACGCTCTCCTCAATAACGGCCTCACCGGCGCCCGGTACTACCTCAATTGCCGCTCGGTGAGCTGCCCCACCTTCCCCAACATCCTCGCGGCTCCCCCTGCTTCGGGCGCGGACAAGCCAACCATCTACTTCTTCGACCAAGACTTCGAACACACCTTGACGAAGCGTTTCTCGATCGGCGCCGAGCGGGAACTCTTCGCCAACCTGTCGGTGGGGGTGGATTTGGTCTACTCCAAGTCGGAGAACCTGGAGCGCATCTACGACGCCAACCTGGTTCCAGTGGGCACCACCCCCTGGGGTGCCAACCTCTACGACACCCGCCGGGTGAACAACACCAACTTCAACAGCACCAACATGTTCACCTCCGACGGCCACGGGGACTATACCGCCCTCGTGCTGAAGGCCCGCAAGCGCTGGAGTAACCGCTGGCTCGTGGATGCGTCGTACACCTACTCCGAAGCCAACGACACCAACTCCAACGAGAACACCGTCTCCATCGGCGCCTACGGCTCCGGGGAGGACCCGCTGGACCCCGAGGCAAACTGGGGCTACTCGGACTTCGACGTGCGGCACCGGCTAGTGGTCTCCTCGGTGGTGGTCCTGCCCTTCGACATCCTCGCCTCCACCATCGTGAACTACCGCTCCGGCTACCCCTTCACCCCGTCCAGCGACGTGTGCTACAACGTGGTGAGCGGCCGCTGCTACGATCCGGGCAGCGTGGACTACAACGCTTACGTGGACGGCGTCCACTACCGGCGCAACTCGTTCCGCCAGCCCTCCTACTTCAATTTGGACCTGCGCCTGTCCAAGACCTTCGCCTTTGGCGGCGGGTTCGAGGCGGAGATCGTCGCCGAGGTGTTCAACGTCACCAACTCGGAGAACCTGCGCACGAGCAAGACGCGCATGGTGCTGGCCAACGGTTCCCTGGACCCCACCTTCAACGAGAAGGATCTGGCCGGTCCGCCCCGGCAGTACCAGGCCGGCCTCAAGGTGCGCTTCTAGTAGGGAATGGCTCGTCACGGGGCGGCCCGCTGCTGCGGGCCGCCCCTGTTCTTTCCTGCCCTGTCGGTGTAGGGTTGTGAGGAAGAGGAGGACCGAAGGCATGTTCGTGCACCGACGCTTGGCCTTGGCCGCGCTGGGGGTGCTGCTGGCCGCCTGCTCCAGTCTCTTCGCCACCAAAATTGCCGACATTCTCGCCGACCCCCGCAAATACGACGGGCGCGAGGTGACCGTGGCCGGAAAGGTCACCGACACCACGAACCTTCTCGTCGCGAAGTACTTCACGGTGAACGATGGGACCGGCGAGATGATCGTGGTCACCGAGCGACCGCTCCCCCGGGAGGGGGAGACCCTCACCGTCACTGGCATTGTGAAGGAAGCCTTTTCCCTGGGGGATCGGCACGTGCTGGTACTGCTGGAACGGCGCGATCGCCCGTGAAGGCGTGGCGGTCCACCCTCCCGCTCCCCCCACCACCGACCGGCGCGAGGGCTAGCGCACGCGTAGGATGACCTTGCCCAGGTGGGCCGAGGAGGCCACCCGGCGGTGCGCCTCCGCCACCGCTTCCAGCGGGAGCACGGAGTCGATCACTGGCCGGATCCGCCCTTGCTCCAGCGCCGCCCCGAAGTCCCGTAGGAAATCCTGCACCACCTGGGCCTTCTCCTCGCTGGGCCGGGCCCGGAGGGTGGAACCGATAATCGTCACCCGCTTGCGCAGCACCGCCGCCACGTCCAGCTCGCCGTGGCGCCCCCCCATCGTGCCGATGAGCAGCAGCCTCCCCCCGGGGGCCAGCGCCTCCACGTTGCGGGCCAGATACGCGCCGCCGATGGGGTCCAGAATGAGGTCCGCGCCCCGACCGCCCGTGGCCTCCTGGAGCGCGGCGACGAAGTCCTGCTGTCGGTAGTTGAAAGCGGCGCGCGCACCCAGCGCTTCGCAACGCCGGCACTTCTCGTCGCTGCCCGCGGTGACGAAAACGGTAGCCTGCACCAAGGTCACCAGGTTGATGGCGGCGGTCCCCACGCCGCTCCCCCCGCCGTGCACCAGCACCGTCTCCCCAGCCCGCAGCCGCCCCAGGGTGAAGAGGGTCAGGTACACGGTGAGGGTGACCTCGGGCAACCCCCCCGCCTCCTCCCAGGAGAGCTGGGGCGGCACGGGCATGGCACAGCCGGCGTCCACCGCCACCAGCTCGGCGTAGCCTCCCCCCGCGAGGAGTGCCATGGCGCGGTCGCCCACCCGCCACCCCGACACCTCCTCGCCCACCGCCACCACCTCGCCAGCGCACTCCAGCCCCAGGACCTCGGAAGCCCCCGGGGGCGGGGGGTAGAGCCCCCGGCGCTGCAGCAGGTCGGCCCGGTTCACCGCCGTGGCGTGCACGCGGATCAGCAGCTGCCCGGCAGTGGGCACAGGGTCCGCCACCTCGACGAGGCGCAGCACGCTCTCGTCGCCGGGCCGCTCGGCAATCACGGCGCGCACGCGGTCACCCCCGGCGCTCCCGCGCCTGCCGCACGGATCTCCTTCACCTCTTGTCCCCCGCCGCCTCGGGCAGGGTGAACTCCCAGCCGCAGAACGCCCCACTCGGCGCCTGGGGTGGGCAGTGGAGGCAGGTGGTGCGGATGCGGGGGTCCACGGTGCGGGCAAAGGTGGAGAACTCCACGATCCCCACCTGCTGGCACGGAAAGTCGGGCAGCCCTTTCTGCCGCCGCGTCTCTTGCACGCGGCACCCCTCCATGAAGAAGCGCAGCACGCGCCGGTCCTCCGACCACTCCACCCGCTGCGGGTTGAGGAGCGCGTACATCCGCAGCCCCAACGCGCGCTCCAGCGATGCCAGGCCACCACCCGCCGCGATCCCGAAGGTGCTCAGGATCCGCCGCGCCTCGGTGACCGCAAAGCGGGCCCAGGCGGCCGTGTCCAGTTCCAGGGCCGTGTCGAGACCGAACCGCTCCTCGGCGGCCAGGAACCAGCAGCCGTCGTGGGCCAACCAGTTCTTGGCGAACATCTCGAGAGCCGCGAGCAGTTCGTCGCGTCCCAACTCCTTGAAGGCGCGCATCGCTCCCCCTTTCGGCACCCCTTGGCGGGTCGCCTGCCCAGCTGCGCCATGGTACTCCGCCGCCCCCGCCAGGGCGGCGTGGACCTCGGGCCCCCCCGAACCGCTACCATGCCGGCGATGGGACACACCCTGCTCGCGGCGGCGGCTCTGGCGGCCATGGCCTTCGGCTCCGAGGTTGCTGCCCTCGAGCTGCTGGTGGAAGCCCCCCCCGAGTACGCCGCCGAGGCGGCCAGGCTGCGCGCCTTCTCGCACCACGACTTCCGGGCCACGGCGAACCTCCTGGGCATCCCGCCGCCCCGGGGCCCGGTCCGCCTCGTCCTCGCCAGCGAACGGTCGCCGCTGGCGGGCCGCGCCCCCTCCTGGGTAAGCGGCTACGCCCTGGCGCCGCTGGGCACCATCGTGCTGTTCCCGGCGCGAGTGCCATCCTACCCAGACCGCTCGCTGGAAGCCCTGTTCGAGCACGAAATGGCCCATCTCCTCATCGCGCAGGCCGCAGGCGGGCAGCCGCTCCCCCGCTGGTTCGACGAGGGGTTGGCCACTGTGGCCGCCCGGGAGTGGGGCATCGAGGATCGCGCCCGTTTCGCGCTGGCGGTGATCGGACCGGGCCCGCACACCCTGGCGGAACTGGAGGCGGGCTTTCTCGGCAGTGCCGCCGCCGCCCGGCGCTCCTACGCCACGTCGGCGGCGCTGCTCCGCCACCTCCTGCGGCGATTCGGCCCCGGGTTCGTGGCGGCCACGCTGCGCCACGTCGCTGCCGGGCGCGACTTCGAAGCTGCGTTTCGAGACGCAACCGGCACCTCGCCGGCCGTGGCGGCAGCGGTGTTCTTCGGCAAGGAGAACCTGTGGAACACGTGGGTGCCGTTCCTCACCAGCGCTACCGCCCTGTGGCTGGGCATTACTTTGCTCGCGCTCCTGGCCGTTCGCGCCCGTCGCCGCCGGGATGCGGTAATTCGCGCCCGCTGGGCGGCGGAGGAGCAGCTGGCGGCACGGCGCCAGCACCCACCGCTCCCGCCGGAGGACCCCTCACGGCTCAACTGAGGGCGCCGGGGGCGGCCACCCTACCCCCAGGTGCGCGGCCTGGAGGATGGCGTTGGTGACCAGCGCCCAGCTCCCCTGGGTGTTGTGCCGCCACATGGGGTTGTTGCCGAAGAGCAGCACGTGCCCCGCACCCCGCGGACAGTCCACCACCAGCGCCTTTCCCGCCAGCACCTTGCCCCCCTCGAGGAGGCCCGAGAGGAGCAGCTCCCCCTCGCCCTTGGGGAACTCCAGAATCACCCGCGGGCGGTCTTGCCGCTTGGGGAGGTAGGGGAGGGTGCGGAAGGGGAGCGCACCCGGGCGCACGAAACCCTCGTCCAGAGGGTCCAGCACGGGCGGCTCGGGCGGTGGCAAGAAGGGGCGCCCCTGGGGCACGTCAGGGTCGTGGATGGAGCCCCGGCCGCTCGGGCGGCGCTCCTCCCGCTCCGGGCGGGACACCGTCCCCACGCTGAAGACGGGGCCGTCGTCGAAGTACACCGGCAGAGTCGAGTCGTAGCCGTAGGCCACGGGGCTGGTCGCGTCGCGTACCGCGGCGCGCAGGAGGCTGCCTGAAACTTTGAGGCCCTCCGTCTCGGCCAGCCGCACGTACCGGGCCAGCCCCATCTCCACCGCGAACCGCGCGGCGCTCCCCACCGCGAGGAAGACCCCCCCTGCCCGGACGAAGGCCTGGAGGCTCGCTAGACCCGCAAAGCCGAGCCCCGGCCGCATGTCGTCGGTTTCGTCCACTCCCAGGTTGGGGGTGGGCTCGGTGGCTCGCCACGGGAGCGGCGGGCCGTCGGGGTACCCGTTCACCACGTCCTGGGAGCGGACCGGCCCGAATGGCGCCATAAGGATGACGTCGTACCGTTGCCGCAAGTCCCCCAACGCCGCCACCTCTGGGGTGGCAAGGTACTCGTAGGGGATGCCCAGCTCCTCCAGGGCGAGGCGGAACCACCCCTCGTCCTGGGTGGAAAACCAGGTGTGGAGGAGCGCCACCCGCGGCACGGCCAAGGGGTGGGTGGGGACGGAGGGCACGGCGGGCACCGGAGCCACGGGCAGATCCAGGCCTGCCAGCGTCTCGGCGAGCAGGGAACGCTCCCCATCCGCCAGCGGCACGATCACCGTCCCGGCCCCGTAGCTCTCCCCGGCCGAGAACGGCTGCTCCGCCACGAGCATGGGTAGGTGCGGCAGCGCGGTGCGCAGCCGCACCAGATCGGTGTCGGCGTGGTGCCGCAGGAGGAGGGCAGCAGCACGGGGGGACAGCGCCGGGGCAGGCCGCGCCACTGGGCCCGACCAGCGCTCCATCGGCACCTCCAGCACCTCCGCGGCGGTCACGCGCCACACCTCCAGGTTGCGGGCGTAGCCGACCGTCCAACCCGCGTCGTCGTAGAGCCGCTCCTCGCCGCGCACGTACTGGGTGTCGAGGAGCGCGTCCGCAAGCCGCGAGAGGGGCTGATCCATCCTCACGATGAAGCTGCCGGCCGGAAAACCCCGCCGGGAAGGCGCAGCGGGGGCTGGCGCGGGTTGCCCCTTTCCCCGGGCGTCGCTGGCGGAGCCAGGCCGCGCCGCCCCCTCGCTCGGGACCGGCACCTGGAAATCCTCCAGCGCGCGGTGCACCTCGACCCCGTGCCGGACCAGCAGGGCCATCAGGTCACGCAGTTGCCCGCGGCGCTTCTGGCTCGCAGGGAGGACATAGGCGGCGGGCCCCTCCCGGCGCGCCTTGGCCACGGCGCGGCAGCCGAGCTGCCAGTACTGCTCCAGGTAGCGCTGCCGCTCGGCCGCCACGTGCGAGAGCGCCAGGAGCACGCCGCTCTGCTGGTAGTTCACGTTGTTGCGCAGCGACCAGCGCACCCGCGGCAGCGGCGGGTTGGGGCGGTACCACGCCCGCTGGCTCTCCGCCTCCACGATTCGCTCTTCCGTGCTGGGCATGACGTTGCCGAAGGTCTCGTAGAAGCGGCCCACGGCATTGCGGCCCAGGGCGAGCCAGAAGAGGTAACCGGGCGCCCACCCGTCGTAGAACCCGTGCGTCCACACGCCCGGCAGGCCCTTGGCGGTGAGCTCCTGGACCTCGCGGATGGCCATGCGCTCCCACTCGTCCACCACCAGCGGGTCGAGCCAGGCGTTGTAGGGACCGGTCCCGGAGGAGATGTAGAGGAAGGGGATCGACTCGTGCAGGTCGTGCATCACCTGCGGGTGCCACGTGGCCAGAGCCTGCTCGACGTGGCGGGTGAGGGCGAGCGCCATGCCGATGGCGTCCCGGTTGTTGTCGTGGGCCACGTAGTGCCCCCAGTAGACGAGGGGTGGCGTGGCCGCTTCGGGGTGCGCCTGGGAGAAGCGGAACAGGTCCACCATCCGGTCTCGCCCGTCCACCTCCAGCACCGGCGTCACGAGGGTGATGACGTTCTCGCGGATCGAGCGGATCAGCGGTGTCTCCTCCACGGCGAGCCGATAGACGAGCTCCATCAGCATCTCGGGGCTGCCCGTCTCGGGGGAGTGCAGCCCGCCGGTGAGGTAGTAGATGGGCTTGCCGCGGGCAATGAGGCGGCGCGCTTCCTCCTCGGAAACGGTCCGGGGATCCGAGAGCGCGGCCGTGATGGCCCGGTACTCCTCCAGGGAAGCCACCGTTGCCTCGTCGGCCACCGCCACCAGAATCATCTCGCGGCCCTCTTCGCTGCAGCCGAGGGAAAACACCCGCACCCGCGGCGACGCTGCGGCCACGGCGCGCAGGTAGGCAGCCACCCCCGCCGACGAGGTGAGGTGTCCCGCCCCCCCGGCAATGACCCCGTGGAAGGCCAGCGGCGTCGGCACCGAGGGGGAAGCCGGCAGGTGATCCACGAGTTCGGTCAGGAACTGGGGGTCCGTCGAGGCGGCGCGGATCGCCTCCGTGTAGGGGGCGTCCCACTCCGGGTGCGCCGCCACCGGTTCGGGAGTGTAGGCCGCCGCACCCCCCGTCGGCAGACTCTGAGCTCCGACCAGCGCCGGCACGAGCAGCACGGAGAAAATCCACGATCGCATGCAACCTCCCCCTGTCCCCAGCCAGCCGCTGCTCCCTCGCGGGCGCGACGGTGGTGACACTCAATTCCTACGATGCGCTCTGCTCCTCGGTTTGCGGACAGCTCAGGAGGCGCTGCAACCGTTCCCTGCCGTCCTCCTCGAAGCTGCGAAAGCGCACGCCGATCCCATCGGCCCGCTGTTCCGTCGCGCGCCGCACCACCTCGCACTCTCCACGGATCGGTGCCTCCTCTCCGGGAATGGTCAGCTCGAAGCGCAGGATCGCCCCGATGGGAAACTCGCTCCCCCCTTCCACCAGCATGCCGGTGGCCGAGATGTTGCGGGTGAGGGCCAGCGACCGCACCGCCCCCCGCTGCACCCACAGCTCCAGCTGCACCACGGCCCGCACCGAACGGCGCGGCGGCACGGCAATCATGTCCGCCACCGCCAGGAGCAAGCGGTCGCTCGGCCCCTCCAGGTTCACGACCCGGTTCACCCCGCGGCCCAGCAGGTGCCCGACTTCCCCCGCCGACTGCGCCTCGGCCAGCAGCAGTACGCCGCAGTGGCGGTTGGGACTGCCCGCGGCCCGGATCCTGCTCACCAGCTCCCCCACCGACAACCCGGAGGTGGGGTGGCGGACGATCACCAGGTCGAACGGGCTTTGCTGCAGCAGCGCCGCCGCTTCATCGGCTCGGGGTACCCGCTGGAGGACGAAGTCGGCGCGCAGCAGCAGCGGGACGACCCGTTGCAACGCCGGCGTCTCCGCGCCCACGATCAGGACTCGGGTCACGGGCAAGCCTCGTGCCGATCATAACCCGCCGACCGGCCCGCGGAACCGGCGCATGTTGGCCCCTCCCGGCTCGCGAGACCAGCCAGCACCGCGTTGTAGAGGAGGGGGAAGGCGCCCCGGGTCTGGCCGCGGAAGTACGGCGCGAAGGCGAACAGCACCGCCCGCCCCGGGCCGCGCCGCAACTCCACCACCGCGGCGCGCCGCCGCAGCTTCTCCTCCCCCCGCAGCCACCCGGAGAGCAGCAGCGGCTCGTCGGGGAAGCGGGCCACCACCCGCCGCGCCGCCTCGCCGCCCGCCGGCTGCGTCTGAAAACCGAAGGGGCCCTCCATGGTCACGGCCAGGCGCGCCGGCAAGCCCCAGGCAAGCGGCGTCTCGCGGTCCACGGCCAGGGAGACCTGGGCGCCCGGAGCGTAGAACTCCTCGCGAGCCACGCCGCGCAGCGAGTTGGTCACCGGCAGCTCCAGGAGTTCGCCCAGCCACTCCGCACTGGCCCCGAAGCCGATGACTGTGCCGCCCGCCTCGAAGAACGTCTTCACCGCCTTGGCGCCCTCAGTCCCGATGCCGCCCCGCAGCTCCGGCGGCGGCGCCACGATGGCCTGGCGTCCCCGCCCCTCCACGATGGCCTTGCCGTCGAGGGGAGGGAAAACGAGCACCGGGGTGCGCCACGAGGGTTTCGCCGCCGCCAGGTCCGCCTTCCGCACCACAGTGACGGCAAAGCCAGCCTGTTCCAGCACGAAGCGAAGCCAACCCGCGTCCTCCACCGGGAAGTCGGGGTGGAACACCCCGACCGGCCCCGCCTGGATGGCAGCACAGCCCGCCGGGGGAGCGGTCAGGAGGCGCAGCTGTACCCCCTCCTCATCCGCCAGCTCGGCGAGACGAGCCGGGGCCAGGCCGGACACGTAGAAGGTCCCAGGCGCCTCGCGGCCCGAGCCGCCCCACCGGCACACCTGTGCCCCTGCCGCCAGCGCGCGGTTCGCCAGGGAGAAGCAGCCCAGCTGCTGGGGCTCGCACGCCCCCACCCCTCCCGACCCCTCCAGCGCCCCGCGGGCCCAGGGGGGAGGTCCCGCGAGGGGTTCGAGCGGTCCCTCTAGGGAGCGTTCCACCCGGGTCACGGCCACGTCGAAGGCGAGCGGCATCGACCAGGCGGTGATGTCGTAGGGCAGCAGGATTTCGGCCCCTGGCGCGGGGGAGACTTCCGGGTACGACTGGCGCTCCAGCACCTCCACCAGGTACTGCCGCAGGGGCTGTGCCGTGGGGATCACGACCGTTCCCGCCGCATAGGGGTAGCCGTCGGCGGTGAGGGCTCCCTCCGCCACGCTAGTCGCCACACCGGCTTCCTGCAGGAGCGCCACCAGCGCCGCCGCCCGTCCCCGGTCGCGCTGCTCGGCGCCCACCAGGTACGCGCGGGGCGCCTCGCTCTCGCCGCGCCGCACGGCGGTGGCGGCCATGGTGGCGGTGGCGCGCAGCACGGCCGCCGTGTGGGTGGCCGCGAACTCGAGGAGTGACCGCATCACCGTGAGCTGGTACGCGATCGCGTCGGCCAGCCCCCAGCGGCCGCCGCGCCACGGCATGGGGAAGTTCACCTGCTGCCGGTAGTCCGCGAGCCCCTTCCCGCCGGCCCGCAGCTCGTTCTCGTCCACTTCGACAGGGGTAGCCAGCGCCGCCGAGGCGGTCTCCGTGAGCACACCGAAGACGTTCTTCCACCACCCCGTGTTCCGCGTGCCGCCGATCCAGTTGCCGTCGAAGACCCACCCGGACACCACCCCGCCCTTACCCTCCTCCCCCAGCCTCCAGGCCATCAGCGAACCCAGGTGCGAGGTCACCCACCACACCAAGGGGTGGACGTTGGGGGCGACGGGGTCGGAGAAGGGCGGCACGAATTGCCGCGGTCCGGTGGTTCCCATCTGGTGGAGATCCAGGAAGAGCTGGGGGTGCCAGTCGCGGTACACGAAACGGTTCAAGGCACGGCTCTCGGGCTGGGTCAGGTACACGAAGTCACGGTTGTTGTCGTGGCCGGCGTAGCGGTGGTAGAGGAAGGGCGGCTGGCACCCTTCGAAGGGGGTGCCGAGCCACTTCCGGTACCAGGCCACCACCGCCTCCTGCCCGTCCGGGTTGAGCGACGGCACCACCAGCAGCACCACGCGCTCCAGCCAGTCTGCCAGCGCGGAAGACGGCGGCGCCGCTGCGAGGGCGTGCACGAACAGCAGCGCCGCCTGCGGCCCGGCCACCTCCGTGGCGTGGATCCCTGCCGTGACCAGGGCGCACGCCGGCAGCGAGGCGGCCAGCCCGTCCAACTCCTCCGGCGCCGCGCCGCGCGGATCCGCCAGCCTCGCCCAGCCGCGCCGCAGCTCGGCCAGCCTGGCCAGATTGGCCGGCGAGGAGATGACCGCCGCCACCATCTGCCGGCCCTCCACCGTGGGCCCCAGCTCCAGGAGCTGGAGGCGGTCGCTGGCCGCAGCGAGCCTTTCGAGGTAGCGCACGCTCTCCGCGTACGAGGCCAGCACCCGGTCCTCGCCCACCGCAAGGCCCAGCACCTCCCGGGGGGAGGGCGGCGGCGCCGCGCCACCGCTGGCGGCAAGGAGTCCCATCCCGACCACGACCAAGGCGTCACAGCGCATCGGCAACCTCCGGCGGTAGGGGTTCACGCCCTGGCCATGGTACCGAAGACCGCGCCACGGCGTGCCGCTTCGCCCCGCTGTCGCGCAGCCGGCGGTGGGGCACCGCTCCGCCTGTCCCGCCGCCGCTCTTGCGAACGTCCCGCACTCCAGTCCCCGGGCGTCACCGCGGCTCGTACACGGTGTAGGTGGCGCCCACATGAAACCCCCACGTGGCCCGGTAGCGCGCGGCGATGGCCTGCCGCATGGCCGGAGTGTAGCGGCTGGCCAGCACGCTGGCCGGCGCCGTCTGGAGGACGAGCGCCCGCACCTCACCCCTCTCCAGCATGGCCAGGAAGGGAGACTCGTCCCAGCGACCCGCCCGGGCCAGCTCGGCCATGACAAAGGGCTGGAACAGGATGGGCTTGCCGGCACGCAGGAGCAGCGACGCGTCATCGCTCACCACCGGCCCGTCCAGGGCTCGGACCCGCTGGAGGAGCTGACGCTGGCTCACTTCCCAACCCGAAAGCGCCCCCCGCCGTGCCAGCTGGTCGCCGAGGCCACAGGCACCCCAGATCGGGGCGGCGACGAGCACCGCCACCGCGGCCGGGCGGCGCCAGCGGCCGAGCCAAGCCGGCGCCTCGAGGGGGAAGGAGCGCGCCGCCAGCAGCGCTGCCGCGGCGAGGGGTTCGAGAAAGTAGTTGCGGTCGGAGCCGACCTTGCCGGCGCTCACGACCGCCACGCAGGCGAGGACAGCGTAGAGCCCCGCCACGTCCACGCGCCGGCGCGCCACCTGGGCGGCCACCAGTGCCGCCAGGACCGCCACGTGCAGCGGGTGACGCCAGACGAAGTCGAGGTACAACGTGGCAGCCCGCGTCAGCGAGAACGGGTTGCGGTTACCGGTCACGGTGTGGAACAGGAACCACCCGCCGCTCGCCCACTGCAGGGCAAGCGCCACCACAACGACCGCGGCACCACCGGCGGCCGCGGCGGCCAGCGCGCGGCGCGGCCGCACCCGGGCGAGGGCCATCACCGCGGCGGCCG
>JBBISY010000048.1:0-18093 GCA_037441065.1 Acidobacteriota bacterium | reverse complement strand
GCGCCCAGCATGGCGCGCAGCCAGCCGCCGTCGGATGCCCCCCAGCTCCGCCCCCGTCATACACACATCCCGCCGCGTCCGTGCTTTCTCGCCGCGTGGGCGCGTGCTATACTCGCGGCGCACGACCTGTGAACGAAGCCGGGGCACGAAGGACGGGCCTCGGCTGGGGCGAAATGGACGACCTCGCGGTAACCGACATCGTCGCCACGCTGGTGACGACCGACGGCAGGCCTCTCGCCGCCGACTACTGGTGGGCCAACAGCCTCCGCGGCGCCCTGGGACACAGCCTCCGCTACCTGCTCTGCCGCCGCAAGGGCACTCCCTGCGTCTCCTGTGCCGAGCGGTCCCAGTGCGGTTTCCCCCGTCTGTGGCAACCTCAGCGCACCGAGCAAGCGGGCACGCACGGCCCTCGATTTCGCCTCGCCCCGTGGATCCTCCGCGCCAAGGTGTCAGGGGACACGCTAGAGGTCCTGGTGCGGCTCTTCGGCCCGGCGACAGCCGACAGCTGGCGCTGGCGGGTTGCCCTGGAGTTGGCGGCGGCCAGGGGGATCGGCCCGCATGCCCAGAGCTTCAGGACGTCGGCCCCCCCGCGCATCCATGAGAGCACGGTCCAGCACCTCACGCCGCCTCCCCCCGGCGCCAGCGACCGTCTCACGGTGCGTCTGCTCTCCCCCCTGCGCCTGATCGCCGACGGCGTTCCCGCGGAGGCGGCCCCGACGTTCCGGCACCTGTTGGCCGCGGCCGAGCGGCGGCTGCGGCTGGCGAAGATGTGCTGGGGCGGTCTCGGTTCGTCTCCGAGACTGCTTGATCCCGCAACCGCCACAGACGTTGCCACGGTGGCGGCGAGCACGAAGTGGTGCGATCTGCCGCGTTACTCGCGGCGGCAACGGCGCCTCATGCACCTCGGAGGGCTGACGGGAGAAATCACGTACGGCCCGGGTTGGGCTCCCTTCTGGCCCATCCTGGGACCTGCGGCCGTGCTCCACCTGGGAAAGTTCACGACCGCAGGCCTCGGGGAGATTGCCTTCGCCCCGGGCTAAGGAGTGGCGTCTCGATGCGACCGCCAGAGTTCGAGCAGGAGCTGGCCCATCGGCGACACAGCCCAAACATTCTCCTCCCCCCCCCGCTCCGGCCCGGCGAGGCAGATCGAAAACTCGGCGAAACGCGCGTTGGCCTCGGTGAGCGGCGCCCCGAAGCGGGCGACCAGGGACGCTTCCGAAACGGCTCCGGCTGCCAACAGGTCGTGGTGCGCTGTGGCCAACGCCACGTCCACGCTGACTGGCAAGGGTGGGAACTCGATGATCTCGGCGAAGCGCTCGAAGAGGTACAGCACGGGGATGCCGAAGGCCTGGCCGAAGGTGACAGCGGTGGCGATCTGCGCTTTGAAACCGCCGGTGGCATCGATCACCACATCGGCGGCTCCCCGCTGGCGGACCACCTCCGCCAGCTTCTGGACCAGGTTTCGCAGACCCAACACCTTGAAGGTGGAGGCGGGTGTGTCGACCAGGTCGCTCACGCGCCGCCGCTCTACCAGCAGATCGAAGCGCCGCGCCAGGAGAGGTTGCAGCACGGCGGCCGCTGCTACCCCCGCCGGCGTGTCGCTGTGCAGCAGCACCACCGAGCGGATTCCAGAGTAGGCCCCCTCTCCCCGGAGCGCCTCGAGGCTCGCCGTTTCGGCTCCCAGCACCCGCACCCTGCCGCGGATCCCTGCGAGCTGCTCCGCCACCTCCTCGAACTGTCGCCTTGCCAACGCGCGGGCGGCGGCCACCAGTTCCGGGCGGTGCTCCGTCAGGAGTTTGTGCTCCGCCGGCGGCTGACCTTCCACCCACCGCTCGAAGTCGGCAACCAGCGAAGGTTCCCCCAGGTTCGAAATCAACGACGTCCCAGCGGTTTGCACCAGCACCGAACGCCTCGCCACCATATCGCTCGTCCCTCTCTCTTGCCAAGCCCTGTTGCAACCCGACGACCCGAGGCAGCACGCCCCTTGACACAGCCGCCGCGCTTGACGATATTAGCAACAGCGCCGCTATCGGTCCGCACTTTGTGGCCCACCCATTCTTTACCCTCCCCCAATAGCCCGCCGAAAAGCCCACCATCAACGGAAACTTGGAGACGACTGAGGAGGTCGCATGGACGAGCCGAACCTTCGTCTTTGGCAAGCAAAATTGGCCGCGTGGTTACACGATCCCCCAGAAAAAGCCTTGATCTTGAGCCGCACCCGGGAAGGGCACGAGGGGGGCACCGTGGCCCGCCTGTACGAGTACTGCTTCGGCCACGAGCAGCTCGGGAAGAGCTTGCGCGACGCCGCGCACCTGGCCGACACCTGGGCTGCGGCCGCCGACCGCCCCAGGTGGCCAACGCCCAAAGAAGAGAAACAGTTGGGAAAGGGCATCCGCTTCTGGTCGCGGAGGGGCGCCCAGCTGGTCCACCCCTTGGGCGGGGATCAGTACCAGCTCCCGGACCTTTACGTGGACACCGCCGGCCGCCTGGTGCGCGCCGCCGGCGACGAGATGCAGAGAATTCTCGCAGCGGCGGGGAAAAGTGAGGATCCCGAAGCGGCCCTCGAAGTGCCCGGAGCACAGCCGATCGCCTTGAGCGATGACGTACTCGGTGACCAGCTCGCCCCCCCCGAGCTGGGCCAAGACGAGGCGCACACCGTCTGGCTGCTGCGCCGAGCGCTGCTCACCCTCTGGCGGCTGGGGCCGGTCAGCGACCCGAAGGGCCTCGGCCTGGGCGAGGTGTGGCGGCTGCTGCCCGCCGACACCCGGGTGCCCGACCACTCCATCTGGGAGCACCTGGGGTTGGCCTCGGCCTTTGCCGGGGCCCGTGCCGCCGACCCCGAGGGGAACCCGGCGCTGCTCTTGGTCTCCCTCGGCTCGGTGCAGCAGTTCATCGAGCAGGCGCGCAGCACCTCGGACCTGTGGGCCGGCAGCCACCTCATGTCCTACCTGGCCTGGGAGGCCATGAAAGTGGTCGTGGAGCGGTTCGGGCCCGACGCCGTCATCTTCCCGAGCCTGTGGGGGGTGCCGCTGGCGGACGCGTGGCTGCAAGAGCAGGGAGTCGTCTTCCCCGACAAGGGCGACCCCCGCCGGCCCGCCTGGCTGGACGCCCCCACCGACTCCAACCCGCTCTTCTCTCCGTGCCTGCCCAACCGCTTCGTGGCCCTGGTGCCCCACGCCGGCGCGGCGGAGCTGGCCCGGGAGGTGGAGCGACGGGTGCAGGCCTGGATCCGCGAGGAGGCGCTGCAGAGCGCTCGCGAGCTGTGCGAGATCGCGAAGACGGCTGGAGTCGCCGACGCGCAGGTGGCTGGAGTCGCCGACATGGAGAAGCAAATCGAGGCCCAGCTCGCCGATTTCCCCGAGGTGCAGTGGGTGGCCGTGCCGTTCGCACCCCTCGTGGAGTGGAAGGAAAAGGAGGGCCGCCACGGGCGCCTGGAAGTCGTCGCTTCGGTGGCCGAACTGGAGCGGGCGTTGGGCCACTTCTACCCCGACGGGAAACGGCCGGGCTTTCTCGCCAGCCCGTTCTGGCAGTTCTTGGAGCGCTTCCTCGGCGAAGGCCACGAGGTGGAGGTGCACCTCAAGGAAGGGGGTGCGCCGGCCGTCTACTCCCCGAACCCAGGAGTGCTCTACCCCGCTCTGCGGGACCTGGCCGACCGCACCCTCGGGGCGGTGAAGGCCACCCGCCGCTTCCCCCAGACCCGGCAGAAGGGGTACCGCTGCACGGTGTGCGGCGAGCGGGAGTGGCTGCGGGGGCCGGACGACAGCGAACCCCCCGAAGCCGAAAAGGGCAAGAACCGGCCTCGGGCGAAGTTCGAGCTGCCCAGAGGGCAGCGCGGAACGACGGTGTGGGATCTGCTTGCCAAACACGACCGGCGACTGGTCCGCGAGGACGAGTACCTGTGTGCGCTCTGCTCCCTCAAGCGTCTGTGGCCGCGGCGCTTCACCCAGTGGGCGAGCCAGCACACTGACCTGCCACAGGAGGACGGCGAGCACGGCGCGATCCACCGCTGCGTGGTCTCCACTCACACCATGGCCATTGCCACCGACTTGGCGCAGTTGCCGCCCGCGCAGCGGCCGGGGGAGAAAGACAAGGACTTCGGCCGGCGGTGTGAAGCGTTCCAGGAGCTCTGCAGACTGGCGAAGGAGTCGAAGGGCTGGGCGGTCCTGCCCAAGAAGCTCGCTGATCAGTTGGGGACGAAGGAGCAGAACCTTCGGCTGCTGGCCCGCCGGCTGCCCGAGCTCCTGGATGCGAGAGAGGAGGAGGAGGGTGAAGCCGGGCAAGCTGCCCGCTCCCGCGACCAGATCGCCGACCTCTGGAAACGGGCCGTGGGGCACCGCCCAGAAACCTACTACGGGCTCATCCTCATGGATGGCGACGGCATGGGCAAGTGGGTGTCGGGGCACGAAGACGTGGTGCTGCGCCTGGAAGAGCTGTGGCAGCCCAACCTCGTGACCGACCTGAAGCGGCGCTACCCCCGCTCCGAGGACGTGGTTCACGAGCTTCTAGGCTCTCCCCGCCCAGCCAGCCCCGCCTACCACGCGGCGCTTTCCGGGGCCATGAACGGCTTTGCCCTGGAGGTGGCCCGCTGGGTGGTGGAGGAGCTGTTCTACGGCCGGCTTATCTACTCCGGCGGCGACGATGTGCTGGCCATGGTGACGGTGGATGATCTCCTGCCGTGTCTCTTCGCCCTGCGCTGCGCCTTCTCCGGGGTGGTGCCGGCCGGAGAGAAAGACGCCGTCGAGGAGCTCTACCAGCACCTGGGCGGCCGCCTGGGGGACATCGACAAGGGCTACGTTCGTTTGTACGACCGACTGTACCGCATGCTGGGCGGGCGCATGACCGCCTCGGCGGGGGCGGTGGTGGCCCACCACCAGGCCCCCTTGCAGGCCGTGCTGCGCCGCCTGCGGGAGGCCGAAAAGGCCGCCAAGGGCAACGGCCGCAACAGCTTCGCGGTGGTGGTGAGCAAGCGGGGGGGAGGGGAGTCCACCTACGTGGCCTCCTGGGGGTTCGGCGGCGTGGCGCAGCGCCCAAACGACCTCGCCGGCGGCGATTTCGACTCCTGCCGCGACGTGCCCTACGTTCCCGACCGCTGGAGCTTGGCGACCAAGGGGCTCGTCACCCCCATCGGCGCCCTGCTGCGCCTGCGCAACACCCTGGCGCTGCCGTTCGTCTCCCGCCGGGCGGTCTACCACACCTTGGAGTGGCTGACCCAGCTGCCGTGCGCCCCGGAAGCGGGCCAGGAAGCGGACTACCGCGAGATGCTGGTGGCGCCGCTGGCCTGGCAGCTGGAGCGGCAGGGGGTGAAGGCCGAAAGGTACAAGGAGAAGGGCTATGCCCATCTGCTCCCCAAAGACGGGCCCCCCGCCCGCGACCTGGCGGAAAAGCTGGTGGAGGTGGCGCTGCGCCAGTGCCGGCCGTACCGCGACGCGGATCGCTGGCGCTCGGTGCCGGAGCACCTCGAGAAGCTGCTCATCACCGCCGAGTTCCTGGCGCGGGAAGGGCGGGCCCCGCAACCCAGCCCGGTCCAAACGGAAGGAGGTGCGGCATGACCGCCCGGCTGTTCGTGGAACCTCTCGACGTGCTCTACCTGCGGGGCAACGAGGCGTTCGGCGGCCCCGGCGACCACGCCGAGGCCCTGATGCCCCCCTGGCCCTCGGTGTTTTCCGGGGCGCTGCGCTCGGCCTTGCTGGCCCGCGCCGGGGTGGAGCTGGGCCGCTTCACCGACGAGGCCGCCGAGCACGTGCACGACGACTACGCCCGGGTACTGGGTACCCCCAGCGAGCCGGGTAGCTTCAAGCTCTCGCACCTGAGCCTGGCCCGCCGCACCGGCGACGGAAAGGTCGATCCGCTGCTGCCCATGCCCGCGGATGTGGCGGTGAACAGCCGTCGCGTCTTCGAGGGCGACGAAAGGTGCATCGGCCAGAGCGATAGGGAAACGTTGATCGCCACAGGCGTCCGACGGCTGCGACCCACGCCGAGCGAAGGGAGCGCTCCTGTCCAGCACTCCGGCCAATTGCCGCTTCTGCCTGTGCTTGTCACCAGCGAACAGGAAAAAGCAAGCAGCGGCTGGTGGCTCACCCAGGTCGGGTGGGAGGTGTACCGGGAGGGCAAAACCCCCGACCCAGCGCACTGCGTGCACGCCCGGGATCTCTGGGACACCGACTTTCGCTTAGGGATTGCCCGCGACCGGGGGAGCTTCACCGCCGAAAAGGGCAGGATCTACACCACCCAGGCGGTGGCCGTGTGTTCCGGCGTGGGGTTCCTGGTGGGGGTGGAGGGGTGCCCGGCCGAGCTGCTCGAGGGGATCGACACGGTCCGCCTCGGGGGCGACGGGCGCGGGGCGCACGTGGAACTGCTCCCGGAGCATTCGACGCAGCCGCGCCAGCTCGGGGAGAACGAGCCGTTTCTGCTCGTCCTGCTCACCCCAGGCCTTTTCCCCGGCGGGTGGCGGCCCCCCGGCCTGCGCAAGGAAGCCGGCGTCTACCGCCTCGCCTGCGAGGGGCTGAAGGCGCGGCTGGCCGCCGCCGCGGTCCCCAAGCCCCAGGTGGTGTCGGGGTGGGACCTGGCTGCCCACCGCCCTAAGCCGGCCCAGCGGGCCGTCCCCGCCGGCGCCGTCTACTACTTCGACGAGGTGAAGGGGAATCCGGCCCGTTACCTCGAACAGGTTTGGGAGCTGGCGCAGGAAGAGCTCGTGCAAAGCGGCGGTCCCGCGGCGTGGGACACCGTGTGGAAGCAACGCAAGGCCGAAGGTTTCAACAACTTTCTCCTGGGCCGCTGGCCCGCGGAAAAGTGAGGAGGAGGACATGTACGAAAAGAAATCCCTGATGTTTCTCTACTGCTTGAGCCCGGTGCACATGGGCGCGGGGCAGGCGTTGGGGGTGGTGGACAACCCCATCCAGCGCGAGCGCCACACCGGCCACCCGATCTTCGCCGGCTCCGGCATCAAGGGCGCCCTGCGCGACGAGTTCCAGGCGGCGAAAAAAGATAAGTCCCTGACGAACCGTATCTTCGGCCCAGAGGCCGACGCCTCCGACCACGCCGGGGCGGTGGCGTTCGGGGATGCGCAACTGGTGGCCTTCCCCGTGCGCTCCCTGCGGGAGTCGTTCGTCTACGCCACCTGCCCCACCGCCCTGGCGCGGCTCAAGCGCGCGGCGGAAATGGCCGGCGTGAAGGCGGCGGATTGGTCCATCCCCGCGCCGCCCTCCGACGACGTATGCGTGGTTGCCGACAACTCCGCTCTCACCGTCAAGGCTAAGCAGGACGCCAAAGAGGTGGATACCCTCATCCTCGAGACCTTCTCCTTCGTGGCCGGCATCAACGCCGAAGCTCGCAACCAGCTCGCCAAAGTTGCGGAGTGGCTCTCTCAGAATGCCGTGCCCGGGGACGACGGCTCGCAGTATTTCCGCGGCAAGCTCGCCAGGCATCTGGTGCTGCTCTCCGACACCCGCTTCGACTACTTCGTCCAGAATGCCACCACCGTGGAGCCGCACGTGCGCATCAGCGACGAGTCCGGCACCGCCGACGACGGCGGCCTCTTCTACAGCGAAAACGTGCCGCCGGAAGCGATCTTCGTGTCCCTGGTGATGGCCTCTCAGGAGCGCTTCAAGCGGGGGACGAGCGGCAACGACAAGATGGGCGCCGAGAAGGTCATGGAAGAAATCAAGATACTGAGGGGCAAGGTCGTGCAGCTCGGTGGGGACGCCACCGCCGGCCGAGGCCTGGTCGCCCTCAGCTTTGTGGGCTAGAAGGGAGGTTACCATGCCGCAAAGTTTGGATCAGAAGCGCGCCGCCTACGCCTGGTCGCGCAAGGGTCATTTCACGACCGACTACACCAACCTGGCCAAGGCTGCCCCCTCGCTCATCATGACCAACGGCCTCATGCAAACGCTGGCCTTCTTCAAGTCCAAGGGCAGAGATCATCACGAAAAACTCCTCGGGGATGTCCTCGGATGGCTGAGAAAACCGGAGGCGGCGTGCCCGTTCATCACCTCCGACCAGTTTGCCGGCGCCATGGACCAACTGGCCTCGGAAAACCTCAGCTCCGAACAATACCTCCACGCCACCCAGGAGGCCCTGGCCATCCTCAAGTGGATTCGCCATTTCGCCGCGGCGCACGGGCGTTGAGAGGTGGTGCACCATGAATCGAGGGAATCCACGATCGCAGCATGGGGGCCGCAGCGGTCCGGGAGCCCCACAGCGTTCGGGAGGCTCCCCGCCTCCCAGCGGCGGGGCAGGAGGCGGCGACGGCGGGCGCATGGCCGCCCCCGCCTATCTCGCTCGCTCAGGCTCCACCTACGTTCGCCAAGCCCCACCCGGGCATGCTTTTCGCCTGTACTTCCAGGGCTGGAGGAGCGACTGGACGCTGGAGAAGGAGCACAAGTACCAGACCTTGGCGCCGCTCGAGCAGCTCGACAAGACGGTTGTCGAGGGCCTGCGAAGCCTCCGCCGCCGGCAACAGGACGCCGCCAACCTCCTCGGCATGTGGTCCCTCGAAGGCACGAGCACGGCGCCCTTCGCCACCGGTCTCGGCATCGAGCACCCGCTGGAAAACGGCTTCGCCTTCCTGGACCCCTACGGCCTGCCGTACCTGCCCGGCAGCTCGGTGAAGGGGGTGCTGCGCCGCGCCGCCGAGGAGCTGGCACTCTTCGAAGCTGACAAGGGCGGCTGGTCCATCCCCGCCGTGTGGTGGCTGTTCGGCTTCGACGCCACCAGCGCCTGCTTTGCGGCCGACGCCGACGAGCCCCGGCCGATCCTCGAGGAGCGAGCCCGCTGGCGGGAGGCGTTGCGATCGCACCTCGAGCGCCTGGCTCCCACCGATGTCAAGTTGCTCGAGGACTACCTCGCCTGCGCGCGCCCGCCCAAGCCCAAGGAGAAGCCGCTGTCGCGGGACGACGTGATGCGGTGGGTACTGGGCGGCCCCCAGGTTGCTAACCTGCTTCGCCAGATGCACAGCCGCGGGGCGCTCGAGTTTTGGGACGTCATCCCCGAGCCGGTGGACAGCAAGCTGCGCATCGACATCATGAACCCCCACTACGGCCACTACTACCAGGGCGGGGAGCCCCCCGGCGACTGGGGCAGCCCCATCCCCATCTTCTTCCTCACCCTGCCGCCCGGCAGCGAGTTCACCTTTTTCGTGCGTTACCGCCCGCCGCTCGCGTGGCCCTCGGCGGCCCGGGAGTACTTCGAACAGGTGCAGGACGAAGCGCCCCGCTGGCAGGCCCTGCTCGCCGCCGCCTTCGAGTTCGCCTTCGACTGGCTCGGCTTCGGCGCCAAGACCGCGGTGGGATACGGGAGGATGGAGCGCAAAAACGCAGCGCCACTCTTGGTGGCCACTCCAGGGCAGCACGGTGCACCCTTGCCACCACCACCGGCAAGTGGCTCCTCGCTTGAGGATCTGGCACCCCTCGAAAAGCGTATTGGGCACCTCACCTCTGCCCGGGACCTCTCCGCCGAGGCCGTCGCGTTGGCGAACGAACTTTCGCGGCGAAAAAACCACCCGGACTCGCCTCGTCTCGCCGCAGCGCTTTTTAAGGTCATTCGCGACAAATGCTGGCTAGTTGAAAAAGTATTGAAGAACCCCATCTTTGCTGAGCTGGTCAAGAAAGGAGGCGCCGAGTGAACCACATCGAGGTGACGCTTGAACTCCTGACGCCTGCCTTCCTTTCCGGTGCCGACCAAAATCAGGTGGAACTTCGGGCGCCCTCCATCAAGGGGCTTTTGCGCTGGTGGTGGCGCGCCGCCGTTGGTCACCAGTTCCGTAGCGTGGCCGAGCTTGCCGAAGCCGAGGGTCGGCTTTTCGGGTCCGCTACCATGAAGCTGAAGAGTCCCCTTCACCTCTCCGCGGAGCTGCTCCCGGAGACGGTGGCGGAGATTCCGCGGGGTACGGACGCTCCAACCTCCTCAGCGCAGTATGAGTTCCGAAGGAGGGATAGAGAGGGCAGTGTACACACCGGGAGGGCTCAAGCTCTCCACTATCTCGGCTACGGCCCGATGCGGCTTCCCAGCAGGGAGGAACGCGAGCGCGCTGAAGCAGGGCACGACCCCGCCCCGTTGGGACAGGACAGGCGGGCCAAAAAGGGTGTGGTCTTCATCCGCCGGGCCCTGGCACCAGGGACCCGCTTCGCCCTCAAGATGAGCTGGCGCGAGGGGACGTTGTCGGCCAGGCAGCAGGATCAAGTCATCCGCGCTCTTGGCGCTTGGGTGGCTTTGGGCGGTGTCGGCTGCCGCAGCCGCAAGGGGTTCGGCTCCCTCTGGCTCATGGAGCCGGTGAGAGCCTCAAGCCCAGAGCTGACAGAGCGAGCCACCACGCTGCTGCGTCGCGCGCAAGAGGAATTCGCCAAGAGCGGCGATCGGCTGCCGACCGTCCTCCCCAAGTGGCCACAGGTACGTTTTTGGCAGGTGCTGCATCGGACGCCTGCAAAGACAAGCTGGGAGGAGGCGCTGGGGGCGCTGGCAGTCGAGTATCGGAAGCTGCGTCCGCGGCTGAGGGATCGGGAGCGGCGCTTTATCTGCGGGGAAGTGAACCCCCGGCGCGCTTCCTCGGTGTTTCTCTCCGTGCATCGAGACGGCAACGGGTTTTCCGGCATCATGGTCGCCATGCCCTGCTGGAAAGATCCCCAATCCGAGGCACGACAAGCATGGAAATCGTTTCTTGAAGCCGGGCGGTGAAGCAGCGGGGGGCCAGGCCGCACGTTGCGTTGACGAAGCAAACATGGGTTGGTCCGCAGCCGGCGGGCGAAGGAAGGGGGGCTCGAAGATGCTGGAACAGAGGTAGCAAGGGGGCGGCGTGTGCGCGAGATCATCTTCATTGTCGAAGAAGCACCCGGGGGAGGCTTTACGGCCCGGGCACTCGGTCACTCGCTCTTCACCGAGGCCGATTCCCTCGCCGAGCTGCACGCCATGGTCCACGGCGCGGTGGGGTGTCACTACGACGGGCCGCAGCGCGCCAGATGGTGCATCTGCGTTTTGTCCCCGAGGGGGTGATCGATGTGTGAGGCTGCATCGCCATCTGGCGGGGAAGAAGGGTAGAGCCAAGGTATGCCCACACTGCTATGTTCGGTCGGGATCTCCTGGGCTGTGGTGCCGGAGGCGATGTTCCTGCTGGGCGAGGAGGGCTTCGAGGAGGTGCACGTGCTCACCACCTCGAGCCCCCGCGTCACTTCCGGGGTGGAGCACCTGCTGACGTATCTGCGGCAGCGCCCGGTGCGCCGGTTTTCCATTTGCCGGGTGGCGGGGTTTGCCGAACTCGAGGACGAGCGCGACCACGAGCGCTTCGAAGAGGTGCTCTACCGCTGGATTCTCGAGCTGGCCCCCGACCCCCGCGATCGCTACGTGTGCCTGGCGGGGGGGTACAAGACCATCTCCGCCGCCATGCAGAAAGCCGCCGCCGTGTGGGGTGCCGCCGAGGTGTTCCACGTCCTGTGCAAACCCAGCTTCGGCCCCGACCGCAACCGCGAGGCGCAGACCGTTGCGGAGGTGGAGGAGGCCTTTCGCACCGGTACCCTGCGCTTTGTCCGCCTAGGCCCGGAGTCGGGCTGGCCACAGCTCGCTGGCTTGCATGCCTCGGATTACCCGCTGCAGTGGCGGGGCGAAGGGCCGGTGCGGGAGGCGTCGGCGCCGGAGCAGCGCCTCCGCGAGCGGGTGCGGGAGGTGGTGGAGCGCGGCCGCCGCATCGCCGGCGCCTGGGAGCGGCTGTCCGAGCTCCCGTTCCCGTCCCTCGCCACCCTCTCCCGCGCCCAGCTCGCATGGCTCCAGGAACCCCTCGACCCGGCCGCCGACGCCGCCTGGCTGCGCACCCTGCCCAAGGTGGAACTGCACTGTCACCTCGGCGGCTTTGCCACCTCCGGGGAACTCCTCGCCCAGGTCCGCGCCGCCGCCGCCAACCCGGAGCAGCTCCCACCTTTGGCCGAACCCACGTTGCCGCCCGGCTGGCCGCTGCCCGCTGCGCCGGTGGGGCTCGACACCTACATGCGCCTGGGGGATGCCACGGGGTCTCGGCTGCTGCGTGACCCCGGGTGCTTGCGCCAGCACTGCGAGCTCCTGTACCAGGCCCTCCTGGCCGACCAGGTGGCCTACGCCGAAATTCGTTGCTCCCCCGCCAACTACGCCACCCCCGGCCGCTCCGCCTGGACGGTGCTGGCGGAAATCCGCGAGGCGTTCCAGCGCTGCATGGACGCCACGCCGGCCGAGCGGCGCTGCCACGTCAACCTGATCCTCATCGCCACCCGCCAGGAAGGGGGAGACCGCTCCCGCATCGCCCGCCACCTCGCCTTGGCCATTGCCGCGGCCGAGCACTGGACCGAGGGGTGCCGGGTGGTCGGGGTGGACCTGGCCGGCTTCGAGCACCGCGACACGCGAGCGGCGCTGTTCGCCACCGACTTCGAGCCGGCCCACCGGGTGGGCCTCGCTGTGACCGTGCACGCCGGCGAAAACGACGACGTGGAGGGGATCTGGCAGGCGGTGTTCAAGCTCTCCGCCCGCCGCCTCGGCCACGCCCTGCACCTGGCGCACTCCCCCGACCTCTTGCGGGCGGTGGCCGAGCGCGGCATCGGGGTGGAGATGTGCCCCTACGCCAACCTGCAGATCCGCGGCTACTCACTGGACGGGGCAGCGGGGGAGCCTTACCCCCTCCTGGACTACCTGGCCGCCGGCGTGCCCGTCACCGTCAACACCGACAACTTGGGGATTTCCGCCGCCACTTTGAGCGACAACCTGCTGCTCGCTGCACGCCTGTGCCCGGGGCTGCGGCGAGTGGACGTGCTGCGCCTGCAGGCCAACGCCGCTCAGGTGGCGTTTCTCTCGCCGGCCGAGCGGAAGCGTCTGCTGGCACGGCTGGCCGTGATCGCGGCGCCATGACCCGTCAGCGAACGCCCGAGGGAGGCACCCACCGTTCAGCGCCACCGGCGGAGCACCGGGTCGGGTGGCGGGCCGCTGCCTGGGACACCCGGCCGGGATACGGCTGGGAACCGACGGCGAGCCACGGCCGGTGGGTGGAGAAGTCCTCAGGGGAAAGGTGGCCACGTCCACCGCGGCTGCCGCCGCCTCGCGACACCCGCGGCCCGCACGTCCACGTTGCGAAAGCAACAACAACCCCCTCGAAAAGCAGGGGAGGCTGACCGATGTCGGAAAAGAAACATCTACTCATCATCAACTTGGGCACGGGAAAATACACACCGACCACCTACGTGTTCCCAGACGAGACGCGCGTCCCTACCCCCATCGCCGGGCTGGCGCTGTGGAAGTGGCTCGAGACAATCGGTCAAAGCCCAACGAGCGTCGTTTTTGCCTGCACGGGTGTTGCCTGGCGCGACCGCTCACCCCTTGTCGAGAAGGAGCTCGAGGAACTCGGGCTTCCCGCCGAACGTCTAGCGCCAACCATCGAGCTCGAGGTGCCCCGCAGCCTGGACGCCATGTGGGGCCTACTACCGCCCCTTGAAAAATGGATCAAGGAGAGCGCAGGCGACGGCGGCGAGCCACCAGTCGTCCATTTCGATCTTAGCCACGCCTTCCGCGCCATTCCTTTGGCGCACACGTGGCTGGCGCTCTATCTTGAGCGGCGCGGCCTCGTCACCCACGGCGTGTGGGGGTACGGCGCCTTCGACCAGAACGCCCCAGAGCTCACCCCGTACCTCGACCTTTCCCACCTGCTGGAGCTGGCGGAGTGGGCGGAGGCGGTGCGGGCGTTTCGAGACCGGCTCGACACCAGCGCCGTCGCCTCGTTGCTCGACCCGCAGGAACGCTCGGCGCGGCGTGCGGTGGCGGCGGCGGGGGCGAAGCCGCCGGGCCAGCTCTCCGCCGTGGTGCGGGCGGCCAAGGCGGTGGGGGAGCCGTTCCGCGCCGGCCTGCCCTTGGAGGTCGGCATCACAGCCCGCGAGTATCTCGGCGCCACCACCGCTGCTGCGGTCCGCGAGGCTGCCGCCGGGCTCGGCCTCGGCCACGTGGCTCCCCTCGCGGAGGAGCTGTTTCAGGAACTGCAGCGTCTTGCCGTGGGGGCCGTGGCGAAAACCGGCGCGAAGCGGCGGCTAGCGCTCGACGAGACGGAAATCCAGCGCCAGGTTCGCGTCGTGAAGGCCTTCGCGCGAGTCGGCATGGTGGACGCCGCCCTGCGCGCTCTGCGGGAGCTCATCGTCAACCGGGTGCTGCTGGCCTGGGGCAGCCAGGAGGGAAGCTGGCTGCAGAGGGAGCTGCGGGAGCGCGCGGAGCGGCGGCTGGCTGCTTTGGCCCTCAAGCCAGCGCCGCGGCCGCTTTCGCCCGAGGAGGAGGACCTGGCGGCCCTCTGGCGGGAGCTGCGCAACCGCCGCAACCCCTTGGCCCACGCCGGCATGCAAGGCGATACCGTGAATCCCGGGGAGGCCAAGCACACTCTCGAAAGCCGCTTGCTGGCGGGCTTTTGCTGCTTGCACCCCCATGCCGCAGTCTGGCAGCTTGCCGATCTCCCTGAAGGACCGCTCGAAAAGGACGACGACCAGTGACCCCAGCAATCGGCCTGGCGGAGGTCCAGCAGCTCGCCGCTGCTGGAGCCCTCGACGAGGCGCGGCAGGCTCTGCGCAACGCCACCTCCGCCCGCCTGCAGGCAGCCGGCGAGCACCGCGAGTGGGGCCTTCTCGCCGAGCGGCTCGGCCTCCTCGGCGTGGCAGAGCGCGAGTTCAACCTGGCGTTGCGCGACGATCCACGTGACCGGACCGCCCTGGATCACCTGGTGGAACTGGCTCTGGAAAACGGCGCCTTCGAGCGGGCCGCCAACCTGCTGGAACGAATGCTCGACCTGGACCCCCTGGATGCGGAGGCCGCGCGAAGGCTGCACGGGATCTACCTCGACATGGGGGCCGGACCCCGTGCCGATGCGCTGTGCCAACGCATGGCCGCGGTGGGCGTCGGACTCCCGTCGGGGGACCAGGAGCCTCCCCCGGAAGAGGAGGAGGCCCCGAGCGAGCCGTTCATCCCCGCCGATGCGGATCTCGTCCGCTTCTTGACGCTCTTCGGCGGGCGCGAGGACGTGTACGCGCGGCAGTGGTATTCGCCGGCGAAAGGGGAAGGCGGCTATGCCCCCGTTCGCGAACCCCTCACCGTTCGGCAATTGCGCCAACACTTCCTCGGCGAAGTCACCCTGGGCGTGTACCCCATCCGTCTCGACGGGACGTGCGTCTTCTGCGCCCTGGACGTGGATCTGCGACGCGACGCGCTGGCCGAGGCGTCCCGCAAGCGGGAGTTGGCGCAGCTCATCCGCGGGGAACTTCGCGAGACGACCCAGGCCGTCAGCCGAGCCCTTACCGCCGCCCGGCTGCCGCACCTCGTCGAGGACTCAGGATACAAGGGCCGGCACTTCTGGTTCTTTCTCGAGGCACCCGAGCACGCCACCACGTTGGTGGCCGTCGGGAAAGTGGTGCTTCGGATCGTCGCGCCGCACCTCGGGCCGCACCTGGCGGCCGAGTGGTTCCCCAAGGCGTCGCGGCCGGGCAGCAAGGGTCTCGGCAACCTGATCAAGCTCCCGCTCGGCCTCCACCGCCGCACCGGCCGGCGGTCGCGCTTTCTCGGGCCAGAGGGAGAGCCCATAACCCGCCCCTTCGAGGCGCTCCGTCTCCAGCCCAAAGTGACGCGGCAGCAGCTCGAGGCGGCCATCGACACCTGGCGCGAGGGGCCCCCCCTCGCGGACACCGCGGAGGCGGCCGACACGCGCGCGGGCGAGCAGCCCGCCGCGGCCCCGCCGCCGGTCGCTATGCCCCCCCGGCCGGCTTGGACAGCGGTGGACTTCGACCGGACACCAGCCTACGCCCGTCTCTTCTCCCACTGCCCGGTCGTCGCCGCGTTGCGCCGCAAAGCGGAGGAGGAGCGTCGGTTGAGCCACGACGAGATCGTCGTGCTGCAGCACACCATCGGCCACATGCCCTCGGGAGTGGCTGCCGTCAACTACCTCCTCGCCCGATGCCTTACCGTCCCGCAGACGGCGTTTCTCAAGTCGGCGCTGCGTGGGAACCCTGTTTCGTGTCCGAAAATCCGCTCGCGCCTGCCCCACATCACCTCGCGTGTCCCCTGCGCGTGCGAGTTTCCCGACAACCCCGATGCCTACCCCACGCCACTGCTCCACCTGACTGGGCTGTCTCCGGAGGACCTGACCGCACCGCCCCCCGATTTGGTGCCCGAGGACGCGATTCGCCGCTACCTGCTGCTGCGCCACCGCCTGAGCGAACTGGCGGCAGAGATAGGCTCCGTCGAGCAGAATCTCATCGCTGCGATGCGGTCTCGGGCTGAGCCGTACTGGGAGCTGCCCGAAGGCACGTTGCGGCTGGTGGAGCAGGACGGCCTTGCCGATCTGCAGTGGATCCCGAGAGAGAAAGGCGATGAGTAAGAGCGTGGCGATCACTGAGCCTGGCCACACCTTGCATCTGGACGGACAGCGCCTCGTGCTGCGCACCGCGGGCCGCATCGCGCGCACCTTCAAGCTCGCCGAGGTGGATCAGGTCCTGCTCTTTGGCCCGGTCGAGACGACTCACGCCGCGCTCGCTGCCATGTTGGCCTCGGGAGTGGATGTGGTCTTCCTGACGCGGTCCGGTTCCTACCGCGGCCGGCTTGTCGGCCGCCACTCCCGCAATGTGGAACTGCGGATCGCCCAGTACGACAGGCTGCGTGAGGAGACCTTTTCCCTTTCGGTGGCCCGCGCGATCGTGGCGGGGAAAATCCGGGCGCAGCGCCACCTCCTTCTCCGCTCCCAGGCGAGTCTGGCCGATCCCGAGATCGCTGCCACCTTGGCGCGGTTGCGGTACTTCGCCCAGGATGCCGCGGCAGCATCCGATCGAGAGGTCCTCCTGGGCATCGAGGGCGCTGCGGCGGCCGCGTACTGGGCGGCGTTCGGCCGTGCCATCAAGAACCCTCTCTTCACCTTTTCTCGCCGAACCAAGCGACCGCCCAGGGACCCTGTCAACGCGTGTCTTTCTTTCGGTTATTCGCTCCTCGGGACACTTGTGGAGGGGGAGGTGGCGTGCGCCGGCCTCGATCCGCTGCTGGGCGCGCTGCACCGGCCCGAGTATGGCCGGCCTTCCCTCGCGCTCGACATCCTCGAAGAGTTCCGTGCGCCCATTGTGGACGCGCTCACCCTGCGGCTGATCAACCGCCGTCAGCTTGTGCCCGGCGACTTTGCGTCGCCCAGCGAAGCGTTGGGCCTCGACCAACTAGCCGTGGAGGACGGGGGCCCCGATGAGGGGGGTGTGTACCTGGCGCACCGCGGACGAAGGATTTTCATCGCGGAACTCTTTCGGCGTCTCCGCGAGGCCGTCTACTACGCACCTCGGGATGCCGCCCTATCGCTGCGGGAGATCATCCGCCAACAGGTATACCATATGGCCCGGGTAATCCGGGGTGAGGAGCCGGCGTATGTCCCCTTCCTTTCCCGATAGGAGCCCTGCTCGTCGTTGGACCGGGAGCCCCGAGCCCAGCCGGGCGACGAGGCGGATCCATGTGGTCGTGTCCTACGACGTGGCCGACGACCGCCGGCGGGTTCGGCTGGCAAAACGGCTGGCTGGTTACCTGTATCGCGTGCAGTACAGTGTCTTCGAGGGCGACGTGGCAGAGCTCGCCCTGGCGAGGCTACTCGAAGAGAGCGTGGACGTCCTCGACCCCCAGGCGGACAGCCTGCGGGTGTACTATTTGTGCAAGGCTTGCGTGGGGCGGACAGAACTCGTCGGGTCCGCCCCGACGTGGCCCTCGCCAGACGAGGACGAGGTCCTCTGAAGGGGGTTCTTTGAGAAACCAACGAACGTCGCACGGGTCCAGCTGTCGAGGCGCAGCATCAGGCCTGTCAATTAGATCCATGTCCTCCTCGACGGAGGTCTGTTGGGCTGCGAACACCGCTGGTGCTTCGGCTTCCCCTGCCCCGCAGCGGTCCGGCGCAAGCCGGAGCTGCTGCGGGACGGGGGGTCCGTTTGATCTGCGTTCTATCCTCCGCTCCCTCCTGGCGATCCGCCCCGACCCCTGGAAACATCACCTCGCTCTGAAGAGGATTACGACGTTATGCCACTGCGTAAATGCTGGTTAAATCGCAAGAGCAAACCTAAGAAAGCCAGTCAACTGAATAAATAACATATGCCGGCTTATGCTTGT
>JBBISY010000047.1:0-19310 GCA_037441065.1 Acidobacteriota bacterium | reverse complement strand
GGCCCACCGGGAAGCGTCGCAGCGCGTGGCTGCCCTGGCGGAGGAGGAGGCGGCCATCCGCGCGCGCGTCGAGGCGGAGAGCCGCAGCGAGGAGGCGCAGCGCCACGCGCACCGGGAGGCGCAGGACGCCCTCTACGCGGCCCGTCTCGCGGTGGCGGAGGCCCGTGCGGAGCTGGCCCGGATCGAGGAGACCGCCGCCCTGGTGCTGCCGGGGGGTGCGACCCCCCAGGCAGCCCCCCCGGACGAGGGGGAGTTGCCCGCGCTCGAGGAGCGCGAGCGAGAGCTGGTGGCCCAGCTGGCGGAGCTGGGCCCGGTCAACGAGCTGGCGCTCTCCGAGCGGCAGACGCTGGAGGAGCGCTACGCCTTCCTGCGCACCCAGCGCCGCGACCTGGAGCGTGCGCTGGAATCCCTGGCCACCACCATCAAGGAGCTGGATGCCACCTGCTCGGCCCGCTTCCTGGCCACCCTCGACGAGGCGTCGCGGAGCTTTGCCGAGGTGTTCCGCACGCTCTTCGCCGGCGGCGACGCCTACCTGGAACTGGCCGACCCGGACAGCCCCCTGGAGAGCGGCATCGAGGTGCGGGTGCGCCCCCCCGGCAAGCACACCCAGTCGGTGCTGCTGCTGTCCGGCGGCGAGAAGGCCCTGGCCGCCATTGCGCTCCTGCTGGCGCTCTTCCGCATCCGCCCCGCCCCCTTCTGCGTGCTGGACGAGGTGGACGCCGCCCTGGACGACAGCAACGTGGAGCGCCTGTGCCGGTTGCTGCGGGAGATGGGCACCGCCACCCAGTTCATCCTCATCACCCACAACCGCCGCACCATGGCCCACGCTGACGTACTCTACGGCGTGACCATGGCCGAGCCGGGGGTGTCGCGCATCGTCTCGGTGCGGCTGGAGGAGTGAGGCGTGCCCGGGAGGAAAGCCCAACCGCGAACCGCACCCGAACCCCGCTGGCTGCAGGTGACGCGCCAGCTTGCCTTCTTCGCCGCCCTCCTCCTCGTCCTGCTCGTACCGCTGGTCTGGGACATCACCTCGGCCGACGCCTTCCGCGCCCCCAAGTCGGCCCTCGCCCTGGCGAGCTGGGCGCTGCTGGCCGGCGTCGCCGCGGTGTCGTGGACGCGGGGCACCTGGCGCGACCCGTGGCTGCTGCCCTGGTTCGGCGCGAGCGCCGCCGCCCTCCTGAGCGCCGCCGGCAGCGGCCAGCCGGTGCGGTCGGCGGTGGCGCTCCTGCCCGTGCTCCTGGTGGCCGCCGCTCTCGTGGCGCTGCGCCAGCTCGCGGAACGCCAGCGGCTGAGGCTGCGCACCCTCGTGCTGGCCAGCGCCGTGCTGCAGGCGTTCCTGGCCCTGGCCTTCCGTTCCCCGGCCCTGGCGCCGCGAAGCTTTCAAGTCCTGGAGGCCGCCAGCGGCCGCTTCGCCCTCGTGGGCACGCTGGGCAACCCCGCCGACGTGGCGGTCTTCCTGGCCCTGCCGGCGGTCCTGGCGGCGGCGCTCGCCCTGGAAGCCCGGCGCGGGCGGTGGGTGCTGGCCTTCACCTCCGTGCTCCTCACCGGCGTGGCCGTGGCCTCGGCCACGCTGACCGTGGTGGCCGCCATGGGCGTGGGCATCGCCCTCCTCCTGGGGGGACGGCTCTCGGGCCGCAGGCAGTTGGTCGGATTGGCCGCCGTAGCCGCGGCGCTGCTCCTCGCCGCCACCGTCGGCCCGCTGGCCCAGCGCCTGGAAACCGTGGTCGAGCAAGTGCGGCGGGGCGATTGGCTCTGGCTCGGCAGCGGCCGCGCCGTGAGCTTTGCCGCCGCTCTGGCCATGGTCCAGGCCCGCCCCCTCACGGGCGTGGGGTTCGGCCTCTTCGGCGCCGAGTCGTACCGGTTCCAGAGCGAGGAGGCCCTGGCGGAGCGCGGGCAGATCCTCGACCTGGTCACCGGCTTCGGCGAGGCCCACAGCGAGCCGCTCCAGTTCCTGGCGGAGACGGGGATCCTGGGCGCTGCCCTCCTGGCGGGGGCGTGCCTGCTGGGCTGGCGCCGCGGGGCGCGGCCGGGGGGGAACCTGCCGGCCGTGGGGCCACTGGCCGCCGTGGCGGCGCTCGTGGCTGCGGCCCAGTTCCCCCTCCACCTGGCGGCCGTTGCCGCGCAGTGGGTAGTACTCCTGTCGCTGGCCCTGCCTCCCCTGCCACCCCCGGGCGCCGCCCGCAAGGTGGGGTGGGGGCGCCTGCTGGCGGTGCTGCTCGTCGCGGCCGCGGGCGCCGGCGTCGCCTGGAGCCGCCACCGCGCCATGCGCGCCATCCGTGCCGCCGAGGTGCTGGTGAACTCCATCCGCGCCGGCGGCCCCGACGCCCCGCCCCCGCACCTGGCGGCCCTGGCCCTCCCGCGCCTGGAGGCGCACCTGCGCTGGCTGCCCTACTCGGCCGCGGGCGAACTGGCGGCGGGCAACCTCGCCATCGAGGCCAGGCGGCCGGAGCTGGCACTCCGGCATTTCCAGCGCGGTTTGGCCTTGGGCGAGCGCCCCGAGGCGCACTTCGACGTGGGCATGACCTTGCTGCTGCTGGGCGATCGCCAGGGTGGGTACGAGCATTTGGTCCGCGCCGTCAAGCTCAACCCGGCGGTGGTCAAGCGGGTGGTGGACCCGGAGATCGCCCGCGAACTCCGGCGCCACCTCGAGGCGGACGGGTACGCGGCCCGTCACCCCTGGGTGTTCCACGGCACGCCAGCGGCCGATCCGTGAGGCCGGCGCCGCGGGGCGAGCGGCCAGGGCTGTGCTCTACAATCGGCCCGTGGCGGCAGCGCCCCTCTTCCGCACCCTGGCGACCCTGAGCGTCGTGCTCTACCTGTGCGCTGCCGGGTGGTTCTTCATCCTGGCGCCCTGGAGCGCGTTCTGGTCCGCGCGGGTGGTGGCGGAGGCGCCCCTCTGGCTCACCGGCTGGCTGGCGCACCCGGCCGTGCGCGGGGCGATTTCCGGCTTCGGCGCCCTGCACTTCCCCGCCGCCCTGGGGTGGCTGGCCGGGGAGGGGGCGCGCCCATGATCGCCGGAGTTGGCGTGGACATCGTTCGCGTCGAACGGGTGGAGCACCTCCTCGCCCGGTACGGTGACCGCTTCCTGGCGCGCTGCTTCGCCGAGGGCGAGGTGCGGCGCCTCGCGGCGGAGCACCTGGCCGGCCTGCTCGCCGCCAAGGAGGCGTGCTTCAAGGCCCTGGGCACCGGCTGGGGGGAGGGCGTGGGCTGGCGGGACGTGCGCGTGGCGCACGGTGCCGCCGGCGCCCCGGCCCTCGCCCTCTCCGGCGGCGCGGCGACGCGGGCGCGGGGACTGGGGGTGTCGCAGGCGCACCTGTCGATCACGCACGACGGCGGTCTGGCGGTGGCGGTGGTGGTTCTGGAAACGGGCGGGTGAGGCGTCCGCCGGGAGCAGCGCCCGAGCTTCGCTCGGGCACCTCCCTCCTTGACGCCCCGGGGCGCCCCTCTCTAAGGTGGCGCCCACGGCCGCGCCGCGGAGGCGGCGGCGGCGCAGCGAGGATGGCATGTACAAGCACACGTTGAACCTCCCGAAGACCGACTTCCCCATGCGCGCCGATGCGGCGACCCGCGAGCCGGAGCGCCTGGCCCGCTGGGAGCGCGAGGACATGTACGGCAAGCTCCGCGCGGCCCGCGCCGGGCGGCCGCGCTTCGTGCTCCACGACGGCCCCCCCTACGCCAACGAGCACATCCACCTGGGCACCGCCTTCAACAAGATCCTCAAGGACCTCATCGTCCGCAGCCGCACCCTGCTGGGCTACGACGTCCCCTTCGTGCCCGGCTGGGACTGCCACGGCCTCCCCATCGAGCACAAGGTGGACCGCGAGCTGGGCCCGGCCAAGCAATCCATGTCCGACCTGGAGATCCGTGCCGCCTGCCGCGCCTATGCCGAGAAGTTCGTAGGCATTCAGCGCGAGGAGTTCCGCCGCCTGGGGGGGTGGGGGACGTGGGACGCCCCGTACCTCACCATGTCGCCGCGCTACGAGGCGGATATCGCCGCCGCCCTGGGTCGGGTGGTGGAGCAGGGGCTCCTCTACCGCGAACGCAAGGCGATCCGCTGGTGCTGGCACTGCCGCACCGCCCTGGCGGAGGCGGAACTGGAGTACCACCCCCGGCGCGACCCGGAGATCTGGGTGGCGTTTCCCGCCGACGACCCGGCGGCCCTGCGCCGGGCCTTCGGCGCGGCGGGCGACGGCCCCGCCGCCTTCGCCATCTGGACCACCACCCCCTGGACGATCCCCTCCAACCTGGCTATCGCGGTGCACCCGGAGGCGGAGTACGTGCTGCTCCGCACCGAGCGGGGCGATCTGGTCACCGCCGGCGTGCTCGCCCCGCCCACGCTGGAGCGCTCCGGCCTCACCGGCCGCGTCGTCGCCCGGGCCAAGGGGTCCGCCCTGGTGGGGTTGACCTACCGCCACCCCCTGCCCGCCGCCTGGCGGGTCTCCCTCCCCGCTGGCGCCAGCGTCTTCCGCATCGTCCCGGCCGAGTACGTGACCCTCGACACCGGCACCGGCCTCGTCCACACCGCCCCCGGGCACGGCGAGGACGACTTCCGCACCGGCAAGCTGGAGGGGATCCCCATCCTCTCCCCCGTGGACGAGGCGGGGCGCTACACCGCCGAAGTGGCCGCCCTCGCCGGCGAGGCGGTGCTGGAGGTGAACCAGCGCGTCACGGACGAGCTGGACCGGGTCGGTGCGCTCCTCGCCTCCGGCAGCGGCGAGCACGACTACCCCCACTGCTGGCGGTGCAAGCAGCCGGTGATCTTCCGCGCCACCGAGCAGTACTTCATCGCCCTCACCCGCCAGGCCGCGCCGTACGCCCGCCTCGACCTGCGCGAGCGGGTGCTGGAGGAGATCCACAAGGCCACCTGGGTGCCCCCCTGGGGGGAGCCGCGCATTGCCGGCATGGTGGAGAACCGCTTCGAGTGGTGCGTGTCGCGGCAGCGCCGCTGGGGCTCCCCCATCACCGTGCTGGTGTGCGCCAACGAGTCGTGCCGGGCCATCTGGCCGGACGGCAGCGACGCCGCGGCAGCCCGGGCGTTCTTTGCCCGCGTCGAGGCGCTCTTCGCGCAGGAGGGGGCCGACGCCTGGTACGCGCGGCCGGTGGAAGACTTCGCCCCGGCCGGCCTCGCCTGCCCGCGCTGCGGGGGCAGGGCCTGGCGGAAGGAGCAGGACATCCTGGATGTGTGGTTCGATTCGGGGGCCTCGCACCTGGCGGTGTGCGACAACCAGCGCTTCGAGGGGTTGTCGTGGCCGGCGGACCTCTACGTGGAGGCCCACGACCAGTACCGCGGGTGGTTCCAGGCTTCGCTGCTGGTGGGCGCGGTGACGCACGGCGCCGCCCCGTTCCGCGGTGTCGTGGTGCACGGCCACGTGCTCGACGCCGAGGGGCGCAAGATGTCGAAATCGCTGGGGAACGTGGTGCCGCCGCTGGAGGTGATCCAGAAGTTCGGCGCCGACGCGCTGCGCCTCTGGGCAGCCTCGGTGGACTTCCGCGAGGACATGCCCTTCTCCCTCGAGTCCATGACCCGCATCGCCGAGGCGTACCGGAAGATCCGCAACACGCTCCGCTTCCTGCTCTCCAACCTCTACGACTTCGACCCGCAGCGGCACGCCCTGCCCACACAGGAGCTGCTTCCGCTAGACCTCCACTTCCTCCGGCGCGGCCGCGAGCTGGCGCGCCGCATCGAGAAGGCGTACCTGGAGTACGAGTTCCACACCGTGTACCACGCCGTGAACAACTTCTGCAACGTGGATCTCTCCGCCCTGTACCTCGACATCCTCAAGGACCGGCTCTACTGCTCGCACCCCGAGGACCCGGCCCGCCGCTCAGCCCAGACCGTGCTCTACCGGCTGGCCCACCTCCTCACCACCGCCCTGGCCCCGGTGCTAGCCTTCACCGCCGACGAGGTGTGGGAGCACCTGCCGGGAACCTCGCTGCCCTCGGTGCACCTGGCCGAGCTGGAGCGCCTCGAGGACGCGGGCGACGCGGGGGCAGCCGACGCCGCCCTGGAGCGGCTGTTTGCCTTCCGGGCCGAGGTCTACCGCGAGCTGGAGGTGCACCGCCAGGCGGGGAAGTTCGGCAAGGGGCTGGAGGCGGCCGTCCTCTTGGGCGGGGAGCGCGCCGCCCTCGAGGCGGATCTGCAGGCGGCCCGCGTGACACTGGCCGAGCTGTGCATCGTCTCGCAGGCCCTCCCCGGCGCGGGCGGCGAGGCGTCGCTCGCCTACCCGGGCCTGGAGTTTGCCGTGCAACGCGCGGAAGGAACACCGTGCCCGCGCTGCTGGCAGGTTTCGGCCGAGCCGCCCCGGCACCCTTCGCACCCGGAGCTGTGCCCGCGCTGCCTCGAGGTGGTGCTGCAGCTGTCGCAGGCCGGGGGGAGTTGATGGTCCGGCGCGCCGCCTGGGTGGCGGGGTGCGTGGTGCTGGCGGACCAGCTCACCAAGCTGTGGATCGTCGCGACCATTCCCTTTGGTGCGGAACGGGACATCGTCCCGGGTCTCCTGCGCCTGGTCCACACCCGCAACCGCGGCATCGCCTTCGGGCTCCTCGGGAACGCCGGGCCGCTCGTGCACACGGTGTTGCTGGTCGCTGTCGCGCTCACCGTGGCCGTGCTCGTGCACCAGCTCCGGCGCACCCACCAGGGGGGGTTCGCCTGGTTCGGCCTGGCGTTGGTGCTGGGAGGGGCGGTGGGCAACCTCGTGGACCGGATCGCTCGCGGCGAGGTGGTGGATTTCCTCGACGTGTTCGTCCGCAGCCGCGGGCGGGAGCTCCACTGGCCGGCCTTCAACGTGGCCGACGCTGCCATCACCGTGGGGGTTTTCGTCATCGTGCTCGCCGAAGTGATCGGCGCGAGGAGGGGCAAGCGTGCACCCGGTGCTCATTGATTTCGGGTTTTTCCAGCTCCCCACCTACGGCGTGTTGCTGGCGGTGGGCCTGGCGCTGGCGCTCTACCTGGCCGCCCGGCGCGCCGAGTCGGCCGGCCTCTCCGGCCAGAAGGTGGCGGACCTGGCGCTCTGGGTGGTGCTGTGGGGCCTGGTGGGCGCCAAGTTGCTGCTGGTGATCACCGACCCCTCCTACCTGGCGTCCCCGGCCGGCTGGTGGGGGCTGCTGCGCGCCGGCGGGGTGTTCTACGGCGGGCTCGTCGGTGCCGCGCTCGCCGCCGCCGTCCTCCTGCGGCGGCACGGGCTGTCCTTCTTCCCGGTGGCGGACGTGCTGGCCCCCTCTGTGGCGCTGGGGCACTTCTTCGGGCGTCTCGGGTGCTTTGCCGCCGGCTGCTGCTACGGGGCTGCCTGTCACGCCCCCTGGGCGGTGGTGTTCACGCACCCTCGGGCGGCGGAGATCTCCGGCACGCCCCTCTTCGTTCCCCTGCACCCCACCCAGCTCTACGAGGCGGCGTTCAACCTCGCCAATTACCTCTTCTTGGCCTGGCTCTTCCGCCGGCGACCGCCGGTCGGTACCGTGTTCGCTGCCTACCTCGTCGCCTACGGTACCGCCCGCTTCGTCATCGAGTTCTTCCGCGGCGACGCGGATCGGGGGTTCGTGCTCTCTGGCGCGCTCTCCACGAGTCAAGCGATCGCCGCGGCCGCGGTGCCGGTGGGGATTGCCCTCCTCCTCTGGGCGCGGCGGCGGGCGCGTTCCGGACCGCGAGCGTGACAATCGGCACGGCTCCACGCCACGCGGCGATCCGGCGGAGGGACGTGCCCCCGGGAGGGACCGGTGGGTGAGGGCCCCGAGCCCACCGTCACCTTGCTCGTGCCGCCGGAGCAGGCGGGGCTGCGCCTCGACCGCTTCCTGGCGGCCGCCGGCAAGGGGTGGTCGCGGGCGCAGGTGGCGCGCTGGATCGAGACGGGTCGCGTGGTGCGCAACGGCGCCCCCACCAAGCCCGCGCAGCTCCTGCGCGCCGGCGACCGGATCGAGGTGTCGCCGCCGCCCCCCGCCCGCTCCGGGCTCGTGCCGCAGCCGTTGCCCCTCCACATCCTCTTCGAGGACGAGCACCTGATCGTCATCAACAAGCCGCCCGGCCTGGTCGTGCACCCGGCGGCGGGGAACCCCGACGGCACCCTGGTCAACGCGCTCCTGGCCCACTGCCACGACCTCTCGGGCGTGGGCGGGGTGGAGAGGCCGGGGATCGTCCACCGCCTGGACAAGGACACCTCCGGGGTGCTGGTGGCGGCCAAGCACGACGCCGCCCACCGCGCCCTGGCCCTGGCCTTCCGCTGGCGCACCACCGACAAGCGCTACCTGGCCGTGGTGTACGGCGTGCCCCGGGGAGAGGAGGGGGTGGTGGACCGGCCCATCGCCCGGCACCCCGGCGACCGCACGCGCATGGCGGTGGTGGCGTCCGGACGGCCCGCCCGCACCCTGTGGTGGGTGCGGGAGCGGTTCGCCGGCACGGCACTTCTGGAGTGCCGGCTCATCACCGGGCGCACGCACCAGGTGCGCGTGCACCTGGCCCACATCGGTCACGCCCTGGTGGGCGACCCGGTGTACAGCGGGCGGCAGTGGCGCACCCTCCCCGACCCCCGCATCGCGGCGGCGTGCCGCGATTTCCCCCGGCAGGCGCTGCACGCCTGGCGGCTGACCATCGCCCACCCGGTCACGGGGGCGACGATGACCTTCGAAGCGCCGCTGCCCCCCGATCTCGAGCAGCTCCTGGCGAGCCTGCGCGCCGCCGGCTGAGCGGCACGGCCCGAACCACGCCCGCAGCGGAGGGCAGGCGGTGCTGCCAGGCTCCCTATGACACGGGGAGCGAGCGGTCGCGCCAGCGGGTCCAGCGCTCGTGCCCGTAGCGCTCCCGCTCCAGCACGCGGGCGCGCTGCGCCTCCCCCTGGGTGAGGCACGACGGCACGAGCCGCACACCGAGGGACTCGGCCAGACCGGCGGCGAGCGCCTCCACCACCGCCGCGTCCGCCGCCGGCACCCCCAGCTCGGTCAGGGTGACCACCGCCGAGCGCAACGGGGCGTCGTCGGCCAAGCCGAGGCAGCCGGCCTGGAGCCGCCCGTCCCAGCCCAGGAGCAGCGAGCCGTGCTGGAGGATGCTGTCGCCGAGGCGCCGCATCGCCGAGCCCACGAGCTTGCGCCCCGCCACCGTCACCTCCCCCGCCGCCGGCGCAATGAAACACGGCACGGCCTCCCCCGGGCGGACCGCCGGCCCCGGCGAGGGAGCGGCGATGGTGGCGGGGACCCCCAGCCGCCGCAGCCCGGTCACGAGCCCCGCGTTGATCTGCCGGTACGCCTCCTGCAGGTCGCGGCCGAACGGCCCCCGCCCCAAGCGGGCGGCCACCAGGTAGGTGACCTCCACGTGGTGAAGCACGGCCCGCCCGCCGGTGGGCCGGCGCACCACGTGGATCCCCTCGGCGGCGCAAAAGGCAGCGTCCGCAACCTCCCAAGGCTGCGAGGCGCCCAACGACAGACACGGTGGATCCCATCGGTAAAAGCGCAGCACCGGCGGCGAGGAGCCCGCCTCCACCGCCTCGGCCAGCGCCTCGTCCACCGCCATGTTCCAGGCGCCGGGCGCCGCCGCATCCACGAGCCACCGCCACTCCACGGGCAGGGAGTGTAGCGTGACGCGCTGCGCACCACCCCGCCGCACCACCGCGGGGGATCTTCACCGTGCGTTGACACCGCTCCTGTATTAGTATGGGGGTCGAGAGTCGACGGTACTCGAGCGGGGGGTAAGTTGCTCGAAAAAAGGAGGATGGTTATGGGAGAAAGGCACAGAGTCTGCAACTGGTTCTTGCGGGCGGTGGCGGGCCTGGCGGTGGCCGCCACGTTCGCCGCGCCGGCACTGGCGCAGACGGACGTCACCACGGGCCGGATCTCCGGCGTGGTGGTGGACCCGGACGGCGGCGTGTTGCCCGGCGTAGCCATCGAGGCCCGCAACAACGAAACGGGGTTCACCCGCCGCGCGGTGACGGATGAGCGCGGCTGGTACGTGATCCTCAACCTGCCCACCGGGACGTATACGGTGACCGCCTCGCTGTCGGGGTTCGCCACCGCCACGCGCGCCGACGTGCGCCTGGTGCTGGGCTCGTCGCCCACCGTGGACTTCACGATGCAGCTGGCAGCCGGGGAGGAGGCGATCACAGTCACCGCCGAAATCCCCCTCGTCGAGGTGACGAGGACCTCGGTGGGCACCACGATCCTCACCGAACAGCTGGCCTCGCTGCCGGTGAGCAACCGGGATTTCGAAACGCTGGTCTACCTCACCCCCGAGTCGCGCAAGGAGAGCGAGCGCGGGTACATCTCCCTCTCCGGCCAGCGGGGCATTAATACCAACGTGACGATCGACGGCGTCGACAACATGAACGGCTTCTTCGGCGGCGTCACCGGCGACGCGGAGGGGCGCGCCCCCCTGTCGCTGTCCATCGAGTCCATCAAGGAGTTCTCGGTGATCACCAACGGCGCCTCCGCCGAGTTCGGCCGCTCCGCGGGCGGCTTCGTCAACGTCATTACCAAGAGCGGCACCAACGAGTTCCACGGCTCCGCCTTCTGGTACAACCAGCCGCAGAGCCTGGTGGCCGACCCGCCCAAGCCGCTGAAGCTCAACGACCAGACCAAGGACCAGTACGGCTTCTCCCTGGGCGGCCGGTTCATCCCCGACAAGCTCTTCTTCTTTACTTCCTTCGACCAGCAGGCCCAGGACGAAACCATCAACATCGACGCCAAGATCATCGACGCCGACATCTTTGCCAAGTACCCGGTGCTCGCCACCCCGCCCACCTACGTGCGCACCAACGACGGCCGCGTGCTCTTCGGTCGTCTGGACTACTTCCTCTCCAGCACCAACCGACTGATGGCGCGCGCCAACTACGCGGACTACGAGGGAGTGAACGGCACCTCCGGCTCGCCAACCCGCGCCGAGTCCTACAACGGCATCGAGATGCTGTACACCCGCTCCTACGTGGCCAATCACTCCGCCACCATCGGCTCCAACATGCTCAACGATCTGAACCTCCAGTACGTCATCGAGGACACGCCGCGCAAGGACAAGGGGCTCAGCCTGCCCGACATCCAGGTGCGCAACTGGGGCAACTACGGCGAGGTGGCGTTCCTCCCCATCGACTCCACCAACCACCGCAAGACCGTCTCCGACACCTTCACCTGGATGCTGGGCGAGCACGTGGCGAAGGGCGGCTTCGAGTACAACGACTCCGACGTGGACCAGGTGTTCAAAGGGAACTGGCGGGGTGTCTACCTGTTCAACTCCAAAGCCGACCTGTTGGCTGGCAAGTGGTACGAGTACCGGCAGTTCATCCCGCTAGGGGGGAAGACGGTGGACGAGGCGGGGAACTCCAACTTCGCCCAGAAGGAGCTGGCGTTCTTCGTCCAGGATCAGTGGTACCTGAGCCCCCGTCTCACCGTCAGCGTCGGCCTGCGCTGGGAGCGTCTGGACAACCCCGACTTCGGCATTCTCAACCCCGACGACATGAACGCCGACGGGTCGTTCAACCGGACGCGGCACATCCCCGACATGAACAACCAGTGGTCGCCGCGCTTCGGCCTCACCTGGGCGCCGGCCGAGAAGACGGCGCTGCGCTTCTCCGCCGGGCGGTTCTGGAGCCGCACCCCCGGCCTGCTGTGGGCCCAGGCCAACACCTCCAACGGCTACAACGCCACGCAGCTGGTGCTCACGGCCGGCAGCAGCGGCCCCACGAGCCCCATCGCGCCGCCATGGGGCTCCAGCTGGACCCCCGAGGGCGGCTTTGCCTACATCAACCCGGCCGTGGTGACCAGCATCCCCAAGCCCGGCGTGTTCACCGTGGATCCCAACTTCGAGAACCCCTACACCGACCGCTTCACGCTGCAGTTCGAGCGGGAACTGTTCGCCAACACGGCGATCACGCTGGGCGCGGTGTACGCCAAGAGCGAGCAGCTGGAGCGGCTCACGGACTTGAACCTCCAGTACGACTGCGTGGACGGCCCGCCCTCCAAGAACTGCGTGCCGAAGACCGCCCCCAACGGCCTGCCCCTCTACTCCACCACCAGGCCCTACGCCTACTACTCCCGCATCACCATGTACACCTCCGACGCGCGCTCCGAGTACAAGGCGCTCACCGCGGTGCTGCAGCGCCGGTTCGTCGAGCGCTTCTCGGGGCTCCTTTCCGTCACCTGGTCCGAGGACAAGGACAACGACTCCAACGAGCGCAACTACTCGGGGCTGCAGGCCGAGGACAAGAACAATATCGAGGGCAACTGGGGGTACTCCGCCCGCGATCAGCGGTGGAAGATCGCGGCCAACGGCACCTGGAACACGCCGTGGTGGGGGTTCGTGGTGTCCGGCTCCGCCTACTACAACACGGGGCAGCCGTACAACATCACTGCCGGCTCCGACCTGAACAAGGATGGCGACAGCGGCACCGACCGTCCCACGGTGGGCGGCGTGCACTTCAAGCGCAACAGCGGCCGGCAGCCCGACTCCTGGGGGCTCAACCTCCGCCTGCAGAAGCCGTTCCGGCTCGGCCCGGGCCAGCTCTCCGCCGTCGTGGAGTGCTTCAACTGCACCGACGAGCAGGAATACCGCGTCACCTCCACGGTGTGGGGCACCGGCGAGACGCCCCGCAGCGACTTCGGGACCAAGAGCTACGTGGGCACCCCGAGAACCTTCCAGCTCGCCCTGCGGTACGACTTCTAGTCCGGGCGACCTTTCTTGAGAAGGGGGCGGCAACGCCCCCTTTTCTTTTTCCGGCGGCACCGCTACTCTCGCCCTGCCCGCCGCACGGCGGGACGGGGAGGCGACATGAGGATCTCCCATCGCGCCGCGGCCATCCAGGAATCGCCCATCCGCAAGCTGGCCCCGCTCGCCCAGATGGCCCGCAGCCGGGGCGTCCGCATCCACCACGTGAACATCGGCCAGCCGGATCTCCCCACCCCGCCCGAGTTCCTGCGTGCCATCTGCGCCTTTCCCGGGTCGGTGCTGGAGTACGGCCCCTCCGACGGCTTGCCCCAGCTGCGGGAGGCGATGCAGCAGTACTTCGCCCGCTACGCCATCGAACTGGAGCCGGCCCACATCCTCATCACCAACGGCGGCTCCGAGGCGATCCTCTTTGCCTTCACGGTGGTGGCCGACCAGGGCGACGAGATCATCATCCCCGAACCGTTCTACACCAACTACAACGGCTACGCGGAAATGGCCAACCTCACCGTGGTTCCCGTGCGGACCCACGCCGAAGACGGGTTCCACCTCCCCCCCGACGAGGCGCTGGAGGCGGCGGTGACGCCGCGCACCCGCGCCGTCCTCGTCTGCTCCCCCAACAACCCCACCGGGACCGTCCTCACCTGGGAAGAGATGGAACGGCTGGCGGCCTTCGTGGAGCGGCACGACCTGTTCCTCATTGCCGACGAGGTGTACAAGGAGTTTACCTACGACGGGCGCCGCCACCGCTCGGTGCTGGAGCTTCCCGAAGTGCAGCACCGCGTCATCGTGGTGGACTCCATCTCCAAGCGTTTCTCCGCCTGCGGGGCGCGGGTGGGGGCGGTGATCTCCCGCAACCGCGAGGTGATGGCGGCGATCCTCAAGTTCGGCCAGGCGCGGCTCTGCCCGCCCACCCTGGAACAGCTTGGAGCCGTCGCCGCCTACCGCCTGCCGGAGAGCTACTTCGACGCCGTGCGCGCGGCGTACCAGCAGCGCCGGGACGTGATGTTCGAGGCCCTCACCCGCGACCCCGGCATCGTGCTCCGCAAGCCACGCGGGGCCTTCTACATGATCGTCAAGATGGCGGGGATCGAGGACGCCGACGACTTCGCCGCCTGGCTCCTCACGGACTTCCAGCTGGACGGGGAGACGGTCATGGTGGCCCCGGCCGCCGGCTTTTACGCCACCCCCGGCGCAGGGCGGGACGAGGTCCGCATGGCCTACGTGCTGGAGGTGGAGAAGCTGGCCCGGGCCATGAAGGTGTTCCTGGCGGGCCTCGAGCAGTACCGGCAGGGTGCACGGCGGGCGGGCGGTCACCGCTGACGCTGAAGCGGCGGAGGTTCGATGGACGCTCCCGTACCCCTCGCCACCCACCTCTTCCTGCTGGCGGTGCCGCTGGTGGTGAGCGGCGCTGCCCTCCTGGCCTACTGGCGGGGGAGGCGCCGTGAGCGCTGATACGCAGATCGTCCTCGTCGTCGCCGCCTACCTGGCGGTGCTGCTGGGGATCGGCTACGCCGCCGCCCGCCTCACCCGCTCGCCCGAGGATTTCTTCCTGGCCAACCGCTCCCTGGGCGCCTGGGTCACCGCCATCTCCTCCACCGCCTCCTCCGAGAGCGGGTGGGTGGTGCTCGGGGCGGTGGGCATGACCTACACCCACGGCGTCTCGGCCCTGTGGTTCGCCCCCAGTTGCCTGGCCGGCTACTGGGTGAACCTTTACTGGCTGGCGCCCCGCCTGCGGCGGGAGGCCAAGCGCACCGGCGCCCTCACCCTGCCGGACCTGCTCGCCGCCCGCTTCGGGGACCCGGGCCACCGGCTGCGCCTGGTCTCGGTGGCCATCATCTTCCTCTCCCTGGGGGGCTACGTGGCCGCCCAGATGACCGCCACCGGCAAGGCCATGCAGGCGATCGTGGGGGTCAGCTACCCGCAGGGGATCGTGCTGGGCGGCACGATCATCGTCGTCTACACCCTCATGGGGGGGTTCCGGGCCGTGTCCTGGACCGACTTCTTCCAGGGAACCGTGATGGTGGCCGCCCTGGTGGCCATGCCGGTGCTGGCCGTGGCCGCCGTGGGCGGGTACGGCGCCACGCTGGCACGCCTCGCCGCCATCGACCCCGGGCTCGTGAGCCTGTCCGGGAACCGCACCGGCTTCGCCCTCTTTGGCTTCGTGGCCGGTCTGCTGGGCATCGGCCTGGGCTACCCGGGCCAGCCGCACGTCCTCACCCGCTACATGGCCGCGGCCGGCGAGGCGGAGATCCGGCGCAGCCAGCTGATCGCCATGCTCTGGGGCGTCTTGGTGTTCTACGGAGCGGGGTTCCTGGGCCTCGCCGGGCGGCTGCTCATGCCCGAGCTGGGCCAGCCCGGGGGCGATCCCGAGCAGCTCTTTCCGCTGCTGTCTCGGTCTCTCCTGCACCCCATCGTGGCTGGCGTGATGCTGGCCGCCATCCTCTCGGCCATCATGTCCACGGTGTCGTCGCAGCTCTTGGTGGCCGCGTCCGCGGTGAGCCGCGACCTCTTCGAGCAGGTGTTCGGCGCCGTGCGCTCGGGCAAGGCTTCCGTGCTGGCGGGGCGCCTCGCCGTGCTGCTGCTCGGGGTGGCAGCCATGGTCGTCGCCTGGCAGGAGGTGCGGGTGGTGTTCTGGTTCGTGCTCTTCGCCTGGTCGGGGATGGGCGCCGCCTTCGGTCCCGTGCTCCTCCTCTCGCTGTCGGGGGAAACGCTGAGCCGCCGCGGCGCCCTGGCCGGCATCCTCACCGGCTTCGGGGTCACCGTGGCCTGGAAGCTCTCGGGCCTGTCGGAGACCGTCATCTACGAACTCGTGCCCGCCTTTCTCCTGGCCACGGCCGCCGCGCTGGCGGTGAGCTGGGTGGAGCGGCGCCGGGGTGCGAGCCGGCCCGGCGCGCCCCGCGCCGCCGCGGGGGGGCGGTGAGAGAGGAGGGGCGCATGGCCAGGGAGGCCTCGCGGCCGAGCGTGGTGCCACCGTTCCAGGAGTTCTTCCGCGCCGAGACCGTCGCCGGGCTGGTGCTGCTCGCCGGCACGGCGGTGGCGCTCCTCTGGGCCAACTCCCCCTGGGCGCCCACGTACTTTCGGCTGCTGTCGCTGGAGGGGACGGTGGCCCTGGGCCCACTGGGGCTCTCGAAACCGCTGCTCCTGTGGATCAACGACGGGCTGATGGCCGTTTTCTTCTTCCTCATCGGCCTCGAGATCAAGCGGGAGATCCTGGTGGGCGAGCTGTCCTCCCTGCGCGAGGCGGCGCTGCCGGTGGCGGCGGCGGTGGGGGGGATGGTGGTGCCGGCGGTCATCTTCGCGGTCTGCAACGCGGGGCAAGACACCAGCGCCGGCTGGGGCATCCCCATGGCCACCGACATCGCCTTCGCCCTGGGTGTGCTCGCCCTCCTCGGCCGACGCCTCCCGCCCGGGCTGCGGATCTTTCTGGCTGCCCTCGCCATCGTGGACGACCTAGGAGCGGTGCTCGTCATCGCCCTGTTCTACAGCTCGGGAGTATCCCTCGCGGCGCTGGGCGTGGCCGCCGCGTTCTTCCTGCTGCTCCTCGGCGCCAACGCGGCGGGAGCGCGCAGCCCGGTGATTTTCGCCCTGCTCGGTGCCTGCCTGTGGGCGGCCCTGCTCTCCTCCGGGGTCCACGCCACCGTGGCCGGGGTGCTGGTGGCCATCACCGTACCAGCCCGCGGCCGCCTGGAACCCGCGGCGTTTACCGCTCAGGTGGAGCAGCTGCTCGGCGTGTTTTCCCAGGCCGGCGAGGCTGACCAGGGGGTGTTGGCCAACGAGGACCGTCTGGCCGCTGTCCAGGCCATGCAGGTCGCCTGCGAGCGGGTGGAGACGCCGTTGCAGCGTTTCGAACACGCCCTCTCCCCTTGGGTCTCCTACGGCATCATGCCGCTCTTCGCCCTCGCCAACGCGGGGGTCCCCCTCTCGCGCGAGGCGGGCAGTTCCCTGCTCGGGCCGCTGGGGCTCGGCGTCATGCTCGGCCTCTTCGTGGGCAAGCCCCTCGGCATCACCCTCTTTTCGCTCTTGGCCGTGCGACTCCGCCTCGCCGCGCTGCCGGCGGGGGTGACCCCTGCCCTTGTGCGGGGCGTCGGCTTTCTCGGGGGCATCGGCTTCACCATGTCGCTCTTCATCACCAGCATGGCCTTCGCCGAGGCCTCCATCTTGGCCACCGCCAAGCTCGCCGTGCTCACCGCGTCCGCGGCCGCCGGTGTGACTGGGGTCGGGATCCTGCTGCGCGCCTCCCGCCGTCCCTGAGGCAGCCGCGCTAGAGTTACCCTCGCCCCGCGCGCTTGGTCCGCGCCGCGCGGCAGACCAGCGCCAGCAAGGTCACGGCGGTGAGGGGGACGAAGAAGCCGACGGTGAGGGTGCCGAGGGCCCGCGCCGCCGGCGGGCTGGTGGCCTCCAGCAGCCGGAATGCGGTGTAAACAGCCCCGTAAACGAGGAACACGGCGCCTTCCCAGCGATCGATGCGGTGACCCGTGAAGAAGATCGGGAGGCACGCCACCGCCACCCCGACCATCACCGGGATATCCACGGCCCGCGCGATGGCCGGGATCGGCAACGCCGCAGGGGCCACCGCAGCCGCCGACCCCAACACGCCGAGGAGGTTGTAAATGTTGCTGCCGACCACGTTGCCGACGGCGATCTCTCGCTCCCCCTTGAGCGCCGCCACCAGCGACGACGCCACCTCCGGCAACGAGGTCCCCACCGCCACCACAGTCAGACCGATCACCAGTTCCGACAACCCCACCGCCCGCGCCAGCGCCACCGCCGCCTCGACCACCCACCGAGAACCCACCAGCAGCATACCGAGCCCCGCCACCAGTTGGAAAACCTGCCGCCCCGTCCCGGCTCGCTCGCCCTCGGCGCCGGCCGCCGCCGCCGCCTCCCCTTGCCTCCGCGTGGCGGCGCGCACCAACACCACGACGTAAACGGCCAGCACCGCGAGCAGGACGAGCCCGTCCAGCCGCGACAGGCGGCCGTCGGCGGCCAGCCCCCAGGCCAGCACCGAGGCCCCGATGAGGAACGGCACATCCACCTTCACCAGCTGGGGCGACACGGAGAGCGCCGCAACGAGGGCCGCCAGGCCGAGCACAAACAGCACGTTGAAGATGTTGGAGCCGAGCACGTTTCCTACTGTCACCTCGCCACGGCCCGCCATCGCCGAGACAACGCTCACGGCCAGCTCGGGCGAGGAGGTCCCGAACCCCACCACCGTCAGCCCCACGATCAGGGGCGGCACGCCGAGCCGCCGGGCGAGCTCCGCGGCTCCCCGCACCAGGAGGTCCCCACCCCACAGCAGCAGCGCCAAACCCACCACCCCGAGCGCCAGCGTCACGGTCCCCATACCCCACCCCCCCCGGCGGGAGCCGTCCCCAAAACCCTGCGCGGCGTTCCGGCGGCCCCTCGCCCTCCCACCGGCACCAGCGCCCCGGCCAGACGGACCGCCGCACCCGCCCGGTCCGGTTTGCCGGTGGGCAGCCGCGGCAGCTCCGGCACCACCGCCAGCCGGCGGGGCAGCTTGAAGGGGGCGAGTACCTCCCGCAACGCCTCGGCAAGCGCCGCAGGCTCTACCCGCGCCCCCGCCGCGGGCACCACCGCCGCCGCCACCACAAAGCCCCAGGCAGGGTCCGGGACCCCGAAGACCAGGGCGTCCTGCACCCCCGGGACGGCCAGGAGCGCGGCTTCCACCTCCTCGGGGGCTACCTTTTCCCCGCCGGTCACGATCACCGTATCGCGCCGACCGATCACTTCGAGCCGGCCCGCCGCGTCCACGCGCCCCAGGTCCCCCGTCCGCAGCCACCCGTCACTCGTGAAGGGCGAAGCGTGCGCCGGAGCCGGCACCAACCCGCTGCACACCGTGGGCCCCCGCACCTGCACCTCCCCCGCCACCACGCGGACCTGGATCCCCGGCAACGGCGGCAGCGCCAGGCCGTCTTCCGGCCGCCAGCCCGGCGGCGCGGTGGCCACCTGGGAGCACGCCTCGGTGAGACCGTAGGTGGGCAGAACCGGCCACCCCCGCCGCCGCGCCTCGGCGAGCAGCGGCAACGGGCAGGGGCCACCCCCCACCAGCACGGCCCGCACCGACCCCGGCGCGCCCCCGGCCCTCGCGTCCAGCAGCCGCCGCAACTGGGCCGCCACCACCGAGAGCAGGGTGACACGGTGGCGGCGCACGATTTGCAGCTGGACCGCCGCATCGCGCGCCCCCGCCAGCACCACCGGGCGGCGGGCGGCGAGGCAGCGGGTGACGATGGACAGCCCGCCCACGTGGGCCGGCGCCAGCGATAGCAGCCACCGGTCCCCCGCCTCCCACCCCAGCCGCGCGGCCGACGCCTCGGCCGACGCCACCACCGCGGCACGGGACAGGACCACCCCCTTGGGGGCTCCCGTGCTCCCCGAGGTGAACACCACCGCCAGGGGACGGGGGTCGTCCGCAGCCGGCTCCTCCCAGCCCTTGGCCCGTCGCCGGCGGGGGACAGCGCCCCACTCCAGGGCGTGGGGCAGCACCGCCACGGCGCGCTGACGCTCCGCCGCGGTCCAGCGCGGGTGCAGGAGCGCCACCGGTACCCCCAGGTGAAACGCGGCCCAGAGGCGCACCAGCACCGGCAGGGTGGGGGCCGCGTCCAGCACCAGGACCGGCCCCCCCGCGGCGCGGCGAGCCCCCCCGAGGGCGGCGGCCA
>JBBISY010000046.1:0-19644 GCA_037441065.1 Acidobacteriota bacterium | reverse complement strand
CTGGGGGCGGCGGGCCAGCCAGCGGGCGGCACGGCGCGGGGCGGCGATGGCTACGGCCCCCGTGGCGGCCGACGGCGCGAGGCGCAGCGTAGCCAAGAGCTCGGCCTCGCTCGCGCGCGGGGGCGCGGTCCACCACCACCAGCCACCGGCGGCGGCGGCGAGGAGGGCTGCCGCGACGAGGAGCCATCTCTTCACGGGCGGGGTAGTGTACCCTTCCCGCCGCATGGCACGGCTCGGCCCGACGGTCCGCTTCTTCGTGCACCTGCTGCGCGACCTGCTCGGGACGCTGGCCGGGCGCTTCCGGCGCTGGTACCGGCGCAGCGTCGCCGGCGAAGCGTGTCTCACGGTGGGGGTGGACATCTTCCCCTTCTTCGAGCGCATGACCGGGGTGGGGTGGTACGAGTGGAACGTCCTCGCGCACCTCCCCCGCGTGGACCCGGCGCTGCACCTCAACTTCTACGCCCACACCTTTGCCGCCCCGGACGAACCTGCGCCGCCACCGCTGCCGCTGGGGGAGGGCTGCCGCTTCCGCTTTCACCACATCCCGCCGGGTTTCCTGCTGCCCATCCGACCCACCATCGACTGCCTGCGCGCCGTGGTGGAGCCCATGCTGCTCTTTTTGGACGGCAACGACCTCTTCTTCGCTCCGAACTTCTTCGTTCCCCGGCGCCACCTGCCGGCGGCGACGCGGCATGTGGCCACTGTCCACGACCTGGCGTTCCTGCGCTTCCCCGATACCCTGCAGGCCGAGACCCTGGACAACCTCCACCGCCACCTGCCGCGGGCGGTGGTGGCGGCCGAAGCGATCATTGCCGTCTCCCAGGCCACGGCGGAGGATCTGGCCACCCGGCTCGGGGTCAGCCGGCGCCGCATCCACGTCATCCACGAGGGGGTGGACCCGTCGTTCCTGGCAGCGCCGCGCCCGCCGCGCACCGCCCTGCCGCCGCGGTACCTGCTGTTCGTCTCCACGCTGGAGCCGCGCAAGAACATCCCGGCCCTCCTCGAAGGCTTCGCGCGGGCCGTGGCGGGCGGCTACCCGGGAGATCTGGTGCTGGTGGGGCGGTGGGGCTGGAAAACGGAGGCGGCGCAGGCGGCGCTGGCCGCTTCGCCGGTCCGCCACCGCATTCACCACCTGGACTACCTGGAGCGGGGGGAACTCAACGCCGTCCTGCGCGGGGCCGAAGCCCTGGTGTTCCCCTCCCTGCTCGAGGGGTTCGGCCTGCCGGTGGTGGAGGCGATGGCGGTGGGGGTACCGGTCATCACCTCCAACGTGTCGTCCCTCCCCGAGGTGGGCGGCGAGGCGGTGCTGTACGTGAACCCTCACGACCCCGACGAGCTGGCCGCCGCCATTCTCCGCCTCGCCGGCGACGGGGAGCTGCGCGAACGCCTGGTGGCGGCGGCCCGAGCCCGGGCGGCGCAGTTCCGCTGGGACGAGGCAGCGCGCGCCACCGCCGCGGTTTTCCGCCGCGCGGCCGGCCTCCCGGAGTCGTTTCCCGATGCGTATTGCGTGTGACGCGCGGCCGCTCTTGGGGCGGCGGACCGGCGTGGGGGTGTGGCTGGAGGGTTTGCTGGCGGTCCTGGACGGGGGGGGCGAGCACCGGTTCCTGCTGGCGCTGCCACGGCCACGGGCGGCGCTCGGCTTGAGCCTGCCAGCCGAGCGGTGGCACCGGGTCTCCCCCCCCGTACCGCTGCCCGGCACGCTGTGGCTGACGACGCTGGCCGGGCCCTCGGTAGCTGGCCGGGCAGACGTGTACATCGCCACGTTGGGGATCCTGCCGCGGCGCCTGCCACTCCCCTCCGTGCTGGTGGTGCACGACCTCACACCGCGCACCCGCCCGCACCAGCACACCCTGGCCAACCGCTTCTGCTTCAACGCCTACTTCGAGGAGTCGGTGGCGGCAGCAACCGTGGTGGTGTGCGACTCGGAGGCGACGCGGCGGCGCCTGGCCACGGTGCTGCCGCGGCAAGCCTACGCGGCGCAGGTAATTCCCCCAGGCCTCGACGGGTTCTTTGCGCCGCCGCCCCCCGCCGCGTCCCCCCAGCCCGTCCGTGACTCCTTCGCCGCAGGCCGCCCCTTCGTCGTGCAGCTGGGCACGGTGGAGCCGCGCAAGGGCGTGGGGACGCTCCTCGAGGCCCACGCCCGGCTCCTGGCCGCCCGCCCCGACGCCCCGGACCTGGTGCTCGCGGGTGCTCTGGGCTGGGGCCGCCGGCTCCTGGAGGGGGCGCTCGCCCGTCACCCCCAGCCCCACCGCGTCCACGTGGCGGGCTACGTGCCGCGGGAGGCGGCGAGGGAACTCCTCCGGCACGCCGAGCTTGTGGTGGTGGCGGCGGAGGAGGAGGGGTTCGGCCTGCCGCTGGCGGAGGCGATGGCGTGCGGCGCGGTGTGTCTGGCCAGCGACGAACCGGCGCTGGTGGAGGTGGCAGGGGGAGCTGCCGAGCACTTCCCGCGCCGCGATGCCGCGGCCCTGGCGGCGGCCATGGCCCGCCTCCTGGCGGCTGACGACCGCCAAACTCGGCGGGAGCGCGCCCTGGCCCGCGCCCGCGAGCTCTCCTGGGAGCGGGTGGCGGTCGCCTGGCGGCAGCTCCTCGCCAGTCTTAGAATGCCGGCGGATGCGGCGCCTCGGCATTGATGCGCGCAAACTGGCCGACTTCGGCATCGGCTCCTACCTCCAGGGGCTGGTGGGGGAATTCGTCACCCTGTGCGCCGAGGAGGAGGTGGTGGTGGCGGTCGCTCCCGACACCCGCCACCTCCTCCCGGAACTGCCCGAGCGCTGGCGGCTTGTGGAGGTGGACGCCAGCGGCTATTCGGTGCGCGAGCAGCTGGAGGTTCCCCTGGCGGTGCTGCGGTCGGGGATCGGGCTCCTGCACGAGCCGCACTACGTGATCCCGCTCCTCTGCCCGGTGCCTCTCGTGGTCACGGTGCACGACATCATCCACATCATGTTTCCCGAGTTCCTGCCCACGCCGCTGGGCTTCGCCTACGCCCGCTTCCTGATCCGGGCCGCGATCCGCCGCGCCCGTCGGATCATCACCGTGTCCGAGAGTACCGCCCGCGACCTGCGGCGGCTCTTCGGTGCCAGCGGCGACAAGCTGTGCGTCATCCCCAACGGCATCCATGCGGACTTTCTGGAACGGGGCGATCCGGCCACCGACGCGGCCATCCTCCGCAAGCTGGAGGTGGCGCCGCCCTATCTCCTCCACGTGGGGAACGACAAACCTCACAAGAACACCGGCAGTGTCCTCAAGGCGTACCAACTGCTCGTGAATGAGCGGCCGGAAGGGGTGCCCCCGCTGATCCTGGCCGGCGGCTTCACCCAGGAGGGCCCGCTGGCCGCCCGCGCCCGCAGCATGGGGCTCGGGACGCGGGTCCGCTGCCTCGGCCATCTGGAGCGGCGGGAGCTGGCGGCCCTCTACCGGGGCGCGACGCTGTTCGTCTACCCCACCCTCTACGAAGGGTTCGGCCTGCCGGTGCTGGAGGCGATGGGGTGCGGCGTGCCGGTGGTGGCAGGCGACGTGCCCGCCCTCCGCGAGGTGGCCGAGGAGGGGGTGGTGCGCGTCAACCCCCGGGACGTGGAGGCCATCGCCGGGGCCATGTCGCGCCTCCTGGAACGGCCGGAGCTGCGCGCGAGACTGTCCGAGCGCGGGCGCCGCACCGCCGGCCAGTACGGCTGGCGCCGCGCCGCCGAGGCGACGCTGGCAGCCTACCGCGCGGTGCAGCAGGAGGCGTGATGCGGGTCGCCCTGGTCCACGATTGGCTCACCGGCATGCGGGGTGGGGAGCTGGTGCTGGCCGAAATCGCCGCCTTTTTCCCTGAAGCGCCCATCTTCACCCTCGTCTACCGGCGGGGGAGCGTGTCGCCCGAGATTGCCAGCCACCCCATCCACACCTCCTCCCTGCAGCGGCTCTCGCTGGGCGGACGGTTCTACCGGCCCCTCCTGCCCCTGATGCCGGCTGCCGTGGCTGGGTTCCGACTGGACGGTTTCGATCTGGTCATCTCCTCGAGCCACTGCGTGGCGAAGGGGGTGATCCCTCCGCCGGGGGCGGTGCACCTCTGCTACTGCCACACGCCCATGCGGTACCTTTGGGATCAGCGCGAGGAGTACCTCGTCACCGTCTTCCCGCCGCTGCGACCGCTGGTGCGGGCGCAACTGGAGTGGCTGCGCACCTGGGACGTGGTGTCGGCGGCCCGCGTGGACCACTTTGTCGCCAACTCGCAGCTGGTCGCCCGGCGCATCCGACACTACTGGCGGCGCGAGGCGGAGGTCATCCCGCCCCCGGTGGACACCGGATTCTTCACCCCCGGCGGGCAGCGGGGGCGGCACCTCTTGATGGTTGCCGCGTTGGTTCCGTACAAGAGGGTGGACGTGGGGATGGCGGTGGCCGCCCAGCTGGGCTTGGAGGTGCGCATCGTGGGGGATGGGCCGCTGCGCCGCTCGCTGGAACGGCAGGCTGCGCCGGGGGCCACTTTCCTCGGCACCGTCTCGCGGGAGCGGCTGCGCGACGAGTACCGTCAAGCTGCCCTGTTGCTGGTTCCAAACGTGGAGGACTTCGGTATCGTTACGGCGGAGGCGCTGGCCTGCGGGACGCCGGTGGTGGGACTCGCGGCGAGCGGTACAGCGGACGTGGTGGTGGACGGCCAGCACGGGGCGCTGGCCCGAGCGGCGACGGTGGAGGCCATTGCCGCCGAGTGTCGTCGGGTGCTGGCGCGGCAGTGGGACCCGCGGGCCTTGCGGCTGCGCGCCGAGAGCTTTTCCCGCGAACGATTTCGGCGGCGCTTTTCGTACCTTGTGGAACGGATCCTCTCCGGAGGGAAGACGCGGTGATCGGGGAGAAGCTCCGCATCAACCGGGCCCTGCTGGTGGCGACGGATCTCCTGGCCACGTACCTGGCCCTGCTGGCCGCCTTCCACTTGCGGTTCACCATCGAGATCGTGCCGGTGACCAAAGGGATCCCGCCGTTCGGCCCGTATCTGGCCCTTTTCCCCATCATTGCCCTCATCTGGCCGGTGGTCTTTTACTTCCGGGGGTTGCTCACCGGCCGCCCCCTCCGCTCGCGGGTGGAGGAGTGTGTAGCCATCGGCGTGGCCGTGGCGGTGGCCATGGTGGTGCTCGCCGCCGGCCTCGGGTTCTACCGGGACTTCACCTTTTCCCGGCTTACCTTGGGCATTTTCGCCCTGCTCGACGTGCTCTTCCTGTCGGTATCGCGGGCTCTCTTCTGGGCGGTGATGTCGAGGATCTGGGCTTCCAGCAAGCGGCGGCAGCGGGCCCTGATTGCCGGGGCCGGCGAGCTGGGGCGACTGGTGGCAGCCAAGCTGCTCCAGCATCGGGAGCTGGGTCTCGACCTGGTGGGTTTCCTGGACGACGACCCGGGGAAGGCGGGCGGCACCTTCTCAGGGGCTCCGGTCCTGGGCACCCTGGATGACCTGGAGCGCGTCGCCCGCGAGCACCGGGTGGACACGCTTTGGGTGACGCTGCCCATCGGCGCCCAGCACAAGACGGTGCGTCTGCTCAAGCGGGCCGAACCGCTCCTCCTCGACGTGCGGGTGGTCCCGGACCTGTTCCAGTACTTCGCCCTGCACGCTGGCGTGGAGGATCTGGACGGTATTCCCGTGATCAACCTCACCCAGATCCCGCTGGCGGGCTGGTATCGCTTGATCAAGCGAGCCTTCGACGTGGTGGTTTCGGGGCTGGCGTTGCTCCTCCTGTGGCCGGTGTTCCTCCTCATTGCCGTGGCCATTTACCTGGAGGACCGCGGCCCGGTGCTTTACCGCCAGCTGCGCATGGGGCTCGACGGTCAGTCCTTCCTCATCTTGAAGTTCCGGACCATGGTGCCCGACGCGGAGGATCGCACCGGTCCGAGGTTTGCTATCCGCCACGACCCGCGCACCACCCGGGTAGGAGCGGTGCTGCGCCGGTTTTCCCTGGACGAGCTGCCGCAGCTCATCAACGTGCTGAAGGGGGACATGTCGCTGGTGGGGCCGCGCCCCGAGCGCCCCGAGTTCGTGGCGCGCTTCCGCGAGCGCTACCCCGAGTACATGTCGCGCCACCGGGTTCGGGCGGGCATCACGGGGTGGGCGCAGGTCAACGATCTGCGGGGCCAGAGTTCGATCCGCAAGCGCATCGCTGCCGACCTCTACTACATCGACAACTGGTCCTTGGGGCTCGACCTGAAGATCCTGTGGCTGACGCTGCTTCGGTTTTGGCGGCACCGGCACGCCTACTGATCCGCTCGGGCCGGAGCGGGGCAGGGCCGGCTCTGGCGCCGTCAGCGGGGGTGCGACTCGGGGCGCCGGTCGCGTGACAGGTCAGTGTTGGTCGCGGCAGGAGGGGGTAGCCGGGGGCGTTACGCCCGAGGGGGCGGCCTGTTGTCCGATCAATGGGCGTCGCCTGCGGACTCGAGCTTGGGCGGGAGCGCCGCCCGCCAGCGGCCGGAGCGCAGGTCGGAGAGGTGGTAGATGCCGTGGTCGTGGCCGTCCCCCCAGGTGACCTGGACGCCGTAGTTCCCCACCAGCCGAGCTGCTACCGGGGAAAAGGCCGCATCGGAGAGTTGCCGGCGGACCGGTAACGTGGCCTGGCCGAAGAGGTGCTGCTCGCCGGCACACTCCGCGCAGGTGCAGGCGAGGCGCAGGTCCCGCCCCGCGAAGAACGACTCGCAGCCGTCCTCCCAGACAATCACCAACTCGTCGCCCACCGTCAAGAGCGTCTGCACCTTGCAGGAAGACTCAGCCACCTTCGCCCTCCAGGTGGGAGAAATGCTGCAGGAGGCGGTTCAATTCCACGAGCAGGGCAGCGGCCGTGGGGTAGCGCTCGCCGGGATCCTTGGCGCAGAGCCGTTCCACTACCCTCCACACGGCGGGTGGCACGGGGTGCGCAAGGGCCGGGCCGGAGGGTAGCGGCTGCTCCATATGCATCTTGAGGACCTGGTAGGGCGAGTCGGCGTTGAACGGCACGGTCCCCTCCAGCATCTCGAAGAGGATGATGCCCAGCGCGTAGAGATCCGCTCGCTGATCGATGCGTTTCGCCTCCACCATTTCCGGCGCTGCGTAGAGTGGCGTCCCTAGGAAAGAGTGGGAGGCCGTGAGCCCCGCTTCGCCGGCCACGCGCGCGATGCCAAAATCCATCACCTTGAGCGTCCCGTCGCCCAGCATCATGATGTTCTCGGGCTTCAGGTCGCGGTGGATGACGCCCTTGGCATGGGCGTAGTCCAGCGCCTCGGCAATGTCGCGCGCCATTTCCAAAGCTCGCCTCACCGGCAGCGGTGCCTCTTCCCGGAGCAGCTGTTTGAGCGTCTTTCCCTGCAGGAGCTCCATGGCTAAGAACGGCTGGCCGCCCTCCTCGCCGGCTTCGAAGATCTTCACGATCCGCGGGTGGTGGAGGTGCTCGCCCAGTTTCCCCTCGCGGAGAAAGCGGGCGAGGAACGAGGCGTCGGCGCGATACCCCGCGTGGGGTACCTTGACCGCCGCCGCCGTGCCGTCGCGCTCGCGCACCGCCTGGTAGGTGGTCCCCATCCCGCCGCGTCCCAGAACCCCGGTGAGCCGGTAACCGCCCAGCGTGATCTCGCCGTCGAGCGCCGTGACAGCGGTTTCCAACCGTTGGGTGGGCGCGGTCTTCGCCATCCCGCGGCCCCCCTTCTGCCGGCGCCGCCACATCTGCCACGCGACCAGCGCCCCCGCCACCAGCAGCGCTGCCAGCAGGCCGAGGGTGAGGCGCTCGGAGCGCGGCGGGAATTCGAGGGGGGCGACCACCGGCGTCGGCGCCAGGCTGGGGGGCAGGGCACGTGGGGTTTCCGCCCCTGAGCTGGCCCCAGAGGGAGGTGGGGTGGCCGGCGCCTCCCCCTGCATGCCGGCCTCCGCGGGGGAGGGGGAGGCGGGGAGGGGTGTGGGCAGAGGAGGACGTGTGGGCGGTGCGGTGGGGATGGGGGTGGGCAGGCGGGTCGCCGTGGGAGTGCCGGGTGGCCAGTGGGGCCGAATCCGCTCGGCCAGTTCGTGAATGGCGGCGGGAGGCGTCACGGCTGCGGCGCGCGCCAGCTGCAGGTGCAGGGCCGCCTCCCGAAAGCGACCGAGTTCCACGAGACAGCGCGCCCGGTGGAAGTGTGGGTCGTACGAGGCGATGACGGTGCGGTCAGGAGCGAGGACGCGCAGGCGTGGGCGCGGCTGGAGCTCGATGGCGCGCAGGAACTCCGCCTGCGCCTCTTCCCACGCACCCTGGCTCTCCAGCTTGAGACCCCGCAGGTAATGGTGCTGCCATGGCCCCACCGCGGCGAGCGCGACGCCGGTCAGGAGGCACCAGGCTGCCAGGAGAGGGGAAGCGAAACGCCGCCGCAAGCTCTGGGAGCGTCCTTCGCCACGGGAGTGCCGGCTCTTCCCCCACGCCGGGGCGGGCGAACCCGTTGCCCGCGAACTCGGAGCGGGGACCCATGGCCGCATCGGCATGGCACTGGGCAGCGGCATAGCTACCGGTTGAGTGTAGCATTGGCGCGTGGAACGGACGGTCGTGGTGGCCAACGCCCCCTGGCGCTGGGTGCCCGCGTTCGTGGCGGTGGCCCGTGCCGCCCGCTACCTGGTGGCCGCCGACGGGGGCGCCAACCACCTGGCGCGCATTGGCCTGCGCCCGCACGCGGTGGTGGGCGACCTGGACTCCCTGCTCCCTTCGGTGCGCGAGTGGCTCGGAGAGGAGCGGGTGCTGGAGCGCCCGGACCAGGACACCACCGATCTCCACAAGGCGCTGGTGTACGTGGTCGAGGAGCTGGGCGCGCGGGCGGTGACGGTACTGGCCGCCACGGGGGGCCGGCTCGACCACGCCCTGGAGAACCTGGCGCTCCTCGGGCGCTTCTGCCGGCGCGCTGCGGTCGAATTCGTGGACGAGACCGCGCGCATCGTCCCCGTCTGCGATGTGGCGCGCTTCCCAGCGCAGCCGGGTCAAACCGTCTCGCTCCTCCCCCTGGGCCGCTGCGAGGGCGTGCGGACGGAGGGGCTGCACTGGCCGCTGGGGGGGGAGGTGCTGGACCTCCTGACCCGCACCGGGGTTTCCAACCGGGCCTGCGCCGGGGAAATCCAGGTGCAGGTGGCGGAGGGAACGCTCCTGGTGTTCCTCCACCGCACCCCCCCGCTGCCGACTTCTTGGTAGAATTCCCCGTGCAGTTCAAGATGGCGGGGTCGCCCCGCGCCCTCCAGGTCTTCTATCGGCTGTACTTCGGCTTCTGGATCCCGGCCTTGGCGTGGGCTGCGGACTGGTGGCCGCTCCCCCTCATGTACTGGATGGCGCGCTGGCTGGTCATCGTCCCCTTTGCGCTCCTTCGGCCCAAGTACATGCGGGCGGTGCGGAGCAACTACGCGCGCATCCTGGGTCTGCCGCCCGGGCACCCCCAGGTGCGCCGCACCTCCTGGCGCATGATGTTCGAGCACGCCTACCACTGGATCGACTTCTTCCGCTGGTCGCAGCGGTCGGCCGAAGCGTTGCAGGCCAACGTGGGGCAGGTGGAGGGGTGGGAGCGCTTCGAAGCGGTGCGCCGGAGCCGCCGCGGGACGCTCCTCCTCACCGCCCACATGGGGAACCCCGAGGTGGGCGCCGTGGCGATGGGGAAAAACCTCGAGCCGGTGCACGTGCTCTACTGGCGCGACCGGTTCGCGACCGCCGAAGAGTTCCGCACCAAGATGCGCCTCAAGGGGAACGTGCACGGCATCCCGGTGGACGCCACCCCCCTTTCGGTGGTGCCGGCGCTCCGGGTGCTGCGGGAGGGGGGGCTGCTGGCGGCCCACGGCGATCGGGACTTCAACGACCAGGGGTGGCCGGTGGAGTTCTTCGGCGCCGCGGCCAAGTTTCCCCCCGGCCCGTTCCTGCTCGCCGCCCGCAGCGAGGCGGTGGTGATCCCGATGTTCTTCCTCGTGGACCGGGACCGCCGCTTCCGGGTGATCTTCGAAGAGCCCATCGAGTTCGCCGGCGAGCAAGACGTGGAAGCTCGAGTCCGCGCCGGCCTGGAGCGCTGGGTCCGCATCCTGGAGCACCGCATTCGCGCCAACCCCGAACAGTGGTTCTGCTTCTACCCTTTCTGGGGGGAGAGCGGGCCGGCGCTGGTGCCGCAGACGGCGGTGGGCGAGACGGTGCAGGCGTGAACCCCTCGGGGGCGAGGTCCGGATCATGGTGAAATTCCTCCAGTCGCTGCTCGGCATTTCCGTCACCGCCACCTCGGAGCGGGAGCTGGACACCGACACGGTGCGGCGGATCGCCCGCCGGCTGGAGGAGCTGCCCCCCGACCGGGCGCGGTTCCTCGCCGCCTTTTCCTTCATCCTGGCGCGGGTCGCCAACGCCGACCGGATGATCTCCCAGGAGGAGAGCCGGCGCATGGAGGAGATCGTTGCGGAGTTCGGCGGGGTGGGCGAGGAGCAGGCAGTGCTGGTGGTGGAGCTTGCCAAGTCTCAGGAGCGCCTGTTCGGCGGCACGGAAGGGTTCCTCGTCACGCGGCAGTTCAACCGCCTCGCAACGCCTGCGGAGAAGGAGCAGCTCCTGCACTGTCTCTTCGCCGTGTCCGCAGCGGACGACACCATTACCTTGGACGAAGAGAACGAGATCCGCCGCATCGCCACGGAGCTGGGGTTCTCGCACACCGAGTTCTCGCGGGTGCGTTCCACCTACAACGAGAAGCGCCGCATTCTCCAGAACCTGCCGTAGCGGCCAGGCCGGGGGAATCACTCCACGAGGCGGGCGTCGTCGTGGGGCAGCGAGCCGCGCGGCGCGCGCAGGTAGGCGAAGGGGGTCTCGAAGAGGAAGTTGGAAACGCGCGAGGTGTAGATGTCGGCGTAACGCTCCACCTGACGGGCGAGCAGAGACTTGTCGTTGCCCGCCCGCATGAGGAGCCCCCAACGTGGGTTGGCCAGCGCGCCGGCGCGCCGGGCGAGGGGGGCGACGGTGGCGTCCAGGGCGGCCAGGCGCTCCCGGTGGGCTGCGAGGGCGGCGCGCAGCTCCTCGAGCGAGGCTCCCACCTGCGGCCCGTACCGCCGCTCCAGGCGCTGGATGGCGAGCCGGACTTGCGACAGTTCGAACTCGAGGCGGGCCTTCTCCTCCATCAGCCGGGCCAGCTCCTCCTGCTCCGGCCCGAACCGCTCCAGTTCTGCCAGCTCGGCCTCCAACTCCCGCAGCACCAGAGCGGTCCGCCACCGCATGACGTTTTTCGACACGTGCACGTCGGTGAAGAGGTGGTCGCCCACGTAGAGGATCTCCTCGCCCGCCAGCCCCAGGTAGCGCTGCACCTCGCGGGCGTCGCCGCCCACGTACACGCCAGGGCGGCGCAAGCCGGCGGGGCACGGGGCGAGCAGGCCGTCGTCGCTCACCACCTGGAACAGGGGCATGTGGTGCAGGAAGAAGTCGGGCTTGCGGGCCGACACCAGCACGACCTCGAAGAGCTCCTGCCAGTGCATGCCCGGTGGCAGGAAGGGGTCGAAGGCGTGGGCCATCATGGTCCGGGTGTAGGGCCAGTCCGAGTTGGTGATGAGGAGGAGACGGCGGCCAGCGTGGACCTGATCCAGGAGGGCCAGGGCCGTCTCGGGGTCGGGTTCCACGTAGGCGGCGGGATCGGTGGTGATGATCGCCTTGAGGGCGCCCTCCAGGTGGGCCTCGTCCATGCCCTGGCGGACCAAGCGGTGGAGGTCGGCGTACCCCAGCGGGACGCCGGGGTTCCGTTCGTCCAGGCGGTCCACCAGCTCGGCGAACAGGCAGGCTTCGGAGAGGGAGAAGAGCGTGTTGAGGAAGGAGAACCGATCGTCCGCCAGGTCTACGAGCTGCCGCCCGTAGGTGGCGCGCAAGGTCTCGAAGGGCAGCGGCGCGGTACCGTGACACGCCTTCACCACGTAGCCGAAGCGGTTAGCCTTGACCAGGTTGCCCAGTTCCCGGTCCACCACGAGCCCGCGGGTGACGAGGTCGGGGTCGAACTCGAGGCCCTCCACCGGCAACCCGTGCTCGGCAAGCTTGGCCTTGAGGTGCTGGTAGGCCTGCTGCTCCCAGGGCTCGACCCGGTAGTGGACGAGGGTGTAGTCCATGTCGTAGCCGATGGCTTTGATGGAGCGCAGGTTGAGCGTGCGGTTCGCCCAGATCCGCCGCCCCATGGGCGGGGGAGCTGGCAGCCCGGAAATCGTCATCGCCGCCCCTCCTGGCGAGCCGTGGGCTCTTGAACCCTCTGGCCGGAAGGCAACCACAGCGTGGCGTTCACGCGGGCGAGGGTACCGCCTCCCCGCGGGCTGTCAAGAACGGTGGCCTGGCGGCGAGCGGATGGGCCGAATTCTCCGCCGGCAGCGCGGCGGCACGGGAGGGGTGGCCCTGCCAAGGCGGCACGATTCGCGCTAGAGTGTGCGGCGGCGCGATGCATGTTTCCAGCAGCATGGGCAAGGGAATCGGCAGAGGAGCGACGCGATGGCAAGACCAAGGATTCTGACGCTGAGTTTGGTGGTTACGATCGCTGCGAGTGCGCTGGCGGCTGCGCCGTCGAAGCGAGCAGCGGCCAAGGAGGAGAAGAAAGCCGAGCTGCTGTCGGCAGAGACCTTGACTGGACTCGAGTTGCGCGCCTTGGGGCCGGCGCTCATGTCGGGGCGGATCGGCGACCTGGCCGTGGACCCAGGACGCCCGCACCGCTACTTCGTGGCCGTGGCCTCGGGAGGGGTGTGGCGCACCACCAACGGCGGCACCACCTTCGAGCCGGTGTTCGACAAGGAGGGATCCTACTCGATCGGCTGCGTGACCCTGGACCCCTCGAACCCGCACACCGTGTGGGTGGGGACCGGCGAGAACAACTCCCAGCGCTCGGTGGGGTGGGGGGACGGCGTATACGTGTCGCGCGATGACGGCGCCCACTGGACGAACGTGGGCCTGCGGCAGTCGGAGCACATTGGCCGCATCGTGGTGGACCCGCGCGATTCGAACGTGGTCTACGTCGCGGCGCAGGGGCCGCTGTGGAGATCGGGCGGCGACCGCGGCCTCTACAAGACCACCGACGGCGGGGCGAGCTGGAAGAAGATCCTGGATATCAGCGAGAACACCGGCGTCAACGAGGTGTGGATGGATCCGCGCAACCCCGATGTGCTGCTGGCCACGTCGTACCAGCGCCGCCGGCACGTGTGGACGCTCATCAACGGCGGCCCCGAGTCCACCATCTACAAGTCCACCGACGCCGGCGCCACCTGGCGCAAGGTGGAGCGGGGGCTGCCGGAGGTGGACAAGGGCCGCATCGGCCTGGCGATTTCCCCGGCGGATCCGGAGGTCGTCTACGCCATCGTCGAGGCGGCGGAGGGCAAGGGCGGCGTGTTCCGCTCTACGGACCGCGGCGAGAGCTGGGAGAAGCGCTCGGACACCACCACCAGTTCCGGGCAGTACTACAACGAGCTGTTCTGCGACCCCAAGGACGTGGACCGGGTGTACCTCACGGACACCTGGTTGCAGGTCTCCGAGGACGGCGGCAAGACCTTCCGGAAGGTGGGGGAGAAGACCAAGCACGTGGACAACCACGCCATGTGGATCGACCCGGTCCACACCGAACACATGCTGGTGGGGTGCGACGGGGGCCTGTACGAGACCTTCGACCGGGGTGCCACCTGGCACTTCAAGACCAACCTGCCGGTGACCCAGTTCTACCGTGTGGCGGTGGACGATGCCAGGCCCTTCTACCACGTCTATGGCGGCACCCAGGACAACAACACCCAGGGCGGGCCGGTGCGCACCATCACCAACCACGGCATCACCAACTACGACTGGTTCATCACCACCGGTGGCGACGGCTTCTGGGCGGCCATCGAGCCGGGCAACCCGAACATCGTCTACTCCGAGTCGCAGTACGGCGGCCTGGTGCGCTACGACCGGGCCTCGGGCGAAGAGGTGGACATCCGCCCCATGGAGGGCAAGGGGGAACCGCCGCTGCGCTGGAACTGGGACGCCCCGCTCATCATCTCGCCGCACTCGCCGACCCGCCTGTACTTTGCCGCCAACAAGCTGTTCCGTTCCGACGACCGGGGCGACTCGTGGCGGGCCGTGTCGGGGGACCTGACGCGGCAACTCGACCGCAACCAGCTCCCCGTCATGGGTAAGGTGTGGTCGGCGGACGCGGTGGCGAAGAACGCCTCCACCTCCTTCTACGGCAACATCGTGGCGCTCTCCGAGTCGCCGCTGGTGGAGGGGTTGCTCTACGTGGGCACCGACGACGGGCTCATCCAGGTGAGCGAGGATGGGGGCGGCAGTTGGCGGCGGATCGAGGCGTTCCCCGGCGTGCCGGAGCGGACCTACGTGTCGCGCCTCGAGGCGAGCCGGCACGATCCCAACGTGGTCTACGCCGCCTTCGACAACCACAAGAACGGGGATTTCACCGCCTACCTGCTGCGTTCGCCCGACCGCGGGCGAAGCTGGACCTCGCGGGCCGGCGACCTCCCCAAGGGCGAGGTGATTTACGCGCTGGCGGAAGATCACGTGGACCCCAACCTGCTCTTCGCGGGCGGCGAATTCGGCGCGTACGTGACGGTGGACGGCGGGGCCCACTGGGTCAAGCTGACCGGCAAGATGCCCACCATTGCCGTGCGCGACCTGGCCATCCAGCGGCGGGAGAACGACCTGGTCCTGGCCACCTTCGGGCGCGGGTTCTACGTGCTGGACGACTACACACCGCTGCGCGGCCTGAGTCCGGCCGCCCTGCAGGAGGAGGCGCTCCTCTTCCCCGTGAAGGAGGCCTACGCCTACATCCAGTCCTCCCCGCTGGGAGGGGAGGGGAAGGCCTCGCTGGGCGATTCGTTCTGGGTGGCGGAGAACCCCCCCTTCGGGGCGGTGTTCACGTACTACCTGCGGGACGGTCTCAAGTCCAAGCGAGAGCTGCGCCGGGAGGCGGAAAAGGAAGCCGAAAAGCAGGGGCGGCCGATCCGCTACCCGAGCGCCGATGAGCTGCGGGAGGAAGCGCTGGAGGAGAAGCCTGCGCTCATCCTCACGGTGCGGGATGCGGGGGGCAACGTGGTGCGGCGCCTGTCGGGCAACGTGGGCAAGGGGTTCCACCGCGTCGCCTGGGACCTGCGCCTGCCGGCGGCCAATCCCGCCAAGCTCCCCGATGAAAGTCGGGAGCGTGATCCCTGGGATGCGCCGGAGCGGGGGCCCTTGGCGGTGCCCGGCACGTACCAGGTGGAGCTGTCCAAGCGTGTGGCGGGGCGGGAGACGCTCCTGGCGGGGCCGCGCTCCTTCCAGGTGACCCCCCTGGGCCTCGCGACCCTCGGGAACCCGGACAAGGCGGCCCAGTTCGCGTTCCAGGACAAGGTGGCCCGCCTACAACGCGCCGTGCTGGGGGCTGGCGAGTTCGTGAGCGAGCTCAAGAAGCGGGTGGCGCTGATGAAGGTGGCGCTGGAGCACGCTCCCAAGGCGGACCCGGTGTGGCGGGACCGTGTGCGCGAAGCGGAGCAGCGCCTCACAAGGCTCGACATTGCCCTCTCGGGCGACCGCGAGCTCGCCAAGCGCAACGAACCCACCCCGCCGTCCATCACCGAGCGGGTGGAGCGCATCGTCTACGCCAGCTGGGGTGCCACCGCCGCCCCCACCACGACCCAGCAGGAGAGTTACCGGGTCGCTGCCGAAGAGTTCGCCGAATTCCTGCCGCGCCTGCGAGAGCTGGTGGAGACGGATCTCAAAGCGATCGAGGACGCGATGGAAGCGGCCCTGGCACCGTACACTCCCGGCCGCCTGCCGGTGTGGACGCAGGAGTAGCGGGCAGCGCCGCCTCGAGCGAAGCATGACGAGCCGCCCCGCAGGGCATCGCGGGGCGGCTTCTTCCACCGCGAACCCGCGGCGCTCAGGGCCGGTCGTCGTACCGCATGGCGGGGCTGGCGGCGCGACCCTGCTCGGTGGTGCCGACGGAGTCGACCGAAACCTCTCCAAGCCCCCGCGCCAAGAGCGGCGGCGTAGAAGAGCCGCGGGGTGAGCTCCTGCGGATCGGGCACAGGCGGCCGAGGTACAACCTAAGTACGACTCTCCCCACGACGAGACGGAATCTCTTTTCAGCGGCGACGCAGAAGTCTGATGTAGTTCGCTGTTGATTGGCTGGGGAGCAGGGATTCGAACCCCGATACCGTGATCCAGAGTCACGTGTCCTAGCCGTTGGACGACTCCCCAGCACGGCAGGAGACCTCATTCTAGGCTTCCCGCCCCCGCTGTCAACCGCGGTTTGCCGACGCGCAGCGGGGCTGCTGCTAGACTCTTGCCGGCGGGTATGGCGAAGGGATCGTGGAGACCGACATGAGCGGTGGAGTGAGAACGCGGATTGCACCGAGCCCAACGGGCGATCCCCACGTGGGGACCGCCTACGTGGCGCTGTTCAACTACGCCTGGGCGCGCAAGAACGGCGGCCAGTTCATCCTGCGCATCGAGGACACGGACCGGGAGCGCTCCAACCCCGCCTCTGAGAGGATGATCTTCGAGAGTCTGCGCTGGCTCGGGCTTTCCTGGGACGAGGGTCCCGATGTGGGCGGTCCCCACGCCCCGTACCGCCAGAGCGAGCGGAGCGCCATTTACCGCCAGCACGTGGAAGAGCTGGTGGCCCGCGGCGCGGCCTACCCCTGCTTCTGCACCAAGGAGCGGCTCGACGCCCTGCGCGAGGAGCAGCGCGCCAGAAAGGCGCCGGTGATGGGCTACGACCGCCGCTGCCGGACCATCCCGCCGGGCGAGGCCGCCCGCCGCCGGGCGGCCGGGGAGCCGCACGTGATCCGGCTCGCCATGCCGGAAGAGGGCGAGACCGTGGCCCACGACCTGCTGCGCGGCGAGGTGGCCTTCGACAACGCCCTCATCGACGACCAGGTGCTGCTGAAGTCCGACGGCTTCCCCACCTACCACCTGGCCAACGTGGTGGATGACCACCTCATGGGGATCACGCACGTGATCCGGGCCGAGGAGTGGATCTCCTCGCTGCCGAAACACGTCCAGCTCTACCGTGCCTTCGGGTGGGATCTGCCCGTCTTCTGCCACCTGCCGCTGCTGCGCAACGCCGACCGCTCGAAGATCTCCAAGCGGAAGAACCCGGTGTCGCTGGAGTACTACCGGCGCGCCGGCTTCCTCCCCGAGACGATGCTGAACTACCTGGCCCTCATGGGCTGGATCATGCCGGACGGCGAGACGGAGGAGTTCACCCTCGACGAGTTCATCGCCAACCTCACCCTGGAGCGCATCACCCTCGGGGGGCCGGTGTTCGACCTGGGCAAGCTCACCTGGCTGAACGGCCGGTACATCCGGCGCCTGTCGCCGGCGGAGGTGCTGGCCCGCCTGCGGGGTTCGCTGCTCTCGGACGCGTACCTGGCGCAGGTGGTGGAGCTGGTTCACGAGCGCTTCGACACCCTCGAGCAGTTCATGGCGTACGCCCAGTTCTTCTTCGTGGGGGAGGTGGACTACGACGCGGAAGCGCGCGCGAAACTGGTGGCCAAGAAGCGGAGCGCAGCCGAGACCGCGGCTGTCCTGGACCGCCTCCTGGAGGAGGTGCTGGACCCCCTCCTGGAGTGGGAGGCGCCCCGCCTGGAGGAGCGGTTGCGGGCGTTCGCCGAGGCGCTGGGGTGGAAGCCCGGCGATCTCTTCATGCCGGTGCGGGTGGCGGTGACCGGTCGGGCGGCAACGCCGCCCCTCTTCGAGACCATGGCAGTGCTCGGCAAGGAGCTGTGCCGCCGGCGGCTGCGCCGCGCCGTCGAAACCCTCGGCGAGGCCCCGTGAGGCGGGTATACTGGGACACCAGTGGCGCAGAGCGAGAGGAGGAGTGCCGATGAATCTTCGTGCGAGCCGTCTTGCCGTTGTCGCGTTGACCCTGGCAGCGCCGTTCCTCGTGGCTCCCCCCGACGCCGCCGCCCAGGCCTCCGATCCGGGTTTCTTCGCGGCAGGAGCGGTGGTGTGGGCCAACGGTGCAGGCGAGCGCAGGGGGGTCGCCCTGGACGAGGACAGCTGGAGCTTCAAGCTCGCCGTGGGGGTGGACATCCTCCCCTACCTGGGTGTGGAGCTCGCCCGCACCGACCTGGGCGAGGTGGAGGGGCGGGAAGGGAGCACGGCCCTGTCGGTGGACGCCAACACCTGGGCCTTCGCCGTCGTGGGCCAGGTGCCAGTGAGCGAGCGCTTCGCTGTCTTCGGCAAGGCCGGCTACCACATCTGGCAGTACGAGGCGCGCTGGCGCAACGGCGCCCGCTGGCTGGAGAAGGACGACGGCGGGGACCCCTTCGTCGGGCTCGGGGTGCGCTGGTACATGAACCGCCACCTGTTCCTGCTGGGCGAGTACGAGGCCTACCGCGTCCACCGCTTCGACTACGACAACCTGAACCTGGGGCTGGGCTGGAAGTTCTGATCCCCTCGCCAGCGCCGGGGCGCGAACGCCGAGGCCCGCCGCGCCGCGGGTTCCACTGTCGGCGCTGGAAGGAGGTTCGACCCTCACCAGGCCAGCCCCGCTGCGTGCGGCACCCCGCCGCTGCCGGGCCGCCGGAGCCGGCCCGTGGCCACGGCCAGCTCGGCGTTGAGGAGCGTCGCGCCGGCGGCGCCGCGCAGGGTGTTGTGGACGAGCACCACGAAGCGAACATCCAGCACGGGGCAGCGGCGGAGGCGGCCGATCCGCACCGCCATCCCCCCGCCCGCAGCCGCCGCCCGGCGCGGTTGTGGCTCCAGCGGGTCGTCCAGGAGTTGGATGGGGGCGGGGGGCGAGGAGGGGAGGCCCCGGCTCGGCGGCGCCCCGCGGAAGCTGGTCAGGCACTCGCGCACATCCGGTAGCGTCGCCGGACGGGTGAGCTTCACCGAGACCGAGAGCAGGTGCCCGTCCAGCACGGGAACGCGGTTGGCCTGAGCGGAGATCCGCACCGGGTGCGGCTGCACCTGCCCCTCCACCACCGTGCCCAGGATCTTGGCGGGTTCCTGCTCGATCTTCTCCTCCTCGCCGGCAATGAAGGGAATGACGTTGCCCAGGGCGTCCAGGGCCGCGACGCCGGGGTAGCCGGCCCCGGAGAGGGCCTGCAGCGTGGTCACCTGAACTGCCTCCAGGCCGAACGCGTCGGCCAGCGGTTTGAGGGCCAGCACCAGTCCTGCCACCGAGCAGTTGGGGTTGGTGACGAGGAAGCCCGGGCCGAAATCCTGGCCTTCGATGAGCGCCAGGTGCTCGGGGTTCACCTCCGGTACGAGGATGGGCACCTGGGGGTGGCCCCGAAAGGCACTGGCGTTGGAGAAGACGGGCAGGCCGGCGGCGGCAAAGAGCGGTTCCACCTCCTGGGCCGTCTGGCTGTCGAGGGCCGAGAACACCACCTCGCCCGGCAGCGGCGGCGTCGCTGGCTGCAGCGGCAGGGCAGCTGCGGCCCGCGGCAGCGGCGCCGGGTCGAGCCAGTGGACCACCTCGCCGTACGCCTTCCCCACCGAGCGGGGGGAGGCGGCCAGCGCGCACAGCTGGAAGAGGGGGTGGTGGGCGAGGAGCGCCACGAGCCGCTGCCCGACGGGACCGGTGGCGCCCAGGACCGAAACGGCGATCTTGTCGTTGTGCATCGTTCACCTCCGAAAGAGGGTGGCGGCCGCCGGCGCCGGCGCCACGAAACGCTGGTGGAGGAGGCGCACGGCCTCCGCCCGCAGTCCCCGCGGCACCACCACCGCCGCGGCGAGCGGCGAGCCGGTCGCGACGGTGGCGAGCACCGGCAAC
>JBBISY010000045.1:0-20204 GCA_037441065.1 Acidobacteriota bacterium | reverse complement strand
CGGCCCCGGCCCGCCCCGCCGCCGCGAGGGGGGCGCGGACGCCGCTGGAGTCGCAGCTGCGCGAACTCTCCGACGACGAGATTCGCCAGCGCATCCTCGCCTCGCGCCAGGCCGTGCCCGCAGCCAAGCGGGCGGAAAAGGCGCCGCCGCCGCGAGCCGGGAAGGCGTCGCGCAAGGCGAAAGCCGCGGCCGACGCCGATGAGATCCGCGACCTCCTGGCCAAGTTTGAGGAGTCCAAGGTCCGCGCCAAGACCGACGTGCCGGCGCCGCCACCGGTGGCTGTCGCGCCCCCCGGCCGTTCGCGGCCGCCCCGAGCGAAGCGGGAGAAGGGGGAGGTGCCGGTGGTGGCGCGCATCCCCACCATTCAGTTCAAGGACGGCGCGAAGCCAGCGGGCCCCATCTATCTGTCGGAGGGTGCCACGGTCCGGGAACTGGCCGAGAAGCTCAACGTGCTGGTCAAGGACCTGATGGCGTACCTGATCTCCAAGAAGATCTTCGTCACCGCCAACCAGACCTTGCCCCGCGAGGTGGCCGAGCAGGTCTGCGAGGAACTGGGGGTGGAGGCCATGGTGGTCTCCTTCGAGGAGGAGATCGACCTCCAGCAGGAGGAGGCCGCCGAGCTGGCCGGCAAACCGGAGCCGCGCCCGCCGGTGGTCACGGTCATGGGCCACGTGGACCACGGCAAGACCACGCTCCTGGACGCCATCCGCGCCACGCGCGTGGCGGCGGGAGAGGCGGGGGGCATCACCCAACACATCGGTGCCTCCCGCGTCGTGCACAACGGCAAGCCCATCGTCTTCATCGACACCCCGGGGCACGAAGCCTTCACCCAGATGCGCGCCCGCGGAGCGAAAGTCACCGACATGGTGGTGCTGGTGGTGGCGGCGGACGACGGCGTGATGCCCCAGACCCTCGAGGCGATCAACCACGCCCGCGCCGCCAAGGTGCCGATCATCGTCGCCATCAACAAGATCGACAAGGCCAACGCGAACCCCGACCGGGTGCGGCAGGAACTGGCCTCCCACGGCCTGCTGCTGGAAGGGTGGGGCGGCGATGTCCCGGTGGTGGAGGTTTCCGCCCTGAAGAAGACCGGCATTGGCGACCTCTTGGAGGTCATCCTCCTGGTCGCGGAAATGCAGGACCTCAAGGCGGTGGCCACGGGGATGGCGCGCGGCACGGTGCTGGAAGCGCGCAAGGAAAAGGGGCGCGGGGTGGTGGCCACGGTGCTCGTGGAGCAGGGGACCCTCAACCAGGGCGACTGCTTCTTCTCCGGCTCCACCTACGGCCGCGTCCGCGCCATGCTGGACGTCTCCCGCAAACCGGTCCGCCAGGCGGGCCCCTCCGACGCGGTGGAGATCATGGGCTTCGAGGACATCCCCGAGGCGGGCGACACCTTCCAGGTGGTGGAGAACGAGGCGCGCGCCCGCGAGGTGGCCGCCTACCGCCAGGCCAAGGCCCGCGAGGAGCAAATGGCGGCGGGGCGCAAGGTGAGCCTCGAAGGGCTGATGGACAAGATCCGCAGCGAGGAAGTCAAGGCCCTCAACGTGGTCCTCAAGGCGGACGTGCAGGGTTCGGTGGAGGTGCTCCACGACACCCTCCTCAAGCTCTCCACCCAGGAGGTGGCGGTCAACGTGATCCACGCCTCGGTGGGGGCGGTGAACGTCAACGACATCCTCCTCGCCTCGGCCTCGCAGGCGGTGGTGATCGGCTTCAACGTCCGCCCGGACCGCGCCGCCAAGGAGCTGGCCGAACGCGAGCGGGTGGACGTGCGCACCTACTCGGTCATTTACAACCTCATCGAGGACATCCAGAAGGCCATGACCGGCCTGCTCGCCCCCACCTACCGCGAGGAGGAGCTGGGCCGGGCCGAGGTGCGGGAGATCTTCCACATCTCCAAGGTGGGCACGGTGGCCGGCTGCATGGTGCTCGAGGGGAGCATCCCGCGCTCTGCCAAGGCGCGGCTGCTGCGCGACAACGTGGTGGTTTGGGAGGGGGCTCTCGCCTCTCTCAAGCGCTTCAAGGACGACGTGTCGGAGGTGAAGCAGGGGTTCGAGTGCGGCATCGGCCTCGAGCGCTTCAACGACATCAAGGTGGGCGACATCATCGAGGCCTACCGCACCGTGACGGTGGCCCGGGAGATGTGAGGTGGGGGAAAACCCTGCCGTCGGCCGCCGCCGGAACGGGGGGCGCGCGTGAGCGGCGCACCGCTCTTCGTGGCCCTCGCCGAGGTGGAGCTGCACGTGCCGGGGGCGCGTTCCCTCAAGGATAAGCGGGCAGCGGTGCGCTCCGTGGTGGAGCGGCTGCGCCACCGTCTCACGGTGTTGGTGCTGGAGTCCGACCACCGGGAGCTCCACCAGCGCGCTGGCCTGGCCATCGCCGCCCTGGCCACCGACGGGGCGGTCGCCCGCCGCACGGTGGAGCAGGCGCTCGCGCACATTCACGACACCTTCGACGGCGTGGTGCTCGCGGAGCGCGTCTCGGTGCTGCAGGTGCGATAGGAGGCCCGGTGCGGACGACAGGACTGCGACGGGAACGGTTGGCGGAGGCGATGCGGCAGGTCCTCTCGGAAATCCTCCTGCAGGAGATGAAGGACCCCCGGCTCACCGGGGTCGTAGTCTCGGCGGTGGAACTCTCCGGCGACCTCAAGACGGCCCGCGCCTTCTTCTCCGTCCTTGGCGACCGCGAGCGCGAGCGCCAGGCGGCCGACGCCCTGCACCAGGCCCGCGGTTTCCTGCGCCGCGAGGTGGGCAGAAGGCTGCATATCCACGCCGTCCCCGACCTGCAGTTCAGCCGCGACCTGGGCTACGAGCGGGCCGATCGCATCGACCGCATCCTCGCCTCGTTGCCGCACCCCGCCCCCACCCCCGAAGCCGCCGACGCCGAAGCGGGGGACGACGATGCGTGACACCACGAGCGATCCGGCCGTCGCGCTGGCGACCCTGCGGCGCGTCCGCCGCTTGCTCATTACCTCGCACGCTGCCCCCGACGGGGACGCCATCGGCTCCGAGCTGGCGCTGGCGGAACTGGCGGCCCGCCTCGGCGTGGAGGCGACCATCGTCAACCGCGACCCCCACCCGGCCAACCTGGATTTCCTGCCGGGGATCGAGCGCATCGCGGTGAGCGACCGTCTCCCCCCGCCGGAGCACATCGAGCTCGTGGCCGTGCTGGAGTGTCCCGGCCTCGACCGGCCCGGGTTCGAGGGGCTCGAGCGGTGGCCGATCCTGAACGTGGACCACCACCTCAGCAACGAGCGCTACGGGGCCGTCAACTACGTGGACGAGGAGGCCCCGGCGGTGGGGGAGATGGTGCTCCGCCTGGCGCAGGCGGCTGGGGTGTCCCTCACCCCCACCATGGCCACCAACCTCTACGTGGCCCTGGTCACCGACACCGGCGACTTCCGCTACTCCAACACTACCCCCCGCGCCTTTCACGCCGCGGCCCAGCTCGTGGCCGCTGGCGCCGTGCCGCACCGCATCGCCGAGGCCCTCTGGGAACAGGTCCCTCCCCGCCTCGTGCGCCTGCAGGCGCTGGTCCTCGCCACCTTGCAGCTGGAGGCGGGGGGACGGTTGGCGACGATCACCTGCGATGCGGCGATGCTGGCCCAGGCGGGGGCCTTCCCCCAGGACACGGAGAACCTCATCAACGTGCCGCGGGCCATTGCCGGGGTGCGGGTTGCCGCGTTCTTCAAGGCCTTTTCCCCCGGCAGCGTCAAGGTCTCGCTGCGCTCGCGCGGCGACGTGGACGTGCAGGCGGTGGCCCGCACCTTTGGCGGCGGCGGCCACACCAACGCCGCGGGCTGCACCGTTCCCGGGACGCTGCCCGAGGTGCAGGCGAAGCTCCGTCAGGCGCTCCTCCCGCTCGTGGAGGTTCCATGAAGGACAGTCCCCACGGGCTCCTGCTGGTGGACAAGCCGGCTGGGCCCACCTCTCACGACGTGGTGCAGGCGGCACGCCACGCCCTGCGCCAGCGCCGCATCGGCCACACCGGCACCCTCGACCCCGCCGCCACCGGCCTGCTCCTGCTGTGCGTCGGCAAGGCCACGCGACTCCAGCAGTACCTGCTGGCCTGGCCCAAGACCTACGTGGGGGAGATCCGTCTCGGCTTCGCCACCGCCACGTACGACGCCGAGGGGGAGCCGCTGGGCGAGCCGGCCCCGGTTCCGGAGCTGCCGCCCGCGGCGCTGGAGCAGTTGGCGCAGCGCTTCACCGGCGTGCTCGATCAGCTCCCGCCCCCCTATTCCGCCAAGAAGCACGCCGGCCGCAAGTTCTACGAACTGGCGAGGGCCGGCGAGGAGGTACCCCTGGAGCCGAAGCGGGTGACCGTCCACGCCCTCGCCCTGGAAGCCGTCGCCCCGGATCGCCTCCGTTTTCAGGTCACGTGCTCCTCCGGGACCTACGTCCGCTCCCTCGCCCACGACCTAGGGGCCCAGCTCGGCTGCGGCGGGCACCTGGCCGAGCTGCGGCGGGTGCGGATCGGCCCCTGGGAGGTGGCGCAGGCGGTGCCCGCCGAGTCCCTCGCCCAGGCCGACCGGGCCACCGCCCGAGCGGCGCTCATCCCCCTGGAGTCGGCCCTTCTCCCCTTCCCCGAGGTGGTGGTCAACCCCACGGCAGCCGGGCACTTCGCCCACGGCCAGGAGATTACCGTGCGCGAGGCGGAGGGGGAGTTCATCCCCGGCGGCCACGTGCTCGTGCGCAGCCGAGCCGGCAGCGTGCTGGGCATCGCCGTGGCCCTCGCCTACCTCCCCCGGGCGCGCACCGTCTCCCTCGCGCCGCGCATGGTGCTGGCTGAGCTTGAGACGGACGGAAAATCGTGCTAGGCTTGTCCCGCCTCGAACGGCGAGGCCCGAGCTGGGAGCTAGAGATGACGGAGCAAGAGTACGTTTCGAGCAAGGAGCAGATCATTGCGGATTTCCGCCGCCACGACCACGACACGGGCTCGCCCGAGGTGCAGGTGGCGCTGCTGACCAAGCGCATCGAATACCTCACCGAGCACTTCAAGGTGCACACCAAGGATCACCACTCGCGCCGCGGGCTGCTCATGCTGGTGGGCCAGCGTCGCCGCCTCCTGGAGTACCTCCGCCGCAAGGACCTGGCACGCTACCGCACCCTCATTGAGAGGCTCGGCCTGCGTCGTTAGGGCGCATAAGGGAGTCCCATGGAAGTCAAAGAAAGCGCAGTACTCGACGGAAGAGCCATAGAGTTTTCCGTCGGGAAAGTCGCCAAGCAGGCCGACGGGGCCTGCTTGGTTCGTTCTGGAGACACCGTCGCGCTGGTCACCGCCTGCTACCTGAAGGAGCCGCGCGAGGGCGTGGACTTCCTCCCCCTCACCGTGGACTACCGGGAGTACACCTACGCCGGCGGCCGCATCCCCGGTGGCTGGTTCAAGCGGGAAGGGCGCCCCACGGAAAAGGAGATCCTCACCTCCCGGCTGACCGACCGACCGCTGCGGCCGCTCTTCCCCAAGGGCTACACCCAGGAAACGCAGGTCATCGCCACGGTGCTCTCGGCGGACGGCGCCAACGACCCCGACATCCTCTCCATCAACGGCGCCTCGGCGGCGCTCATCGTCTCGGACTGCCCCTTCGACACGCCGGTGGGCGCCGTGCGGGTGGGGCTCCTGGACGGCCGCTACATCCTCAACCCCACCCACGAAGAGCGTGCCGCTGCCCGGCTTGAGATCGTCGTCGCCGGCACCGAGGAGGCGGTGGTGATGGTGGAGGCGGGGGCGCGCGGCGTGATGGAGTCGGAGATCCTGGACGCCATCGACGTGGCGCACCGCGCCATCAAGGACATCGTGGCCGCGCAACGGCGCCTCCAGGCGGCGGTGGGGAAAGCCAAGACCCAGGTGGTCCCGAAGCCGGTGCCCTGGACCCCCGAATTTGCCGCCGGTATCAGGGAGCGGTGGGCCGCCCCCCTTGCCCGGGCGCTGCGGGTGCGCGGCAAGTTCGCGCAGCGCGACGCCATCGACCAGGTGGCGTCGGACGCGGTGGCGGCGCTGCCGGAGGAGGTGCGGGGCGAGCAGGCCGCCTGGGTGCACGCGGTGATCCACGACATGGTGGTGGAGCAGTTCCGCAGCGCCGTCCTGGATAACCACGAGCGGCTGGACGGCCGCGCCTTCGACGAGATCCGCCCGGTCACCTGCGAACTGGGGCTGCTGCCGCGCGTGCACGGCTCGGCACTCTTCACCCGCGGCGAGACCCAGGCGCTCGTGACCTGCACCCTCGGCACCTCCGAGGACGCGCAGATCATCGAGGCCCTGGAGGGGGAAACGCAGAGCCGCTTCCTGCTCCACTACAACTTCCCCCCCTACTCCGTGGGCGAGGTGAAGTTCCTGCGCTCTCCCGGCCGGCGCGAGATCGGCCACGGCAACCTGGCCCGCCGCGCCCTCATGCCGGTCGTACCCGGCCAGGACACCTTCCCCTACACCCTGCGGGTGGTCTCCGACATCCTGGAATCCAACGGCTCCTCCTCCATGGCCACCGTGTGCGGGGGCACCCTGGCGCTGATGGACGCGGGGGTCCCCATCGCCGCCCCGGTGGCGGGGATCGCCATGGGGCTGGTGAGCGAGGGGGAGCGGTTTGCCGTGCTCACCGACATCGCCGGACAGGAAGACCACTACGGGGACATGGACTTCAAGGTGGCGGGGACCCGCGAGGGCATCACGGCGCTGCAGATGGACATCAAGGTCTCGGGGCTTTCCCGCCAGGTCCTGGAGAAGGCCCTGGAGCAGGCCCGCGCCGCCCGCCTGCAGCTGCTCGACATCATGGAGGCCACCATTGCCGCGCCGCGGCCGGAAATCTCCGCGTTCGCGCCGCGCATCTTCACGATCCATATCCACCCCGACAAGATCCGCGACATCATCGGCCCCGGGGGCAAGACCATCCGCGCCATCTGCGAGCAGACCTCCTCCCGTATCAACGTGGAGGACGACGGCCGGGTCGAAATTGCGGCGCCCGACGAGGCAGCGGCTCAGCGCGCCATCCAGATGATCGAGGGGCTGACGCGACAACCCCAGGTGGGGGAGATCTTCGAGGGCACGGTCCGCCGCGTGGAGGCCTACGGCGCCTTCGTCGAGATCCTCCCCAACCACGATGGCCTCCTGCACGTCTCCGAGTGGGCCTGGGAGCGGACCCGCGAAATGGCCGACGTGGTCAAGCTCGGCGACAAGGTCAAGGTCAAGATCATCGGCATCGACGGCAACGACCGCATCAAGCTGTCCCGCCGCGCCCTGCTACCGCCGCCCGAGCACCTCAACGAGGAGGGGGCCTCCGGGGAAGCCGAGCCGCGCCGCCCCCGCGAGGGGGCGGACCGCCCGCGGCGCCCCCGGGATGACCGCCGCCGCGACGATCGCCGCGGCGGCGAACGGGGTGATCGGCGCGGCGGGGGTCGGCACAGGTCCTGAAGCGCGGGCCGCCGCGGTCGAGCGCCAATCCACGGCGGAATTGCCATGCGGTCCGGCGCTGAAATCTCGGCGCCCGCTTGACCTATCGGACGGCCAGTTCTACATTGAATTTCTCAGGAAAGGAGCGCGAAATGCCATTCGAAAAGTACGTACCGCCCAAGCGGGAAAAGCCTCACGAAGCCACCCTCCGCAAGACCGGCACCATCTCCATTCCCACCGCGTTTTCCCGCGCCCACGGGCTCTCGGATGCCCCCTTTGTCACGCTCTACTTCGAGAAGGATCGCAAACTCGTCGGTGTGAAACCCGCAGCGGACGCGCAGGAGGAAGGGGCCGTCAAAGTGTCCCGCCGCCAGCGCGTCATTTCCGTGCCAGCGCGCAGCTTTTTCGAGCACTACGGCGTGCCTCTCACCGCCACCCGTCGCTGCCCGCTGCGCTTCGACACCGCCGAAGGGATGGCCGTCATATCCCTGGGCAGCGTCAAGCGCCGCCCCGGGCGCCGGCGCAGCCGCGCCTGACCGCCCCGCCCCGCCGCACGGGGGCTGCCCCTCAGGTTTGGCAGTGGGGGCAGAAGTAGGCTGAACGCCCCCCCAGGGCGAGGCGGCGCACGCTGGTGCCGCAGCGGCGACAGGGGAGGCCTTCCCGGCCGTAGACGGCCAGCTCCACGGCAAAGAAGCCGGCGCGGCCCTCCGCGTCCTGGAAGCCGCCGTCCTGGAGGGTGGTGCCGCCGGCCGCCAGGGCGTCCTCCAGGACCGAGCGAATAGCCGCGGCCAGACGCTGCAGGCGCCTCGAGCCCAGGCGCGCGGCTGCCCGGGTGGGGCGGATGCCGGCCCTGGCCAGGGCCTCGGTGGCGTAGATGTTGCCGAGCCCCGCGATCACGCGCTGGTCCAGGAGCAGCGAGCGGATCGGCGCGCGGCTGCGAGCGGCCGCCGCGGCGAGGACGCCTTCGATCCCCTCGGCGAGGGCGTCCGGACCCAGCTCCGCCAGTGCCGGCAGCTCGTGGAGGCGCGCCGTCGGCCACACCTCGGCGCGGCCGAAGCGCCGCGGGTCCACGAACCGCAGCTCGGCACCCTCGAAGCGGAGGGCGAGGTGGGTGTGGGGGTGGGCAGGCGCCGCCGGCGCCACCACCAGGAGCCGCCCCGACATGCCCAGGTGGAACACGCCCGAGAGCTCGCCAAAGCCGAGGAGCAGGAACTTCCCCCGCCGCTCCACCCGCCCCAGGGTGGCTCCCACGAGGAGTTGCCACGCGGCGGGGTCCACGCCGGCCCGCAGGCGGATCGCCCGCGCCCGGCACGCCACCACCCGCCGCCCGATGAGCCGCGCGGCCAGCGACCGGCGTACCGTCTCCACCTCGGGGAGTTCCGGCACGGCGAGACGATAGCAGAGCCCCGGCGGAGGTCCTCAACACCCGGCTGGCCAGCGCCGTATGAAGGGGTTGAAAGGCCTCCTCCTTTCCTCCTCCGTTGAGGCGCCCCGGGCAACCGGGGCGCCGCTCCGTCACGATCGGGGTCTGGTTCTGGGGGTGCGGCCTGGTTGTGCCAGGTCTCAGCGCTCCCGACGCAGATTCTGCGGAGTGGCGCCGAACTCTCCGGTGGGTGCGGCTCCGGCCGCGGCCTCTCCGGTTCCCGGGGCCCGGAGCCCGGGCCCCGGCAGTTCGGGGGCTACATGTACAAGCCGCCGGAGACGTTGAGGACCTCGCCGGAGATGTAGGCGCCGGCAGGCCCCACCAGGAACACCACCGCCGCCGCAATGTCCTCGGGGGTCCCGAGCCGGGGGATGGCCAGGTTGGCGAGGAGCGCTTGCCGCTGCTCCTCGGTGAGCTTGGCGGTCATGGGCGTCTGGATGTAGCCAGGGGCGATGGCGTTCACCGTGATGTTGCGGCTGCCCAGCTCCCGGGCCAGCGACTTGGTGAACCCGATGATGGCGGCCTTGGACGCGGCGTAGTTGGCCTGCCCGGCGTTGCCCATGAGGCCCACCACCGAGGAGATGGAAACGATGCGCCCCTCGCGCTGGCGCACCATGTGCCGCACCACCGGCTGGGTGACGTTGAAGACGCCGTCCAGGTTCACCGCCAGCACCCGCCGCCAGGATTCCGGCTTCATGCGGATGAACAGCTGGTCGTCGGTGATCCCGGCGTTGTTGAGGAGGATGTGGATCCCCCCCAGCTCGCCCGCCACGCGGTCCACCACGCGGGCCGCCTCCTCGCCGTTGGTCACGTCCAGGGGGATGCCCACCGCGCGGTTCCCCTCGGCCACGATGGCGTCCACCACCTCCTGGATGGGATCGGTGGGCAGCGAGGTGCACGCCACCGTCGCCCCCTCCCGCGCCAGCGCCCTGGCGCACGCGGCGCCGATACCGGTGGCGGCCCCCGTGACCAGCGCCACCTTGCCCTCGAGCTGTCCTGCCATCCTCTACCTCCCCACGTCAGCTGCTGTGGCCGGCAAGCGTATCACGCCCCGCCCGCGGCCAAGAACGCCTCCACCTGGGCCGCGGTGCCCACCTGCACCGTCGCCGCGTGGCGGGCGATGCGCTTGACGAGCCCCGAGAGCACGCTGCCGGGGCCCACTTCCACGAAGGTGTCGAAGCCATCCGCCACCATGCGCTGGATGCTCTCCACCCACCGCACCGGTGCATCCACCTGCCGCACCAGACTCTCGCGCACCGCCCCGGGATCCTGCACAGGGGCCGCGGCCACGTTGGTGTAGAGCGGCACCGACAGGGCAGCGAAGGGCAGCGCCGCCAGGGCCGGCGCCAGGCGCTCGCGGGCCGGCCGCATGAGCGGCGAGTGGAACGGCGCCGACACCGGGAGCGGGACCACGCGCTTGGCCCCCCGCTGGGAGAGCAAGTCGCCAGCGCGGGCCACCGCCGCCGCGTGCCCGGCGATGACCGTCTGTTCGGGGGCGTTGAAGTTGGCGGCCACCACCACGCTGCCGCCCTCGCTGACCTCCCGGCAGGCCGCTTCCACCTCGCTGGAGGGCGGTCCCAGCACCGCCGCCATGGCCCCCACCCCCACGGGCACCGCCTCCTGCATGAGCTGGCCGCGCAACCGCACGATGCGGACCAGGTCCTCCAGACCCAGGCCGCCGGCGGCGCCGATGGCGCTGTACTCCCCCAGGGAGTGCCCCGCCACCGCCGCGGGCTGGCGCCCGTGCCCCGCGAGCACGGCGAAGGCCGCGAGGGAGGCGGTGAGGATGGCCGGCTGGGTGTTGGCGGTGAGGCGGAGTTGCTCCTCGGGACCGGAAAAGCAGAGCTGGGACAGCTCCTCGCCCAAGGCCGCGTCGGCGCGGCGAAACACCTCCCGCGCCTCGGGGAAGGCCGCCGCGAGATCGGCCCCCATCCCCACGAACTGGCTCCCCTGCCCCGGAAACAGGTACGCCACCCTGCCCATGCGCCTCACCCCTTCCGCATCGCCGCCTGCTTGATGAGGCAGGAGGCGATCTCGTTGCGCTGGATCTGGTTGGTGCCCTCGTAGATCTGGAGAATCTTGGCATCCCGCAGCATCTTTTCCACCGGGTAGTCGCGCATGTAGCCGTAGCCGCCGAACACCTGCACGGCGTCGATGGCGACGGCCATGGCCACGTCCGAACCGAGCACCTTGACCATGGACGACTCCATGGCGAACTCGGCGTTGCCCGCATCGATGGTGCGCGCCGTGGCGTAGAGCAGGGCGCGGGCGCTCTCCACCTTGATCGCCATGTCGGCCAGCATGTGGCCCACCGCCTGGAAGGCGGCAATGGGTTTGCCGAACTGCTTGCGCTCCGCCGCGTAGGCCATGGCCGCCTCCAGCGCCGCGCTGGCCAGCCCCACCCCCTGCGCGCCCACGGCCACGCGGGCGCGCTCCAGGGTGCGCACGGTGACGAGGAAGCCGCTGCCCTCCCGCCCGATGCGGTTGGCCTCCGGCACGCGCACGCCGTCGAAGATCACCTCGCGGGTGGCGGAGGCGCGGATGCCCAGCTTGTCCTCCCGCTTGCCGAACGACAGGCCCGGCCGGTCCGCCTCCACCAGGAACGCCGTCGCGCCGCGGCCCCCCCGCGACGGGTCGGTCATGGCGATGACCGTGTAGAAGTCCGCCTCGCCGCCGTTGGTGATCCACTGCTTGGTGCCAGTGATCACATAGTCGGAGCCGTCCCGCACCGCCCGCGTGCGCATGGCGAAGGCGTCGGAGCCCGCCTCCGCCTCGGTGAGGCAGAAGGCGGCCAACCACTCGCCCGTCGCCACCTTGGGGAGCACCCGCGCCTTCATCTCCTCGCTGCCCCCCAACAGCACCGGCAGGGTGCCGAGCGCAATCGCGCCGTAGGAGGTGGACACGCCGAGGCAGGCGCGCGACAGCTCCTCGGTGACGAGGCACAGCTCCATCATCCCGAGACCGAGGCCGCCGTAGGCCTCGGGCACGAACACGGCCATGAGCCCGGCGTCGCCCAGCGTCTTGAGGATCTCCCGGGGGAAAACCTCCTCCCGGTCGAGACGACTCCGCACCGGAAGGATCTCCTTGGCGGCGATTTCCCGCGTGAGTTTGACGATGTCCTGCTGCTGTTCGGTGAGAATGTAGTTCATCGCGCATCGCCTCCGCCGCCCCGGCCGCAGCAGGCTGGCGCCTCCTTGCCGGCGCCGGAGCGTCACGTCCAATCGAACCGCACCGACCCCATCACCACCGGATCAGCATCGCCGCCCAGGTGAGCCCCCCGCCAAAGGCAGCGGTCAGCACCAGGTCGCCCCGGCGGAGGCGCCCGGCGTGGCGGGCGTCCGCGAGCGCGAGCGGAATGGAGGCTGCCGACGTATTGCCGACCCGTTCCAGGTTCACGAACACCTTCTCCAGCGGCAGCCCGAGCCGCTCGGCCACCGCGTCGATGATCCGCTTGTTGGCCTGGTGCGGGACAAACAGGTCCACCGCCCCCACCTCGACCCCCTCCTGCTCCAGCACCTCCTGCGACACCTCGGCGAGCGCCCGCACCGCGACCTTGAACGTCTCGTTCCCCCGCATCTTGATGAACGGCAGCCGCTCGTCGATGTAGCGCCCGACGTTGGGGGGGTACTTGGAGCCCCCGCCCGGCATGGCGATGAAGTCCGAGAAGGACCCGTCGGTGTGCCAGGCCGTCTGCAGGATCCCCTCGCCCGCCGGGGCGCGCTGCAGCACCACCGCGCCGGCCCCGTCCCCGAAGAGGATGCAGGTTGCCCGGTCGGTGTAGTCGGTGTAGCGCGAGAGGGTTTCCGCGCCGATCACCATGGCGGTGGCGACTTCGCCCGAAGCGATGAACTGGCGGGCCACCTTCACCGCGTAGAGGAAGCCGGAGCAGGCCGCGGAGAGATCGAAGCAGACCGCGTTCCGCACCCCGAGGCGGGGCTGGATGATGGCCGCCGTGGCGGGGATCGGCTGCTCCGGGGTGGCGGTGGCGAGGATCAGGAGATCCACCGCCTCCGCCTCGAGGCCCGCGTCCTCCAGCGCCCGCCGCCCGGCGGTCACCGCCAGGGTCGCCACGCTCTCCTCCGGCCCCACCACGTGCCGCTCCCGGATGCCCGTGCGCGCCACGATCCACGCGTCCGACGTCTCCACCGTGCGCTCGAAGTCGGCGTTGGTCAGGACCCGCTCGGGCACGACCACGCCGAGCCCCGCAACGCGGGCTGTCACGCGGTGCCCGTCAGGCACGGGACGGGCCCTCCGCCGGCCGCGCCATCAGCGCCGCGATGCGCCGCTGGATGTTCTCGATGACCCCGCGCGTGGCGTAGGAGTGGGCCAGCCGCAGGGCGTTGCGGATGGCCTTGGCGTTGGACCGGCCATGGCCGATGAGGCAGGCGCCGCGCACGCCCAGAAGCGGCGCTCCGCCGTACTCGGCGTAGTCCACCTGGCGCCGGAAACCGGTGAAGGCGCTCTTGGCCAGCAGGAACCCCGCCGCCGAGAGGGGGGAGCGCTTCGCCTCGCGCTTCAGGAGCTTGAACACCATTTCGCCCAGCCCCTCGGAAACCTTGAGGACCACGTTGCCCACGAACCCATCGCACACCACCACGTCCACCGCCCCCGAGTACACGTCCCGCCCCTCCACGTTGCCCACGAAGTTGAGGCCGGCCTCCGCCAGCAACCGGTACGCCTCCTGGGTGAGGCGGTCGCCCTTCCCCTCCTCCTCCCCCACCGAGAGGAGCCCGACACGCGGGTTGGCCACCCCCATCACGGCGTTGCAGTAGAAGTGGCCCATCACCCCGAACTGCACCAGGTGCGACGGTTTGCAGTCCACGTTGGCGCCCACGTCCACGATCAAGGTGGAGCGATCGATGCCGGGGGCGGTGGCGGCGAGCGCCGGCCGTTCCACCCCCGCCACCATGCCCAGGATCATCCGCGCCGCCACCATCGCGGCGCCGGTGTTGCCAGCCGTCACGAAGGCGCTGGCGATGCCGTCGCGGACCAGGCGCAGCGCCACTGCCATGGACGAGTCCCGCTTCGAGCGCAGCAAGGTGGTGGGCGCCTCGTCCATGGCCACCACCTCCGGGGCGTCCACGATCTCGATCCCGTCGGTGCTGCGGCGGTGACGGGCCAGTTCGCGCCGGAGCACCGCCTCCCGACCCACCAGCAGCACCTTGAGGCCGTGCCGCTCCACGGCTTCCAGCGCCCCCTGGACGGTGGTCGCCGGGGCGTGGTCCCCCCCCATCGCATCCAGCGCGACGGCGAGCGATCCGCTCCCTCTCATCGCCGGCTGGGCGTTACTTGATCTCTTCCACGTTCAAAACCTGCCGCCGCTCGTACATGCCGCAGTGGGGGCAGACGCGGTGCGGCAGCTTGGGCTGGTAGCAGCTCGGGCAGATGGACATGGCCGGCTGATCCAGGTGATCGTGCGCCCGCCGCCGATCGCGGCGCGCCTTCGAGTGGCGGTGTTTGGGGTTCGGCATGGCCTTTCTCCTTACAGTTCCTAGCGACGAGGCCGAAAGCCCAGGAGTGCGTTCCAGCGGCCGTCGCGGCTCGGCGGGCAAGCGCACCGCCCGCGGTTGAGGTCCGCCCCGCAGGAGGGGCACAACCCCTGGCAGTCCTCGTGACACAGTGGCTTCATGGGTACGGCAAGCTGCAGTTGTTCCGCGGCGAGCTCCGCCAGATCCAGCCACGGCTCGGCGTAGAAGCGCACGTCCAGATCGGCGCTGGAGAGCCGCGTCTCCTCCTCCTGCGGCGCCACCGCCAGCGGCAGCAGCCGCAGCTCGAACCGCTCGGTAAAGGAGAAGGGGAACTCGCCCAGGCACCGCACGCAGCGCAGGACCGGCTGCCCGCTCGCCTCCCCCGAGAAGAGGTAGCCACGCTCCAGGTGCTCCACCTCGCCCGCCAGCCGGATCTCGCCGGGGGACACCACGTCCTCCCCGCAGCAGTCGGCGGACAGCGAGAGCCGCTCGTCGATGCGGATGAGCTCGACGTCGGCGCGGGTCAGATCGATGCGCAGCACCACCCCCCCTTCCGAGGGCCATGTAGGATAGCAACTTGCAGGCCCAGCGTCAACGCGGCAGGAGGGGCAGCCTGGCCCAGTGCGCGAGCTGCTGCGGCCAGCGAAGGCGGGCGAGCAGCGCGGCCGTGGCACCCCCGATCCCCACCAGATTGACGCCCAGCCACAGCGGCCATCCCAGCGCGGGCAGCAGCGAGGCGGCCACCAAGAGGGCGAGCAGGAGGTTCGTGCGCACCATCTCGCCGCGCCAGCCGGGTGGCAACACCGGAGCCGCCAGGCCAGCCAGCACCCAGGCGACGGCCATCACCCCCACCGCCTTGACGGCGAGCAGCAGCGCCAGCGCGGCCAAGAGCACCACGGCACCGCCGCGGGCCGCCGCCGCCACGGCGAGGATCACCGCCGCCAGCCACACCACCAGCGAAGCGACCCCCACGCCGACGGTGCGCAGCGGCGCCGCCAACACCGGCTCCCCGGCCCTGCGCACGAGGCGCGGGGCCGCCAGGAGGAGCAGCGAGGCGGCGACGAGCCACAGTCCCAGGCGCAGGAGCGCCGCCCCCAGCCAGAGCCGCCCCCCATCCGGCGCAGCGCGGCGCGACGCGGGTCCGCTCGAAGGGGCGAGTCCCACGACGCGGCCGCTAGCCTGCCCCTCCCCTTTGACCTGCCCGCCCAGGGCCACCACGTCGCCGTGGACGCGCGCGCCCGCTTCCAGCACCACGCTGCCCGCCACGGCCACCACATCCCCCACCACCTCCGCGCACACCCGTACGTCGCCGGCGAGACTCACCACCGGGCCGGCGGTGGGGGCATCCACCGTCACCGTCGTGCCCAGGCGCGGCACCGGCGGGGGCTGGAGGGGCTGCAGCAGGGCCGCGAGGAGCACGAGCGGCATCATGGCTGGCCCACCCGCCCCCTACGGCGCGCCAGGCGCCACGCTGCCATCCCCGAGCCCGCAGCGGCCAGGACCAGCCAGAGCACCAGCCACACCCCGCCAGCGGCAACTACCGAGCGCAGCGCCACCGCGGAGCCCTGCACCGCCCCCAGCGCGTCCCAGGCCTTGCCCAGGTCCGAGGCCACCACCGCCCCGGCCCCCTCCAGCAGCGCCGCCAGCGTGGCGGCGGCCGGCACCCCCCCCAGCAGGGCGGCCCCGACCCCCGTCATCGCCACCCCGGCCAGGAGCGGCAGCCAGGTGGCGACGCGACGCTTCTGCCACGGGGCCAGCGGCAAGTTCGCGACGACTCGCGCCACCGACTCCCGGTCCGGAGGCGGCGGCTCGCAGGAGGCGAGCACGGCCAGCAGCCCGGCGTGCAGGCGGCAGGTGGGGCACACCGCCAGGTGCGCCGCCGCCTCGCCGCTCACCTTGTCCGCCGTCTCCTCCAGCAGCTGGCGGACTTCCCGGCACGTAAGGCTCACTCCAGACCTCCCACCTGGCCCAGGTAGCTGCGCAGGGCCTCTCGTAGTACGGAGTGGGCGCGGAAAAGTTTGTTCTTCACCGTTCCCAGCGGCAACCCTTTGAGCTCGGCAATGTCGGTGTACGCCAGCCCCACGAAGTGGCGCAGGATGACCAGCTCCCGGTACGCCGGCGCCAGGCGGCGGACTTCGCGTGCCAGCGCTTCCGCCAGTTCCCGGTTCGCCAGTTCCCCCAGCGGCCCCCGCGCCGCGTCGGCGACCTCCAGGGTTACCTCCTGCCCCTCCTCGTCTTCTCCCTGGCTCAGCGACACCACCGTGTGCCGGCGGCGGCGCAGCGCGTCCACCGCCAGGTTGTGGGCAATGCGGAACAGCCAGGTGGAGAAACGGTAGCTCGTGTCGTACTGGGACAGGTTCGTCCAGGCCCGGATGAAGGTTTCCTGCACCACATCCCGCGCCTCTTCCTCGACGCCCAGGATGTGGGCCACGTAGGCGCGCAGCTTCCCCTCGTAGCGGGCAACGAGCACCGCGAAGGCCGTCTCGTCCCCCGCCAGGAGCCGCTGCACGACGACCGCATCGTCCTCTGCGCCGGCGGGCACCGCGGTAGTGTACCGCGGCAGCTTGTGAAAGAGTGTTGCAAACTCTCGAAAGAGGTGTAGAATCGCAGCACCGGGGGAACCGGCGCCCCGCACGGTGCCCCTCGCACACCCCGAACGGGGCTCTAGGGAGGTATCACCATGGCGAACATCAACCCATTTGAGATGGCGCAACGCCAGTTCGACGAGGTGGCCGACCAGCTCGATCTCGACGCCGGCGTCCGCGCCATGCTCCGCTGGCCCATGCGGGAGTATCACTTCCGGATCCCCGTGCGGATGGACGACGGCTCGCTCAAGGTCTTCCAGGGGTTCCGGGTGCAGCACAACGACGCCCGCGGCCCGGCCAAGGGCGGCATCCGCTGGGCGGCCAACGAGACCATCGATACGGTGCGGGCCCTGGCCACGTGGATGACCTGGAAGTGTGCGGTGGCCGATATTCCGCTCGGCGGCGGTAAGGGCGGCGTGGTGGTGGATCCCGCCACCCTGTCGGACCGCGAGAAGGAGCGGATCTGCCGCGGCTGGGTGGACCAGATGTGGAAGAACATCGGCCCCCGCATCGACGTGCCTGCCCCCGATGTGGGCACCACCCCGCAGATGATGGGCTGGATGATGGACGAGTACTCCAGGCTGGTCGGCGCCTTCACCCCCGGCGTCATCACCGGCAAACCCCTGGGCGGCGGCGGTTCCCTCGGCCGCACCGAGGCCACGGGCTTCGGCGTCATCTACACCGTCCGCGAGGCGATGAAGCACCTGAAGATCAAGCCCAAGGGAACCCGCGCCGCCATCCACGGCTTCGGCAACGTGGCGCAGTACGCCGCCATCGGTTTCATCGAGCAGCTGGGCGGCACCGTGGTGTGCGTCGGCTGCTGGGACCGCCGCGACAAGAAGGCGTACACCTACACCAAGGAAACCGGCGTCGACCCCCGCTTCCTCCTCTCCATCACCGACCAGTACGGCACCATCGACAAGGCCAAGGCCACGAAGGCGGGCTACGAGGTGGAGGACGCCGACGCCTGGATCTCCAAGGACGTGGACGTGCTCATCCCCGCCGCCATCGAGGGCGTGCTGACCGCTGAGACGGTGACGAAGGTCCACAAGAACGTGAAGATCGTCGCCGAGGGGGCCAACGGCCCCACCACTCCCGAGGCGGACGCGGTCCTGAAGAAGCGGGGGATCTTCGTGATCCCCGACTTCCTAGCCAACGCCGGCGGGGTGACCTGCTCCTACTTCGAGGGCGTGCAGAACGACATGAACTTCTACTGGTCCAGGGACGAGGTGCTCTCCAGGCTGGACGAGAAGATGACCAGCGCCTTCCACGCCGTGCTCGACATGGCCACCTCGCGCAAGGTGTACATGCGCAACGCCGCCTACATGGTGGCCATCGATCGGGTAGTGCAGGCGATGCGCCTGCGCGGCTGGGTGTAGGAAGGGGACAGGGAACAGGGGACAGTCTCTGGTGGCCGTCCCCTGACAAGCGGGCGGGAGGTTTCCCTCCCGCCCGTTCTCTCTGCCCTCGTGGTGGGTGGGGGCCGGATCCCGGACCCCGGTCCCCGGACCCCTTTTCTGGGGTGGGCGGGCCCTGTCCCTTGTTCCCTAATCCCCGGGGCCTCTCGGCACCTCCCACCCCTCCAGCGGCGCCAGGATGGTGGCGAGATCCTCCTCGAGGCTGCCCGAAGCGGGCGTTTCCACGATCCGTCCCACCTCCGCCCCCTCCAGGGTGACAACGATGGTGGGCACCCGCTCCACCGGGCCGAAGGGGAACAGCGCCGTCGGGTAGTTCTTCGTGCGGTCGGCGCCCACGAGGAGCGGCGCCGCGAAGGGCGACGCCTCCCCCAGTTCCGCGAGCACCCGCTGCAGGCGAGGGATCTGCTCGCGGGAGTCGCTGCACCAGGTGCCCATGGCCACCACGAGGCCGTAGCGCAGGCGAGCCTGCCGCAGCAAAGCCAGGACCTCGGCGCGGGGGGCGTAGCCCTGCCGCTCCTCGGCCCAGCCCGGGATCTCCGCCTCCAGCCGCCGGGGAGGCAGCACGCCGTACCACACCGGGAAGACAGTGGGAGCCACCTCGCTCACCCGCACCCGCAGGATCCGGTCGCCGCGGCGCAGCCGCTGCGCCACGTCGAGACCCGCCACCACCCGCCCCACCACGGGGTAGCGGCCGGTGAGGTGGGGTTGCGGCGTGAGGGTGACGAAGAACTGCGAGCCGGCCGTGTCCGGGCCGGCGTGCGCCAGCCCCACCACCCCCGCCTCGAAGGGGGTGAGGCACAGCTCGTGGCGGAGGGTGAAGGGGGGCCCTCCCCACCCGTCCCCGCGCGGGTCGCCCCCCTGCACCACGAAGTTGGGCACCACGCGGTGGACGGTGAGCCCGTCGAAGAAACCTTGCCCGGCCAGCTCGGCCAGACGGTACGCGGCGAGGGGGGCGCACGCCGCGTCCAACGCCACCGCCATCGTCCCCCGCACCGTCACCACCTCCAGGTAGTGCGGCGTGGCCGCCCAGCGGAGCACCTCCTGGGTGCGCCCCGCCTCCCAGCCGGCGGTCACCGGGGGGAGCGGGCGCAGCTCCCCGTGGCGGAGGAGGGCTGCCCACGCGGCCCGGGCCACCACCGGGTTCTCCCCGCCCAGCAGGCGCAGGAGCACCGTTCGCTCCTCCTCCCGGAGCGCGCCTTCCGGCAACGCTTCCAGGATGGCCACGCGCGGCTCCACGCCGCGCTCCCGCTCCAGCATGGCGAACAGCTCCCCCCGCTCGGGCAGCGCGCGCCGCCCGGCCAGGGCAGCGAGGGCGGCGGCCCGCACCATCTCGTCGTCGTCCGCGAGCCGCTGGCGCAGGAGCGTCGTGGCCCCCTCGCCCGCTCGGGCCACCAGGGCGTCCACCAGCGCCAGGCGCACCGCCGGGGCCGGATCGGCAAGGACGGCCAGCGCCTCCTCGCCGCCCGGCAGCAGCGCCAGCGCCCGCACCGCAGCAGCCCGCCTCGCCACCTCCGGCGCGCCCAGCCACGCCTCCACCACCTCCCGCAGCTCCGCCGCCCCCTGCCGCGCCAGCGCCACCAGCGCTTCTTCGCTCACCCAAGCTTCCCGGGATTCCACGCAAGCTCGGAGCTCCGCTTCAGCCAGCCTCGCGTGGCCGGCCAGGGTAATCGCCGCCACCCGCTCGTGCACCCGCTCGGGGTCGGCCACCGCCACGAGCCGCGCCACCGTCGCCGCGGCGCCTTGGGGCAGCGACGCATCGGGGTGCCGCTCCACCATCGCGGCCAGCGCCCCCAGCGCCGCCATGCGCACCGTGGCCTCGGGGTCGTCCAGCGCGGCGGCGGCCACCTCCAGGAGGGCGGGCGAAGCCAGGCGGCGACACCCCTCCAGCGCCAGGGCCCGCACCGCGGCATCGCCGCTGGCCGCGGCCTGG
>JBBISY010000044.1:0-21774 GCA_037441065.1 Acidobacteriota bacterium | reverse complement strand
CCCCCTGCCGCCCAGGCGCAGGCGCTGCCCAGGATCACCGGCGCCGCAGCGGCGGGCAGCGTCTTGGGCCGGGCCGCCAGCACCCACGCGCGCCACCCCCCGCCAGGAGCGGGGGCACCTTCGCGGGCCGTCCCGGTGCGCGCCACCACCGCCTGCCCTCACGGGAACCGCGGGAACTTCTTGAAATCGGGCCGGCGCTTCTCCAGGAAGGCGCGCTTGCCCTCCTTGGCCTCCTCGGTGAGGTAGAAGAGGAGGGTGGCATCGCCGGCCAGCTGCTGCAGGCCGGCCTGCCCGTCGCAGTCGGCGTTGAACGCCGCCTTGAGGAGGCGCAGCGCGGTGGGCGACAGTTCGAGGATCTCGCGACACCACCGCACCGTCTCCTCCTCCAGGCGCTCCAGCGGCACCACCGCGTTCACCAACCCCCAGGCGAGGGCGGTGTGGGCGTCGTACTGGCGGCACAGGAACCAAACCTCCCGGGCCCGCTTCTGGCCGATCACCCGGGCCAGGTAGGAGGCGCCGTAGCCGCCGTCGAAGCTCCCCACCCGCGGGCCGGTCTGCCCGAAGCGGGCGTTCTCCGCCGCAATGGTCAGGTCGCAGACCAGGTGGAGGACGTGGCCGCCGCCGATGGCGTACCCCGCCACCATCGCCACCACCGGTTTGGGCAGCGTGCGGATCTGCCGCTGCACATCGAGGATGTTGAGGCGCGGCACCCCGTCCTCGCCCACGTACCCCCCCTCGCCGCGCACGCTCTGGTCACCCCCCGAGCAGAACGCCTTCGTCCCCGCGCCGGTGAGGATCACGACCCCGATGGAACGGTCGTCCCGGGCCAGCTCGAAGGCGGTGGACAGCTCCTTCACGGTGAGGGGGCGAAAGGCGTTGCGCACGCGCGGCCGGTTGATGGTGATCTTGGCGATCCCCTCCTCCGAGGTCTCGTAGCGGATGTCCGAAAAGGGAACGGAACTCGGCTTCCAATCCGGCAGCGTCATGGCACCTCCTCGTCGTCGGGAGCGGCCGCGGCGCTGGCGAGCCACGTGCTCACCGCCCCCGGCGCCTCCAGCACCACGTTGTGTCCCACCCCGGGAACCACGGTCAGTTCGGCCCGGGGCAGCCTGCCCAGCATCTCCCGCGCCACTTCGTGGCACGCCGCATCCAGCGCGCCCACCACCAGCCGCACCGGCTGGTGGACGTGGGCGAGGGCGGGCCACAGATCGGGCATCTCCGCCAGGCCCAGCACCTCGAGGCAACGGGCCAGCCCCGCCGCACTGTGGCGCTCGCGCACCGCACGCTGGGCCGCGCGCCGTGCCGGGGGGAGGGCCTGCTGGGACGCGAAGAGCGGCTGCTGCTCCCACGCCTCCAGGAACGCCGCCAGCCCAGCCGTGCGCAGCAGCCTGACCCACGCCGCGTCCGCCTCGCGCCGCGCCAGCCGGTCCGCGGGCGAGCGCAGGCCGGGGCGGACCCCGATCAGGGTCGCCCCCCGCACCAGCTCCGGGTGGCGCACCAGCAACGCCAGGGCGACCCGTGCCCCCAGCGAGTAGCCGGCCACGTGACAGCGCCGCGGCGACAGGAAGGGCAGGGCCGCGGCCAAGGCTTCCACTGCTTCCTCGAAGCGGCTGCCCCGGAACCAGCCGGGGTGGCCGTCGTGGCCGGGGAGGAACGGCGCCGCCAGCGAGGCGAGGCCGGCCAGCGGCTGCGCCACCTCGGACCAGAGGCTGGGGTGTCCCGCAAAGCCGTGGAGGAGCAGAACCGGCCCGCGCTCCGGGGCCGGCTGGAGGAGGAACGGCACGCCGGCGACCACCGCCAGCTCGTTCACGCCGTCTCCCCCAACCGCGCCGCCACCGCCGCCTGCAGCGCCTCGCGCCGCTCCCGCACCCCTACCCCCGAGATGCGCGCCTCGATCAGCGACACGCCGCCCCCCCGGTGCGCCTCCCTCACCGCCAGCTTCAGTTCGGGCCCGGTAGCCGCGAGGCGGTACGGCACGCCGAAACCGGCGGCCACCTCGGCCAGGCGGACCGGCTGGCCAGCCACGAACAGCTCGTCCACCACCCGGCGGGGGAGCCGCCCGTCCGCAAGCGGCAGGAGCTCGAAGATCCTCCCCCCCTCGTTGGCAAGGACCACCAGCACCAGCGGCTGCCGGGCGTGCCGACAGGTGGCGAGCCCCCCCACGTCGTGGAGGAAGGCCAGGTCGCCCAGCACCGCCGTCACCGGGCTCGGCGCCACCGAGGCCGCCCCCGCTGCCGCCGAGATCGTGCCGTCGATGCCGCTGGCGCCGCGTTGCGCCAGCACCCCCACCCGCGCCAGCTCCGGCGGGCAGGCCAGGTCCACCTCGCGGATGGCCAGGGAGTTGGCCACCGCCACGAGTCCCCCCGGCGGCACCGCCGCCAACACCGCCCGTACGGCCCCGCTCTCGGACAGGCACCCCGCGGCGGCCTCCTGCGCCTCCGCTTCGGCGAGCACGGCGCGTACCACCTCCTCGGCTCGCCGCCACCGCTCGGCCCAGCGCGGATCGGCGGGGTGGCCGTCGCCCAGCGCCCGCACCAGCGCCCCCAGGGCAAGGTCCACATCACCCACCACGACGCCGGCGGCCCGGTCGGCGGGGTCCGCCCAGCCGTGCGCCACCACCACCCAGCGCGGGCACGCGTCCTCGCTGGCCAGCCACTTTCCCCACCTCATCGAGGTGGGGAAGGCACCGAGCTGCAGCACCAAATCGGGGCGCAACGAGGGCCCGGCCAGGGGCGGCGCCAGCAGTTCGAACAGCCCGATCACCCCCTGCCCCGCACCGGCAAACCGCAGCTGACTCGCCGCCTCGGCCAGGAGGGGGAAACCCAGCCGCCGCGACAGGGCGAGGGCGGGGGCGAGGGCCAGCCCCTCGCCGAGCTTGAGCGGACCGGCGAGGATGACGCCGCGGCGGGCCTCCCGGCAGACCTGCGCCAGGGCCTGGACCGCCTCCGCCGGCGGCACGCGGCGGGCGGGAAAGAAGCGGGGGGGAGGCGGACCCGGCTCGGGTTCCGGCGGCAAGGAGGCCGGTTCCAGCGGGGTGCGGAACGGCGCGTTGAGGTGCACCGGCCCCGGCCGTGGATCGAGGCTGCGGGCCACCGCCACCGCCGCGGTCCGCTCCACCCCCGCCAGCGCCCGCTCCTCGTCCACGGGGGCCCCCAGGTCGAGGGCCGCCCGCACGTGGGTCCCGAAGAGCCCCATCTGGGCAGTGGTCTGCAGTGCGCCCCGTTCGTGCAGTTCGGGGGGGCGGTCGGCGGTGAGCACCACCATGGGGAGGGTCGCCTGCGAGGCCTCCACCACCGCCGGCAAGTAGTGTGCCCCCCCCGTCCCGGAGGTGCAGATCAGCACCGACGGCCGGCAGGTGGCGCGGGCCTGGCCGAGGGCGAAGAAAGCGGCCGTGCGCTCGTCCGGCAGCACGTCCACGGTGAGTTCCGGGGCCGAAGCCGCCGCCAGCGCCAGCGGCGTGGAGCGCGAACCCGGCGAGATCACCGCCCGGCGGACGCCAGCGCCCACAAGGCCGGCGACGAGCCGCCGCGCCCAGTGGAGGTTCAGGTCCCCCCCGCTCACCCTCGCCATCGGCGGAGGGTAACAACCACCCCGCCGCGACGGCAAGTCGCGCCCGCCAGCGGCCCCCTCACTCACCCAGCCCCAGGGCGGCCAGGGCGGAGCGGGCCTTCATTTCCGTCTCCTCGTACTCGGCGGCGGGCGTGGAGCCGGCCACGATCCCCGCCCCCGCCCACACCGTGGCGCGCTTCCCCGCTACCAACGCCCCGCGCAGGGCCACCGCCAGCACCCCGTCCCCCTCCGGCTCCACCACCCCCACCGCCCCCGCGTACCAGCCGCGCGGTTCCCCCTCGTGGCGGGCAATCCAGGCACGGGCGGCCGGCGTGGGCTCTCCCCCCACCGCCGGCGTGGGGTGGAGCCGCGCGGCCAGCTCGGTGACCGAGAGCGGGGCCGCGAGGCGCCCGGCGATGGGCGTGCACAGGTGCGTCACCCGCTCGTGCCGCCGCACCTCCGGGTGGGCTGGAACCGAGAGGGTCGTGCACAGCGGGGCCAGGGTCCTCTCGATCGCCCGCACGACGATGGCGTGCTCCTCCCGCTGCTTGGGGTCGGAGAGCAGGGCGAGCGGGGAGGGGTCGGCGGTGGAGCCAGCCAGCGCCTCGCTCTCCACGCGGCGGCCGCGGCGCGCCACCAGCAGTTCCGGCGAGGCGCCCAGGAAGGTGCGCCCGCCCACCCGAAAGGCGAACCAGTGGCTCCCGTTGCGCTCCCGCTCCTGGTGGGCGAGGAGGGCGGTCACCGCCAGCGGGGCCGCTGCCACCGCCTCGAAACGGCGAGCCAGCACCACCTTGGACAGCCGGCCGCGAGCCACCTCGGTCAGCGCCGCCTCTACCAGGGCCCGCCACGGCTCGTACCCCATGGAGGCGGTGTGCACCCTCCGACGCCGAGCCGCCCGCCGCGGCCGCGCCAGCCGCTCGCCTAAAGCAGCCACCTCCCGGGCCAGGTTGTCACGGCGCCTCTCGTGATGCGCGCCCAGCGCCAGGGTGAGGGTGGCGCGCCCGTCGGCGCGGAGTTCGTAGGTCCAGCGGGGCAGGACGAAGCGCGCCTCGCCGAAGGGCTCCCAGTCCGCCCCCAGCGGTCCCCCGGCGAAGGAGAACCCCCCCACCAGGGCGGGCACCGCCGGTTCGGCCGCGGGGTGCGAGATGCGCCGCCACCCCCCCAACTCGGCGGCAGCCGCCCCGATCCGCGCGAACCGGTCCCCGCCGCGGGCCGTCACCACCCACGCCTCCCCCACCCCCGCGAGGGTGCGCCCCCGGGGGCTGGACCAGAGCACCGCTTCCTGCCCATCTTCCGCCCACAGCGCGGCCACCGGCGCCGCGGGCGCGGGAATGGTCACGAGGGTGCGGCCCGCTTCGGCCGAAGCGGCAGCGACGAGGAACTCGGCCGCCTCCTGCCACGGCCCGGCGTCAGATCCCATCGACGAAGCTCCCGGACGCGCCCCGCGGGGAGACGGGCGGCGCGCGGCGGCCGACTCAGGCCTTCTGCCGCAGCACGTTGAGCGCGGACCCCGCGCGGAACCACTGGATCTGCTCGGCGCTCAAGGTGTGGCGGCAGGCAATCTCCTCCTGGCCCCCGTCCGCGTGGTGCAGCACCACCCGCACCGGCCGGCCCGGCGCCAGCTCCGCCAGCCCCAGGATGGAAACGCGGTCCCCTTCGCGGAACTTCTCGTAGTCGCCCGGATCCGCGAGGTGCAGCGGCAGGAGCCCCTGTTTCTTGAGGTTCGTCTCGTGGATGCGCGCAAACGAGCGGGCGATGATCGCCGCCCCGCCCAGGTGCCGCGGCTCCATGGCGGCGTGCTCGCGCGAGGAGCCCTCGCCGTAGTTTTCGTCCCCCACCGCCACCCAGCGCAGCCCGCGCTGCTTCAGGTCGCGGGCGATCTTGTTGAACTCCATCACCTCCCCCGTGAGGGGGTGCTTGCCCTTGCCGGCCTCGCCGGAGAAGGCGTTAACCGCACCCAGGAACAGGTTGTTGGAGATGTTGTCCAGATGCCCCCGGAAGCGCAGCCACTGCCCCGCCGGGGAAATGTGGTCGGTGGTGCACTTGCCGCGCGCCTTCATGATCACCGGCAACTCGACGAAGTCCTTGCCGTCCCAGGCGGGGAACGGCTCCAGCAACTGCAGGCGCTCGGAGCCGGGGACCACCTCCACCGCGACCCCCTCCGGCCTTTCGGGAGGCGGCAGGTACCCCTCGGCCTTGAACACGAACCCCTGCTCCGGCACCTCCGGGGCGGGGGGTGGCGGCGACAGTTTGAGGGAGCGGCCGTCCACCCGGATCTCGTCGGCCACGGGGTTCACCTCCAGCGTGCCGGCGATGGCGTAGGCCACCACCGTCTCCGGCGAGCCGATGAAGGAGAGGGTGGCCGGGTTGGCGTCGTTGCGCGCCGGGAAGTTGCGGTTGAAGGACGAGACGATGGTGTTCGGCGTGCCCTTCGGCATGTCGTCGCGCTGCCACTGGCCGATGCACGGCCCGCAGGCGTTGGCCAGCACCGTGGCGCCGAACTGCTCCAGCACCGCCAAAAGCCCGTCGCGCTGGATGGTGGCGTACACCTGCTCGGAGCCGGGGGTGACGAGGAGCGGCACCTGGGCCTTGACCCCCGCCGCCAGCGCCTCCTTGGCCACGGCAGCGGCGCGAGAGATATCCTCGTAGGAGGAGTTGGTGCAGGAACCCACGAGCGCGGCGGAGATCTTGGGCGGGTAGCCGTTCTCCCGGGCAGCAGCCGGCATGGCCGAGAGCGGCCGCGCCAGATCCGGTGTGTGCGGGCCCACCAGATGCGGCTCCAGCTGCGAAAGATCGATCTCCACCACGCGGTGGAAGAAGCGCTCCGGCGCCGCGGCCACCTCCGGGTCGGCTTCCAGCAGGTCCCGGTTGGCGTTGGCCAGGTCGGCGATGGCGCCGCGACGGGTGGCGCGCAGGTACCGTTCCATCCGCTCGTCGTAGGGGAAGATGGAGGTGGTGGCCCCGTGCTCGGCCCCCATGTTGGTGATGGTGGCCTTGCCGGTGCAGGAGATAGAAGCGCAGCCGGGGCCGAAGAACTCCACCACCGCGTTGGTGCCCCCCTTGACGGTGAGGAGGTCGAGGAGCTTCAAGATCACGTCCTTGGGGGCGGTCCACCCCGACAGGGAGCCGGTGAGCCGCACGCCGATGAGCTTGGGCTGCAGCACCTCCCAGGGGAAGCCGGCCATCACGTCCACCGCGTCAGCCCCGCCCACACCCGAGGCGAACATGCCGAGCCCCCCCGCGTTGGGGGTGTGGGAATCGGTACCGATCATCATGCCGCCGGGGAAGGCATAGTTCTCCAGCACCACCTGGTGGATGATGCCCGAGCCCGGCTGCCAGAAACCCAGCCCGTAACGGGCCGAGCAGGACTGCAGGAAGGCGTAGACCTCGCGGTTCGTCTCGATGGCCCGCGCCACGTCGGCCGCCGCGCCGGAACGCGCCACGATCAGGTGGTCGCAGTGCACCGTGGTCGGCACCGCTGCGCGGTCCATGCCGGCCAGCATGAACTGCAGCAGCGCCATCTGCGCGGTGGCGTCCTGCAACGCCACGCGGTCGGGCCGCAGCTCCAGGTAGGCCACGCCCGGTTCCAGCTCGGCGCGTTCGGGATCCGCCAGGTGGCCGAAGAGGATCTTCTCGGTCAGGGTGAGCGGTCGCGCGAGGTGCGACCGGACGACGGCGAGGCGTTCCCGGCTGCGCTGGTAGACAGCCGCGACCATTTCGGGGGTGCTCTCGATGGTTGCCATGGTGACCTCCCTTGCGGCGGCGCTGCGCTGGAGCGGGGCAGCGCCCCTGCGACACGGCGCGGGCAGTATACCCCTCCAGCCCGCCGGCCGCCTGTGCTACCCTCGCGCCCGAGACGACGGGAGAGCGGACACCACCATGGCACGGAGCGACGTGACGCGATTCTTCACCGAGGCGGACCGGGCCGAGATCCAGGCGGCGGTGGCGGAGGCGGAAACGCGCAGTGCCGGCGAGATCGTCCCCTACGCCGTGAGCGCCTGCGACGACTACCAGGAGGCCCGCTGGCGCGGCGCCACCCTCGCGGCGCTGCTGGCGAGCCTGGGTGCGGCGCTGGTCCACGCCCTGGGCGGTTTCTGGGGCGGGCTCCTGGACCTCTGGATCGCCGTCCCGCCGCTGGCCGGAGCCGCTCTCGGCTACCTCGTCACCCAGGCCTGTCCCTGGCTGCGCCGCCTCCTGGCCGGGGGGGAACTCCTGGAGCGGCGCGTGGCGCAGCGGGCAGCGGCCGCTTTCCTGGAGGCGGAGGTGTTCGCCACCCGTGACCGCACCGGCATCCTCATCTTCGTGGCGCTGTTCGAGCGCCGCGTGGTGGTGCTGGGCGACGCGGGCATCAACGCCCGGGTCCAGCAGCACGAGTGGGAGGGGATCGTCGCCGACATCGTCGCCGGCATCCGCGCCGGCACCCCGGGCAAGGCCCTGGCGGACGGCATCCGCGCCTGCGGCTCGTTGCTCCAGCGCCCCGGCATCGAGCGGCGCCCCGGGGACCGCGACGAGCTCTCCAACGAGCTCCGCACCGGGGAGTGGTAGCCATGGCAGCCCCCCTCCTCCGCCGCGCCTCCCTCCTCCTGGCCCTGGCGGCGACGCCGGTGACGGCCCTCGACGTGCCGTTTCTGGCCGGCCACGTGAACGACTACGCCGGCATGGTGCCCGCCGAAACCGCCGCCCGCCTGGAGGAGAGGCTCGGCGAGCTGGAGCGGCGCACCGGGGCGCAGGTGGCGGTGCTCACGGTGGAGAGCCTGGAAGGGGACCCTATCGAAGACTTTTCGCTGCGCGTCGCCGAGACCTGGAAGCTGGGCGAAAAGGGCAAGGACAACGGCGTCCTCTTCCTGGTGGCGAAGGAAGACCGGAAGATGCGTATCGAGGTGGGGTACGGGCTGGAGGCAACCCTCCCCGATGCCCTCGCCAAGCGCATCCTGGACAGCGTCGCCCGCCCGCGCTTCCGGGCTGGGGATTTCGGCGGCGGTATCGAGGCCACGGTGACGGCCATCGCGGCGGCCATCGAGGGGGACACCGCGGCGATCCCCGCTGAGACGGGCCCGACGCCCCACCCGGCGATGCAGATGCCGATCCTCGCACGAGTGGGCGGGATGTTGATTTTCGTGGTGGTTATCGGCCTGTTCTCCCTCCTCGCCCTGTTCGGGAAGGGGTGCCAGAGCTGGTTCCTGTACGTTTTCCTCATGCCGTTCTACTTCGCCTTTCCCCTCGCCTTCGTGGGCCCAGCGGGCCTGGTACTCTTCGCCCTCTGGCTCGTGGGCTTCCCCATCCTCAAGTACCTCCTCGGCAAGACGCCGGGGGGGCAGCGGTTCCTCGCCGCGCACCCGGACCTGGTGCAGTTCGTCACCACCTCCGGCGGCTCGGGGTCGGGGGGGTGGAGTTCCGGCGGCTCCAGCTTCTCCGGCGGGGGCGGCAGCTTCGGTGGCGGCGGCGCCTCCTCCAGCTGGTGAGGCGCCCGGCGGCGGGCGTATCCTTGCCGCATGAGCGTTCCCGACCCCCCCCTGGCGGAGCGACCCCGCCTCCTCAACGAGAGCGAGCGCCCCACTCGAGCCCACTTCGTGGTGCTCGGCATGTCCTGGGCGGGGTGGCTGTTCGACTTCTACGACCTGATGCTTTTCTCCTTCCTCCTGGTGCCCATCAAGCGCACCCTCGCCCTCTCCGACGCCTCGCTGTCGCTGCTCCTGGGGGCTTCCCTCGCGGCCACCGCGCTGGGGGGCATCCTCTTCGGCAACCTGGCCGACCGCTTCGGCCGCAAGACGGTCCTCTCCTGGACCATCCTGGTCTACTCCGTGGGGACGTTCCTGTGCGGGTTCGCCGACGGCGTGTGGTGGCTGCTGGTCTTCCGGGTGGTCACCGGGCTTGGCGTGGGGGGCGAGTGGGCCACCGGGCAGACCCTGGTGGCCGAAACCTTTCCCCCCGGGATGCGGGCCCGTTTCGCCGCCGTGATGCAGACCGGCGCCCCCCTGGGCATCGCCGTGGCGGCGCTGGTGGGCGGGTTCGTGGAGCCGGCGCTGGCGCGGGCGTACGGCGAGGTGTGGGGGTGGCGGGGGTGTTTCTTCCTGTCGCTGCTGCCGGCGCTGCTGGTGGTGGTGATCCGGCGAGCGATGCCCGAATCCGACGTGTGGCTCGCCCGGCGCTCGCGCCAGCAGCGCCCGGAGCGCGGGCAGCTGCGCGAGCTCGTGACGGTGCCCAGGCTGCGGCGGCTGTTCCTCCTCGGGCTGGTGCTGGCCCTCACCGACATGTCGGCCTACTGGTTCACCTACTCCTGGCTGCCCAAGTACCTGTACGACCAGCTGGGCTTCTCCATGGCTCGCTCGGGGCTCTGGATGCTCGTGACCCAGGCCGGGGGGTTCCTGGGCTACCTTTCCTTCGGGGTGGTCGCCGACTGGCGCGGGCGACGGGTGGCGTACACGAGCTTCTCCGTGCTCTGGGCTCTGGGCCTCCTGGCCATTACCTGGTTCTGGGGCAGCCTCACCGTGGTGCCCGGGCTCTCCCTCCTGTTCATGTTCCTCGTGGGTTTCGGCACCGGCAACTTCTCCGGGTACGGCCCGATCTTCTCGGAGATCTTCCCCACCCGCGTGCGCAACACCGCCATGGGCACCGCCTTCAACCTGGCCCGCGGCGTGCAGTTCTTCACCCCCCTCGTGATCACCCGCGTGGCGCGCCACTGGGGCCTGGGGGGCGGCATTTCCCTGGCGGCGTTCTTCGCCCTCTTCACGGGGGCGTGGGTGTGGATGCTGCCCGAAACCCGCGGCCGGCGCCTCGAGGCCGGCGACTAGCGGCACCCCGGCCGACTCCTCCCGACCACCGGGCCGCGCTACAGTAGCGGCCGACGAAGCGGCACGCCCGCGAGGGGGGAGCATGGGGAGCAACGGCAAGAGCGACCCGGAACACCGGTTTGTGCGTGGTCTCGGGCTGTGGGACGCCACCATGGTGGTGGCGGGGTCCATGATCGGCTCGGGGATCTTCATCGTCTCCGCCGACATGAGCCGCACGCTGGGCGCTGCCGGCTGGCTGCTCCTGGCCTGGGCGGCCACCGGCGTGCTCACGGTGGTGGGCGCCCTCTCCTACGGCGAGCTGGCGGCCATGATGCCGGAAGCGGGCGGGCAGTACGTGTTCCTGCGCGAGGCGTACTCCCCCTTCTGGGGGTTCCTCTACGGGTGGACCCTCTTCCTCGTCATCCAGAGCGGCACCATCGCCGCGGTGGGCGTGGCCTTTGCCCGCTACCTGGGGGTGCTGCTGCCCGCCGTCTCCCCCACCGCCTGGATCGTGCCGCCCATTGACCTCTCCCCCGGCTACGCCATCAGTCTCTCCACGCAGCAGGCGGTGGGGATCGCCATGGTCCTCTTCCTCACCTGGACCAACAGCCGCGGGCTGGAGCTGGGCAAGTGGATGCAGAACACCTTCACCGCCACCAAGGTGGCCACGCTCTTGGCGCTGGCCGGCGTCGCCATCCTGGTCGGGGCCAACCGGGAGGCCATCCAGGCCAACTTCGCCCGCCCCTGGCAGCCCGCACACGCCGCCGCCATCACATCCGACCTCGGCTTCGTGGCCACCACCAGCGCCACCGCCGGGCTCTTCGGCCTGCTCGTGGCCTTCGGCGTGGCGCAGGTGGGCTCGCTCTTCTCCGCCGATGCCTGGAACAACGTGACCTTCACCGCCGCGGAGGTGAAGGAGCCGCGGCGCACGCTGCCGCTGGCCCTCCTCCTCGGCACGGGCTCGGTGGTGGTGCTGTACCTGCTCGTCAACGTGGGCTACCTCCTCACCCTGCCCCTTTCCGAGATTCAAAGCGCCCCCGACGATCGGGTGGCCACGGCGGTGCTGGAACACATCTTCGGGTCGGGCGGCGCGGCGATCATGGCCGTCGCCATCGTCGTTTCCACCTTCGGCTGTAACAACGGCCTCATCCTCGCCGGCGCCCGGGTCACCTACGCCATGGCGCGGGACGGGCTGTTCCTGCGCACGGCGGGCACGCTGAACCGGCACCGCGTCCCCGGCGCCGCCCTGTGGCTCCAGGGGCTGTGGACCTCCCTCCTGATCCTGCCGCGCACCCGCCTGCGGGATCCGGGCGGCGCGCTCCTCCTCGACCCGGCCACGGGGCAGCCCAGCTACGGCAACGTCTACTCGAACCTGTTGGACTACGTGATCTTTTCCGTGCTCCTCTTCTACGCCCTCACCATCGTGGCCCTCTTCGTGCTGCGCCGCACCCGCCCCGCAGCACCGCGCCCCTACCGCGCCTTCGGCTACCCGCTCCTCCCCGGCCTGTACGTGCTGGCCGCCCTCGCCATCGCGGTGGCGCTGTTGCTGTACAAGACGCAGACCACCTGGCCGGGCCTGGCCATCGTCCTCTCCGGCGTGCCCGCCTACTTCGTGTGGCGCCGGTACGGCCGCCAGGAGCGACGCCCCGGCGACGGCTCCGCGTGACCCGACCGCGGCGTTACGCTGGCTCCGACCCGCCAGCTGCCGCGCTTGCCTGCTGCTGCCGCCCGCCCAGGAACCAGAGGGCGCGCCCCAGCTTGGCCTGGAACGACTCCATGTAGGTGTAGACCACCGGCGTGATGAACAGGGTGAGCGCCTGCGACACCAGCAGCCCGCCCACCACCGCCAGCCCCAAGGGACGGCGCGCCTCGGCGCCCGCACCGATCCCCAGGGCGATGGGGAGGGTGCCGAAGAACGCCGCCAGGCTGGTCATGAGGATCGGCCGGAACCGCACCACGCAGGCCTCGAAGATGGCCTCCGCCGGCCGCTTGCCCTCGGTGCGCTGCGCCTCGAGGGCGAAGTCGATCATGATGATGCCGTTCTTCTTCACCAGCCCCACCAGCATGATGATGCCCACGAAGGCGTAGATGTTCAGGTCCTGGCGGAAGAGGAGGAGGGTCGCCAGGGCCCCGGCGCCGGCCAGGGGCAGGGCCGAGAGGATGGTGAAGGGGTGGATGAAGCTCTCGTAGAGGATGCCGAGGACCATGTAGATGACCACCACCGCCAGCACCAGCAGCAGCCCCAGCCCCTGCATGGAGGAGCGGAAGGCCTGGGCGGTCCCCTGGAAGCTGGCGGTGATGGTGGCCGGCAGCGTGGCGCGCGCCAGCCGCTCCACCTCGGCCGTGGCCGGGCCCAGGGAGGCTCCCGGCGCCAGGTTGAAGGAGAGCGTCACCGACGGCACCTGCCCCGAGTGGTTGACGGTCATCGGCCCGAGCCCCGCCTTCATGGTAACCAAGGAGTCCAGCGGCACGAGCTTCCCGCCGGCTGCCGGCACGTAGAGGAGCGACAGGTCGGGGAGGTCCTTCTGGAACTCCGGCAGCGTCTCCATGATCACCCGGTACTGGTTGTTCGGCGCGAAGATCGTGGAGATCTGCCGGCTCCCGTAGGCGGTGTAGAGCGCCTCCTCGATCTGCTGCGCGGTGACGCCCAGAGAAGCCGCCTTGTCGCGGTCAATGGCGATGTCGATCTGCGGGTTCTTCAAGAGCAGGTCGGTGGACACGTCCACCAGCAGCGGGCTCTCGCGCAGCGCCGCCTCCAGCCGCGGCGCCGCCGCGTACAGCTCTTCGGTGTCCGGGCCGGTGAGGGTGAGCTGGTACTCGCTGCGGGTGCGCCGCCCCCCCACCTGGATGGCCGGGGGGCTCTGGGCGAACACCCGCACCCCCGGCACCTGGGCCATCTTGGGGCGCAGCGCCGCCACCACCTCCTCGGCCGAGAGGGAGCGCTCGCGGCGCGGCTTGAGGCGGGCGAAGAAGAAGCCCGTGTTGCTCGCCCCCATCCCGCCCCGGCCGCCGGCCGAGGACATGAAGATGTCGATGTTCGGGTCGGCCCGCAGCACGGCGGCCACCTCCTGCTGGTGCCGGGCCATGGCCTCGAAAGAGATCCCCTCCACCGCCTCCACCTGGCCGAAGATCTGCCCGATGTCCTGGGCGGGGATGAACCCCTTGGGGGCCACCACGAAGAGCCCCACCGTGAGGAGGGTGATGGCCACCGTGACGCCCATCATGGCGCGCCGGTGGGAAAGCGCCCAGGCCAGCCCCCGCTTGTACGCCTCCAGGGTGGCGTGGAACGCCTCTTCGAAGAGGTTGTAGAGCTGGCTGTGTCGCCCGGCGCTGGGCGGCACGATGAAGCGGGACGACATCATGGGCGTGAGCGTCAGGGCCACGAACCCCGAGATGAGCACCGCCACCCCGATGACCACGGAAAACTCCCGGAACAGCCGGCCCACGATCCCGCCCAGGAACAGCACGGGGATGAACACCGCCGCGAGCGACAGCGTCATCGACACGATGGTGAAGCCGATCTCCCGCGCGCCGTCCAGCGCCGCCGCCAGAGGCGTCTTCCCCATCTCCATGTGGCGGACGATGTTCTCCAGCATGACGATGGCGTCGTCCACCACGAACCCCACGGAAAGCGTCAACGCCATCAGCGACAGGTTGTCCAGCGAGTAGTCCAGGAGGTACATCACGGCAAAGGTGCCGACGATGGACATGGGCATGGCGAGGGAGGGGATAGCGGTGGCCGAGAGGTTGCGCAGGAACAGGAAGATCACCAGCACCACCAGGATCAGCGTGATGACGAGCGTGAGCTTCACGTCGTTCACCGACTCGTGGATCGACTCGGAGCGGTCGAACAGCACCTTGAGCGACACGCTGGCCGGGAGCTGCCGCTCGAAGGTGGGGAGGAGTTCCCGCACCGCCCGCGCCACCGCCACCGTGTTCGTCCCCGGCTGGCGCTGCACTGCTAGCACCACCGCGCGCTGGTCCACGAACCAGGCGGCGGTCTTGTCGTTCTCCACGCTGTCCAGGACCCGCCCCAGCTCCTCCAGGCGCACCGGCTTGCCGTTGCGGTACGCCACCACCAGCGGGCGGTACTCGGCCGCCCGCGTGAGCTGTCCCTTGGTCTGGATGGTGTACGCCTTCTCCGGCCCCCACAGGGTGCCGCTGGGCAGGTTCACGTTACCCGTCTGCACCGCCCGCGCCACCTCGTTGATGCCGATGCCGCGGCTCGCCAGGGCGCGGGGGTCGAGCTGGATCCGCACGGCGTACTTCTGCGAGCCGTACACCTGCACCTGCGCCACGCCCGAGACGGTGGAGATGCGCTGCGCCATCATCGTCTGGCCGTACTCGTCCAGCTGGTAGAGCGGCAGGCTCGGCGAGGTGAGGGCGATATAGAGGATCGGCTGGTCCGCCGGGTTGACCTTCTGGTAGCTGGGCGGCGCCGGCATATCCGGGGGCAGCTGGCGGCTGGCGCGGGAGATGGCGGCCTGCACGTCCTGAGCCGCCGCGTCGATGTCGCGGTCGAGGCTGAACTGCAGCACGATGTTGGTGCTGCCGAGAGAGCTGGTGGAGGACATGGAGTCCACCCCGGCGATGGTGGAGAACTCCTTCTCCAGCGGCAGCGCCACCGAGGTAGCCATGGTGTCCGGGTTGGCGCCGGGCAGCGACGCCGACACGGAAATGGTGGGGAAGTCCACGTTGGGCAGGTCGCTCACCGGCAGCAACCGGTAGGCCATGAGGCCAAACAGGAGGATGCCGCCCATGACGATGGTGGTCATCACGGGGCGCCGGATGAAGACCTCCGAGATGTTCATGGGCGGCTCTCCCCTCCGTTCGGCTTCACCTCCACCCGCACCCCGGACGCCAGCCGCAGGTGCCCGTCGGTGACCACCGTCTCGCCCCCCTCGAGGCCCTGCTCCACCACCGCCTCCCGCTCGTCGGCCCGGGCCACCACCACCGGCCGCAACACCACTGTGTCGCCCTCCTGCACCACGAAGACGTACTGGCCGCTCTGCCCCGTCTGCACGGCCGCCGCGGGGCACACGACTCGGTCCGGCTCCTCCCCCAACACCACCGTCACCTGGACGAACTGACCGGGCCACAGCCGCTCCCGCTGGTTGGCGAAGGTCCCCTTGAGCAGCACCGTGTCCGTGGCGGCGTCCACGGCGTTGTCCACGAAGGTGAGGGAACCCTCCTCGGTGGCCTCCTCCCCCTCCGCCAGCGCGGCCAGCACCTTGATGCCATTCTCGCGCTGCGCCAGCACCGGCGCCAGGTACTGGGCGGGCACGGCAAAGGCCACCTGGATCGGCTGGGTGCGATGGATCGTCACCAGGGGTTTGTCGTCGTTGGCCTTGACGAGGTTGCCCACCTTGACGGTGAGGGCGCCCGTGCGGCCCGGAATCGGGGCGAGGATGGTGCAGTACTCCAGATTCAAACGGGCCAACTCCACGGCGGCGCGGTCCGCCGCCACGGTGGCGCGCAGCGCCGCCACGTTGGCCACCATCTGGTCGTAGCTCTCCTTGGTGATGAAGTCCTTGGCTACCAGGCCGGCGTAGCGGGTCACGTCGGCCTCCGCCTTCTCCAAGAGCGCCTGATCCCGCGCCAGAATCGCCTCGGCCTGGGCCAGCGCCGCCTCGTAGGGCCGCCGGTCGATCACCGCCAGCGGCGCGCCGGCGCGCACCGTCTCCCCTTCCCGGAACAGCACCTGCACCAGTTCCCCGCCCACCCGCGACCGCACCGCCACCGTCTCCAGGGGTTCCACCGTGCCGATGGCGCGGAACGTCACCGCCACGGTGCGCCGCTCCACCTTCCCCACCCGCACCGGAACCGGGGCCGCGCCGCGCCCCGCCGCCGACTCGCCCCGGCTGCAGCCGAAGGTGGCGGCGACCAGGACCGCAGCGGCTGCGGCAGTCCAGGGGCAGGGGGCGGCGATGCGCCGCGACGGGCGCTGCGGCAAACCAGCGAGGACGATCGCTTCCTTCATCGGTCTTCCTTTCCTTCCAAGGCGAGTTCTTGGCGCAGCAGCGGCGACGCCACCCCCGTGTCGTGGGCGAGCTGCGCCAGCGCCAGGTACCACCCGGCGCGGGCCGCGATGGCCTCGGCCCGCGCCTGCGACAGCGCGGCCTGCGCGGCCAAGAGGTCGAGGATCGTTCCCACCCCTTCCCGGTAGCGCGCCAGGGCCACCTGGTGCGACTGCTCCGCGCTGGCCACCAGGTCGCGGCTGGTGGTCACCAGCTGACTCGCCGTTTGCAGGTCGTAGTAGCTCTGCCAGACTTCCAGCACCAGCCGCTGCTCCAACCCTGCGGCACTGGCCTCGGCCACCGCGGCATCCTCGCGCGCCTTGGCCACCTTGGCGCGCTGCTCGAAACCGGTGAACAGCGGTACCGTAACCCCCAGCCGCAGCGACCAGGAGTCGCCGTAGCTGGCGTACAGCGCCGGATCGAAGTAACTGCGGGTGGCGGTGGCGGAGGCGACGAGCTGGGGCAGCCCCTCCGCCCGCACCGAGCGGACGTGCACCGTCGCCTTCTCCGCCGCGAGCCGGGCGGCGGCAAAATCCGGCCGCGCCGCCAGCGCCTGCTCGATGAGCGCCGCCACGCTCTCCCGTGCCGCTTCCAGCGGCAGTTCGGCGGGCAACTCCCCCACGTCCAGGGGGGTGTCGGCGGGCAGCCCCATGGCCGTGGCCAGCGCCCCCCGGATCGCCAGCACCTGCCCCGAGATCCGCTCCAGGGCGAGCTGCGCCTGGGAGAGGGCCGTCTTCGCCTGCAGCACCTCGGCAACGGTGGCGATACCCGCCTCGTGGCGGACGGTGGCCGCCTCCAGGGCGGCCTGGGCCTTGGCCACGGCGTCCTGGGCGGCCGCGCGTTGCGCCTTGGCGTCCAGGTAGGCGACGAAGGTCCGCTCCACCTCCAGGACCACGTTGGCGATCGTCGCGTTGTGGCTCCAGTCGGCCGCCAACAGACCCAGGCGTGCCTCTTCGGCGGTGGCGGCCCGCCCCCCCATGTCCAGCAGCAGGTAATTCAAGCTCACCGCCGGCCCGTAGGAGGTCTGGAGATAGTCGAACTGCCCCCCGAGGGCGCTCTGCTGCTGGCGCGTCACGGTGGCGGAGAGATCGACGCTCGGGTAGTAGGCGGCGCGGTCCCGCTCCAGCTGCGCCGCCGCGGCCAGCGCCTGGTGGTAGGAGGCGCGTGTGGCGGGGTTGTTCTCCAGAGCCACCGCCACCACATCGCCCAGCGTGAGAACCGTGCCCGGCTGCGGCAGTCGCAGGGGGGGCGCTGCCGCCTTCGCCGGCGGTCCCGGCGCCGAAAGCGCCACCGGCACCGCCCGCCCCGCCGGTACAGGGGCTGCTGCCGTGAGCCCTCGAGGGCCGATGCTGGCGCAACCGGCTGCGCCCAGCGCCAGCAGCGCCACGATGCTCCCCCGGTTTCTCATGCCTCCCCTCCCTCGCTGTGTCGTGCGTCCTCGCACAGCCGCTCGATCCCGGCGGTGGTGAAGCGCACGATGTGGTCCACCAGCTCCGCCACCGTGAACGGGTGGGGCGAGCCCCCCTTGGCGGCTGCGAACTGCCGGGCATGGATGATGTGCAGCAGTTGGGCCAGAAACGACTGCACGCACAACTGCACCGTCCGCTCGGGCAGCTCCGGCGCCGCCGCCGCCAGCGTCTGCTGCAGCGCCCGGTTGACCGGCACCACCAGTTCGTTGCGGAAGAACCCAGGAGGCAACTGCGGGTCGCTCATCTCCTGGGCCACGAGGCGCAGCCCCACCTGACCGCCGCCCCCCTCCTCTTCCAACGGTGCCAGGAACGCTTCGGCGAAGGCCCGCAGCGAGTCGGTGGGCGCGGGGTGAGCGCGGCCGGCCGCAGTGCGCTGGAGGGCGGCGAGCCGCTGCTCTCGCAGTGCCCCCAGGCGGCGATGGAACACCGCGCGGTACAGTCCCCGCTTGTCACCGAAGTGGTAGTTCACCGCCGCCAGGTTGCAGCCGGCAGCGGCCGTGATCTCCCGCACCGACGCCCGTTTGAACCCCCGCTCGGCGAAGAGCCGCTCCGCCGCGTCCAACAGACGCTCCCGCGTGGTCCCTGCCGCTCCGCTCGCCTGGGTCACGCCGCTCGACCGCCCCCAATCCAAACCCAAGTATGAAACATTTGTTTGAAACGTCAACCCCCGCCCCGGAACTGCTGGCGGTCGCCCCGGGAAGGCCTGGCAAGACGGGGAACGCGCGAGCTAGAGGTTTCTCTTCCAGAAGTCGAGCATGGTCTGGTGCACGTGCACGCTGACGCCGCGCAGGCCGTGCTGTTCCAGGGGGTAGATCATCATCTCGAAGGGGATGTTGGCGAGCTGCAGCTCGCGGGCGAAGCGCCAGCTGTTCTGGGGGTGGACGTTGTCGTCGCCCGTCCCGTGCACCAGCAGCAGCCGGCCCGAGAGGTCCTTGGCGAAGTTGGCCGGCGAGCCGGCCCGGTACCCTTGCGGGTTCTCCGCTGGCAGCCCCAGCCGCGCCTCCGTCCACACCGTGTCGTAGTAGCGGAAGTCCGTCACCGGCGCCACCGCGATCCCCGCCCTGAACACCTTCGAGTGGGTCAGCAGCTGCAGCGTCATGGTGCCGCCGCCGCTCCACCCCCACACCCCGATGCGCGCTGCGTCCACCCAGCGCTGCGAGGCGAGGTAGCGAACTCCCGCGAGAATGTCCGGCACCTCGAAGGCGGACATCAGCTTGCCGGAGGAGGTGTCGGCTAGCGTCTTGCTCACCCCGGCGGCGCTCCGCGGGTCGATGGTGAACACCACGAAGCCTGCGTCCAGCAGCACGTTGGTGAAGAGCGTGTCGCGCTGCCAGACGTTGCGCACCTGGGGGGCCGCGGGACCGCCGTAGACCTGGACGATCACGGGGTACGCCTTCGCGGGGTCGAAGTCGCGGGGCCGCCACAGGAACGCCGGCAGCGGCATGCCGTCCTCCGCCTCCACGGTGAGGAATACCGGTGTTTGCAACGCGAAGGGGGCCAGAGCCTCCTGCGCCGGGGGGGTGACGGTGGCCAGCCGCGCTCCCTCCCGGCTGTGGAGGTACAGCCCCGGCGGGGTATCCACGCTGCTGAAAGCGTCCAGGTAGAAGCGCAGGTCGGGGCTCATCGAGACGCGGTGCGTCCCCACCTCGGGGCTCACCCGCTCCACCGGCCCCCCCTCCAGGCTGACTCGGTATAGCGCGGGGGCCACCGGCATGCCGCTCGTGGCCGTGAAGTACACCATCCCAGCCGTCTCGTCCACCGCCACGACCCCGCCACTCACCCGCGGATCGGCGGACGAGGGCGTGACCATCAGGGGCTCCGGCGTGAGCCGGCGCAGCAGCGTGCCGTCCCGCTGGTAGAGGTAGAGGTGGGTGTAGCCGTCACGCTCCGAAGAGAGGAGGAAACGCCGCCCGTCGCGCAGGAACACGAGATCGTCGGCGGGGGCGAGGGAAGTGGCGCTCTCCTCGCGCAGGATGCGCCCCGCCTCGCCGCTCTGGCGCTCCACCGAGAACAGCTCCAGCGTCTTCTGGCGCCGGTCCATCGTCTGCACCACCAGCCGCCGCGCATCCGGCTGCCAGGTGACCCGCACCAGGTACTCGGGCGCCGGCTCGCCCAGCTTGGCCCAGCGCAGCTTGCCCGAAGCCAGCTCGACGATCCCCAGGCGCACGCGGGGGTTGGCCTCGCCGGCCTTGGCGTAGCGCTGCCGCACCACCTTGGGCGTGGCCGGCTCGAACTCGGGGAACACGCACTCCGACACCCCCGACTCGTCGGACTGCAGGAAAGCGATGGCTTCTCCATCCGGCGCCCACCACGCCGCCCGGTCCTGCCGGCCGAAGATCTCCTCCCAGTACACCCAGGAAAGGGTGCCGTTGCGGCGTGTCTCGCTCCCGTCACGGGTGAGGCGGCGCTCCTTGCCGCTGCGCAGATCGAGCACAAAGAGGTCGTTGGCGCGCACGAAGGCGAGCTTCGACCCATCCGGGGCGAAGAGGGGGTTGGTTTCCTTCTCGGCGTTATGGGTCAGCCGCCGGAAGCGCGACGCGGACAGGTCCAAGAGGAACAGATCCGGCCCCACCACGTACACCCCCTGCCGGCCGTCCGGCGACAGCGCCGCCGGCCAGCCGAGGGTGGGGGGAGCGTTCTCGGCCTCCTCCGCCGCCAGGAGCGCCTTCAGGCTCGCGAGGGCGGCCGCCGCGTCGCAGGCCGGCCGGCGCTCCAGGCTCTCCGGGTCGAGGCGCTCCAGCGTCCGCTCCTCCTTGGGCCGGCGCAGATCCAAGAGCAGCACCGACCCGTCAGGCAGCCACTGGTGCCGCGGCACGCTCACGGCGTCCAGAAGCGTCCTGTCGAAGGCCTTCTCGACGGTGAGCCGCTCCGGCTCCCCGGCCCCTGCCAGGGCCGCCACCGTGACCAACCACAACCCCGCACCAACGGCTCGCAGGACTCGTCCGCGCATGGCCATCCTCCCGATCACGGGCGCATTGTACGGCCTGCCGCACCGCCAGATGACGCTCTCGCTGGCTCTTCCCTTGCGAGCCGGGTGCAAGTGAACGCCCAGCCAGCTCGGCACACCCTGCAGCCACCGGTGGCGCCACAGCCTTTCGGCCTGGCGCGGGGCAACGCCGCCTACGGCTGGAGCGGGGGCGAGTCGGCGCTGTTGTTGCCGTTGGAGCGCTCGGTGAGGACGTGCGTGGCGTCGGTCTCGACCCGGAACCGCAACTTGTTGACGCCCGTGAAGTTATGGTTCACGGTGAAGTGGAAGCTGGCGCCTGGCTGCAGGTTGGAGCGGGTGTAGCGGCCCAGCTCGGCAAAGGGGCCGTTGTTCTTCGCCACCTTCAGCACCGTCACGAAGCTCCCCGCCGCCTTGCCGTCGCCGATGTTCTGCACATCCCAGCTCACCTTGGTGTAGACCGTGCCGTTGCTGGCGACGCGGGTGATCTGCGCCTCCAGGTTCGCCACCACCAGGTCCGGCGTGCCCGCCGCGAAGGTCTTGGTGACCTGCCGGCTGTTGTTGCTCTCGCTGGTCTCGACGATCTTCTGGTCGACGTCCACCTCGCACTTGAAGGTGTAGCTGCCCCCCTCAGCGAGGTCGATCATGGGGTTCCAGATGGCGCCGTTGTTGGGTGGCGAAAAGGGCAGGGGGTAATCCTTGTACACGGTCCACGGGCCCGACGGGTTTTTCCGGTAGGAGAGGCGGGCCGTGTAGCTCTCCGAACTGCCGGGGCCGAAGTTCTTGACGGCGAAGTGCACGCGCACGCGCAGCGGCACGGCCTGCGTTTCCACCTTTTCCGCGCTCAGCTCGTAGCAGCGCAGATCCGGCTTCGGCTTGTTCGTCGCCGCAGGCGCGGCGGCAGCGCACCAGCCCACCGCCAGCCCAATGATGAGGACACCCCCGAAGAACGTTCGCATCGTCTCCTCCAGCGCCCAGCATGGCGCGCAGCCAGCCGCCGTCGGATGCCCCCCAGCTCCGCCCCC
>JBBISY010000043.1:18083-21918 GCA_037441065.1 Acidobacteriota bacterium | reverse complement strand
GGCGGCGGCCTGGGCCACCGCCGCCGCAGCGCTCCTCGCCGCCCTGCCCCCGCTGGCGGCTAGCTTCGCCACGCCCACCGCGGTGGTGGTGCGGCGGGGCGCCCCGCTGACCGATGCCGCGTCCCCCACCGCCACGGTGGTGGCCACCCTGCGCGAGGGCGAGGTGGTGCCCGTGCTGGAGCGCGCCTCCTCCTACCTGCACATTCAGGACGCTTCCGGAGCCCGCGGCTGGGTGGACGAGCGCCACGTCTGGCGGCTCGATGCTCCGCCCCCCGCCGACTAGGATCCCGCTGGCTGCCCCCCTCGACCTCTACCCCCCGCCGCGCTACCATGCCGGTCCCTGGGGAGGAAGCCCGACGCGGTACCGCTGTCTCATCCTCGACCACGACGACACCGCGGTGGACGGCACCCGCCAGCTCCACTACCCGGCGCACCGGCGGGCGATGGAGGTGCTCCGGCCCGGTCGCCCGCCGGTCGATCTGGACACGTGGTTCCGGAAGAACTTCGACCCCGGGATTCTCGCGTTTCTCGTGGAGGAGATCGGCCTCTCGCCGGAGGAGCTGGAGGTGGAGCACGCCATCTGGCGCGACTTCACCGCCCGCCGCATCCCCCCCTTCTACCCCGGCTTCCTGGAGGCCCTCGCCGCCTACCAGCGCCGCGGCGGCCGGCTGGTGGTGGTGTCCCACTCGGAGGACCACGTGATCCGCTCGCATTACGAGCGCGCCGCTGACGGGCTGGGGGTGGCCCCCGACCTGATCTTCGGCTGGGACCTGGGCCACGATCGCCGCAAGCCGAACCCCTACCCGGTGCTCGAGACCCTGCGGCGATTCGCCCTCGCGCCCCGAGACGTGCTGGTGGTGGACGACCTCAAACCGGGGATCGACATGGCGGAGGCCGCCGGCGTGGACGCGGCGGCAGCCGGCTGGAGCCACCGCATTCCGGAGATCCGCGCCTACATGCAGCGGCACTGCGTGGCGTACTTCGAGACGGTGGCCGAGTTCGCCGCCTTCATCCTCGCCTAGCGCCCGGGTCAGCGCGGCGGGGTGGGCGGGGCCTCGGCCGGCAGGCGCGGCGCCAAGCGAACGGTGGCCCCCCAGGACTCGGGATCCGGTGGCGGCGCCGCGTTCCAGCCGTCGTAGGAGTGAGAGCCGTCGCTCTCGTAGTGGAGGGAGTAGGCGCCGGCGCGAAGGAATACCGTCCCCACGAAGAGCCTGTTCTTCTGCGCCCCCCCGGCGTGCTCGGTCTGGCGGTAGGTCATCTCCCACACCGTCCGGCCCGTCGACTCCTCCTCGATCCAGGCGTAGTCCCACATCCGCCCGGCGCTCCCCTCGCCCAGGGCCCGGACCTCCACCTCCGCGTCCTCGTCGAGGCGAAACGTCACGAGGCGGTGCTCGTCGTCCCCCACGCGCTCGATGCGGGCGAGGACTCCGCCCGCGCCCGGGGACGCGGTGGACTCGGGACGAGTCACGCCACCCGTTCCACCCACCGCCGCCACCGTGATCCCCCACAGCTCCGGCTCCCGCGGCGGCGCCGCGTTCCACGAGCCGAAAGCGTGCGAACCGTCCGAGACGTAGTGCACCACGTAGGATCCGGCCGGCAGCGACAGGCGCGTGTCCACCATCCGGTTCTTTCGGGCGCCGCCCGCGTGCTCCGTGTCGCGGTAGCGCATCTCCCAGACCTTGCGCCCGCTGGCCGCCTCTTCGATCCACCCGTAATCGGCCATGGCATCCCCGTCCGCTTCCCCCACCGCCTTCACCCGCAGCACGGCCGGCTGCTTCAGGACGAACTCCTGCCGTCGGTGCTGCCGGTTGCGCACCTCCGTGAGGGCGGCCACGACCCCGCCACCCACGCCCTCCCCCGCCTCGAAGGTTCGGGCCTGCACGACCCCGCCCTTGCCGCGCACCACGATCCCCCAGGCCATGGGGTCGAAGGGTGGCGCCGCGTTGAAGTCGGGGAAGGAGTGGCTGTCGTCGGTGACGTAGGCCACCAGGTAGCGGCCGGCGGGCAGCTGCAGCGTGGTGCGGACCGCTCGATTCTTGGCGGCCCCCCCCGCCGGTTGCGAGTGCGGGTAGTCGAGACGCCAGACCGTCTCGCCCGTGCCCAGGTTCGCGATCCACCCGAAGTCGAACACGCTCTCCCGCGTCACTTCGCCGAGGGCCCGCACCTCCAGCTCGGCGCCGCTCCGCAGTTCGAAGCCGCGCCGCACCGAGGCGCCGTCGCCGATCCCGGTGAGGGCAACGATGGCGCCGCTGGCGAGGCGCGAACGGACCTGTTCGGGGGTGTTCTCGCCGAGGGATCGCCCGCGCCCCTCCACGCTCACCTGGATCCGACCGACCAGGCGCTCGGATTCGTCTTCGAAGCCCCGCAGCAGCTCGTCCACGAAACGGAAGATGTCGAAGCGGTCGCCGTTCCAAAACCCGCGGGAGCGGTAGCTGGAGACGTAGAGCTCGTACTCGCCGGCGGGCAGCCGGACCGTGTCGGTGCACGAGTAGAGCGCTCGCCCCGCCCGCGCGCAGCGGGCCGTGGCGAGCCGCCACACCACCTCCCTGGTCGCGGCGTCGAGCAACCACACGTCGCCGCGGAAGTGGTCGCGGGAGCTGCCGGGGAGGACGCCCTCGATGCGCACCTCCCCCTCCCCGCCCAGCGCGAACCGTCGCGACGCCACCTCGTCGCGCTGCATCTGGCTCACGAAGGCGAGGCGCTCCGCCCGCACCGGCAGCACCGGCAGGGCCATCAGCACCGCCACCAGCACACGACAGGACGCGCTCATGCCATCTCCCAACGCAGCCGCCGTGCCCAGCCGCCGGCCGCACCCCTCAGCCCCCAGGGGAAGGGGCCAGCTCCCCCACGACCCCCGACACCAGCGGCAGCATCAGCGCCCGCCGCCGGGTGCCCGCTGCTCGCCACGCCCCCTGGCCCCCCATTCCTCCCCCTCCGCCCCCGCTCCCTGATACGCTGGCGGCACCGGTACGGTTTCCGAGCTGCCGCAGTACACTGCCTTTGCCCACCGGGCAGGAGGGAGGTTGCCCATGATCGCCGCACCGCCTGGGCGCGCCGCTGGTCTGCTCGCCGCCACACTTCTCGTCACCGCCGCTGCGGCGGGAACGGCCCAGAACTGGTCCGCCACCAACGTCCAGTGGCTGCACGGCCACGGCTTCGAGCTGGGGCCGGAGACGCTCAGCATCCTCACCTTCGAGCACGCCTCCACGTGGCCGCTGGGGTCGAACTTCTTTTTCTTCGACATCACCCGACCGTTCGCGGCCGGAACCGCCATTTACGGCGAATGGTACAGTCGCCTCTCCTGGCACGCCACCGGCCTGCGCGCCGAAAGTGAAGGTCCGCTCCGGGACGTCTCCTTCACCGCCGCGCTCAACGCGGGCAACGACTTCCGCGCCTACCTGGCCGGCGTGACGCTCCACTTCCGGGTGCCGGGTTTCTCCTTCTTGGACCTCGACCTGATGGCCTATGACGACCGCTCCGACAGCACCGTGACCTACATCGTCACCCCCGCCTGGGAGGTCTCAGTGACAATTGGCAAGGCCTCCCTCCGGTGGCGAGGCTTCGTGGACTTCATCGGCGCCGAGGGGGAGCGCGCCGCGCAGGTGCTCGCGCAGCCACAGCTCCTCCTCGAGCTCGGGAGCCTGTGGGGGGAGGCAACGCGGCTGTCGGTCGGGATCGAGTACCAGTACTGGCGCCACAAGTACGGCGTCGAGGGGGTGGTGGAGTCGGTGCCGCAGCTCCTCCTCCTGTGGCAGTTCTAGGAGCGCAGCCGCGGGCAGTGGTGTCGGCCTGGGGGGCACCGCCCCCGCGCGGCCGACGCACCGCTCGCCGCCGC
>JBBISY010000043.1:0-17983 GCA_037441065.1 Acidobacteriota bacterium | reverse complement strand
CGCACCGCTCGCCGCCGCCGGGACGCTCGTCTATAGTGACACCCATGGCACCTCACGAGCGATCGTCCGTGATCATCGGGACCGGGTGCACCATCCCCCCCCGGGTGGTGACCAACGAGGATTTCTTGCAGCACCGCTTCTTCGTTCCCCGCGGGCAGCGTTTCGATCCGGCCGACACCGCCAGCGTGGTGGCCAAGTTCCAGGAGATCACGGACATTTCCGAGCGTCGCTACGCCCACCCCGAGCAACTCACCTCGGACCTGGCCCTTGACGCGGCCCGCGAGGCCCTGGCGGCCAGCGCCATCGACCCGGAAACCCTGGACTACATCGTTGTCGCCCACAACTTCGGCGACGTGAGGGCGGACAACCCGCGCTCGGACTTGGTCCCGACCCTGGCGGCGCGCGTCAAGCAGCAACTGGCGATCCGCAATCCGTTCTGCGTGGCCTACGATCTCCCCTTCGGCTGCCCCGGCTGGCTCCAGGCCTTGATCCAGGTTGACTACTTCTTGCGGTCGGGCGACGCGCAGCGGGCGCTGGTGATCGGCGCCGAGACCCTGTCGCGGGTCTCGGACCCGCACGACCGCGACAGCATGCTCTACGCCGACGGCGCCGGCGCCGTGGTGGTGGAGGCGGTAGAGGCCCCGCAGCGGGTCGGGATCCTCGCCCACGCCACCAGATCGGACACGCTCGAGCACGCACGGCTCCTCTGGATGGGCACCTCCTACGACCCCGACTTCGAGGACAACCGCCTGTTCCTCAAGATGCACGGCCACACCCTCTACGAGTACGCCCTCGCCACCGTGCCGGCGGTGGTGCGCCTGAGCCTGGATCGGTGCTCCCTGTCCCTCGCCGACGTGTCCAAGGTCCTCCTCCACCAGGCCAACGCCAAGATGGACGAAGCGATCCTGCGGCGCCTGTTCCGCCTCTACAAGCTCCGGGAGGTGCCGGAAGGCATCATGCCCATGACCATCTCCTGGCTGGGCAACAGCTCGGTGGCCACGCTCCCCACCCTTTTGGATCTCATCGTGCGCGGGCGACTGGAAGGCCAGCGGATCGCCAGCGGCGACGTGCTCGTCTTCGCCTCGGTGGGGGCCGGCATGAACATCAACTCCGTGGTGTACCGCTGGCCGTAGTCTCCCCTGGGAGCCAGCACCGAGCCGCGTCGGTGCTAGAGTGGCCGGGGAAGGGAGGAGCCGTGGCCGAACCAACCGCCAAGCGCCCGGGACGCAACGAGCCGTGCCACTGCGGCTCCGGCAGGAAGTACAAGCATTGCTGCCTCGAAAAGGACGAGGAGGCGGACCGCGCCGCGCGGGCCGCCCAGGCGGCGACCGGTGCGGCGACGGCCCCCGCCGAGGAAGAGCAGCCGCCCCAGCCACCACCCCCTCGCCGCGCGGGAGACCAGCCGTGGCGGCGGCGGGGCCACGACTTTCGGCCGTTTGCCAAGGTCACGCCGCGCAAGGTCGGCTCCTGACCGCTCCCCAGCGCCGTTTCGCAGGAGGGTGATCGAGCGGCCGGCCGAGGGTACACTCTCCCGCATGGCGGAACGCCCCCCTGTCCCCTACCGTCCCCTCGCCCTCTTGCTATGGTGCGTGCTCCTGCTGCGCCCCCTCCCGGCCTCGGCCCTCGAAGGGGTCGTCCTGACGCCGGAAGGGGTGCCATACGCCGGGGCCCGGGTCCAGGTCCTGGGGCAAAGCGGCGTCGCGGTCACCGACCGGGAGGGGCGCTTCCGCCTGGAAGGGGAGCCGACGCCGCCGTTTGTGCTGCTGGTCTGCAAGCCGGACGGGGTGGCCCTGCGGCCGATCCCGGTTCCCTCGAAGCCGGAAGGGGTGCTGGAGGTGCGCCTGGAACCCTTCGCCACCGAAGCCGTGACCGTCATCTCCGGCACGGCCCCTGACATGGAACTGCCGCCAGCGGCCGCCTTCACCCTCACCGGCCGCGCGGAGCTGGACGCTCGCGCCCCGGCGCAGCTCTTCCAGGCTTTGGAGAACATCCCCGGCGCGAACCGCACCGGGGACGGCCTGGCGGCGGTGCCGTCGCTGCGTGGGCTGGCCTCCTCGCGAACCCTCATCCTCCTGGACGAAGGGCGGGTCAGCGCGGAACGGCGTGCTGGCCCCTCGGCCACCTTTCTCGACCCGGTCACCATCGAGGAGGTCGAGGTGGTGCGGGGCCCCGGCGCGGTGGCGTACGGCTCGGACGCCCTCGGGGGCGTGATCCGGCTGCGCACCCGCCTGCCCAGCTTCGGGGAGCCGGATCGGGTGCGCTACACCCTCGCTGCGGCCGATGCCACCGGTGAGCGTTCCGGAGCCGTGGAGGCGACCACCTCGCTGGGCGGCGGCGGTCTTCTCCTCGGTGCGTCGCACCGCCGCTTCGACGACTACTCGAGCCCGGCCGGGGAGATCCCCCTCTCCGGGGGGGAGAGCAGCAGCGTGCGGGTCGGTTACCACCGGTGGGTCGGCGGCGGCTCGCTGCGGCTGTTGTGGCGGACCGACCTGGCCCTCGACGTGGGCAAGCCGGCCACTGACTCCAACGTCACCCGCACCTCCTACCCGGAGGAGCGGTCGCACCGCTTCTCGGTGCAGTACGACCGCGGCCCGGCCCTGGGCTTCTCCCGCGTTTCGCTGGTGTTGAGCGGGGACAGCTATCGCCTCCTCACCGACAAGGAAACGGTGCCCACCTCTACCGTGCCGCGGCAGGTAGCCCGAGCCGAGGTGTCGGCGGACGACTGGGGGCTGCGGGCGGAGGGCGAGCGATCGGTGGGGACGATGCGGCTGGTGGTGGGCCTCGACAGCAGCGGCCGCTTCAACCTCCGAGCCGTCAACGACACCTTCACCTACGAGGCGGACCGGGCCTGCTGCGCCGTCCGGACGAGCCACGAAGTCTCCATTGCCGATGCCCAGCGCAGCGACGTCGGTGCCTTCGCAAGCCTCACCGGTCGGCTGGGGCGGGTCGAACTCTCCGGCGGCGCCCGGTACGACGCGGTATGGAGCGCGACGCGGGGCGGGTACTTCGGCCATCGCACCGAGAAGAGCGGCGCCTTTTCAGGATTCGCCGCCGCCTCCCTCCCCCTCGGCGGGGGCTTCTCGGCGGCGTTGCAGGTGGCCCGCGGTTTTCGGGAGCCCCTGCTCTCCGACCGGTACTACCGCGGCATCACCGGGCGCGGTTTCATCACCGGCAACCCAGACCTCGACCCGGAACACAGCCTCCAGTTCGACGGGGCGCTCCGCCTGGAGCGGGCCAGTACCACCCTGGCGCTCTACGCCTACGCCTACCACATCGAGGATCTCATCGAACGCTACCGCTCGGGGAGCAACTACTTCTTCCGCAACCGGGGCTCCGCCGTCATCACCGGTGTGGAACTCGAAGGCACCGCGCAACTGAGCGAAACCGTCTCCTGCCAGGCCGGCCTGCAGGCGGTCCGGGGCCGGGTGCGGGATGACGGCGCGCCCACCGACGACATCCCCCCGGTGGGCGGCTTCTTGCAGCTGCGCGCGCAACTCTCCCCCCGCTGGGCGGGGCACACCCGCCTCGCCGTGACGGCGCGCGACGAGCGGCCCGGCCCTAACGAAGAGGTGACCCCCGGCGTCACCCTCCTGGATGCCGGCGTCACCTGCCGCCTCACCCCCGCCCTGGAACTCCAGCTCCTCGGCCGCAACCTCCTGGACCGCACCTACCCGGCAAGCTCGGACGCCCGGTCGGTGCCGGCGCCGGGGCGCACCCTGCGGCTGGCCGTCCGGGGGGTGCTCTGAGCGCGCCGCGGCATCCGCCGGCGGCGCCAGGGGCACGTCATTCCAGCAAAGAGGGCAGCCTGCTCTCCAGCTCCGGCAAAGCGGTCCGCACCGCCTCCAGCTCGCGCCGAGCCTCTGTCGGGTTTCCCGTGTCCGCCGCGGCCCGGGCGCGGGCCACCGCCGCGGTGATCGGATCGTGCAGCCACTCCAGGTCGAGGCGCAGCGCTTCGGCCGCCGCCGGCGGGGCGAGGGCGGCACCCAGCGCCAGCACCCAGGGGTCGCCCGGCGCGTCCTCCAGAGCCCGGGACACCAAGGCACCGGCCTCGGCCGCTCTCCCCCTGCGCAGCGCGCAGCGAGCCCGGTAGTAGGCGACCGACGAGACCGCGTAGGCACCGCGCACCGGCCGGTAGCCCGCGGCGTCGAGACTCGCCAGCAGGCGCTCGGCGGTGTCGCAGTCGCCCGCCAGCGCGGCGGCCCGTGCCAGGTCGAAGCGACGGGCTGGCTGGCTCGTCACCGTGAGCTCGTCGAGCACCGCCGCCTCGAGGGCGGCGGCGCCGGCCGCCGGCGGGTGCCAGGGCGTCCAGGAGTCGGCCCGGGCCAGCAGGCCCTGGCGGATCAGGGGGTTTTCGGCGCGGGCCGCCTGCCCGCGCGCGTCGGCGGCTGCGAGGGCCGCGTCCCACGCGTGCCGGTCCTCGCGCTGCGCGGCACCGTCGCGACCGAGGAGAACCGTCACGAGCGCCGCGCCGGCGGCTATGCCGAGGACCTGGAACCGGCGCCCCGCCCGCCAGCTCTGCAGGAGCGCTGCTGCGCCGACCCCGGCGAGCACCGCCAGCGGCGGCAGCGCTGCGCTGCGTTGCCGGGAGCTGACGTAGAAGGCCACCAGCACGAAAAGCGCCAGCAACGCCGCCAGCGCCAGGGAACGGACCCTCCCCTCCTGCCACCGCAGCGCCACCCCCACCGCGGCGAGCGCCAAGAGCGCCGCGAACGGCAGCCAGGGGGAACGGGCCAGGAGCCGGTCCTTGCGCTCCATGGTGGCGAGATCCCACGCCTCGTGACTGTGGACGGCCAGGAACCCCTTGCGCAGGATGAGCTGCACGGCCGCCGCCGGGTACGTGCTGGCGAAAGCCACGGCGCGGGCGGTCCAATACTGGTTGGCCTCCGAGGGGGTGACCGGCTGGCCGCGGGCCGCCGCCGCTACGCGGCGGTAGGCCTCGTGCAGGGCATCGGGACCCGGCAGCTGGCCCTCCAGCTCCTTCACCACCCGCGGCGCTTCCCCCAGGTAGCCGGTGGCCACGGGGTTCATCCCCTCGAAGAACACCGTGCCCGGGTTCATGAGGACCACCTCTCCCCCCAGGTGCGCGTTCACCCCCAAGGCCGCCAGCACCGGCAGCGCCACCCCGGCGGCGGCAGCGGCGGCGGTGCGGCGCGAGCGGCCCGCCGGCCAGAGGAGCGGCACGGCTACCGCCAAGGCAGTGGGGCGGGTGGCGATGGCGAGCCCCACGCACACCCCACCCACGCCGGCCCTCGCGACCCCGAGCTGGTGCCTGCCCGACAACGCAAGAATGGACAGGGCGAGGGTCAAGGCGAAAAGCGTCTCCGGCTCCGCCTCGGAGACGTTCACCAAGGGGGCGCGCAGGCACAGCAAGGCCGCGGCTGTCACCAGCCCCGCCAGGCGACCGCCGAGGCGTAGCGCCACGAGGGCACACACCCAGACGGTGCCAGCGAACGCCACGAGTTGCACCGCGCGCAGCACCGCCATGGAGCGCCCCAACGTGGCCCGCAGCGCCACGACGAACCACAGGTAGCCGGGGCTCAGATCGCCCAGCCGCTCGCGCGGGGGATCGCCGTCGAGGATGGCGTCGGCGGCCGTAGTGTACTTCGGGAAGTAGCCGAGATCGGGCAGCGAGGCGAGCTGCACGCCCCGCAGGACGCTCCCCAGCAACACAGCGATGAGCAGGATCCACACGAACCGCGACGGCGGTGCTTTCTCACCGGTCGCCACGGGGCGAGTCTAGCAGGCCCGCGCCTGTCCCCGGCGCCCGGCGGCGTGTCACTTCAGGAGCAAGAGGGAGAGCGCCATCACCGCCATGCCGGCGAGCAGACCCGCCAACACCTGGTGGCCTGCCCCGTACTCCCGCGCCGTGGGGAGCAGCTCGTCGAGGGAAATGTAGACCATGATCCCCGCCACCAGCGCGAACACCAGACCCAGCGTTCCGGCGCCGAGGAAGGGCCGCAGCAAGAGGTACCCCCCCACGGCACCCACCGGCTCCGACAGGCCGGAGAGGAAGGACAGGGTGAAGGCACGCCGCCGGCTGCCGGTGGCGTAGAAGATCGGCACCGACACCGAGATCCCCTCGGGGATGTTGTGAATCGCGATGGCGACCCCGATGGCCACCCCGAGCCGGGGGTCCTGCAGGGCGGCGAGGAACGTGGCCACCCCTTCCGGCACGTTGTGGATGGCGATGGCCAAGGCCGAAAACAGCCCCATCCGCATCAACCTGGCCTCGGGGACCTGCAGTTCCGGGTGGGCCTGGTACGCCGCCAGCTCGGCGCGCGGCGTCGGCTGGTGCGGGTTGCTTCGCTCGGGGACCAGCCAGTCCACCAGCGCCATCAGCACGAGGCCGGCAAAGAAGGCACCCGTCGCCAGCCACGCCCCCTGCCGCGGACCGTACGACGCCGCCAACGCCACCTCCGACTTGCGGAGGATCTCGGTGAACGAGACGTAGACCATCACGCCCCCGGAGAAGCCCAGGGCCACGGCCAGAAACGCGAGGTTCGTGCGACGCGCAAAGTAGGCGAGGGCGCTGCCGATGCCGGTGGCCAACCCGGCCAGCAGCGTGATACTCAACGCCGTCAGCACCGCCGAAGCCCCCGCCGCCATCGCGCTTCGAGCATACGGCACCCGGTCCTCCTCGGCAAGGGCGGGACGCGAGACCGCACCACTTCCGGCTTTGCCCGACCCACCGCGGAGCCCGAGGCGGTCCACCGCTCACCTCTCCCTTGCTACCATCCCCCCATGCGATCCGTCCTCGCCTATGCCGTGGCGGCCCTCCTGTGGTTCGCTCCTCCGGCGGCCCCCGCGCCACCTCGTGGCGGCAAGCCGGCACACCTGGCGGAAAAGACCGCCGCTCTCGCCGTCGTCGAGCGCCAGTCGGGGGAGCTTTCGGCCCTCAGCGACGCGGTGTGGCACTTCGCGGAAACGGCCCTGCGGGAGGTCCAGTCCGCGAAGGCGCTCGCCGACTGGGCCGAGGCCCACGGGTTTCGCGTCACGCGGGGCGTGGCCGGCCTGCCCACCTCCTTCGTGGCGAGCTACGGCGAGGGCTCGCCGGTGGTGGGGGTGCTGGGCGAGTACGACGCGCTCCCGGGCCTGTCGCAGAAGGCGCAGCCCACCCAGGAAGCGCTCTCGCCCGGCTCCCCGGGCCACGGTTGCGGCCACAACTTGCTGGGAGTGGCGAGTCTCGGCGCCGCGGCGGCGGTGAAGGAGCTTCTCGCCACCGATCGCCTCAAGGGGACGGTGAAGGTCTTCGGCACCCCCGCGGAAGAGACGGTCGGCGGCAAGATCTACATGCTGCGGGAGGGCGTCATGGACGGCGTGGACGTGATGCTCGCCTGGCACCCCTCCGACGAGACCGAGTCGGACACGTCCGGCTCCCAGGCGATGGTGGACCTCCTGGTGGAGTTCCACGGCCGCTCGGCCCACGCCGCCTACGACCCCTGGAACGGCCGCAGCGCCGCCGACGCCGCGGAGATCTTCACCTTTGCCGTGAACCGGATGCGCGAACACCTTCGACCCACCTCCCGCGTTCACTACACCGTCCTGGAAGCGGGCAAGGTGCCCAACGTCATCGCCGACTACGCCAAGGTGTGGATCTGGCTGCGCGACGCCGACCGGCGGGAGGTGGAGGGGATGCAGGCGCGCGTGCGCGACATCGCGCGCGCGGCGGCGCTGGCGGCAGGGGTCACGTCTTCCGTGACGCTGCAGGCGGGGAACTGGAACACCCTCGGGAACCTCACCGGCCAGCGTCTCCTCCATCGCAACCTCCTGTGGCTGGGACCCCTCCAGTTCAGCGAGGAAGAACAGGCCTTCGCCCGTCGCATCCAGGAGGCGACCGGCGTGGAGCCGCGAGGACTCCTCCCCGACGTGCAGCCCCTGGTAGAGGAACCGGGTCCCCCGGAAGGGGGCTCCACGGACGCCGGCGACGTGAGCTGGGTGATCCCCACCATCCACCTCAACGTCACCACCGCCCCGGTGGGCGCCCCTTGGCATTCCTGGGGGGTGGTGGCCTGCAGCGGCATGTCCATCGGCCACAAGGGCATGCTCTACGCAGCCAAGGCCTTGGCGGCCACGATGGTGGACCTTCTGGCCGAGCCTGCAACGGTGACCTCAATTCGGGAGGAGTTCGCAAGCCGGAGAGGGGACGTCACGTGGGTTCCCTTCGTTCCCCCCGGCCCACCACCCCTCCCCGAGAGCCCGTAGCCGCCGGCGCCGGCGCTGCCGCCGCTCGCTCCCTGCTCACCTGACACGGAGCCGTGACCCGGGCAGGCCGTGGTGGGCCCACGCGGCGCCTCCTCTTTGAGCGCTCACACCACTGCCGGCCACCCGGAGGCTGGGGAGCATCCACCAGCAGGAGACAGCGTTCCGTGCCGGGGCTTGGCCCCGGCACGGAAGCTCGAACAGCCGTCGCCTGCGCTCAGCGCTGCATGGTGACGGTGGTGGGGTCTTGGGTGACGTTGTCGATCACCGAGGCGTAGGCGACGATGCCACTGCCCGCCAGCACCGTCACCTTGGCGTACCCCCTGCTCATGTTGGTCTGCTGCGGTGAAGCGTTGTTGTAGAAGGGCCGCGCCTTCTGCTTGAACTGACCGGGCGTCAAGCTCTCCGTGTACTCGCCCAGCTTGGTGCCGCTGCCGTCGTAGAGCTCCACCTTCACCGTCGCGGCGGAGCCGCCGGTGTTGGTGAGGCTGATGTTGGTGCGGTACGAGGCGTTTTCCACCAGCTGCGGGAGAAGCGCCACGTTGCCCGCAGCCAAGCCCTGCTCCACCGTGACCGCATCGAGGTTCTGGCCCAGCGTCGCGTTGGGGTAGCAGGCGGCACCCGCGGTGTTGAGGTTGTAGGTGCGGGAGGAAACCCTGGCGGGCAGGGTGGTGCGGACCTCCAGGGCGCCGTTGCCCGAGGCTCCCAGTTGCCCCACCACGTCCACGAGGATGGACTGGCTGTTCCCGGCCACGTAGGTGGTGGACGTCACCGTGCTGGCCCCGTAGAAGGCCAGCTCCACGTCGTTGCGGGAGCCGTTGGCGTTCAGGATCCCCAAATCGGTGCGCCACTGGCTGCCGCCAGCACCGCTGGCGCGGCTGACCGAGGGTATCCAGTAGCGGTACGGGTAGGCCGAGCCAAACCCCACCTTGGCAAGAAAGGCGTCGTTAGCCCCGCCGGCAAAGGTGCCCCGGTAGGCGTTGGTGACGGGGAAGTTGCTGGATGCTGTCTGACCCGCAACGAAAGCGTTGCCGCCGGCGTAGGCTACCGACCAGGCGATGTCCTGCTGCGAACCACCGAAGAACGTGGCGTACTCGAAGGCGTTGCCGGCGGGGGCGATTGCAGCCAGGAAACCGTCGCTGGAACCGCCCCCGTAACTCGCCTGGTGCCCCCCTTGGATCGGGAAGTTGGGAGAGGCCGTCTCGCCCACAGCGAACACCTGCCCGCCCCCCGAGATGGCGAGGTCGTGGACATAGTCGCTGGAGGTGCCGCCCAGGTAGGTGCCGAAGACCAGGGCGGTGCCGGAAGCTGTCAGCTTTGCCACGAAGCCGTCCCGAGCCCCGGCGTTGGTGGGCTGCGCGCCGTTGGCGGTGGGGAAGTTGGAGGACCAGGTGTAGCCGCCAACGTAGGCCTGTCCCGCCGTGTCCACGGCCACAGACGTCGCGTAATCCTCCGACGACCCGCCCAGAAACGTTGAGAAGGAAAGACTGCTGCCGCTCGCGGACAGCTTGGTGAGGAAGCCGTCCGTCGCACCACCCCCGAAGCTCGAACGGTAGGCGTTGAGCGTGGGGAAGTTGCTGGATGCCGTGTAGCCTGCAAGGTAGGCCTCGCCGCCGCTCCCCACGGCGACTCCGATGGCCTCGTCCCGGCCGCTGCCCCCCAGGTAGGTGGAGTAGACCAACGAACCGGTGCCGGACAACTTGCTGGCGAAGGCGTCGCGATCCCCCGCTGGCGTGCTCCGGAACGCATTGGCCACCGGGAAATTGGCCGATTCCGTATACCCCGCCACCACCGGCGCTCCGGACCCGTCAGTGGCCACGTCGTAGGCCACATCGGCGCCGCTGCCCCCCAGGTACGTCGAGAAGACCAGGCCGTTGCCGTTGGGGTTCAACTTGGCAGCGAAGGCGTCGCTGTTGCCGCCGTACGTGTTCTGGAAGGCGCTGCTGCGAGGGAAGTTCGTGGACTGCGTCATGCCAACGACCAGCACGCTCCCCGTGCTGTCCACCGCCACCGCCTCGGCGCGGTCGTTACCCGAACCCCCGAAAAAAGTGGCGTACACCAGGTCACTCCCCGCCGCGTTGAGTTTGGCCACGAAGGCGTCCTCGCTTCCGCCCGGGGCACTCTGCAACGCGCCCCGCACCGGGAAGTTGCTGGAGTTCGTGCTCCCCACCAGGTAGACGTTTCCGGCGGCATCCGTCGCCACGCCAAACGCCCGGTCGTCGCCGCTGCCACCCAGGTAGCTGGCGTAGTTCACGACCGGGTCGATAACCAGCTCCTTTTCGCGGTCGTAGTTCCCCACGCAGAAACCGAGCCCTCGCCGTCCCCGCTTGACGAAGCGCGCCTCCACCTCCCGCCGCTGCCCCGCCACCACCTGGTACGCTACCGGTCGCCGTTGGACGAGGGTGCCGCCGGGCAGCACCAGCTCCGCATCCCCTGCCCTGTTCACGCGCAACTCCCGTACCCCCTCGAACTCGATACCGATCGCTCGGGGATCGGCTCCCGGTGCCACCCGCAGGTCGTACTCCAGCCTCTCGACACCCCCGTACACCTCCGCATCCACCCCTTCCCAGAGCCCCACGTAGCGCACCCGCCCCACCTGCGGCACGTCGGTCACCCAGTCCGCAGGTCCTTCCCCCACCAGGTAGTTGCTCCGGCTCGCCAGCGGCTCCAGCCCCACTACCTCCACCTCCGGCCGCGCTCCCACCCACTGCATCCGCACAACGTCCCGCACCCGCGCCCCTCCCCTGCTCCCGCCGGGCTCCCGCCACGGCAGCCCGAGCACGACCTCCCCCCCTGTCACCCACACCGTGCACCCCACAGTTCGGCCTACGAACCGCACCTCCGGTGCCGTTTGCCCTCGGTTCCGGTCAAACCGCACCCGTTGCGCCGCCGTCATCCACGAAACCGAGCCCCCCACCCTCGCCACACCCGGCGGGGCGAAGCCCATCAACACCACGGCCATGGCCAGGCCAGCCCACACCCCGTGGCTTCCTGCCCAGCCTGCCCCGACCCGCGCCCCCGACGTGTTCTCGACGTGTCTTCGTGCCCCCATCGTTCCCCCCTTTTCTTGTTAATGATACTTACTTTCGCTCTTTCACTGCTTGAACAATACAGCAGAGGGCACAGGGAGCGCCAGTCCACTTGCCACCAACCGACCAATACGGTGAGCGGGATCACCTTTCCGGCGGGCGCCGGTCCGCTTCCACCTGGGAACGGGGCGCACCATCCGCCAGCACCACGGCGCGGACGAGAAAGGCGCTCCCCGGCGTCTCGGCCGTGACGGTCACCACGCCCCCCGTAACCGCCGGGGGCACGACCGCCTCGAGCACCCCCCGCACGAGGCGGAACTGCCACGGCTCCAGCACTTCCTCCCGCACGGCGCGGCGCTGCCCGCAGGTGATGCCGAGTCGCAGGCGGACCACGTGCTCGGACACGTTGAGCAGCGCCAGGTCGGTGCGGATTCGGGCGGCCGGGTCCTGTGCAAGGCCGGACAGAACCGCCACCTCTCCCGGGCGGAACGCGGCCGAGAGCGGCAGCGCCGGATTCCACTCTACGCGCTCGGGCGGCTCCCCTTCGAGGTACGTCCGCCAGCGCACCGCAACGCCTGGCCGATCGGGTGTCAGCCGCAACCCCACCACCCCGTAGAACGGGATCACCGAATCGAGCACCTTCTCCGCCACCAGCACCTGGCGGGGGCGCAGGTGGATTACCGCCGCTCCGGCCGGGCGCTTTACCGGATCGCCGGGCTGTACCTCGGCCCGGACGCGCACACCCGCCAGCAGCGGGTTCGCCAGCTCCACATCCGTCTGCCAGAGACCGCGCTGGCCCCGCGTGCGCGCGGCACCGAGCACGAAGACCGGCTCGCCCGGAGCTGTGCTGGCGAGGCCGGTCTCGGCAGCCCCCGGGCTCGCCGGTGCCGCACCGCCCCACCGCAGCCCCCGCACCATCGCCGCGCCAACCGCCAGTAGCGAGAGGGGTACCGCCAGGAGCAGCACCCGTCGCCCGCGGTCGCGCTCGGCTTGGACTAGGACCGGAGCCAGGAAGGCCAACGGCAGGAGGACCCGGGTGAAGGCGTAGGCGTCCGACCACACCGCCCATCCCAGCGACCAGGCCAGGGCGCCGAACAGGAGGTAGGCGAGGGCGGCACTGTCGCGCAGCGCCCCGCGGCGGCAAACCGCCAGCGGCGACAGCAACATGGCGAGGATGGCCAGGACGCCCAGCACCTCCAGGGGGTTGGGGGTTACCGGCTCGCCGAGCTGGCGTGCCTTCGCTGCCACCCACTGCAGAGGCAGGGCAAAGTTGCCCTGTCCCCCGCTGGGCGGGACCTTCAGGGTGCTGCTCAGCCACGCGGCCCAGAGGAGGGGGAGCAGCAGCGGCACACCGGCGGCGAGCAGGGCGCGACGCCACCGTCCCCTCGCTCCCTCCACGAGGGCCATGGCCAGCGCAGCGAGCCACGATGTCTCCCGCACCGCGGTGGCCGCACTCGCCAGCACCACAGCGGCGGCGAACTGCTCCCGCCGGTGCGCCAGGAGCGCGGCCAGCAGCAACGCCACCGCCGCCGCGTCGGGGGTGCACCGGAGCACCGAGGCCAGCGTCCCGCCGCCGAGCCCGGCCACGAGCGCCCACCGCCCACCCGCCCGCGCGCCGCCCAGCCAGTATGCGAGGAGCATCACGCTCCCGGCGGCGCCGAGCCAGCAGAGCAGCTGGTAGCGGAAAACCGCCCGCGCCGGCTCGCCCAGCGCGAGCGCCCAGGCCGCCAGCGGCAGGCCGAATCGCCGAGCGCGGTAGGCGGGCTCGTCGAGGGCAGCGACCGTCTCTGCCCGCCGCAGCCACGGATCGGCCGCCAAGGCTGCGAAAGACTGCCCGTCGTAGCCCTTGCCCGCCACCCGCGGCACGCCGTCCAGCGCCGTCGGATGCTGACGCTTCGCGGCAAGGAGGAGCAGCCCCCGCACGTCACCTGCGAAGGAGGTCACCGCCACGTGGTGGATGAGCGCACCCCAGCAGGCGGCAGCAACCAGACCCACAGCGACGGGACCGGCGGCACGGACCCACGGGCTCTGCGTTGCTGACGCCCTCCCGCTTTCCGCACGCTTCACCGCCGCCATACCCGGCGGCAGTCTACGCCAGTCCCCCTCCGCCGGGACCGGTGGCGCCCCGCGGCGACGGCAGGGGCAGGGACTCGCGGCTCGCCAGCTTTGGGCAAAACCTCACGCCTCGCCGTCGCCCTCCGACTCGTCCGGCTGCGGCTGCGGTCCCGGGACGATGCCCGCAATATCCGGGTCGACCCCGTCCCCCCGGTTCTCCCGATCCCGCTTGGCGGCCCGGCGCTCGGCGCGGCGGGCCAACTTGTTCTGATGACGCTCCTGCCGGGCCCGCTCTCGGGCGCGCTTGGCCATCGTGGCCCCACGGTTGTTGCCCATCATCCCTCCCCACGCGGGCCCGGAGGGGCACCGTCCCGCCGTTTCCGGCGCGTCCCGCTCCTGTCGCTGCGGACGCCGCCGAGGACGCGTCAGAAGTCTTTCCGCCAGCCGCCCGAGCCGCGCCGCGCGGAGCCGCGGCCGTCACGACGGCCACCACCGAAGCCGCTGCCGCCGAATCCGCCGTCGCGGCCCCCCTGGCGACCCTCGCGGCCACTGGGACGCGCCTCGTTGACAACCAGCGCTCGGCCGCCGAACTCCTTGCCGTTCAAACCCGCGATCGCCGCCTGCCCGGCCCCCGCTTCGTCGTACTCCACGAAGCCGAAGCCCCGAGAGCGCCCGGACATCCGGTCCACCACCACGGTGACCCGGCTCGGCTCGCCGTAAGCCGCAAACAGAGCCCTGAGATCCTGCTCGGTGGCACTGAAGGGCAGGTTGCCGACGTACAGTTTCATCTTCGCCTTCTCCTTCTGCCGGCAACCCCCACCGCACCTTGGCTGGAATCCCACGCCTTGCCGCGCCTGCCGACCCGACGACGGTGCGCTCAGTGTAGCAGCTCCTCAGGTCGGTGGCGAAACCATGCGCACCGGAGATCGCGGGACCGGATGGCGCTAGCATGAGTCATGGCGGGGCAGGTGCCACGCATCGGGCGGTACGAAATCCTCGGCGAGATCGGCCGCGGCGGCATGGGAACCGTGTATCGCGCCCGCGATCCCGTGCTCGATCGCTTCGTGGCCCTCAAGCAGTTGTCCGCCGACATGCTCGCCGAGCCCGCCATGCGCGAGCGGTTCCTGCGAGAGGCACGCTCGGCAGCCCGACTCCAGCACCCCAACATCGTCACGGTGTACGAGTTCGGCGAGGTGGAGGGGACGCCGTTCATCGCCATGGAACTGCTGGAAGGGGACAACCTGGCGGACGCTCTCGAACGCCGGCGGTTGCCCGATCTCGGCAGTCGGCTGGGCGTGGTGGTGCAACTGTGCGAGGCCCTGGCCTACGCGCACCGGCACGGTGTGGTTCACCGCGACGTCAAACCGACCAACGTGACGCTGCTGCCCGACGGCACGGTCAAGATCGTGGACTTCGGCATCGCCTTCCTGGAGGGGGGGACGATGGCCACGCGCACCGGCATGCTCCTGGGCACGCCGGCGTACATGGCGCCCGAGCAGTTCGCCGGCGGGGTGGTGGATGCGCGCGTGGACATGTGGTCGGTGGGCGTCATCCTCTACGAGATGATCGCCGGACGGCGGCCCTTCGAAGGCGAGACGGTCCTTGCCCTCATCTACCAGATCGTGCACAGCCCCCCGCCGCCGCTGGCGAACGTGGCCCCCGGCACGCCGCCACGGCTGGCGGCCATCGTCGAGCGGGCGCTGGCCAAGAACCCGCTGGACCGCTTCCCCGACCTCGACGCCATGGGGAAGGAGCTGCGGGCGCTGGAGGACGAACTCCCCACCCTGGCCGGGGCCCACCCCCTCTCCAGCGGCCCAGCGAGTTGGATCGTGCAACCGCCATCCCCTCCATTGCAGCTGGCGACGCCACGGCAATCGCCCCCTCTCGCCGCCTCGCCGTCTCTGCCCTCGTCCCAGGCGCGGGTCATGGCTCACACCCCCATCACCGTGCAGGCCGGGTTCGTGGAAGCGGGAACGTTCGGCGAGGCGCGGCGCGTCCAGGTCATTGCCATCTCGCCGGACGATGCCCTCCTCGCCGCCGGCGGCACCGACGGCTCGATCCGGCTCTGGGACCTGGGGAGCCGTTCCAAAGTGGCCACGCTGCGCAACCGCGACCACCTGCGCACTGGCCACGGCTCCGTCACCACCGCCCTGGCCTTCTCCGAGGACGGCTTGCTGCTCGCCTCGGGCCACCTGGACGGGGCGGTGTACCTGTGGGAGGTGGCCACGGGGTTGGAGATGGATGTTCGCCCCTCCCACGAGGGGGCCATCGGCGGGCTGGCCATGCCGCCTGGAGGCGCCGTCCTGATCACTGCCGGCAGCGACGCCACCCTGAAGTTCTGGGACCTGGTGGCGCTCCAGCACCGGGATCTCCGCCGCACCCTGCGCCGCCAGCCCGAGGCCGCCACCTGCCTGTGCCTCTGCTCGGGGGGGCGGCAGGTGGTGACGGGGCATACCAACCGCAGCGTGCGGGTCCACGACACGGAGAGCTTCCGGCTCGTGGCCACCTTCCACGGGCACCGGGCGCCGGTGAGTGTGGTCGCCAGTTCCGAGGACGGGAACCTCCTGGCGGTGGGGGCCCGGGACGGCGCGTTGCGGGTATTCGACCTGACGACGCGGGGCGAGGTGGGCGGCCACCAGGAGCACAGCCGCGGCATCACCTCGGCCCTCTTCCTGCCGGCGCCGTGTCGGGTGGCGAGCGTGGCGATGGACGCCACGGTGGTGGTCTGGGACGCCGCGGAGCCGGAGGTGCCGGTCCTGCTGCAGGGGAGCGAGGACGCGAACTTCGCTTCGCTGTGCTTCGCGCGCACGCGCGGCCACCTGATCGCCGCCCGCGCCGACGGTACCTTCCAGGTGTGGGCCCTCAACCCGTGAGGGGTGGCACCGCGGCAGCGGGCCGCGGACGCCCCGTCCCGCCTACTCCACCCCCGCCGCCCGCAGCGCAGCCCGGATGTCCAGGTGGCACGCCCGCCCCGTCCTGGCCACGTAGTCCTGGTGGTAGTCCTCTGCGGGCCAGAAAGGCCCCGCCGGCTCCAGGGCGGTGACGATCGGTCGCCCGGCGAAGCGGTCCGATGCCGCCAGTTCGCGGATGACCTGCTCTGCCACCTGGCGTTGTCCCCCGTCCACGTAGAAGATGGCGGACCGGTACTGGCTCCCCACGTCGGGCCCTTGGCGATCGCGGGTGGTGGGGTCGTGGATCGCGAAGAAGAAGCGGACGAGTTGTTCGTAGCTCACCCGCGCGGGGTCGAAGAGCACCCGCACCGTCTCGGCATGCCCCGTCTCGCCGCTGCACACCTCTCGGTAGGTGGGTCGCTCGGTGCGGCCGTTCTGGTAGCCGCTCGTGACGTCCACGACACCCGGCAGCAGGCTGAAGGCGTACTCCACCCCCCAGAAGCAGCCGCCGGCAAAGTAGGCCGTGGCCAGTTCCAGCGGGCGTGACTCCCGCGGCAGCTGGGCGCCGGCCTCGTGGAAGAGCAGGGCCGCCGAGTTCAAGCAGTAGCGGCGCCCGGTGGGGCGAGGCCCGTCGTCGAAGACGTGGCCCAGGTGGGCGCCGCAGCGCGCACAGACGATCTCCGAGCGCACCATGCCCAAGGAGTAGTCAGGTTGCTCGCGCACGTGCGCCGCATCGAAGGGCTGAAAGAAGCTCGGCCACCCGGTGCCCGAGTCGTACTTGTGCTCGCTGGAGAAGAGCGGCAGCCCGCAGACGACGCAGGTGTACACCCCGTCCCCGTGGTTGTCCACGAGGTTCCCGCAGAAGGCCGGCTCCGTGCCGCGCCGCTGGGTGACCCGGTACGCCTCGGGGGCGAGGACCGCCGCCCGGGCCGCCACCTCGTCGGGAGACAGGGGCGTGATGTCGTACCCCGATGCCGACACCCGCACGGTAGAGGACGCCCTGGAAACAGTCGTCGCTTTCACGGTGCGCTCCTTTCCCCCCACCGCGCGGGCGGCGAGGGGCACCACGGCCGCGCCGAGTACCACGGCTGCCAACCCGCTCGCTGCTGCAATCCCAGCTCTGGCCACTCCCCACCTCCCGGCACTGTCACAGCCAGCGCCGTTCCCAGCTGCTCGTTGCAACGGTCTGTGGCGAAAGATTATTCGCTTGGTGGGGGGTACGGAGACACGCACGGGCCTCCCAACCCAGCACCCGCTGTGCTCGTCAAAGGGAGATGGAATCTACACGCCCCTCGCGCGGCAGCAGCGGAACATCAAAGCCCCCGGGCGGGGGCAGCAGCAAGTGGGCAGGGGGTGCCGCACCTTCGATCCCTTACGGCGGTTCCCGTACTTTGAGGGCTCACCAACGGCACTACCACACCACGCAACCACCACTACCTGCGTGCTGCCCGCCCGATCTTCCCGGCTCAGGCGTCCTCGTACTGCAGTTACCGAGCCCCTGCCCACCGCTGCTCCCAACATCGGCCCCGCCCCCCCGTTTGTCAAGGACCACGCCGGGGTCGCGGGTCTCCCGCGACCTCGGAAAGCCGCAGCAAGTCGCGCCCCCGCTCTCCCCCTGGGTACCACCGGCCAGCCGCGCAGAGCCATCGGCTCCACGGTGGGGGCGGACAAGGCCGGCTGCGCCGTTGACAGCTCCGGACTGCCGGCTTACTTTACAAGTAGCGATCCTGGTGACGACGACCGGCCCGTGGTGGACCCCTCCCCGCCACCGGGAGGAAAGGAGCCGCTAATGGCGCAAAGAATGGCATT
>JBBISY010000042.1:0-24275 GCA_037441065.1 Acidobacteriota bacterium | reverse complement strand
ACCGCCACGGCCGCCACCACAGCGAAACCGGCCACCGCCGCTGCGGTGCGGCGCCAGGGCCGCCGCCCGCGTTCCGCCTCCCACCGTTGCAGCACCGCCGGGAAGAGGTCGCGGCCGGGGGGCTGGGCGGGGAGCTGGACCAGCGCCGAGCGGATCGCCGCGAGGCCGGCCAGCTCTTCGGCGCAGCTCGGGCAGGTGGCGGCGTGCTGCGCGGCCTCGCGCGTACCGCTCCCGGCGCGCACCTCCAGGAGCTCCTCGAGGCTCAGGTGCATGCCCCCCCCTTTCTCCTCGCCGCCAGCAGCCGCAGGCGCGCGTAGGCGCGGGCGAGTTGCGACTTGGAAAAGCTCGCGCTCTTTCCCCACAGCGCGCCGATTTCCTCGTGGCTGAAGCCCTCCACCTCGTGCAGCCACACCACCGCCCGCGCGGGGGCCGGGAGGGTGGCCAGGGCGGCCTCCAGGTCCAGCCTCGCCACGGTCGCCTCCTGCGCCGGAGCAACGGGCGCCACCAGCGCGTCGTCCAGCGGCTCGCTGTTGGCGGCAGACTTTTCCGCGCGCAGCCGCATCAGCGCCTTGCTCACCGCGATCCGCCGCACCCACCCCGCGAAGGAGCCCTCGCCGCGAAAGCTCCGCAGGCTGCGGAACACCTCCAAGAAGGCCTCCTGCAGCACGTCTTCCGCATCCTCCGCGCGCCGGCACAGCCGCCGCGCCAGGGTGTAGACGGGGGCCTCGAAGAGCCGGAACAGCTGCTCCAGAGCGGCCCGCTCGCCGCGCTTGGCGCGCGCCAGGAGCAGCTCGTCCACCGAGACCGCGAAGCCGCCGCTGGCAGCCACCGGCTCCCCCGCCCCCCTCTCGGCGGTTGCCGGGGCGAGGGGTGCGGTCCGAACGAACGCGGCACCCAGGGGACCGGTCGTGGGGCGGATCGTCCACCGCACGGCTGCGCCCGCTTCCGTCATCACCCTACTAGATGCCGGGGCGGAAGGAAACGTCGCACCTGGCGCCGCGTCAGCGCGACGCGACGGTGATGGTCTCCAAACCGTGGGCGTGCGGCCCCGACTCGCTGCGCCGCAGGAGGAAGGCGAACAAGAGACCGAAAAAGCCGAGCAGGGAGAACATCCACATCCCGGGGCGGTACCCCGCCGGGTTGGCGGCGGAGGCCGACCAGTGGTCGTTGGCCCAGCCGATCAGGAGGTTGAACCCCGCCAGGCCGATGTTCTGGATCATCGTCATGAGCCCGTAGGCGGTGCCCAGCTTGTTCTGCTCTACGATGTAGGCCACCGAGGGCCACATCACCGCCGGGATGAGGGAGAACGCGATGCCCATCGTGGCCATGGGCAGCAGCAGGGGGATGCGGGTGTAAGCCATGACCAGGTAGACGGGGACGAGGAGCAGCGAGCCGAGCATCATGAACAGGGAACGCCTCCCCACCCGGTCCACCAGGAGCCCGAAGAGCGGCGTGCACACCATGGCGAAGAGGGTGAGCAGACTGGACAGGAAGCCGCCATACTCCCGCGAAGTGCCGTGCGCCTCGATGAAGAACTTCACGGCGAAGGTCTGGAACGGGAAGATCGCCGAGTAGAAGGTGATGCACAGTGCCACCACGTACCAGTAGGAGGTGCCGAAGCGGAAGAGGTCGCGCCACACCACCTTGTCGGTGCTCTCCTCGCCGAGACTGTAGCGGGACGCGGCGCGCGCCTCGAGAATCCAGTACAGCAGCGCGCCGACGATGCAGAACGAGGCCATGCCCACGGCAATGAGGAGCGGCCACTGCCACTTCTGGTAGGCAGCGGCAGCCCAGGAAGGGGCGTTGAGGGCCGCGAAGGAGCCGAGGCGCGCGATCGTCAGGTTGACCCCAAACGCAAAGGAAAGCTCCTTACCTTTGAACCACTTGGCAATAGCCGTGGTAACCGCGACGATGAGCGACTCGGCGCCCAGCCCGAAGAGCAGGCGGCCGGTGGCCATCACCGCCAGGGCGGGCGAGACGACCGTGAGGGCGGCGCCCGCGAAGCACAGCACGCCGAACAGCAGCGTCGCCCGGCGGGTGCCGATCCGGTCGATGATGAAGCCGCCCAGAAGCACCATGAAGACGTTGGGGATGGAGTAAATGGCGTTCAAGAGGCCAATGTTGGCGTCGGTGAAGCCGAGCTGCGCCTTGAGGACGTCGGCGAGGGGCGAGATGGAATCGTAGACGTAGTAGTTGCCGAACATGGCCAGGCTGATGATGACGAGAACGGCCCAGCGGTACGCCTTGGGTGGGGCGGGACGGGCGTCGAATCCTCCGGCATCGCTCACGGGCAAACCTCCGTGCCGCCGCCCTCACGTTATCGCTCCCCTCGCCGCGGCGGCTTCGGTCGGCGGATGGTAGCAGAGCTATGCCCGCGACGCTGTGCGGCGCGAGGCGCCGAACCTCTGCTACGATGAAACCAACATCGTCGGGAGGACGCCGATGACACGGGTCAATACGAAGCGCGTCTGGTTTGGTGCCCTGGCGGGGTGGCTGGTGTGGGCCGTGTGGAGTTGGGTCACGAACTTCGCTGTGCTTATGGGCAAGTACGCGAGGGCGCAGGAGGCCGGCACACTCCTCAAGGAGCCCCGCTACGCCTTCTTTCTGCCGGCGTGGTTCCTCGTGCTCTTCCTACTCGCCCTCGGCATCGCCTGGCTGTACGCCTCGGCGCGAGCGACCTGCGGCGCGGGCCCGAAGACCGCCATCGCCATCGGCCTGGTGGTGGGATTCGCGGCGGGCTTCCCCGTCAACTTTTCCCTTGCCTGCTGGGGCACGTTTGGCCGCCTGATCCCGCTCTGGTGGATGTTGGAGCTGTGGGTCGGCGCCGTCCTCGCCGCCTTCGTCGCCGGCTGGTTGTACCGCGACTAGGGTGCCGGCGGCGCGGCGCGCCCGGCGCGCACCTCGAGGTGGCTGCCGGCAACGGCTGCCGTCGTAAAGCGGCCGCCGCGGTCGCGCAGCAGGAGCCGGTGCGGACCCTCCTCCACCAGGGTGAGCGTGGGGTCGTGCTGTCTGGCCAGGGCGGTGAGCGCTGCCGCGGCGGCCTCGGCGGACGGGTAGACGGCGAGCAGGAGCGTCTCCTCGCCGCCGTCCGGGTGACGATAGCGGCCTGCCACTGCCAAAATGCCTTCGGCGAAACCGAGCGGATCGCCTTCGCAGAGGACGAGAACCGTCTCCAGGGAAGTGCGGCCGCGGACGATACGCGCCGAGTTCGGGATCAACCCTGCAGCGGGGAGCAGTGAGAGCACGTCGGGCCCTGGTGAGGGCGGGATGCGCGCGGCGACGAAGGGGGCGAAGGCGAGGAGGGCTTTTGCCGGTCGCGCGCCGCTGCTGTCGAGGGTGGCGATGACGAGGTAGAGCCCCTTCACCATGAGGAGCTGCAGGCGGCCCACCGTGTGCCGCTCGGCGAGAGACGGCGAAGGGGTTTCCTGGCCGCACTTCGCGAGGTAGACGCCCAGTGCCGCCATGGGGTCGTCCATGCGGGACGCCTCGACGGTGAGACGGCGCGCGCCGTCGCTGTACTCCTGCACGAGGAGGCTCTCGAAGCCCATCTCGAGGAAGAGGTCGGCGCCGCCATCGATCCAACCGTACAGTTCGGCGCCGGAGAAGGTGCGGCTGGCCTCGCTGATCCGCCACCCGGGAAGGTCGCCGTCGGCGGGGAGGAGGCCGGCGCCGCCGGCAAAGGCGGTGCCGGCGACGAGGAGCGCGCCGGCGAGCGCCGCCACCCTCATACCTCGACCCTCCGGAAGCTGATCTTCCGGGGATCGCCCACGCCCAGCCCGAGCTTCTGAGCCTCCAGGAGGTAGTCGGTGTAGCGCGGGTGGTCGACGGTAGCGATCCCCATCTCGCCACGCTTGGCCGCGATGATCTGCTGGCAGGCGGCATCGAGGGCAAAGGGATCGGTGGCGAAGTAGAGGCGACGGTGCTCCCACATGAACTGCTCGTTGGCCATCGGGCCCCCGTCGTACTGACCGCGCAGCCCGTCGGTGACGTTGAGCACCAGCTTGTCCCGCACGACGGGCGCCGCCAGCACGTGGGTGTTGACGCGGAAGTGAGCGGCCCGTGCAGGCGCCCGGTGTTGCACAGGACGCCGTAGCCGATGTTTTTGGTCGCCATCGAGATGCCTGGGCCGGTGTTCTTGAACACCGCGAGGTTGACGATCTTGGTGAGCCTCTTGGTGACGAGGGTGCCGAAGGACGAGTACTCGCCGTTGAAGACGTGCTGGTTCAGGTAGAACTCGTCGTCCTTGTAGCCCGTGACGCCCTTCCCCTCGATCCCCTTGGCGAAGTAGTAGACGTCTCGGTCGAAATTGCCGGCGCTCACGTGCCTGCCCTCGGCATCGCGGAACCCGGTGCCCTCCTCGGCGAGGATCTGCATCCCTTCGATGCGCACGCCGGGGAAGCGGGCGGCGGTGTAGCCGGCCTCGGCGAGCCCGGTGGCGAACCGGTCGAAGATGACGATGTTGCCCCGCGGCAGACCGCACGACTCGAGCCAGCCGACGACGGCATCGACGAGTTCGAGGCGGGTGCTGAGGAGCGGTGCGCCCACGGGGTTGACCTTAAGGCCGACCACATCGTCGCGCGAGAAGAAGAGCGAGAAGCTCTTCGCGAGACCGGTGCGGGTAGGTGCCGTAAGGCCGGCGGCGAACATGGCCCGCACCACCTCGGCGTTGACCTTCCCGTCGCGCAGCGAGCGGGGGTGATGCACCGCCACCACTCGCCCCGGGAACGGGCCCGGCAGGGAGGTGGGCGTGCGCGGCACCTGGAGGAACTCGTCGAGGTTCGTCTGCGGCTCGCGCGGCGCTTCGGCGGCGCCGAGGAGCGAGGGTGCGCCGAGGACGAGACCGGTGGCGGCGGCGCCGACGCCGAGATGCTTGATGAAGTCGCGCCGGGGGATCCGGCCGGGCGAGTCCATGGAAACGTAGCGCATGGGAACCCCCATGCTCGGATCGAACGCCGCGCGCCGCCGGAGGTTGGGGGTGCCCGAGAGGAGTCGTGCGCCCAGACGGGGAGCCGCGTCCGGGTGCTTCGCGGCAAGGGGTGGCTCCGGAGGGTCCGTGAGACCGCTGTGGCGGGTGCCACGGTGGTTGCGGGGGGGGCAAAGTCCCGCTAGAGTCGGTGGCGAAGGGTTCTGGTATGCACTTCCCTGTCGCCGGGGTCGAGGTTCACCCCCTCATCCCGCCGCTGGTGTCGTTCCTCGTCGCCACCCTGACCACTCCCGCCGGGGTGTCGGGGGCGTTCCTGCTGCTGCCGTTCCAGGTGTCGGTGCTGGGCTTTTCCACCCCAGCGGTGAGCCCCACGAACCTGCTCTACAACGTGGTGGCCATCCCCGGCGGCCTCCTGCGGTACCTCCGCGAGGGGCGCATGGCGTGGCCGCTGGTGTGGGTGGTGGCGGTCGGCACCCTCCCCGGGGTGGTGGTGGGCGGGTTGCTGCGCGTTCACGTCTTCCTCGACCCACGCCCCTTCAAGTTGTTCGTAGGCCTGGTGCTCCTCTACCTGGGTGGCCGGCTGCTCTGGGAGGCGACGCCTTCGGGGCGCCGTCGCCGGGGGGAGCTGGGGGCGGTGGAGCGGAAGTTCCAGGAGCACCTGGCGGCGGCGAGGGCAGATGGGAAGAGGCTAGCCGCCGGGTTGCCCGCCGCGGCGGTGGTGCGCACGGCGAGCTGGTCGCTGCGCCGGGTGGAGTACACCTTCTGGGGGGAGCGCTTTGCGTTCTCGCCGCTGGTGGTGTTCGCCCTCGCCCTGGCGGTGGGCGTCATCGGGGGGATTTACGGGATCGGCGGCGGGGCGATCATCGCCCCCTTCGTCGTGTCGTTCTTCTCGCTCCCCGTCTACACGGTGGCGGGTGCCGCCCTGGCCGGAACGTTCGCGACCTCCATCGCCGGCGTGCTCTTCTTCGTGACGCTGGGCGCCAGCGGCAGCGTCACCGTTCCCGTGCAGCCGGACTGGGCCTTGGGCCTGCTCTTCGGCGTCGGGGGGCTGGCCGGGACGTACTGTGGCGCGCGTCTGCAGCGCTACCTTCCGGAGCGCCTGATCCGGGTGGTCCTGGGCGTCCTCGTGGCGTTCCTCGGCGTCCGCTACGTCGTCCAGTACGTTCGCTAGAGCGTGCTTGCAATGCGCTCGGCGAGACGACGCACGCCCTCGGCGAAGACGGCAGGCTCCGGCAGCAGGCTGACCACGAGGAATCCCTCGGCGGGAAAGTCGTAGAAGTACCCGGGGTGGACGCCGACCCCGTCCCGGCGCAGGAGCTCCACCACCAACTCCTCCTCGGCCATGACCGCAGGGATCCGGAGCACGGCACTCCAGCCGCCGGCGGGGGGGTAGAGGGAGAGGGCGGGGTGGTGAGCGAGCGTGTCGCGCAGGAGGGAGAGGTTGTGCTGGCAGCGGGTGCGGATCGCAGCGGCCACGGGCTCGCCCTCCGCCAGGAGGGTCGGGAGAGCCAGCTGCACCGGGGTGGCGACGGAGAGGAACGAATCGGCGATGAGCTCGAGGCGCTCCAGCGCTTCCTCCACCAGGCGTTCGGGCCCGCTGGTGACGATCCACGCCAGCTTCAGTTGCGGTAGGCCGAGCCGCTTGGAAAGCCCCCCCAAGGTGAAGGTGAGGACCCGCGATTCGGTGGCGAAGCTGGGAGGGGGCGGCTCGTCGCCCAGGGGGTAGGGGAGGAACACCTCGTCGGCAATCAACGCCCAGCCGCGTTCGGCACAGCGGCGGACCAGGGCCTCCCGGTCCTCGGCGCAGACGAACGAGCCGGTGGGGTTGTTGGGGTGGACCACCACCACTGCCCGCGCGGTGGGGGATCCGTCCAGGGAGGCGAGATCCAGGCGCCACCGGCTCTCCTCTTCGAGCCGGTAGGGGTGGGCCACGACCCCCTCCAGGCGGGCCAGGTGCTCGAAGAGGGGGTAGGAGGGGGCGGGGACCAGGGCCGCGTCGCCGGGTTCGCAGAGCAGTTTGAAGAGGTGGCTGTACGCCTCACTGGTGGAGGCGGTGAGGAGGATGCGTTCGGGGTCCACGACGCCGGCCCAGCGGCGCAGGTCGTGCGCCACGGCGGCGCGCGCCCCCGCCAGGCCGCGGGGGTGCGGCCGGTACACGAGCCCTGCGGGCTCGGCCAGGGCCGCGAGCAGGTGGCGAGGGTAAGGGATGCCCACCAGCGTCGGGTTGGAAACGGTGAGATCCAGCGGTGGCGGCAGCTGGCGACGCACCGCCGCGATGCGGTTCGTGCGCAGATCGCTGGGGGTCCGGCCGGAGAAGGGCACGCGGGATTGTGGCACGGACCCGGCGGGCCCGCACGCCCCGTTTGCTAGCATGACGGGAGGAGGCAACCATGCGAGACCTGCTGCCAGCCCGCACCCAGGACTACCAGGCCCGGGCTCGAGAAGTGGCGGAGAAGTTCGTGCGCCCCGTGGCGGCCGAGTTGGACCGCACCGGCGAGTACCCCTGGAGCGTGATCCAGGCGCTGCGCGAGTACGGGTTGATGGGGATCTGGATCCCGCCCGAGTATGGTGGGCAGGGGGCCGGGGTCTTGGACATGTGCGTGGTGGTGGAGGAGCTGTCCCGCGCCTGCGGCGGCGTCGGCGTGGCGTACGCCGTGAACGGGCTGGGGAGCTTCCCCATCATCCTGGGCGGCACCGAGGAGCAGAAGCGGCGCTTCCTGCCCCCCATCGCCAGCGGCGAGCAGCTCATCGCCTTCGGGCTATCCGAGAAGTGGTCGGGCTCCGATGCAGGCTCCCTCATCGCCCGGGCGGAGCGCGACGGCGAGGAGTACGTGATCAACGGCGAGAAGAAGTGGAACACCAACGGCGGCGTGGCCTCGGTGTACACCGTGTACGCCTCCACCAACCCCGAGCGGGGCACCCGGGGCGTGTCCGCCTTCATCGTCGAGAGGGGCACGGCGGGTTTCGAGATCGGCAAGCGCGAAGACACGTTGGGGATCCGCTGCGTGCCGGTGCACGAGCTCCACTTCCGCAACTGCCGGGTGCCCGCCGCCAATCTCCTGGGCGGCAAGGAGGGGACGGGCTTCGCCAACGCCATGATGACCCTGGACCGCGCCCGCCCCGGGGTGGCGGCGCAGGCGGTGGGGCTGGCACAGGGCGCTTTCGAGTGGGCCGTACGCTTCACCTCCGAGCGGCAGCAGTTCGGGCAGTCGGTGATGTCGTTCCAGGCGATCCAGTTCATGCTGGCCGACATGGCGATCCAAATCGAGGCGGCGCGCCAGCTGGTCTACACTGCGGCTCGCGCCATCGATGCCGGCTTGCCCAACCCCTCCAAGCTGGCCGCCATGTGCAAGGTGATGGCCACCGACACGGCGATGCGGGTGGCCACCGACGCCGTGCAGCTCTTCGGGGGCTACGGCTACTGCCGGGACTACCCCATCGAGAAGTACCTGCGCGACGCGAAGATCACCCAGATCTACGAGGGCACCAACCAGATCCAGCGGGTGGTCATCGGCCGCGCCCTGACGCGCGAGGTGAACCAGATCGCCGGCCACCTGCAGGTCAAGGTGGAGCACTTCCCCCCCGGCACCGGTCCCGCCTCGCGCTAGCCGCTGGGCGTCGCGACGGGTGGCGGGGCGGGGCTTGACGGGGGGGGCGCGAGGCATTATGTTGGTAGCAGCTGTATATAATATTTTATGAGGGCCTCCGTGGAAGCAGCATCAGCCCCCAAGCAGCGCGCGGAATGGATCGCCGAACGGCTGCGCCAGGAGATCCAGGAGGGCCAGCTGCGGGCCGGCGAGTGGATCCGTCAGGAGCGCATCGCCCAGCTCTTCGGGGTGAGCCAGATCCCGGTGCGCGAGGCGCTCAAGCAGCTGGTGGCCGAGGGGTTGGTGGAGCACGTACCGTTCCGGGGGGTCCGCGTCATCCAGTTCAGCGTGGAGGACATCGAGGACCTGTACGCTACCCGGGCGGTCAGCGAGGGGCGGGCCGCCCGCTTTGCTGCGGCACGCATCACCGCGAGCGAGTTGAAGGCGCTGGAGCGGCTCCACGAGCAGATGCTCCGCTGCGTCACCCCCCGGGACCTGCGCGAGTACCGGGAACTGAACCGGACCTTTCACCTCAAGATCATCGCCGCCTCCGGCCGGCCTTACCTGATGCGGAGCCTGCGGCAACTCTGGGTGGCCTTCCCCACCATGGGGTGGAGCAACATCCCCGAGGTGGCGGTGACCTCCGTCCCCGGCCGCGACGTGCCCGACGCGGCGGAGCATGAAGCCATCCTGGCGGCTTTGGCCGCCCGCAATGGGGAGCGGGCGGAGGAGGCGGTGCGTTCGCACATCGAATCGGCGGCCGCTGCCCTCCTGCTCGCCATGAGGTGACATCATGGGTGCATCCCACGAGACCACAGCATCGCGGCATCCCGAGAAGCCAGCGGTGCAGCATGGAGGAGGTATGCGAAGAGGAATCGTGTTCGCGACGGCAGTGGCCCTGCTGCTGTTCGGCCCCGCGGCGCTGTTGGCCCAGGGCTCCATCACGGGCAGCCTGCAGGGCACGGTCAAGGACCCCGACGGCGGCATGTTGCCGGGCGTGACGGTGACGGTGAGTTCCGACGCGCTGGTGGCCGGCCGCATGACCGCCGTCACCGACGAGCGGGGGGGCTACCGGTTCCCCTCGCTGCCCCCGGGGCTCTACACGGTGGAGGCGAGCCTTTCCGGCTTCCAGACGGTGCGACAGGAGGGGCTGCGCATCCGCATGGGGCAGGCGCTGGGGGTGGATTTGGTGCTGCCGGTGGCCAAGGTGGCCGAAGCCATCACCGTCACCGCTGAGGCGCCGCTGGTGAGCATCGTCTCCAACTCGGTCTCCACCAGCTTCGACACGGACTTCATGAGCAAGCAGCCGCTGCCCCGGAACTACTACACCATCATCCGCTCGGCGCCGGCCGTCAACATCGACTACCGGCAGTCCTCGGGGAGCGCCATGCTCGCCTACGGGGGCACCCAGGAACGACAGAACGCCTTCACGCTGGACGGGGTCAACGTGGCGGATGCCGGTGCCGGCCAGCACTGGATCCTCCCCGCCATCCAATGGATGCAGGAGATCCAGGTGGGCGGTCTGGGAGCGCCCGCGGAGTACGGCGGCTACACCGGCGGCATCATCAACGGCATCACCAAGTCCGGCGGCAACGAGTTCCGCGGCGAGGCCGAGTACTACTTCCAGCCGGAGTCCTGGACCAGCGACAACGACCCCACCACCGAGGACGAGACCTTCAAGTTCTACGACGCCGCCCTGAGCCTCGGCGGCCCGGTGAGCAAGGACAAGCTGTGGTACTTCGTCTCCGGCGAGTACTGGAACCAGGTCACCACCCCCTACGGGGCCCCGGCCACCTCGGACCGCAAGATCCCCCGCTTCCTGGGCAAGCTCACCCTCCAGGCCAGCGCCGCGAGCCGCCTGATGTTCATGGCCGAGTACGAGGGGCTCGTCAACGAACGGCGCGGCATCGGCCCCTACACCATGCCGGAGGCGAGCCGCAAGCAGGACGCGCCCGGCGTCAGCTTCGCCCTCCACTGGGAATCGCTGGTCAACGCCAACAACTTCTACGCCGTCAAGTTCACCGGCTACGACGGCCGGGACGATTACCTCCCCTACAACGGCACCGACACGCCGGGCCGCATCGACTACTGGGACAGCGAGGTGGAGTGGTACAACGCCGCCTTCACCGACCGCAACTACCGGCGCGTCCTCACCCTGGACGGTTCCTGGAACCTGTTTGCGGACGGCCTCTTCGGCGAGGACGACAGCCACACCTTCAAGTTCGGCACCCTCTTGGAGCAGGGGCGCTCGTCCGACCAGTGGTTGCGCAACGGAGGCTTCACCTACTACGACGACTCCACCGCCTGCGAGTCGCCGGAGGCGTACTTTGCCGACCCCTCCTGCGCGGTGAGCCCGGACGCCTTCATCGAGCGGGGGTACGGGGAGTACAACCAGCACCCCAAGTTCTCGGGGCTGGCCCTCTACGCCCAGGACTCGATGCGGCTGCGCCGCTGGACGGTCAACGCCGGGCTGCGCTACGGCAGCTACAAGGGGGGGTGGCAGGAGGGGCACGGCGACCCCACGGTGTACGACGTGAGCTTCGTGGATCCCCGCATCGGTTTCGTCTGGGACGTTTTTGGCAACGCCCGCACGGCGCTCAAGGTGCACTGGGGCCGCTACCACGAGAAGATGTTCAACTACCTCTTCGACCGCGAGGTTTCCGGGCAGGGCGTGATCCCGGACCAGGACTGCTACTGGAACCCAACGACCCGCGACTACACCGACTGTGACGAACCGGTGGTACAGCTCGCCACCATGGGGAAGGTGGACCACCCCTACGCGGACGAATCGCTGCTCAGCCTCGAGCAGCAGCTCGGCCAGGACATGATGGTGGGCGTGGACCTGATCGATCGGCGCTTCCGCGACCTCATGGCCATGGTCAACGTGAACGAGGACTACGAGCTCCTCACCGCCACCGGCAACCCCCTCACCGGCGGCTCGCTGCCGATCTGGAACTTGCTGTCCGACCCGCAGTTCGTGCTCACCACCGACAACGGCGCCTACCGCGACTACCAGTCGGCCATCCTCCGCTTCGAGAAGCGGTACTCCCACGGCTGGCAGTTGCGGACCTCCCTGGTGTGGACGGACCTCGAGGGCAACATCCTGAGCCAGAGCGGCTACGAGGACGAGTTTTTGGACCGCAACGGCTTGACCAACGCTTCCGGCCGCATGGAGCGCTACAGCGAGTGGGAGTACAAGCTCTCGGGTTCGGTGGACCTGCCCTTCAACTTCGAGCTCTCGGGGCAGTACACCTTCCTCTCGGGCTGGTACTGGACCCCCTACGTGCGCGTGCGCGGCCTGGACTACAACGCCTCCACCGGCAACTACATCTGGCTCACCCCGCGGGGCTCGCAGCAGCTCCCCGACCGCAGTCTCCTCGACCTGCGCCTGGGCTGGAGCACGACGCTGGGCGGTTCGTACCGTCTCACCGCGTCGCTGGAGTGCTTCAACGTCACCAATTCGGACACGGTGCTGCGCGTCTCGGGTCGGTGGGGCGACTACCGAATTTCCAGCCAGCTGTGGTCCCCGTCCAGTTCCTACGGGGAACCGACGCAGATCGAAACCCCGCGGCAGATCCGGGCGGGGATTCGGCTGGAGTTCTGATCTCTCGTCGTGGACACCCGCCGGGGCGGCCCCTGGGCTGCCCCGGCGGGGCGTGCTTCGCCGCGACCCGGGGAGATGGGAGCGAACGATGCCGAAAAACTCATGGGTGCAGCGTGTCCTGCTTGTGCTGGCCATGGCGGCGGGCTGGAGCCTCGAGGCTGCGGCGCACGGCCACCTGGTGCTCATTGGGGGCGGCGAGAAGCCCCGCGATGCCATGGAGAAGTTCGTCCAGCTGGCCGGCGGCCCCGACGCCCCCATCGTGGTGATCCCCACCGCCTCCGAGGAGCCGGACACCGCCGAGTACTACCTCCAACTCTTCGGCAGAGACTACGGGTGCACGAAGGTTACAGTGCTCCCCATCGCCACCCGCGAGGACGCATCGCGCACCGATCTCGCGGCCCTCGCCCGGGCGGCGGGGGGGATCTTCTTTGCCGGGGGGGACCAGGTGCGGATCACCAACGCCCTCCTGGACACCCCGGTGGGGGAGGCGATCGCGGCTGCCTTCGAGGCCGGGGCCGTGGTGGGCGGGACTTCGGCGGGTACCGCCTGCCAGAGCGCCCTCATGATCACCGGCGAAGGGGACTTCACCGTGATCCGCGCCAACGCCGTAGAGCTGGTTCGCGGCCTGGGGTTCTTCCAAGGCGTCATCGTGGACCAGCACTTCGTGGCCCGCCAGCGGGCCAACCGGCTCCTCTCCGTGATTCTCGAGCACCCGGACCTGTTGGGGGTGGGGGTGGACGAAGATACCGCGGTCTGGGTACGCCCGAACGGCACCTTCCGCGTGATGGGGAAACGCTCCGTGCTGGTTCTGGATCCCCAGGGTGCCGCCGTCTCCCGTCGCCCCGAGGCTGGGGGCCAGGACGCCCTGGGGGTGCACGGCCTGCGCCTCCACGTCCTCCTCCCCGGCGAGGAGTTCGACCTGATCCACCGGGTGGTGCCGCCGCGTCTCCCCGGCGCACGTCCGGGGGGCGAACCCGTCCACTAATGGCTCCCGCGCGCCGCTCGATGAGAACCTGCCGCCTTGCCTCTATTGGTCGGCGAGGAGCCAGGCGCAGGCCAGGCACAGCTGCGCCTGCTGCCGGACGGCCTCCAGATCCACGCCTTCGGGGGTGTCGGTGGGCTCGTGGTAGCCGGGGAAGAAGTTGCCGAAGAAGCGGAGGAACGGCACCCGGAGGCGGGCGAAGCCGCGGTAGTCGCTGCCGCCGTGGCGCCCGTCCACCCGGTCCAGGTGGAGGGCGAGGCCGAGGCCGCGGGCGGCACGTTGCAGCACCCCGTCCAGGTGGGGGGCCCACTCGGCCACCCCCGTTTCCACGAAGCGCGCGGCGTCCAGGCGCGAGATGAAGCGATCGGCGTCCTGACAGCCGGAGGCCATCACGAGTTCGCGAATCTCCTCTGGGGAGAAGCGGTGGCCGAGCATGTCCAGGTTGAGGTACGCCACCGTCTTCTCGATGGGCCAGCGGGGGTGGCGCAGGTAGTGGTCGGAGCCCAGCTTCCCCTCCTCCTCCCCCGTCCAGGCGGCGAGGAGGATGGAGCGCTTCGGCTTCACCGGCGTGGCCGCCAGCGCCCGAGCGATTTCCAAGAGGGTTGCGACGCCGGAGGCGTTGTCGTCGGCACCGGGGTAGACGGTTTCTCCGAGGCGTCCCAGGTGGTCGGCATGGGCGCCGATCATCACCGCCTCGCCGCGCAGCGACTCGCTGCTGCCCGGGATCACAGCGAGGACGTTGCGGCTCGTCACCGGCTCCTCGACGCCCACGGCCACGAGCCGCGCCGTCACGTCGGCCAGCCGCCCCGGCGGCCGGCGGTGGAGCGGCCGGGCCGGGCTGTCCGCCGCCTCGAGGAAGGCGGCGACCGCCGGCGAGGCCCTCACCAACGGGGGTCGCTTCCCGCTGGCGTCCGCGTCAGCCGGGAGGAAGAAGGGGAGGGGCGGGCTCTCCTCCTCCCACGCCCGGTCCGGTTCGATCCCCAAGAGGGCCGCGGCCCCCAGCTCCGCGGCGGCCTCCAGCTTGGCTTCCCAGCGCGTGTCGGCGCTCTCGCCGGCCCAGCGGCGACGCACGGCCGACGCCTGCCAGGTCGGCCCCTCCGGTGTCCCGTCCAGAACCACCACCACGCACCCCCGCACCGACAGCGCGGCGTAGTCGTCGTGCGAAAGCGCCGGCTCGCGGATGCCGTAGCCGGCAAAGACCACCGGTGCTTCCAGGTCCAACGCCGCCGCCTCGGGCAGGAGGACCTCCGGGCCGGGGGCGAAGAGCTGCCGGCGCGGGTGGCAAGGGGAGGCGTCGTGAAGTTCGAGGCACCCTGAGGGATGCCGCACGGCGCGCAGCGGCACCGGCTGGAAGAAGGAAACCGGGGAGCGCTGGGGCGAGCTCGGGGGAGGCAACGGGGCGATCCCCGCGCGGGCGAGGACGGCAGCCACGTACTCCAAGGCGGCCTCGAGGCCGTCGCTCCCCAGTCCGCGCCCCGCCAGAGCCGGGGAGGCCAGGAAGCGGATGTGCGCCTCGAGCGCGGCCGCCGCGAGGCTGGACAGGGCTCGGGCGAGAGGCTGGGGCAGGGGTTCGCTGGGACCGGCTTCGAGGAACTCGGGCACCGCGCGTGGGGCGGGGGGAGTCGCCGCGGGGAACCCCTCCCCTCCCGCCCAGGCCGGGACCAGGCAGAGCAGGCCAGCGGCGAGTGCCCTCACGCCAAGCGCTCCCGGTGGATGGTGGCAGCGGCGAGGCGGTCGGCGAGCACGGTGACGCCGATTCCCGGGCCGCTGGGCACCTCGATGAACCCCTCCTCGTCCAGCACCACGGGGGGTTCCACGATGTCCTCGTGGAAGTAGCGGCTGGTCTCGGAGGTGTCGCCCGGCACCGTGAACCCCTCGGCCGTCTGCAGGTGCAAGTTGACCGCACGACCGATCCCCGTCTCGTCCATCCCCCCCGACCAGGCCGGTACGCCGTGGCGGGCGGCGAAGGCGGCGATGCGCACCGCCTCCTGCAGGCCCCCGACCCGCCCCTGCTTGATGTTGAGCACGCCGCACGCGCCGAGGGCGACGGCAGCCTGGGCGTCCTCCAGGCTGAGGATGGACTCGTCCAGGCAGAGGGGGGTCGCCAGGCGGCGCTGCAGCAGCGAGTGCTGGTAAATGTCGGTGTAGGACAGCGGCTGCTCGATCATCATGAGGTGGAAGGCGTCCAGTTCCGCCAGCAGCGGCGCGTCGTCGAGGCGGTAGGCGCCGTTGGCGTCCACCATCAGCGGCAGATCCGGGAACGCCTCGCGCACCGCCCGCACGTAGGCCAGGTCCTTGCCCGGCGAAATCTTCATCTTCACGCGGTGGTACCCGCGGGCCACGGCCCTCTCCACCGCCGCCACCAGTGCCGCCGGCGATTCCTGGAGGCCGAGGCTGATCCCGGAGGGGATCCGCTTGCGGGGGAACCCCAAAAGCTGGTGCAACGGCACGCCCCGCCGCTTGGCGATGAGATCGAGCAGGGCGTTCTCCACCACTGCCTTCGCCATGCGGTGGCCGCGCACGCGCTCGAAGCGGCGGGCCAGTTCCGGAAGCGTCACCTGGGGCTCGAGGAGGGGCAGCAGGAAATCGCGCAGGATGTGGCGGACGGTGGTGACCGTTTCCGGGGCGTAGAAGGGGTCGGGATCGGCCACGCACTCCCCCCACCCCACCACCCCGTCGCCCTGCACCTGGAGGAGCAACGCCTCCTTGCGCGTCCAGGTGGCGGCGCTGGTGGCGAAGGGGGCCACGAAGGGCAACGACACGATGATCTCTTCGATCCGCTCCAGCCGCCCCACCGGCTCCGCATCGAGGCCGGGGTGGGACGGGGCACTCTCCTTCACTGGCGACATGCTGGGCTCCTTTGCGGCGGTCCCGAGAGCCCTCGGGCCCGCGGCCTGGCTCTCCGAGCCCATGACCAGGGCTGCGGCGGGGACGTACTGGGGTACCTGGGCTGGCGCCAGTTTCGCCGGGCAAAGCGTGCCATCACCGGCTCTTTCTCGCGTGGCTTCGGGGGCGGGGGCCCCTCGCTCTCGCCGGCAGGTGGTCCGAGAGGAACGAGAGGAGGTCCGCCAGAAGCAAGCTGCGGCGTGCCAGCGAGGCGAGGTCGACGAACTCCTCCCGGGTATGCATGCCGCCCCCCACCGGTCCGAGACCGTCCACCACGGGGATCCGGCTGGGTTCGGCCAGGAAATTCGGGAAGGACACACCCCCGCGGTCGTCCTCCACCTCCAGCTCCAGCCCGATGGCTGCGGCCAGGTCGACGGTGCGCCGCACCAGCTCCGCGCCGGCGCCGCGCGGGTCCACGGGCTGGATCGTGGTGCCGATGTTGAGGGTGGCCGTGACGCCGCACCGCTGGCTCACACGGTCGGCCAGCTGGGCGAGGCGCGCCACGATGCGGCTCCCCTGGGCCAGGGACAGGAAGCGGGTCTCGCCCTCGACGATGGCCCGGTCGGGGACGACGTTGCGCTGGCTGGAGGTGCCGAGGAGCCGGGCCCCAGCGGGGAGAGCGTCCACGAAATCGTGGGTGCCGGCGAGCAGACGGGCAATGTTGACGGTAGCGCCGCGGCCTGGTCGTGACAGACGGTGGGCCTGGCTGCACCACTCGGCGGCGGCCACCAGCGCCGAGCGCCCCTCCCAGAAGGCGAGACCGGAATGCGCGGCGCGCCCGGTGAGCTCGAGGCGCCACTCGGTGAGGCCGCGCCGTCCCGCCACCAGGGTTTCCCGCTGGCCCCGCCGTTCCCCGGGCTCCAGCACGAGCACCGCCCGCGCACCGCTGGAAAAGTGCCGGGCTGCCATTTCCGAAACCCGCCCCTCCGCCTCCTCGTCGGGCACCGCCACCACCAGCATGTCGGCGGGGGGGCGCTGGCCGCGCGCGGCGAGCAGGTCCAGCGCGGCCACCAGCATCGCGAACCCGGCCTTCATGTCGAGCGCTCCCGTCCCCACCAGGCGTTCGCCGGTGCGGGCAGGGGGGCAGGCGGGGAGGACGGTGTCCAGGTGACCCAGCAGCAAGAGCCGGTGCCGACCCACGGAGGGACCGCTCGCCACCAACACCGGGCTAGTGGCGCCGTCGTCCGGGACTTCCCGGATCTCGCACCGCAGGCCGTGGCGAGCGAGCTCCTGCGCCAGGCGGGCAGCCACGCGCCGCACGCCCTCGTTCTCGCCGGTGGCTGAGGAGATGGCGCAGAGTTCGGTGAGGAGCGCTTCGGCCCGTTCTCTGATGGGGTCCGGCAGCCCAGAGGTGGATAGCGGCACAGTCATTCCCCGCCGAGCATAGCACTGCTCGCCCGGGGACGCGGGGGAGCGGGGGTGACGCGCACGAGACGGACGTTCCGTCGGGCTTGCGTGGGGGCTCGGGGGGTTGAGGCGATGGCGGCATGGGCGGGGGATCGCCGGACCCCCCGCAGAAGATGGTGGAGGCGGGGGGAATCGAACCCCCGTCCGGAAGACCAGGGCCGGCGGTGTCTCCGTGTGCAGCCCACGGTTCGTTCTCGTCACACCGGCTGGGCGTGGGCTCCCGTCCGGTGCGACCAGCCCGTAATTTCTCGGTCGCCGCCGCCGGGCGAGGCGGCGACCCAGCCTGTTGGAGCGTCGCCGCGATCAGACCCACAGGCGGGGGTCTTCGATCGCGACGTGGCCGTCAATTAGGCAGCCAGAGCGAGCTGATTGTTGGCAGCTGTGGTTTCCGCCATTTTACGTGGCGACGGACCACGACACGCTGCCGTCGGCCCAACTGTCCCCGTCGAACCCGGTACGCCCCCGGAGCCGCGGTCGATGATAGTCTACACCCATTCGGTGCGCTTGACGAGGCGCTCGCCGGGCGCTACCGTTGCCAGCGTGGAGAGCCTGGAGCCGATCAGCCTCATCGTCACTTCGGTGGGCACCGAGCAGCAGGCGGTGGAGATCTCCGAAGAGCTGGTGGTGCGCCGGCTCGCCACCTGCATCAACATCGTCCCGTGCCTGCGCTCGGTCTACCGCTGGAAGGGGAAGATCTGCAGCGACAGCGAGTACCTGCTCTTCATCAAGACGCGCACGGCGCTGCTCGAGCAGGTGAGCGAGGCAATCCGCGAGCTGCACTCCTACGAGCTCCCCGAGATTCTGGCCGTACCGGTCCTGGGCGCGGACGAAGCGTTCCACCGCTGGGTCGTGGAAATGGCCACCGGCGTACCCGACGCCGACGCGGACGCGGTGCAGGAGCTGGGCTTCGACTGAGGGCGTGGACCGGCGCCGCACCCTTGCCCGGCCCACGACGCAGCACTAGACTCATGCGAGCGGCGGTGCGGTGCCGCCGCGAGGGGGTCTCCATGAAAGGAAACCGCACGATTCTCGCCCTGCTCCTGCTGCTGACCCCGTCTCTGCTGCTGGCGCAGGCACAGGGCCGTGTCAAGGGTCTGGTGGTGGATACGCAGGGCAAACCCATCGCCGACGCCAAGGTCGTCATCACCTGCCCGGAGGTGGGCACCTACCGCAAGGAGCTGACCACTGACGCCAAGGGCACCTTCGTCGTGCTCATCGTGGACGCCACGAAGAAGTATCTCTTCCACATCGAGGCGCCCGGCTACCAGGCGGTGGAGCAGCTCAACAAGCCCCTCATTGGCGCCCAGACGCTGGAGTTGAACTTCGTGCTGAAGAGTCTGGAGCAGGTGCAGAAGGAGTTGGAGCAGCAAGCGTTGGAGCAGCCTGGCGTGAAGGAGGCGCGGGAGGGGGAGCTGCTGCTGGCCGCCGGGAGGCGGGCGGAGGCCCGCGCCAAGTTCGAGGCCGCCGTCAAGGCCAGGCCGGACCTCCACGTGGGCTGGTTCGCGCTCGGGCGGCTCGATCTGGACGACGGCAAGCCCGGCGCCGCTCTGGAGTCGGCCAAGAAGTGCTTGGCGATCCAGGCGACCTTTGCCGGCTGCTTGGCGCTGGCCGCCAACGCCGCCAAGGAACTGGGCGACCTGGCCAGCTACGAGAAGTACATGTCCGCCTACAAGATGGTCAACCCCAGCGACCCCGCGGTCCTGTTCAACGAGGCGGCCGAACTCCTCAACAAGCAGGATGACGCGGGGGCCCGGCCGCTCTTGGAGCAGGCGCTGCAGGCAGACCCCGACTTCGCCCCCGCCCTCTTCGAGCTGGGCATGGTGTGCGTGCGGGCCGGCGAGACGGCCAAGGCCAAGGAGCTCCTCGAGCGGCTCCTCAAGGTGGCGCCGGACTACAAGGACGCCGGCATGGCCGCAGAGATGCTGAAGTACCTCTAGTCGCGCCACACCGGCGCGGTGGGGGGTTCGCCTCAACCGGTCGCAGTCTCTGGCTCGTCGAAGGGGGTCTGTTGCCGGACCTCCACGGCCCGGTTCTCCCCGTCCACCAGCACCACGCGGGCCCGGTGGCGGGGGATTTCCTCCCGGTCCAGCCAGCAGTAGGCGGCCACGATAACCAGGTCGGAAGGCTTGGCCAGGTGCGCGGCCGCGCCGTTGATGCCGATCTCGCCACTGCCGGCCGGGGCGAGGATGCAGTAGGTGGTGAAGCGAGTCCCCCGCGTGAGGTTGTAGACCTCCACCTGCTCCAGGGGCAGGAGATCCGCAGCCTCCAGGAGGTCGCGATCGATGCTGATCGAGCCCACGTAATCGAGGTCGCACCGCGTCACGCGGACGCGGTGCAGCTTGGCCCGCAGGAAGGGGCGCATCATGACGGCACCTCCACCACGAGGTTGTCGATAAGCCGGACGCCGCCCACAAAGGCGGCCACCGCAAGGACCACCCGCTCCTCCACGATGGGCACCGGCTGCAGGGTATCGGGGTGCACGGCGGCGGCGTACTGCAGGCGGGCCGCCGGTTCGCGGGCCACCTGGGCAGCGAGGATGGCTTCGAGTTCCCGGCCCCGGCGCTCGCCGGCCACAAGCGCCGCCTCGGCCGCGCGCAGGGCCGCGTGCAGCACGGTGGCGGCCTGGCGGTGCGGGCCCTCAAGATAGGCGTTGCGCGAGGACATGGCGAGCCCGTCCGCCTCCCGCACGGTGGGCGCGACCACCACCTCGGTGGGGATATCCAGCTCCGCCACCAGCCGCCGGATCACCGCCGCCTGCTGGTAGTCCTTGGCTCCGAACACCGCCACCTCCGGGCGGAGGATGTTGAGGAGCTTCACCACCACCAGGGCGACACCGCGGAAATGGCCCGGTCGGTGCGCGCCGCACAGGCCGGCGGTGAGCGGCGGCACGTCGAGGAGGACCGAGGGGAGCTCCGGGTACATCTCCTTGGTGGCGGGGGCGAAGAGCAACGCCACCCCCTCCCCCGCCAAGAGTTCGCGGTCCCGCTCCAGCTGGCGCGGGTAGCGGTCGAAATCCTCGCCGGGCCCGAATTGCGTGGGGTTGACGAAGATGCTCACCCACACCTCGTCGGCTCGCCGCGCCGCCTCGCGGACCAGGGAGAGGTGCCCCTCGTGGAGAGCCCCCATGGTCGGCACGAAGGCGACGCGCCGGCCGACACGGTCCAGTTCCTGCCGCCGGGCCCGCACGGCGCGAACGGTGGTGGCCACGATCATTGGGCATCTCCTCCCGACTGGCCGAGTGCCTCCGCCAGGGAAGCGGGGGAGGCGTAGGTCTCCTCCTCGCGGGGGTAGTCCCCCCGCCGCACATCGGCGGCGAAGCGTTGCACCGCGTCGCGAAGCGCTTCGCCGAGGCGGGCGTAGCGGCGGACGAAGCGCGGCAGCGGCGGTTCGGACAGCCCGACCAGGTCGGCCAGTACCAGGACCTGGCCGTCGCAGTGCGGCCCGGCGCCGATGCCGATGGTGGGGATGCGGAGGCTTTCCGTGACCGCCTTCCCCACGGCGGAGGGCAACGCTTCCAGCACCAGGAGGAACGCCCCGGCTCGCTCGATGGCCTTGGCCTGCTTCAAGATCAGGAGGGCCGCCTCCTCGTCCCGCCCCTGGACCCGGTAGCCGCCGAGCCGGTGCACGGATTGCGGGGTGAGGCCCAGGTGCCCCACCACCGGGATGCCGGCTGCGGCGATGGCCTCGATCTCGGCAATGCGCGGCCCCTCCAGCTTGACGGCCTTGGCTTCCCCCTCCGCCACCAGCCGACAGGCGTTGCGCACCGCCTCGGGGACGCTCACCTGGAACGAACCGAAGGGCATGTCGGCCACCAGCAGCGCGCGGCGGACGCCCGCTGCCGCCGCCCGGCAGTGGTGGAGCATCTCCTCCACGGTGACGGAGAGGGTGGTGGGCCGCCCGAGGGCCGCCATGGCCAGGGAGTCGCCGACCAGCAGCAGGTCCACGCCCCCCCGGTCGGCCCACCGCGCCGACGGCTCGTCGGTGGCCGTCACCATCACGAGACGGCGCTGCCCCTTGGCGGCCAGGATGTCCGGTACGGTGAGGGGAGCGTCTCGGCCCCCCTCGGGCGGCGCTACGGTCCCGGCGGGGCGATCGCCCCTCTCGTGACGCGACAGGGCGGTGTGGGTGGGATTTGTCTCTGCCATCGGTCCCTCCGGACCGACGGATCCGGGTGGAAGCCGGTCACCGTCGCCGCGGCGGCAATCGGTGCCGTCCCCCTCAGTTGGCGGGCTCGCTGCGGCCCGTCTCGGTCCTGGCTCCGGATCCGAGCGGTACGTACACGTGCGTTCCCTTCTTGATGCGGGTGATCTCCCGCACCAGGTCCTCGAAGTCACCTGGGTTCTTGACGAAGTCAATGTCGTCGGTGTTCACCACCAGAAGCGGCGTGTCGGTGTAGCGGTAGAAGAAGGCGTTGTACGCATCCTTGAGCTGCCGCAGGTAGTCCGGCTCGATGCTGCGCTCGTACTCCCGGCCGCGCATGCGGATGCGCTTGAGGCACGTCTCGACGCTCGCCTCCAGGTAGATCACCAGGTCCGGGCGGGGCAGCTGGGGCGTGAGCAGCTGGTAGAGCCGATCGTAGAGGCGGAACTCCTCGTCGGTGAGGTTCAAGCGGGCGAAGATGCGGTCCTTCGCCATCGTGTAGTCAGCCACCACGAGCCGGTCGAACAACCCCATCTGGGCGATCTCCACGTGCTGCCGGTGGCGCGAGAGGAGGAAGAAGATCTGCACCTGGAAGGCCGCCCCTTCCTTGCCCCGGTAGAACGCCTCGAGGAAGGGGTTGTGCACGTCCTCCAGGACCTTCACCCCCTCGAAACGCGCGACGAGGCGTTCCACGAGCGAGGTCTTCCCCACCCCGATCGGCCCCTCGATGGCAATGTGGTGGGCGTCGAGCGTCGCTTGACCCATGCGAGCGCCATCATATCAGGCCGCCGGCAGGCCCCCGCCCCCCGACAGCGCGGCGGATCGCAACCAGCGCCGCATCTCCCAGCGCGGGCGGCCCTCCTCCAGGAAGCGACGCCACACGTGGAAACCGGTGCGGCGGTAAAGGGCCACCGCCGGGGTGTTGTCCTCGTCCACCTCCAGCGAGAGCCACTGCGCCCCAGCCCGTCGCGCGCGGCGGATGGCCTCCTGGACGAACGCCAGCCCCACCCCCTGGCGGCGATGAGTGGGGTGGATGGCCACCGAAGCCAGCACCGCCTCCGGCCGCGCCAGCAGCAGCACTGCGCTCCCCCGGACCCGGCCGTCCGGGCGCCACACCAGCGTGGTCCAGGCGGGGTCGTGCACCACCTCCGCCCACGCTTCGCGACTCCAGGCCAGGGGGCCGAAGCACTCCAGGTCCAGCGCCAGCAGCTCCTCCAAGCAGTCGGGGGTCGCCGCGCTCAGGCGAGGCCTGTCGAGGGGGCCGTCGGGTGTTAGGGTTTTCGTACAGTTCTTGGGGTCCACAGCAGCGGCCTGTTCCGTCTCCCGTGGCAGAAGAGTTTACCACCCTTCCTCGGGAAACCTTCCCTCGCTGCGCGCCAACACATTGACTGGCAGTGAGATGGACTCGTGCGGGCGATTGGCACCCGGCTCGCTCCCAGGCGGGGTGGGAGGTGATGGATGCCACACGGACCGTGAGAACGCACCGAAGCCGCCAAGCCCTGCGGGGTATCCCGCCACCGCACAACAGGACACCCGGCAACGGGAGAAAGGAGCCAAACACCATGCGAACTGCAACCATCTTGAGTCTGGCCCTGGCGGCGATCCTGGCCGCCGAAACCGTGACCGCCGGCGCGCCGGCCGCGCCCCAGGTCAACATCAACACCGCCTCGGCTGCCGAGCTGCAGCTCTTGCCGCGGGTCGGCCCGGCGCTCGCCCAGCGGATCGTCGCGTTCCGGAACGCCAACGGGCCCTTCAAGGCTCCCGAGGAGCTGGTTCGCGTCAAGGGTATCGGCGAGAAGAGCCTTGCAAACCTCAAACCCTACCTCACGGTGACCGGCCCCACGACGCTGAAGGAAAAGATCAAGCTCCCGCGGGCCAGCCAGCCGGCACCCGCCGGTCACTAGGGAGAGCGAACAGGTTTGCACGACAACGTGGCGTGGACGGGATGGGGCGGTCGCGAGACCGCCCCGGCATCTCGGAGGGAGTCATGACAGGTTCTCCAGGTGCATCCGTAGTGGATACGCTCGTCGCCCTCGCCCTTGTGGGCCTGGGCCTGGCGGTGGCGCTGCCCAACCTCACCTCCCACCGCGGCCAGGCGAGTCTCGAGGCTGTGGCGCGGCAGCTCGTGGCCGATGCCATCCGGTGCCGGGCCGCCGCTATCGGCCAGCGCCGCTCCGTGGCCCTGGTGTTCGGCCAGGAGGGCGGCTCGTCCTTTTACCGGGTCGTCGTGGACGGGGACGGCGACGGCGTGCTCCAGCAGGACATCCGCCGCGGCACGGATCGGCGGCAGGGGCCGCGGATCCTCATCGACGAGCTGTGCCGGGGCGCCCGGTTAGGGGTGCCGGCGGGGTGGGCGGCGCCGAACCCATCCGGGCGAGGCCAGCTGCGCCCCGGCGACGGCCTGCGGGCCGGGCGTTCGAGCATCATTTCGTTTTCGCCCCTGGGCGACGCCACGCCGGCCACCGTCTACATCAACGACGGGCGGGAGCGGCTCCTGGCGGTGCGCATCTACGGGGGCACGGCCCGGGTTCGGGTGCTGGAGTGGCGGCGGGGGTGGTCCAGCTGGCGGCGGCTGCCGCTGTAGGGCTAGCGCAGCGCGCTCGTGCCGGTGGGCAGGAGGAGCGCGTTCTCGTGGCTCGTGCCCGCCGGCACGGTGAGCCGCCCCGCGGCCACGCAGCGGTGGAGCGAGCAGCCGGGCCCGATGGCGACGCCGCCGGTGAGCACGCACCCCCGCAGGCGCGCCCC
>JBBISY010000041.1:0-26164 GCA_037441065.1 Acidobacteriota bacterium | reverse complement strand
GAAGCCCGCGCCGCACCCGGCGTCCACCGCGCGCCGCCAGCGCAGCCGCTCCGCGATGCCCCGCCAGAAGGGCAGCTCCCGCTCGCGCCGCGCCTCCTGCGGGAGCGCAGCCGCCGCGGCGGCCCAGGTGTCACTCGATCCGGTTCGCGGCGCCACGCCCGCCCTCCTCGCCGCGGCTCTCGCTGGCCGCCAGGCCGCCCACATGGGTGTAGAGCGGGGAGTCGATCTCGCCGATCCGGCGTGCGTACTCCTCGCCGGTCACGGCCCCGTGCCAGTGACCGGCGAGCCGGAACGCCCCCGTAACACCCAGGTACACCGCCGCCGCCACGGCGAGGGCCACGGCCGGCCGCAGCATCTTCCTGGCGCCTGCAGCAGCCGGCGGGCGCACCGCCAGGCAGCTCGAGACGGGGCAGACCGCCACGCAGTCCAGACACGAGGTGCACTCCACCGAGGCGACCCGCGCCAGGGCGTGGACCGGCAGACGGGCCGGGCAAACCCGCGTGCACAGCTTGCAGTCGGTGCAGCTTCTGGCATCCCGCGTCACCCTGAGGGGCGCGAGCCGCCCCACGAGGCCCAAGAGCGCCCCGTACGGGCAGAAGTAACGGCACCACAGGTCGCGCACCAGCACCGACCCCACCACCAGCACCCCCAGCACCGCCACGGTGAGCCGGGAGGGTTCGGCGAAGAACAGCAGCATCTTCACGTCGGCCACGCGGTTGTACGGGCTGTCCAGGAACGCCCGCACGCCTCCGAGATCCATCGCTACCCAGGTGGCCCAGACGAAGAAGGCGAGCAGCAGGTACTTGGCCGAACGCAGCGGTAGATCGAGCCAGCGCGGCAACTCCCAGGTGCGCCCCAACAGACGCCGGCCCAGGCGGCCCAGCCACTCGGACACCGCCCCCACCGGACAGAGCAGCGAACAGAACGACTTGGCCAGCACGGCGGACATGGCGAGGACCGCCAGGAGGATCGCGAGTCCCGCCGGGTGTACGGGGTGGACCCCCTCACCGGCCAGCAGCAACCGCAGGGACATGAGCGCGGAAATGGGGAGAAAGCCCTCCACCCCCGCCGGGCGGGACAGGGCCGGCTCCCGCCCCACCCTGTGGGCCGCGACCCACAGGGCGAACTGCAAGCCGATGAGGAGCACGAGCACGAAGAAGGCGACCTGGATCAGGCGGCGCTCCGGGATCACCGGTCGAGAACGGGCCATGGCACCCTCCCCGGCAAACCTGCCAGGAGCCGGGCTGGCCGTCCTTGACGCGGGTCAAGCCTCAGCGCCCCGCCCGGCCCGGCGGGGAGGGGACCCAGACCCCCGAACTCCCGGGGCCCCGCTGGTCGGCGGCGGCCTCCAGGCGCCCGTCGGCGTGGCGGCGCACGGCGTGCACCTCGCCCAGCTTGCCCCGCTCCACCAGGTGGTGCCCCAGCGCGGCGAGGCGCGCGGCGGTGGTCGGCTGGATGGCCCCCGGTTCGACCAGCACCTCGTCCGGCAGCCACTGGTGGTGCAGCCGCGGCCGGTCCACGGCCGCCTGCAGCGGCAGCCCCTCCACGGCGAGCGCCAGCAGCACCTGCGAGGTCGCGGTGGGGATGCGGGAGCCGCCCGGGGAGCCCAGGGCGAGGATCTCCCCGCCGCGCCACGCCACGGTGGGCGTCATGGAGGAGAGCATGCGCTTGCCGGGTCCCACGGCGTTGGCCTCCCCCTGCACCAGGCCGTACAGATTCGCCACGCCCGGCGCCGCTGCAAAGTCGTCCATCTCGTTGTTGAGGAGGAGCTCCAGCTCCGGCACCAGGAGTCCGCAGCCGAAGGAGCCGTTGAGGGTGGTGGTCAAGGCCACGGCGTTGCCCTCGTCGTCCACCACCGACAGGTGCGTGGTTTCCAACCGCTCGCGGGCCGCGCTGGGGCTCCAGGAGCGCACCTCGGCCGAGGGGGTAGCGCGGTCGCGGGGGATTCCCGCGGCGCGCCGCGCCAGCCAGCGGGGGTCCAGGAGGTCGCGAACGTCGGCCAAGGTGGTGGCCGGGTCGCCCAGGAGTACACGATCCGCGTAGGCTCGCCGCCACACCTCCACCAGCAGGTGCACCCCCTCCGCGCCCCCGCCCGCCAGGGTGGCCCACCCCAGCCGTTCCAGCATGAGGCAGGTCTGGCCGAGGATGATCCCCCCCGAGGAGGGCAGCGGCATGGACGCCACCTCCCAGCCAAAGGCGGCAAATTGCACCGGTTCCCGCCACACCGGCCGGTACGCCGCCAGGTCGGCAGCCGTGAGCACCCCGCCCCAGCGCCGGGACGCCCGTTCGATGGCCGCTGCCGCTTCGCCAGTCACGACAGCCTCGGGCCCCCGCTCGCCGTACGCTTCCAGGAGGGCCGCCAGGCGCGGCAGCCGCACCCGCGCCCCCGCCGCGGGGGGAGCCCCGCCGGGCAGCCACACCGCCGCTGTTTCGGGGAAGCGGCGGAGCAGCTCCACCTCGGCCGCGATGGCCGCCGCCTCCCGGGGCGAGAGGAGGAACCCGTCGCGCGCCAGGGAGGCGGCCGGGCGCACCACCTCCCGCCACGGCAGGCGGCCGAAGCGGCGGTGGAGCTCCCACAGTCCGCGCGGCGAGCCGGGCACCCCCGCCGCCAGCGGCCCCACCAGCGAGCGTTCCGGCACCGGCCGGCCCTCAGCATCCAGGAACATGGTGGGGGTGGCGGCCGCCGGCGCGGTCTCCCGGAAATCCAGCGCGAAGAGCTCGCCGCCGCACCGGCCCACGGCGAAACCTCCGCCGCCCAGGTTGCCCGCCTCGGGATGGACCACGGCAAGGGCCAGGGCGGTGGCCACGGCGGCGTCCACCGCGTTGCCCCCCGCCTGTAGGGTGGCGAGCCCCACGGCAGTGGCGTCGCTGCTGGCGGAGGCCACCGCGCCACCGCGCGGCGGCGGGAGAGCGTGCGTCCCCCTGGTGGCGCAGGCGCCGGCACCGAGGAGGGAGGCAACCAGGGGCAGAGCGACGACGAGGCGGCGGAGCGATGCGGCGGAGCGGTTCATGGCGGCAGTGTACCTGGCTCGAGCGCCCCGCCGGCACCCGGCTCGCCGGGGTTACTGGCCTGTGGGCGCCGTGGCGCCTGCCGCCAGGACGGTGCGGTACAACCTCTCCAGCCTCGCAACGCGCGCGGTGGCGGAAAACAGCTCCTCCACCCGCCGACGCCCCGCCGCGCCCCAGTGGCGGGCCTTCTCCGCATCGCGCAGCACCTCGAGGATGGCCGCAGCCGCCGCATCGGCCCGGCCCGCCGGCACGAGGCGGCCGGTGATGCCGTCCAGCACCAGCTCGCCGTTGCCGCCGGCGTCGGAGCAGACCACCGGCTTCCCCATGGCCATGGCCTCGCGCAGCGTCCCGGTGATGCCGAGCCCGGCCGTGGAGAGATCCACCGCCACGTCGAGAGCCGCGGAGATCTCGGGCACGTCCGGGCGATAGCCCAGCGCCGTGACGGACTCGGCCACGCCGTGGCGAGCCGCCACCGCCATCACCTCCCGCTGCACGGCGTCGCGCTCGCACCCCACCAGGAGGAGGTGGACCCGGGGCTCGTGTCGGCGCACCTGGGCGATGGCCTCCACCAAAAGCTGCCAGCCTCGCCACGGACGCACCCCGATCTGGCACACCAGGAACGTCCCCGGGGCCAGCCCGAGTTCGCGCCGCACGGCGCTGCCGTCCACCCTGGCGGGGTCGAAGCGGGAGAGATCGGTGCCGGCATAGACGACCACCACCTTCTCGGGGGCGAGCCGGCCGCTCGCCAGCACCACCCGCCGGATGGCCTCGCACACCGCCACCACCCGGTGCACGCGGCGGCTGCGGTACTTGCCGCGACTGAGCCAGCTGAGGGGGAAGGAGACGCCGCGGTTCACCACGAAGCACGGCACCGGCGAGCGGTACGTCGCCAGGAGCCCCACCGAGTGGGCGATCCCCTTGTGGGCGTGGACCACGTCCACGCGGCGCTCGCGGATCCACGTGGCCAGGCGCCACGCCGACCTCACGTCCCCTTCATGGCGCAGGGGCAGTGGCAGGAGGGGCAGGCCGGCGGCGCGGCAGCGCGCCTCCAGCTCGGCGCCGGGGCGGGACACCACCGCCACCTCGTGCCCGCGCTGCGCCAGGCCCACGGCCGCCTGGAACATCTGCTGCACCGAGCCGGTGCCGAAGCCGTTCTTCTCCAGCACGTGCAGGATCGACAGGGGCCGCGGGACTGCCTCGGGCGCCGGGGCGGAGGCTCTCATTCGCTGAGGCCCTGCAGCCGCGCAAGCTGGGCGTACACCCCGCCCCGGGCCAAGAGCTCCGCGTGCGAACCCTCTTCCACCACCCGCCCCGCCTCCATCACGGCGATGCGGTGGGCGGCGCGCACGGTGGCCAGGCGGTGGGCGATGACCAGGGTGGTGCGGCCGCGCATGAGGTTCTCCAGGGCCTTCTGCACCACCGCCTCCGCCTCCGCGTCCAGGGCGGAGGTGGCTTCGTCGAGGACGAGGATCGGGGCGTCCTTGTAGAGCGCCCGGGCCACGGCGATGCGCTGCCGCTGGCCGCCGGACAGCCGCACCCCCGCCTCGCCCACCACCGTGTCGAAGCCGTCGGGGAACGAGAGGATGAACTCCTCTGCAAAGGCGGCCCGGGCGCAGGCGCGAACCCGTTCCTCGTCCACCGCTTCCCGGCCGTAGGCGATGTTGGCGCGGATCGTGTCGTTGAAGAGCACGGTTTCCTGGGTGACGAGCCCGATGTGGGCGCGCAGCGACGCCAGATCCAGGTCGCGGAGGTCGACACCGTCGATGGTGATGCGGCCCGCATCCACGTCCCAGAAGCGCGGCAAGAGCTGCGCGACGGTGGACTTGCCGGCGCCCGACGCCCCCACCAGCGCGACCACCGCGCCGGCCGGGATCTCCAGCGTGAACCCGCGCAGGACCCCTTTGCCCGACTCGTAGGCGAAGTGCACGTCTTCGAAGCGGATGCCCTCGCGCACGCCGCGCAACGGACGGGCACCGGGGCGGCTGGTGATCGCCACCGGGGCGTCCAGTACCTCTAACACCCGCTCGCCGGCGGCGATCGCCATCTGCGCAAACAGGTTGAGCTTGTTGAGGCGCTTGATGGGGTTGTACATGCCGTAGAGGGCGAAGAGGAACGAACTGAACAGTCCCAGGGTCAGCTCACCCGCGCGGATGAGGTGGGCCGCGTACGCCATGAGGGCGAGGATCCCCGCCGCCCCCAGCACCTCCATCACCGGGGCGTTGAGAGCCTGCACCCGCCAGGCCCGCAGCATCGCCCGGAAGTGGCGCGTGGTGGCAGCGCGGAAGCGGCGCGCTTCGAACGCCTCCATGCCGAAGGCCTGGACCACCCGAAAGCCCTTGAGCAGCTCGTCGAGCACCGAGTTGAGCTCGCCCAGGCGCTCCTGGGTGGCGTGGGAGCGCCGCCGCAACTTGCGGGAGAAGTGGACCACCGGCCACAGCAGCAGCGGCGCCACCACCAGGGCTCCCAACGCCATCCGGAAGTTCAGCGAGAAGACGTACACCAGGAGCGCCGCCAGCGTGAAGGAATCCTGAAAGAGATCGCCGAACCGGTCGCTCACGGCAGCCGTGATCTGGTCCACGTCGTAGGTCACCCGCGACATCAACACCGCCGAGGGCTGTTGCTGGTAAAAGCGGGCCGACTGGCCCAGCATGGCGTCCACCAGGCGATCGCGGATGTCTTTGACGGTGGCGAGGCCGGTCCGGTAGAAGGCGTAGTGCCCGAAGTAGGTGAGCGAGGCGCGCAGGAACACGGTGAGGAAGGCGATGAGCACGATGGCCCCGGACTCTGAGGGGATCACCTGGACCACGGCGCGCTTCGCCCCCTCGAAGCGAGCGCGTAAGGTGTGGACGATGGCCGCATCGGGGACCCTCCGCGAGGCCGACTCGCCCCCCGAGGCCGCCCGGCCGCCCAGCACCGCCATCCCCGCCCCCGCCCCCAGCAACTCGTCGAAGACGGGGTAGATGAGGAACACCAGGAACACCGTGGTGAGCGCGACCCCCAGCATCCCCCCTACCGCCACCGCCGCCCAGCCGGCGTGGGGCTTCAGGAACCGCAGGAGTCGCAGCAGCGTCCGCATGGCGTTCGGGCGTCCCACCCAAGGGTGACCGCGCGGGGTATGCTAGCACCCTGTTCGGACGCGCCGAATGGGAGCCCGCCGCGGCGCCCGGCGCGCCCCGGGGAGGTGCCATGAGAGTGGGCTGGAAGCTGGCGCTGGCTGGTGTGGCGGTGGCGGTGGCGTGCCTCGCCTCGCCGCCGCCGGGGACGCCGCCCCCCGGCGCCGAGGATATCCTCATCGTCGACGGCCACATCGACCTGCCCGAAACGCTCCTGGACCATTTCGGCAACCGCCTGGCGCGGGTGGATCTGGCCGCCCCCCGCCAGGCCGGCGAGGCGCCCCGTCACGCCGATATCCCGCGCATGCGGCAGGGGCGCCTCGGCGCCTTCTTCTCGGTGGCCTACGTGCCCTCGAGGGTCGAGGGCCCGGCGGCGGCCACGGCCATGCTGGAGCAGATCGACGTGACGCGCCGGCTGGTGCTGCGGTACCCGGACCACCTGGCCCTGGCCACCACCGCGGACGAGGTGGAGGCGGTGCACCGCTCCGGGCGCATTGCCGTCCTCATCGGCATCGAGGGCGGGCACACCATCGCCAACTCCTTGGCGGTGCTGCGCGCGGGGTACGAGTGCGGCGCCCGCTACCTCACCCTCACCCACTGGGGCCCCACCGACTGGGCGGATGCAGCCACCTCGCCGCCCCGACACGGCGGCCTCACGGCCTTTGGCCGCGAGGTCCTGCGCGAGATGAACCGGCTCGGCATGATGATCGACCTCTCCCACGTCTCCGACGCGGTGATGCGCGATGCCCTCGCCGTTTCCGCCGCGCCGGTGATCTTCTCGCACTCCTCGGCACGGGCGCTGTGCCAGCACGCCCGCAACGTCCCTGACGACGTGCTGGGGCTGGTCAAGGCGAACCGCGGCATCGTCATGGTCAACTTCGCCCCCGGCTTCGTGTCCGAGGCGGTGCGCCTGGCCGAGCTCCCCATGGAGAGCGAGTGGGCCCGCCTGGAGGCGCTGTACCCGGGCAACCCGGCCAAGGTGATCGAGGGGATCCGCGCCTGGCGGGCCACGCACGAGATCCCCCGCGCCACCCTGGCGCAGGTGGCCGACCACATCGACCACATTCGCCGGGTGGCCGGCATCGACCACGTGGGCATCGGTTCGGACTTCGAGGGGATCGGCAGCACCCCCGAGGGCCTGGAGGACGTGTCCCGCTACCCGGCGCTCTTGGAGGAGCTGGTGCGCCGCGGCTACAGGCAGGAGGAGGTGCGCAAGGTGGCGGGGGGCAACTTCCTGCGGGTGATGCGGGAGGTGGAGGCGGTGGCCGCCCGGCTCCAGAGGGAACGGGCCCCCAGCGAAGCTGCGATCTCTGACTTTGCCGCGGCCGCTGCCGCCACGCCGACCCCCTGAGCGCCCCCCGGAGGCGGTGGCGGTTCCCCGCGCCGGCACGGCTGGCAGGGTCCGTGGCGCGCGCCAACCGGGGAGCGGAGTGGTAGCATTCCCCCACGTGAGGGGCCATGGGGCGCGGTGACAGTCTGCCCAGCTACAGCGTGGGCGAGGAGATCGCCCACAGCGTCACGCACGGTGTTGGCCTGGTGTTTTCCATTGCTGGCCTCGCCGTCTTGACCGCCTTCGCCGCGCTCAAGGGCACCGCCTGGCACATCGTCGCCTGCAGCGTGTACGGCGCCACACTGGTGCTGGCGTACACCGCCTCGACGGTCTACCACGCCATCCCCGTGTCGCTCCCGACCACCAAGAAGGTGCTTCGAATCCTGGACCACTCCGCCATCTACCTCCTGATCGCCGGCACCTACACCCCCTTTGCCCTGGTCAACCTGAGGGGGCCCTGGGGCTGGTCGCTGCTCGCCGTGGTGTGGGCGCTCGCCGTGCTGGGGATCGTCTTCAAGGCGATCCTGATCGGTCGGCTGCGGGTGGTGTCGGTGCTCTTCTACGTGCTGCTCGGCTGGCTCGTGGTGGTGGCCGCCAAGCCACTCGGGCAGTCGGTGGCGGCCGGTGGGCTGGCGCTGCTCGTGGGCGGGGGGATCGCCTACACGGCGGGGGTGGCCTTCTACGCGTGGCGACGGCTGCCGTACCACCACGCCATCTGGCACGGCTTCGTGCTCACCGGCAGCGTGCTCCACTATTTTGCCGTCCTCTTCTACGTGGTGCCCCTGGCCGAGTGACGGCTCGGCGGCCGGATCCCTGCCCTCCCCGCCCCGATCCGTGACCGACACCCGCGGCCGGACTCCCCGGAAAAAAGCCACCCTGGGGCAGGTCACCCCCCCCCGACCGGTTCGAAGCGGGCGATGAACTGGGGGAGCGCCGGCGGACGGTAGACGAAGCGGAGTCCGCGCACTTCCAGCCGCCGCCCGTGCAGTTCCTCCACCGAGCGGGCCACGTAGGCCAGGTGGCCTTGCGAGTACACCCGCCGCGGGATGGCGAGGCGCAGCAGGTCCAGCTCCGGCCACCGCCACTGCCCGGTGGCCGGATCCCGGCGGCCCATCATCACGTTGCCGGTCTCCCATCCCCGCACCCCCGACTCGACGTAGAGGGCCACCGAGAGCGACCAGGCGGGCAACTGTTCGTCCGGGAGGTGCGGGCAGAAGGCCCGCCCGTCGATGTAGACGGCGTGCGCCCCGAAGGGGGTGAGCACCGGGACGCCGGCCGCCGCCAGCTCCCCGCCGAGGAAAGCCGTGGCCTCGATCCGGTAGGCCAGGTGGTCGGCATCGAACATTTCCTCCAACGCCACCCGCATGCACTCCAGATCGCGGCCGGCGAGGCCGCCCGCCGAGGGGATGCCCTCCGAGACCAGCAGTCGTTCGCGGATCGCCTCCGCCCAGGAGTCGTCGTCCAGCGCCATCACCCCGCCCACGTTGCCGAGCCCGTCCTTCTTCATGCTCATGAAGAGCCCGTCCACCAGGGCGAAGGTTTCTCGGGCCACCTGCCGGGCGGTCATGCCCGCGCATTCGGGGGCGCGGAGGGTGTTGAGAAAGGAGTTTTCCGCCACCCGCGCCGCGTCGAGCCAGAGGGGAACGCGATGCCGCCGGCACAGCTCGCTGGCCGCCCGGATGTTGGCGAGGGCCACCGGCTGACCGCCGCGCGAGTTGTCGGTCACCGTGAGCACCACCAGCCGCGCTCGCTCGCCAGCGGCGAGCAATTCCGCCTCCAGGGCGCGCAGGTCGATGTTGCCCTTGAAGGGGTGGTCGCTCCCCCGCACCAGCGCCTCGGGAATCGGCAGGTCACAGCAGGTGGCGCCGGCCTCCTCGAAGTTTTGCCGGGTGGTGGCGAAGAGCGTGTTGGCGAGCACCACGTCGCCCGGGCGCAGCACCGCCCGGGCCAGGAGGTGTTCCGCGGCCCGCCCCTGGTGACAGGGGATCACGTGGCGGCGGCCGAAGAGCTGCCGCGCCACCTCCTGGAACCGCTCGAAGGACCGCGAGCCGGTGAACGACTCGTCGGCGCCGTGCATGGCTGCCCACTGGGCCACGGACAGCGCCGAAGTGCCCGAGTCGGTGACCAGGTCGATCATCACCTGCTCGGCCGCCAGCAGAAAGGGGTTGTACCCGGCCGCGCGGATGTACCCCTCGCGCTCGGCCCTCGTGGTGACGCGGATGGGTTCCACCACCCGGCTGCGGTATGGCTCCATCAGCGTCTTCATCCCCCCTCCTGCACGTGAAGTTGCAAGACCCCCTCCCCTGCCGCGGGCAGTCCCGCTACCGCGCAAGCCACGCGCGCACTTCGGCCTCCAACTCGGCCTCGTCCCCCTCTTCGAACCCCACGTGGGTCGCCACCACCCGACCCCGCCGGTCGATCAGAAAGGAAGTGGGGAAGACGCTGACATGGTATTGCTTCCAGACCACCTCCCGCTCGCCCGTGCCGTTCTCCAGGCAGGGGAAGGAGAGGGAGTGTTCGGCAATGAACTGCTTCGCCCGCTCGGTGTCGCGGGTCCTTTCCACGGCAATCACCGTGAAGCCGCGGTCGCGGTAAGTGGTGTAGAGCGGCTCGAGGCGTGGCAACTCCACGCGGCACCCCCCTCACGTGGGGAACCAGAAGGCCAGCAGCGTGACCCGGCCAGCGCTGGCCGCGGACAGCGTATGCTCCCTCCCTTCGTAGTCGGGGAGGGTAAAGTCGGGCGCCGGCCGCGCGAGCCGCTCGCGCTCGCTGGCGAGGAAGGCCTCGAACCCGTCCTCGCTTCCGTGCTTGGCCGCATAGGCCTGCCGGAACACCTGCATGGCTTCCGCCTCGCCGCTGAAGAGCGCCTCGGGGGCCAGGACCGCCAGAGCTCGCTCCACCTCTCCCGCGGCGAGCAACGTCTTACCCTCCAGCAGCCCGAGTTCGGAGTCGGTGTTGCCCAGCAAGCCGAGGAGCTCGAAGGAGCGGGCCTGCTGGAACCGCTGGAGGGCTCGATCGGTGCGGCCCAGGTTGTGCTCCGCCCAGGCCAGCCCGGTGAGGACGCGTGTGCGGCGGCGGCGCAGGGCGCGTTCCAGCCGGTCCTCGCTGAGGGGCGCCCCGGTTTGCTCGGCCCGGAGCGCCTTCTCGGTGGCAAACGGCAGCGCCTGCCGGTAGGTCTGCGCGGCCAGCTCCCAGACCCCGGCGCGCCGGGCGGCGTCGGCGATGGCCATCGCTTCCCGGAAGGTGAGGGCCCTCCCCAGCGACAGTTCGTCCGCCAACCGTCGGAGCTCCTCGCGGCGCTCCAGCCGTGCCAGCAGCGGCAGGCGCCGGAAAGCCACCTCCCGCCGCCATTCGGAGTTGCGCACCCGGGGCAGCAGGGCCACGAGGAAGCGATCCGCCTCCTCCGGCCGCCCCAGGTCGTCGGCGAGAAGCTCCACCACGGTCCCGGCAAGTTCTACCGTGTGCTCGCTGTTCGGGTACCGGGCGAGGAAACCCCGCCACGCAGCCACCTTTTCCTCGCTGGTGGCGGCGTTCTCGGCGGCGCTGGCCGTGGTCTCGTAGGCCCGCTCCACCCTCGCCGCGCCGCCGCAGCCCCACAGCGCCAGCACCGCACCCCAGAGAATGACGAATCGGCGCCTCGACATCCGACCTCCCCGGCACCCCCAGCCGCCCTGGGAGCTGCCGCGGGCCTCATCATACCGCGCTAAACCACCGCTCCTTGGCCCAGCGCCCGGCGGGCTTGGCACCCTCGCCCCTTGCGGCGGCACCGCCGCCCTCGTACAGTAGAGGGCAAGTGAGCGGGCCGGAGTGCGGCCGAAAAGGAGGGAAGGCATGTTGCGAGCGCTTCTGGTTGGGGTCATCACGGTGCTGTTCAGCGCGCCGCTCGTCGGGGGCACCCTAGAAGGGGTCACGCTGCCGGACACGGTCTCGGTGGACGGGGCCACGCTGCGCCTCAACGGCATGGGGGTGCGTATCAAGAGCGTGGCGTTCATCAAGGTGAAGGTGTACGTGGCCGGTCTCTACCTGGCCACCCCCTCGAACAACCCGGACAGCATCCTCGCCGCTGACCAGCCCTGGCAACTGACGATGCACTTCCTCTACAAGGAGGTGGAGGCCGCGAAGCTGGTGGAGGCGTGGCGCGAGGGCTTCGCCAACAACTCGGCCGCCGCCCTGCCGGCGCTCCAGGCGCGCCTCGACCGGTTCTGCGCCCTCTGGCCGGCGATGAAGAGCGGCGAGACCGCCACGCTGACCTACCTCCCCGGCAAGGGCACGCAGGTGACCATCAAGGGCAAGGACGTGGGGACCATCGAGGGCAAGGATTTTGCCGACGCTCTTCTGGCCGTCTGGCTCGGCGCCAAGCCCCCGAACCCGGAACTCAAGCAGGGGTTGCTCGGGCAGAAGAAATGACCGCCGCGTAGGGTGGCGGAAAACGACACCGCGCGGCGCAGGCGGGGGCGCCGCCTGTGCCGCGCGCTGTCTTGCGGGTACCATCACGCCTTCTTCTTGAAGCTCTCCTTGGGCGCCTTGCACTTGGGACAGGAGGCCGGCCGGCAGCGGGCCTCCACCTCCGTGTGGCACTTCTCGCACACCCAGGTCGCCATAGCACCTCCCTCGTGGCAGCGAGGATGGTCACCGCCGGGGGACCGGCGGCGCCGCCTCAGCTACAGCCGTGCACGGTACCACAGTTGCCGCACTTGTAGCAGGCGCCGTTGCGCACCATCACCATGCCGCAGGTGGGGCAGGGCGGGGCATCCGCCTGGTTGATGAATAGCTGGGCGCCGTTGCCTGCGCCGAGCGGCAGGGTCGCCTGGCGCGGTTCGGGGAGACGCGCGGGCTCGGTCTCGGCGGCAAAGACCGGCTGCACCCCCACCGCCGCCTGCTCTTCGGGCGACAGGAACTTCGAGGCCATCCAGCGGAAGATGTAGTCGATGATGGACTTGGCATAAGGGATCTGGGCGTTGTTGGTCCACCCGGAGGGCTCGAAGCGGACGTGGGAGAACTTGTTGACCAGGAACTCCAGGGGCACACCGTACTGGAGGGTGAGGGAAATGGCCGTGGCGAAGGCGTCCATCACCCCCGACAGGGTGGAGCCTTCCTTGGCCATGGTGATGAACAGCTCGCCCGGCTTCCCGTCCTCGTAGAGCCCGACCGTGACGTAGCCCTCCTGCCCCTCGACGGAGAACTTGTGGGTGATGGCGGTACGCTCGTCCGGCAGTTTGCGCCGGACCGGCTTGCGGGCCGCCGGTGCTTCGGTCGTCCCGGCCGCCGCCAAGGGCTGCGAGCCCTTGCAGTTGTCGCGGTACACGGCAATGGCTTTGAGGCCCAACTTCCAGCCCTGGATGAACAGCTCCTGAATCTGCTCCGGCGTGGTTTCCTCCGGCACGTTGACGGTCTTGGAAATGGCCCCCGAGAGGAAGGGCTGCACCGCCGCCATCATCTTCAGGTGCCCCTCGGGGGAAATGAAGCGCTCCCCCCCCACCGCCTTGAAGGCGCAGTCGAAAACCGGCAAGTGCTCCTCCTTGAGGGCCGCTGCCCCTTCGATGGTCCCCTTCGCCTCCAGATGCGCCAGGATGGCGTCCCGCTCGCTCTCCGAGTACCCCAGCCGAGCCAGGGCGCGGGGCACCGTCTGGTTGACGATCTTCATCGTCCCGCCGCCCACCAGCCGCTTGACTTTCACCAGCGCCAGATCCGGTTCGATCCCGGTGGTGTCGCAATCCATCATGAAGCCGATGGTGCCGGTCGGCGCCAGCACCGTCACCTGCGCGTTGCGGAAGCCGGCTCTCGCCCCCAGCTCGAAGGCTGCGTCCCAGGCGGCCACCGCCTCGTGCCTGAGTCCGGCCGGAGCCCCCCACGTGGCGAGGCGATGGGCCATCTGGCGGTGCATGCCGATCACCTCCAGCATCGACTCGCGGTTCAGTTCGAAGGCCGGGAACGCCCCCATCGCCTCCGCGATGCGCGCCGATTGCAGGTAGGCCTCGCCGCTCATGAGGGCCGTGACGGCCGCGGCGTACTCCCGCCCCTCCTCCGAGTCGTAGGCCAACCCTTCCGCCATGAGCAACGCCCCGAGGTTGGCGTAGCCCAGCCCCAGGGGACGGAAGTCGTGCGAGTTGGCGGCGATGCGGGGCGTCGGGTACTGGGAAAAGTCCACCAGGATCTCCTGGGCGAGGATGGACATGCTCACGGCGTGGCGAAACTCCTCGCAGCGGAAGCTGCCGTCCTCGTCGGCGAAGGCCAGGAGGTTGAGCGACGCCAGATTGCAGGCGGAGTCGTCGAGGAACATGTACTCCGAACAGGGGTTGGAGGCGTTGATGGGCCCCGAGGCCTTGCAGGTGTGCCACTTGTTGATGGTGGTGTCGTACTGGATCCCCGGATCGCCGCACACCCACGCCGCCTCGGCGGCCAGCCGCATTAGCTCGCGGGCCCGGTGACGCCCGAGAACCTCGCCGGTGGTCACGGCGCGGGTCTCCCACCACCCGTCGTCCTCCACCGCCCGCATGAAGTCGTCGGTGACCCGGATCGAGTGGTTGGCGTTTTGGTACTGCACGCTGTCGTAGGCGCCCCCCTCCACATCGAAGCCGGCGGGGTAGCCGGCGGCGATGAGGGCGTGCGCCTTCCGCTCCTCGTCAGCCTTACAGGTGATGAACTGGACGATGTCGGGGTGGTCGATGTTGAGGATCACCATCTTCGCGGCGCGCCGGGTCTTCCCCCCCGACTTGATGACGCCGGCGAAGGAATCGAAACCCCGCATGAAGGAGACCGGCCCCGATGCGGTGCCGCCCCCCGCCAAGGGTTCCCGGGAGGAGCGCAGGGTGGAGAGGTTCGAGCCGGTCCCCGAACCGAACTTGAACAGCATCCCTTCCACCTTGGCCAGGTCCAGGATGGATTCCATGGAATCGCGGACCGAGTTGATGAAGCAGGCCGAGCACTGGGGCCGTTCCTCCACGCCCACGTTGAACCAGACGGGGGAGTTGAAGGACAGGCGCTGGTGGAGGAGGAGGTAGCTCAGCTCGTCGGAGAAGGCCCGCTCCGACTCTTCGTTGGCGAAGTACCCGCCGAGCCGGCCCCACAGGGTGATGGTGTCCACCACCCTGCTGATCAACTGCCGCACCGACGTCTCCCGCTCCGGCGTCCCGAGCCGGCCGTGAAAGTACTTCTGAGCAACGATGTTCGTTGCCGTCTGCGACCACTGGCGGGGCACTTCCACGTCGTGCTGCTCGAAGACCACGGTGCCGTCGCTGCCGATGATGCGGGCGGTGCGACGTTCCCACGCGACGGTATCGAACGGGTGGCGCTGGCCGTCGGTGAACACCCTCTTCACCGTGACGCCCCGCGCGTCCGGCCGGTTGGCGAGCGTGACAGCGAGCGAACCGTGTTCCGCAGACATTCCGACCCCCAGTCAGGCAGTTCAAGTAGTACTTGAACTTTCTCCGGGGAATCTAGAGCGCCCCGCGGGTCCTGTCAAGGGGGTCACCCCAACATCTTGCGGTGAGGCGAACCGACCACCACAAGGTATTGTGCTGAAAGGAAAGAAAAAAGCGGGTACTCGCGTACCCGCTCGCAGCCAGCAGACCTCGGCTATTTGGCTACCTTTTCCTTGAGGGTCTTGCCCGCCTTGAACGCCGGGTACTTCCGCGCCGGAATGTTGATGGCCTTGCCCGTAGCCGGATTCCGACCCTTGCGGGCCGCGCGCTTGCGGGCAATGAACCCGCCGAACCCCGGCAAGGTGACCTTCTTGCCGGCGGCCAGCTCGGCGGCGATGAGTCCTTTGCCGCCGTTGAAGATGGCGTCGACGGCCGCGGCCGCCTTGGCCTGTGTGAGGCCCGCCTTCTTGGCCAGCTTGGCGACCAACTCGCTCTTCTTCATGCCTTCTCCCCGAAGCCCCGGGCGGGCTTACTTGCTGACCTTTTCCTTCAAGGTCTTGCCAGGCTTGAAGGTGGCGTACTTGCGGGCAGGAATGTTGATGGCCTTGCCGGTCGCCGGGTTACGGCCCTGCCGCGAGGACCGCTTGCGGGTTGCGAAGGTGCCGAAGCCCGGGATGGTCACCTTCTTGCCGGCGTCCAGTTCCACTGCAATGATCCCCTTGTTGGCGTTGAAGATCGTGTCAACTACCTCAGCAGCCTTGGCTTGGGTGAGACCGACCTTCTTCGCGAGTTTCACTGCCATTTCCGACTTGTTCATCGTGTACCCTCCTTTTCGGGTATGTCCCTGCGATATTATTAGGACCGTGAAGCCGATCTGTCAAGGGGCAAGCGCTCTCCTCGCCATCGCGGCAAGCTTCGGATTCGTCCCCTTCGATATCGCCGCCGGCGAGAGCGGCGGTCAGCAGTCGCCGGCCGTTACCCTCGTCCCCTGGAGGGGGGTGCCGTTCCCGCAGCTGGTCCTGGACAACCCCCAACTGGCCGCCTGCCTCGTCCTCTCGCCCGGTTGGTGGGAGGTGACGCAGGTTCCCGCCTCGCTGCCCACTGACGAGCCGGTGTTGGCGGAGCTGCGCACCCGCCTAGGCGCGCTGGGAGCCGACCGCGGCGAGGGCGTCACGGTCCATGTGGCCGCCGCCCAGCAGCCGAACCCCGTCGCCGTGGCCTTCGGCTCGGAGGTGTTGCTCCTCCTCCCCGACTCCCCTCCCCCCTCGGGCAGTCTCCTGGCCCAGACCGTAGCCCAGGCGGTGGTGGCTGCCAGCCTGGCCCCCGCGCCGCCCGACCCGCGCTGCAGCGAACCGCTGCTGTCGCTGGCCGAGGCGCTGGTCCACGGCGGCCTCGCCACGCTGGCGGCCCTGCCCCTGGAGCTGCGACCGGTCAGCGGCTGGCTGGAGCGGGAAACAGCCACGGCAGCGATCCAGCTCGAGGCGGAGGCGGCCCTGGACGGCCGGGTCCCCTGGTCGCAGCGCCGCCTGCGCCTCGCGCAACGGCTTCTCCCCTCCACCGCCAGCCCGGCCTTCGGCCAGGCCGCCGCCGCGCTGCTGGAGGCGAGCGGGGAGGCGGAGCGCTTCCGCGGCCGCCCCTTCGACTTGCTCCAGGTCTGGCGCAACGCCTCCGGCGAGCCGTGGCCCCCCCTGCCGCGGGTGCTGCGGCGGGCCCTCGCTGAGCCGCTGCGGGCGGGTCTTCCGAAGAAGCCTTCCGCCGACGAACAGAGAGCCCTCGAGACGAGCGCCCTTACCCGTGCCGTGGAGGCAGGGGCCTTCCCCGACGCGCTGGCCGACGCCGCCACCCCGGCCGAGCTCCGGCAGCGAGCGGCGGCCCATCGCCGGGCCCAGGGCGGCGGGGACGTGTGCCGGTGGCTGCGGGCGGCCGAATTGCCAGAGGGGTTCGTGACGGGTTGCCGCAGTGAAGGCGAGACGGGCGGCGTGCTGTACGCGCGGCCGGGGCGCGGAGGGTCCTTCGAGCTCGTGGCGCGCTCGCCCGGCGGCGCCGAGCTGCTGCTCCTCGTTTGGCCGCGCTGGCTCCTCTTCCCGGCGCTCTGGAGCCACGGCGAGGAGGTGGCCTTCGTGGATGCGCGCGGGGTCTGGAGCGCGGCCCTGGACGCCTCTCGCCCACCCCGCCTCCTGGCCGAGGGGCAGTTCCGGCACCTCACCGCCGCACCCGCGGGCCGTCTCCTGGCGGCAGCGGAGTGGCCCGGGGGTGCGGTGGTGGTGCTCGGCGACGAGGGGGTGCGACGGCTCGGCGCGGCCGGCCAGGGCGGCGTGGCGTGGCTCACCGACGAGGTGCTGCTGGCGAGCGACGGGGCAGCCCTGCGCTTCGTCACCACCGCTGGCACGATCCGCGAGAGTGGGCTCGCCCTGCCCGACACCCACTCCCTGGCGGCCCGGCGGGGGACGGTGTTCGCCGCTGCCGGCAATCCGCCCGAGGCGGCCCTGGTGCAGGTGTTTCTGCCAGAGGGCCGGCTGGAACGCCGCCTCGCCTCGGCCCCGCCCACCCTCGGCCTGGCGATCGTGGCGGACGGCACGGTGGTAGGGGGCGGCCCCACCCTGTGGGCCTGGAAGGGCCATGCGGTGGAGCGCATCGGCGTCGGCCTGACCCCCGCTGCCGTTCCCTGAGCCTGCCGCCGGCGGCGGCAGCCCCCGCGCTACGAGCCCAGGCCGCTCGCCAGTTCGGCGCGCAACTTCAGGTAGGAGAGGTAGCGCCGCGACGACAACCGGCCTTCCTGAACGGCGCGCTGCACCTGACACTCCGGCTCATCCTGGTGCGAGCAGTCGGCGTACCCACAACCGCCCACGTAGCGCGCCACATCCGGGAAGCAGGTGTGCAACTGCCGCGGGTCCAGGTCCCACAACCCGAACTCCTTGACGCCGGGGGTGTCGACCACGAAGCCGCCCCCAGGCAGGGGCAGGAGCTGGGCGGTGGTGGTAGTGTGCCGCCCCTTGCCGGTGGCGTCGGAAATCGACCCCTCGCGCAGCCGGTAGCCGGGATGGATAGCGTTCAGGAGGGCCGACTTGCCGACGCCCGACGGACCGCAGAACAGGGTCGTGCGGTTCGCCACCGCCCGCTTCAAGCCACCCATGCCCCTGGCCGTGCGGGCGGAGACGAGCATGAGCGGGTAGCCCGCGTCCTGGTAGTCGCCGATCCAGGACTCGATCTCCTCCATCCCCTGGTCCACCTTGTTGATGCAGACGATGGGCGCGATGTGCGCGTGGTGGCAGGCCACCAGCAGCCGATCCAGTAGACGCGGATTGGGGGGCGGGGTGCGCGCCGCCATGACGACCACCGCCTGATCCACGTTGGCGGCGATCACGTGCGGCCGTCGCTCGCCGGGGGCGCGCCGCTGCAACACCGTGCGGCGCGCAGCGATACCCACGACGACCAGGCTCGGCGGCTTGCCCTCCAGCCAGACCCGATCCCCCACCACGAGGCGGCGATCCTGAGGTTCCTCCTCCCACTGCAGCCGGCGGCGAAACGGCGCGACAAGACTCTCTTCACCCACCTGCACGCGCACGAGCGGGCCGTGCACGGCAGTAACCACGCCGGCCTGGGTATCGCCCACGCGCGAAGTATAGCGCAGTGGACCCCTGTCCACCACGGCAGCCGCTGGCTCGCGCCGCCTCGGACAACGGGCCCACCCCACCGCCGGCCGCGGCGGCTACTCCCGGACGGAGCGCAGCTTGAGCGCCCCCCCATCCACCTCGAGCCGCACCGTGTCCCCCTCACCGACCGTGCCGGCCAGCACCAATTCGGCCAGCGGGTCCTGCACGAGGCGCTGGATGGTGCGCCGCAGCGGCCGAGCGCCGAACTCCGGGTCGAAACCCTCGGCAGCCAGCAGGGCGACGGCGTCCTCCGTTGGCTCCAGGCGGATCTTCCGATCGGCGAGCAGCCGGTTGAGCCGGTCGATCTGCAGGCCGACGATGGCGCGGATGTGCTCGCGGGAAAGCCGGTGGAAGACCACCGTCTCGTCCAGGCGGTTCAAGAACTCCGGGCGGAAGTGCGTGCGCAGCTCTTCTTTTACCAGGGCCAGCATGCGCTCCCGCTCCTCCTCCCCCAGCTCCTGAATGACCCGCGAGGCGATGTTGGAGGTCATGATCACCACCACGTTGCGGAAGTCCACCGTGCGTCCCTTGCCGTCGGTGAGCCGGCCGTCGTCCAGGAGCTGCAGGAGCACGTTGAACACGTCCGGGTGCGCCTTTTCGATTTCGTCCAGGAGGATCACCGCGTAGGGCCGGCGGCGGACCGCCTCGGTCAGCTGCCCGCCCTCCTCGTGACCCACGTAGCCGGGGGGCGCCCCGATCATCCTGGCCACCGAGTGCTTCTCCATGTACTCCGACATGTCCAGGCGGATCATGGCGCGCTCGTCGTCGAAGAGGAACTCGGCCAGGGCTCTCGCGAGCTCGGTCTTGCCCACGCCGGTTGGGCCCAAGAAGAGGAATGAGCCCACCGGCCGGTTGGGGTCCTTGAGCCCGGCCCGCGCACGCCGCACGGCGGTGGCCACCGCCTGCACCGCCTCCTCCTGCCCCACCACCCGACGCCGCAGCCGCTCCTCCATGTTGAGCAGTTTGGCCTTCTCGCCTTCCAAGAGCTTGGCCACGGGGATCGAGGTCCAGCGGGCCACCACCGCGGCGATGGCTTCCTCCGTCACCTCTTCGTCCAGGAGCGAACCGAACTGGCGCTGGTGCTCCCGCAGCGCCTCCGTGGCCGCATCCAGCTCGCGGTTGAGGCGCACCAACTCCCCGTAGCGGAGCCTGGCGGCCTCCTCCAACTTGCCCTCCCGCTCGGCCCGCTCCGCCGCCTCCCGCGTGGCTTCGATGGCGCTCTTGGTCTCGCGGATCGTGCCGATGATCGCCTTCTCGCGCTGCCACGATGCTTTCATGCTGGCGATACGCTCGCGCAGAGCCGCCAACTCGTGCTCGATGTTTGCCAGGCGCTCGCGGGAGGATGGGTCCGACTCCTTGGCTAGCGCCGTTCTCTCGATCTCCAAGCGGAGCGCCGTGCGCTCCAGCTCGTCGATTTCCGTGGGCAGCGAATCGATCTCGATGCGCAATCGGGAGGCGGCTTCGTCCACCAGATCGATGGCCTTGTCGGGGAGGAACCGGTCGGCAACGTACCGGGCGGAGAGGGTGGCCGCCGCCACCAACGCGGCGTCGGTGATGCGGACGCCGTGGTGCACCTCGTACCTCTCCTTCAACCCTCGCAGGATGGCGATGGTCTCCTCCACGGAGGGCTCGTTAACCGCCACTGGCTGGAACCGGCGCTCCAGCGCGGCGTCCTTCTCGATGTGCTTGCGGTACTCCGCCAGGGTGGTGGCGCCGATGCAGCGCAACTCGCCACGGGCCAGGGCCGGCTTCAGGAGGTTGGCGGCATCCATGGCGCCCTCCGCCGCTCCCGCCCCCACCAGGGTATGCAGTTCGTCAATGAACAGGATCACCTGCCCCGCCGAGTCCACCACCTCCTTGATCACCGCCTTGAGGCGGTCCTCAAACTCGCCGCGGTACTTCGTGCCGGCAATGAGGGCCCCCATGTCGAGCGCCACCACGCTGCGCCCCTTGAGCAGGTCCGGCACGTCTCCCACGGCGATCCGCTGGGCCAGGCCCTCGGCCACGGCGGTCTTGCCCACCCCGGGCTCGCCCACCAGCACGGGATTGTTCTTGGTGCGGCGCGTGAGAACCTGCATCACGCGGCGGATCTCGTCGTCGCGACCGATCACCGGATCGAGCTTGCCGGCCCGCGCCAGCTCCGTGAGATCCCGGCCGTACTTCTTCAGCGCATCGAACTTGGACTCGGGGTTGTCGTCGGTCACGCGGTGCGAGCCGCGCAGCTCCTGGATCGCCTGCAGGAGGCTGTCCCGGTTGGCCCCGAACCGGCTCAGGATTCGGGCCGCTGCTGACGTGCCGGATACCACGGCCAGGAGCAGGTGCTCCACCGAGATGTAGTCGTCCTGGAACTGTGGCGCCAGCTTCTCCGCCACCGCCAGCACCTCCCGGATCTCCCGGGACGTCGCGGGCTCCGCGCCGCCGCTCGCCGAGGGCAGGCGGTCCAGTTCGCCCCGCACCTCCTCCTCAAGCCTGGCCAGGGGCACCCCCACCTTCCCCAGGAGGCGCGGCGCCAGCCCCTCCGGCTGCTGCAGCAGGGCCTGCACCAGGTGGGTTGGCGTCACCTCGGGGTTGCCGCGCTCCTGCGCCGAGCGGACCGCCTCCTGGATCGCCTCCGTGGCCTTGACCGTGAATCGGTTGAACGCCATGTTGCGACCTCCACCCCGTTCCGGGGTCGCACCTAATATAGGATCTGCGTGTCGTATTGTCAACTTGTACAAATCAGGATCTGCGCGTGTTATTATAAATCTTCTTGGACCTCGCTGGGCCCGCCTCATACCGCGCCGCGGCACCGAGGCGGCGCGAAACTGTGTAGAATGCCTGGCAACACCACCGCCGACGCCTCACCCCAAACCACGGCTGTGGTGCTGAGAGGAGACGGCATGAGCGACACGCGATACTCCCCCTACGTGCCCGCCGACTCGACCCTGTCCGAGTTCACGGTGCGGGCACTGATCCTCGGACTCTTCATGTGCGTCGTCCTGGGAGCGGCCAACGCCTACCTGGGGCTCAAGGCCGGCATGACCATCGCCGCCACCTACCCGGCGGCGGTGATCGGTATGGCGGTGCTCCGGCTGATGAAGGGCTCGCTCCTGGAGGAGAACTTCGCGCGGACGGTCGGTTCCATCGGTGAATCGGTGGCTGCCGGCGCCATCTTCACCATCCCCGCCTTCGTGATCCTGCAGATCTGGTCTTTCAACACGCTGCGCGATTACCTGCTGGCCTCGGCCCTGATGATCGTCGGCGGCGTCCTCGGGATCATGTTCGTGACCATGCTCCGCCGCGTCATGGTGGAGGATCCCGAGCTACCCTTCCCCGAGTCGGTGGCCGCCGCGGAGATCCACAAGGCAGGGCAACGGGGAGCCGAGGCGGCTCTCCAGCTGTTCCGCGCCATGGGGGTGGGAGCCCTCATCAAGTTCCTCGCCGACTTCGGCATCTTCCGCGCCTCCAACGACTTCTTTCTGAAGGTCGGGGAGATCGGCAAGAGCCTGGTCCGGCTCGGCTTCCAGAAGGACGCCTACTCCATCAAGGGGGTGGGCGGAGTCTCCACCATCTCGGCCCCCGCCGTGAGTCCCGCCTACATGGGGGTGGGGTACATCATCGGGCCGCAACTGGCTGCCCTGAACTTCGCCGGGGGACTGCTGGCCTGGGGACTCTTCGTGCCCCTCCTGGTCTTCTTCCTGGGGGGTTCGATGATGGACACCTTTGCGGCCTCCGCCGGCGTGGAGCCGGGCAGCGAGGTGGCGTGGGCACTCCTCTCCGACCGCCTGTGGAAGTTCATTGTGCGGCCCATCGCCGTGGGCGGGATGCTCGTGGGCGCGGTCTACACGCTGTTCCGCATGCGCAAGAACCTGGCCGCCGGGGTGCAGCGGTCGGTGGGCGACCTGAAGAAGTCGGCGCAAGCCCAGGAAGCCACCAGCCGGGTGGACCGCGACCTCAACTTCCGGGTGGTGCTCCTGGGCGTGGCCGCGGTCTTCGTGCTCATGTGCGTGCTGTACGCCTACTTTGCCGGGGTCATCGGGGGCGCCATCACGGCGGCGGTGGTGATGCTGATCACTGGCTTCTTCTTTGCAGCCGTCTCGGGCAACCTGGTGGGCATGATCGGCTCCTCCAACAACCCCATCTCAGGGCTCACCCTCGCCACGCTGATCGTGGCCGCGCTCACCATGGTCATCGTCGGCGTGTCCGGCGTGCAGGGCGTTGCCGCCGTGCTGGGTGTCGCCTCGGTGGTGTGCGTGTCCTCGGCGGTGGCCGGGGAGATGCTGCAGGACCTCAAGGTGGGGCACATCCTCGGGGGCACCCCGTGGAAGATGCAGGTGGGGGACTTGATCGGCGTGGTCGTGGCCGGCGCCCTCATGTTTTTCCCCCTCTACGTGCTGCACTTCTCCAACATCAAGCAGGGGGGAACCGGCTTCGGCGACCGCGCCCTGGCGGCCCCTCAGGCCGGTCTCATGGCCACCCTCTCCCAGGGGATCGTGGGCGGGGAGATGGCGTGGCCGCTCGTCGTCGTGGGCATCGTCATGGGGATCACCCTCATCCTCGTGAGGGTGAAGAGCCCCATGCTCTTCGCCGTGGGCATGTACCTGCCCCTGGAGACCACCTTCGCCATCTTCGTGGGTGGGGTGATCCGGGCCGTGACCGACGCCCTGGTGGCGCGGCGCGGCTACAACGCAGCGCAGAAGGCGCGGGTGGAGAACGCCGGGGTGCTGGCCGCTTCCGGTCTCATCGCCGGCGAGGCGTTGATGGGGCTCGTGGTGGCGGCCGTGGTGTTCTTCCGCGACAAGGCTTTCTGGACCCTCTCGGAGCTGGCGCCCGGCTACTCGCCCCACGGGATCGTGGCGGTGGTGGTGGCCCTGGCAATTGCCGCCTATCTGATCTGGGTCCCGGTGGGGAAGGCCGGCGCCGCCGACGAGCCGCCGCCACCCACTGCTGTGGTGTAACGCCGCGGGACGAACCGGCGCTGGGGGAGGGGCGTCCCTCCCCCACGCGCTGCGCGCGGGATGGACTCGATGCCCTGGCCGTCGCCGGTCATCCAGCTCGGGGAGCGGGGTCGGCACCGCGCCGGCCCCGCCCGGCAGGCCTGGGAGACGGCCCAGGCCCTCGCTGCCCTGGGGATTCCGTCCCTGCTCCTCACCCCGGAGCGCCCTCCGAACTATCCCATCGCCCCGAGCTCGGGGGTAGGATGGCGGCCACTGCCCCTGCGCAGCGCCCTGGATGGCCGGTCGATGCGGCGCCTGGCGCGCCTCACCCGGCATGGCCACCCCCCGCTGCTGCACGCCCACGGGCCGGTGGCCCACGCCGTGGCGCTGGGGGCCCTGCTCCTCGGTGGGCGCTTCCAGCTCCTGGTGCGCCGGTCCAAGTCGTTCCCTCTCCCGCCCCTCCTCCGTCCCGCCTTCCGGACACGGTGGGTGCGGTGCGTGGTGGCCACTTGCCAGGCGGTCCGCGAAGCCCTGGTCGGCAGCGGCGGCGTTGCGGCCGGGAAGGTCCAGGTGGTGTACCCCGGCGTGGACCTGGACCAGTTCGACCTGCGCCGGACGCGACCCGCCGCGGTTCGGCTGGAGCTGGGCGTTCCCCCAGCCGCGCGCCTTCTCGTGCAGGTGGGCAGCGCCGACTGGAAGGGGTGGCGCGAGGTGCTGGCGGCGCTGCCGCGCATCCGCGCGGCGACCCCTGACGCCTACCTGCTCTTGGTGGGCTACCCGCGGGCCGACCAGCGGGAGTGGATCGAAGCCTTGGCCCGCGAGCTGGGGGTTGCCGAGGGCGTGCGGGTACTGCCCTTCCGCGATGACCTGGCGGACATTCTCGCCGCTGCGGAGCTGGTGGTGGACGCGGCCTGGGCCGGCAACGGCGCGAGCCGGCCCCTTCTCGAGGCGATGGCCCTCGCCCGCCCCATCGTCGCCACCCGCTGCGGCGGGACGCCCGAGCTCGTGGAGGATGGCACCACGGGTCTTCTCGTACCGCCTCGCGACGTGGCGACTCTGGCCGCTGCCGCCACTCGGCTGCTCCACGACGTGGAAACGGCCCGGACCCTGGCGGCGGCAGCCCGGGAGCGCGTCGCCTCGCAGTTCACGCTCGCCCACTACGCGGCCCGGTTGGCCGCCATCTACCGCCGGGTGACACCCCCGGCGTTCCCATCCCCAGCGCCACCGCCGCGCTCCGCCTCCCCACCCGCCGCCGCAAATATCTCCCGCCGAGTCAGGCGCGCAGGCAGCTGATCCACACCTCGCGGCGGCGCGGTCCGTCCAGCTCCACGAGGAAGATGGCCTGCCAGCGCCCCAGCGCCAGCTCCCCGTCGCTCACCGGCACGGTCACCGCCGCCCCGATGAGCGAACTCAACACGTGCGCGTCGGCGTTGCCTTCCAGATGCCGCCACCTGATGGCCGGCAAGAGCGCGCCCAACGCCTCCAAGAGATCGTCCCCCACGGCGGGGTCGGCATTCTCGTTGATGGTCACCGCCGCCGTGGTGTGCGGCACGTACACCAGGCAGAGCCCCTCCGAAACCTCGGACCCCGCCACCGCCTCCTGGACGAAACGGGTGATGTCGATGAGCTGGCGCCGCCGCTGGGAAGAGATTTCCACTACGTCCACGGATACCCCTTTCCGGCCGGCCAGTAGAGCGCCCGGTACCCTTCGGCCAGGACCACAACCCGGTGCACGTAGTCCCAGGTCTCGGGGATCTCCAGTGCTTCCACGAACTCCGGCCCGTCGCGTCGGTGGGCTTGCTCCCACGTGACGCGCACCCGCCGCTCGCCGGCGTTGTAGGCCGCCAGAGCCGCCACCCAGGAACCGGCAAAGGCCTGCCGCCAGCGCGCCAGGAGGAGCGCCCCCACCGTCAGGTTGACCTCCGGCTGCGTCAGCTCGCTGCGGCCCGCAAACAGGTCGCGCCGCTGCTGCATCAGTTCCCGAGCCGTGGCGGGCAGCACTTGCGCCAGACCCACCGCGCCGGCGGCGGAGACGGCGCGCGGCGACCAGGCCGATTCCTGCCGCACCAGGCCCGCCAGCAACCACGGTGGCACGCCTGTCCGCGCCGCCGCCCGCTCCAGCTCCCCACGAAAGGGGAGCGGCAGGTAGCTCTCCAGCAGCGACCGGGGCAGCCCTTGCCACGGCCCGCTCAGGAGGCGGGGTTCGCCGCGCACGAGGAGGGGAATCGCCTCGAGGGGGGGAAGCCCCGCGGCAGCCACGAAGGCCAGCCAGCCGCGCGGCGACGTCAGGCCCATCTCCAAGTCCGCCCGCCAGCCCACCAGCACGTCCCCCCACCGCCCCAACCCCACCAGGTCGCGCGTCCACGGTGGCGGGGGGGGCGGCGCCGGCGCCTGCGAGGCAAACTCCAGCGGTGCCCCCACCACCCCCAGCCGGGCCGCTGCCCACAGCGCCGGCAAATCGGCGAGACCCGAGAAAGCCAGCTCTCGCAACGCCGCCTGCTCCCCTTCGCCGCCCCGGTGCAGGGCCCGCCAGTAGGCGGCCACTCGCCGTCCCCGCGTGGTGCGTCCCCACTCTTCGAGCCCCTCCTGCCACCCGCCCCCGGGCTGGGTCGCCAGGCGGAACACGCAGCGCCGCCACACCCACTCGAAGCGGGGCTGGTCGCGCACCTCGGACCGGGCGAGGTACGGCACGGCCGCGGCAGGTCGGCCGAGCTCCGAGAGCGCCTCCGCGAGCAGGAGTCCGGGCAGGCCCGGTTCCGCGTCGCTGCGCGCCGCCGCCGCT
>JBBISY010000040.1:0-26494 GCA_037441065.1 Acidobacteriota bacterium | reverse complement strand
TCCCCCCGCCTCGATGGCAACCCTCATCCGGGCCCGGTGGCCGAAGTACCGCTCAGTGGACATGAGCCTTGACGGCCAGCGCTACCGCCTCCGCACGGAGCTGCAGGGTCAGGCCCATCACGCCTTCGCAGCCGCCGGTGTGAGACCGCCGGCGACCGTGACCCACCTTGGCGAGGGAGACCCGCCACCACCCCCTCGATCTCGCTCGCGCCGGCGGAACGTCGTGCCAACGTCACCATCCCGTCTTGCAACCCACACAATGTGAGCGACTTCACACATCACACCGTCAAAGATCAGCTTGACAGCCATGCTAGCTCTATTATTGTACATGCTGAGGGAGGACAAAGATGAGAGGCGTACCACGTGGGTTGATAGTGGCCGCACTGGTCCTCGGACAGGCGCTGGCGATGCCAGCGCTCGCCGAGGAGTTCTTGGTGCGGGTTCGGGGTGAGGTTGTCGGCGCGCGACTTAGCCTCTCGGCAGAGTTTGGCCCCGCTGTCCGCCTCGGGGCCAAGATCTACTCGGAGCCCAGCCACACATTGCTCTTCGTCGCGGCGGACCCGGGTTTCGCCGCGACGGCCGAGGGAGACGCCTGGCTGCAGGGGTCGAGGGACGAGAAGGCGCTGGCGATCGTGACAAGCCCACTGCCGGCGGCGCGACCGACCGTCGAGATCAAGGCGAGACCGAGTGCGGACGACCACGTGGCGGTGTCCATCCTGCGGCGTGAGCCGGACGGCGGGCTACAGGATTGGGTGGTGTCGCAGGCGTACACCGGGGCCGGATCCTTCGCATTTTCCACGTCGCTGCTCGAGAAGGAGAGGTTCCACCACTGTTGCGAGGGAGGCGGCTGCCCGCAGATGTGCGTTGACTGCACTCGGCCGGAGTTCTGGTGCTGTTTGGTCTACCCACCCCCCTCCTGCTGCGAGATAAGCTGCTACGCGTTGAACTGCTGTCCACCGTAAGCTGGGAAATCGAGGCCTCCCCCGCTCCACGGGCTCCTCAAACACCTGGCTGGGCAGAGTGGGCCCTGCGGAGCAAGGGCAGGAGGCCGGTCGCGCGAGAGCAGGCTGCGCGGAGAAAACCCGGAAGGGGACGGGGCGAGAGCCTGGTCGCGGCGAGCGCGGGGGCTCTTCGCGCCGGATGATGGAGGCGAGGTGACCTCGGTGCTCCGCGCGCAGAGCGGGTCTCCCCGCGCCCGTGCCTCCGGCTGGGGTGGCCCGCGCCGCGTCGCGGCGGCCTCGCCGCGTCCGGCTCGAACCGCGACGCCGCCGTGTGCCCGGCGGCAAATACGGTTTCTTCTCCACCACCCTCCGCCGCGCGGCACCGGCGCTTGACCGGGCGCTAGCGGAAAGGCACACTCGGCACCATGAAGCAGCTCGTGCTCATCGTGGACGACGAACCCGGCATCCTCGACACCCTCTCCCGCATCCTGGAGGACGAGGGCTTTCGCACGGTGACGACGGGGAGTGGCGAGGAGGCGCTGCGCATCTACCAGGAGCAGCGGCCCGCGGCGGTGTTCCTGGACATCTGGCTGCCCGACCGCGACGGCCTCGAGACACTGCAGGCGCTGCGCGCCCTCGACCCCGAAGCCCGCGTCATCATGATCTCCGGGCACGGCACCACCCCCACCGCGGTCAAGGCGATCAAGCTCGGGGCCTCCGACTACCTGGAGAAGCCGCTCTCTTACGACCGCACCGTGGAGTCGCTGCGCGGCGTGCTGGCCAGCGCCGACGCTCCCCGGCCGCTCTACTCCTCGGTGCTGGAGATGGGCGGCGAGGCCGGCGAACCGCTGCGCTCCTTTTCGCCTGCTCCCCTCTTCCCGCTGGTGCGCGAGGGCCGAGAGCCGCAGCGCACGGTGCGCCAACCCAGCGTCCTCTACGGCCTCGGCCTGCACTCGGGCCGGCGCACCGGGATGACGCTGCAGCCCCTGCCGCCCGATTCCGGGATCCACTTCCTCACCCTCCCGGGCGGGACCCAGATCCCCGCCCACCTGGAGAGCGTGGCGGACACCGAGTACGCCACCACGCTGTCCCGCCACGGCGAGGCCATTCGCACCGTGGAGCACCTCCTCTCCGCACTCCACGCGCGCGGCATCACCAACCTGCTCGTCAAGGTGCACGGCGAAATCCCGGTGATGGACGGTTCCGCCGCGGAGTTCTGCCGCCACCTGGAGGAGGTGGGGGTGGTGGAGCAGGACGCGCCGCGCCGCGAGGTGGTCATTGACCGCCGCTACGAGCTCGCCAGCGGCGACAAGCTGCTGGCCATCGAGCCGGCGGAGGCGCTGGCGGTGTCCTACGAGCTCAGCTACCCGCCGCCGGTGGGGCATCAGACCTACGCCTTCACCCTGGCCGACTTTGCGGCCTACGTGGCGGAGATCGCCCCGGCCCGGACCTTCGGTTTCCTGAAGGATCTGGCCATGGTGGCGGAGCTGGGGCTGGGCTCCGGTGGGCGTCTGGACAACTGCATCCTGGTGGGCGAGGACGGCGTGGTCAACACCCAGCTACGCTTCCCCGACGAGTTCGTGCGCCACAAGATCCTCGACATCCTGGGCGATCTCTACCTGCTGGGCTACCCGGTGCGCGGGCGGGTCACGGCCCGCTTCACCGGCCACCGGGAGAACATTGCCCTCGGCCGCCTGATCCTCGCCGAGAACCGTGCCTAGGCGCGACCGGGGTCGGCAGCAGGCGATCCCGGACGCCTGACCCGTGGGTTAGCCGATGTCGAGCCAGCGTCGCTCCGCGCTGCGAAACGCCCTGGAGTACGCGGCCTACCTGGCGGCCAGCAACCTCGCCCGCCGCCTCGGGCCGGGGCCCCTGGCCCGGCTGGGCGCGGCGCTGGGGCTCGCCTACCTGCGCGTGGGGAGGCGGCGGCGGGAGGTGCTGCGCTTCAACCTCCGGCTGGCCTTCCCGGAGCTGGCCGCCACCGAGCGGGAGCGCATGGCCCGCGAGGTGGCCCGGCACTTTGGGCGCGTCGCCCTGGACGCGTTGCGGATCCAGAACCTCCCCCGCGACGAGCTGCAGCGTGAGGTCACCGTCCTGGGCGAGGAGCACCTCCACTCCGCCCTGGCGCTGGGTCGCGGCGCCTTCGTCCTCTCGGCCCATGTGGGGCTGTGGGAGGTCATCTCGTTGGTGGTTGGGGAGCGCGTGCCCGGCGGTCTCGCCATCGTTCACCGCCCCCTGGACAACCCGCTGCTGGAGCGCCACGTGGCGCGGCTCCGGCAGGGTTCCGGCAACACACTGATCGGCAAGGAGAAAATCGGGCGGCCGGTGGTCCGGTGGCTGGCTGGCGGCGGCGCCGTGGGCATCCTTATCGACCAGCGGGCCCTTCCCACCGAGGGGATCCAGGTGCCGTTCTTCGGCCAGCCGGCCTGGACGCACGTGGGGCTGGCCAAGCTGATGCTGGCCACCGGCGCGCCGGCAGTGCCCACCTACTGCGTGTGGCTGGGGCCGGGGCGATACGTGGTGGAGATGCAGTCGCCGGTGGTTCCCGCCCACCTGCCGGCCGAGGAGTGCGATCCCGCGGCCCTCACCGCCCGGCTCGTGGCCATCGACGAGGCGTTCATCCGCCGCTACCCCACCCAGTGGCTGTGGTACCACGACCGCTGGCGCGAGGTGCGCTGCGCCGCGGCCGGCTCTGCCTAGGGCGCGCGGGGCACCGGCGGCACGGGCACGAAGCAGTCGCGCGCCTCGCGCAGCAGCGCCAGCGAAAAGGCCAGCTCCTGCCCGTCAAGGCCACCGCGGCCGCGGTGAGCACCTCCATCGCCCCCTCCAGCCGGCCGGCTCCCGCCACCCCCCTGGGCAGCTCCACCATGAGCTGCACCTTGCAGGTGCGCTCGTCGAAGAGCTCGAAGGGGCCTTCCCGCCGCGGCACCAGGAGCCCCTCCGCCAGGGTCAGGTAGAGGTCCACCCGCCCCGACGCGACGTTCAGCTTGTCCACCTGCGCCAGCTCGCCGCCTTCGAAGCGGTGCCGGCCCTTGGACGAGGCGAGCCGCCCTCGCACCTCGGTGTCGGTGTAGAAGCCCGAACAATCCGAGGCCACCTCCGGCAGCACCACCACCCACGCCCCCACCCAGCGCCGCGCCAGCTCCTTCTCCAGGTCTGCCGCCGCGGCCCCGGCCGCCCCCAGCGCCAGCAGCACCGCTACGGTCCAACCACGGGTCATGCGCTTCGCTCCCCTCCCCCCCGCTCGGTGGGCGGCAGCACCGCCCCCGGGTGCGCGAACCGCACCGCCCGCTTGCCTGAGACGCACGCCATGCAGGCGCTGCGCTCCTTGAGCACCCGGCGGCGGAAGAGGTCTTCCGGCATGTAGTACAGGCCGTCCACACCCAGCGCGTCCCGCACCGCCTCCGTGCTGCCCGCGTAGCGCGCGCCGATGAGTTCCGTCTGGGTGGGCGTGTTGATCCCCTGGAAACAGGAGTCGATGACCATGGGCCAGAGGGTGCCCAGGTAGACGGCGCGGGCCCCCGCCTGGCGCATGGCCGCCACGACGCGGGAGGCGTTGGTGCCGCGCACGATGGAATCGTCCACGATGAACACCGACTTGCCGGCCAGGGCCTTGGTGTCCAGGCGCAGATCCAGCATCGCCGCCGCTTCGCGCTCCTCCTGCGTTTCCTCCATGAAGATGCGCCCCCCGTACCGGTACTTGGACACCGGCGTGGCGTACTGCACCGCGGAGCCGCTCAACCGCTTCTCCAACGTGGCGGCGAAGGCTTCCGCCCCGGGGATCGGGCTGTGCGGGATCGGCACCACGAGGTCCACCCCCGCCACCACCTCAGGGGCCGTCTCGAGAAGGTGCTCCGCCAGCGCCTTGCCGGCGCGCCAGCGCACGCTGCGCACGTGCTCGCCCCACATCACCGAGTCCACGTCCGCGAAGTAGACCAGCTCGAAGGCGCAGGGCAGCGGTTCCGCCGCGAGCAGCGTCTCCTCCCGCACCTCGAGGGAGCGGTCAATGAACAGCGCGGTGCCGTTCGGCACCTCCTCCTCGATCGCGTAGCCGTTCTGCTCCAGGGCAATGCTCTCCGAGGCGACCATGGCGAAGTCGCCGCCCTTCCCGCGCTTGCGCCCCCGCACCATGGGGCGGAAGCCGTGGGGGTCGCGGAAGGCGTACAGCCCCTGGGGGGTGACGGCCACCGCCGAGTAGGCCCCGGCCACCCGTTCGAGCACCTCGCGGATGGCGCGGAACATTACCGTGGGCTCGGGGGCGCCGGGGTCCAGGCGGAGGAAGTGATCCCGCCACAGGGAGAGCACCCGCAGCAGCGGTTCGGCGTCGCAGTCCGAGGCGAGTTCCTGACCGCGCTCGGCCAGCTCACCCGCGATCTGCGTCAGGTTGGTGATGTGGCCGTTGTGGGCGAGGGCGATCCCGGAGAAGGCGTCGTAGAACGGCTGCGCGTTCTCCTTGCCGCCGCGTCCCACGGTCTTGTAGCGGGTCTGGGCGATCCCCGCATCCCCCTGCAGTTCCCCCACCTGCTTAAAGATGTCGTCCGCCAGCCCCTCGCCCTTCTCCAGCGTGAAGGTACGCCGCGCCGGGTCGAGCACGAACAGCCCCGCGTAGGCTTGCCCCCGGTGCTGGAGGAAATGGGCGCCGTTGGCTAGTTCCTTGAAAACGGGTTTTCTCGAGCCTGCGATGACACCCACGATGCCGCACATCGCCCGCTACCCTACACCAGAACCGGCGGCCGGACCAAGACCGCGCGGCAAACGGCCCCGACGCCGCCGGGCTCTACGGCATCCACCGGTAGCGCTGGAGATCCACCGCCCCCTCCAGCGAGACCTCCACGCCTTCCGCCCGCAGCAGCGCCTGCTGCAACCCCACCGGGATCTCGGGCAGCCGGTCGGTGGAGAACCGCCCCGAGGCGTTGACGACGCGGTGCCACGGCACGTCCTCGGGGCAGCCGTGGAGCGCCCACCCAACTGCCAGCGGTGAGATCCGCGACCCCAAGAGTGCCGAGATCTGCCCGTAGGTCATCACCCGGCCCGGCGGAATGGCCCGCACCAGGTCGTACACCTCAGCGAACACGCCGGCGGGAGGCCCCTGGACCTCGCCGTGGACCCGCGCTGGCCGCGGCGGTCTTCGGCTCGTTCTTCTCATCCCGCTCCCTCGCCGCCAACCGTGTGGATGCGCACCAGGTTGGTGGGCGAGCCGGAGCCGCCCGGCGCCCCCTGGGTCACCACCAGCGTCCCCCCGGCACCCAGAAGGCCTTGCGCTGCCGCGCTCCGCGCCGCCAGCGCCACCACCGCCTCGTGCTCGGCGGGGTACTCGGCACAGACACGCGGCTCCACTCCCCACACCATGGTCAAGGCGCGGGCCACGCGCGGGTGGGGCGTCAGCGCAAGGATCGGGCGCGTCGGCCGGCAGCGGGCCACGAGGCGCGCCGTGCGGCCGCTCTCGGTGAAGCAGACGATGGCTGCCGCCTCGAGCTGCTCGGCGATGCGCACCGCCCCGGCCGCCGCCGCGCCGGCCACCGACCCGCCGCCGGCCAGCGCATCGGTCTCGGAGGACCAGGCGGGCCGGTACTGGGGGAACCGCTCGGCCTCGCCAGCGATCCGCGCGGCGGTGGCCACCACCAGAGCCGGATGCGCACCGATGGCCGTCTCGGCGGTGAGCAGCACGGCGTCGGCCCCGTCGAATACGGCGTTGGCCACGTCCGCCGCCTCGGCCCGCGTCGGCCTCGTCCCCTCCCGCATGCTCTCCAACAGTTCCGTCGCCACGATGGCGGGCACGCCGGCGGCGCGCGCCGCCGCGAGGATGCGCTTCTGCAGCACCGGCACCGCCTCCGGCGAGGTTTCGGCCCCCAGGTCGCCGCGCGCCACCAGCACCGCGTCGGACGCGGTCAGGATGGCCTCCAGTGCCGGCGGGGCCACGGCCTGCCGCTTCTCCAGCTTGGCCACGACGTCGGCGTGCGACCCCGCCGCCCGCAAGCGGGCCCGCAGCTCCGCCACGTCGGCCGCTCGCCGCACGAAGGAGAGGGCCAGCACCTCCGTCTCCACCGCAACAGCGGCAGCCAGGCAGGCCTGGTCGCGGTCGGTGAGGGCGGGCAGCGAGGTTTCCCCGTCCGGCAGGTTGACCCCCATGCCGGCGCGCACCGGCCCGCCCTGGAGCACCTCCGCTTGCACCAGGCCCGCCCCGCGGGTGCGCACGGCCAGCACGATCCGGCCGTCGTGGAGCAGCACCCGGCTTCCCCCCTCGCAGACGGCCGCCAGGTCCGCCCCCTCCACCAGAACCTGGGCGCCGCTCCCCTCCCCGCCTACCCCCACCAGCGCCCCCTCCACCAGCGTCACGGGCTCCTGTCGCCGGGCGACGCGCAGCTTCGGGCCGGCCAGATCCACCAGGACCCCCAGCGGCCTGCCGAGCTGCTCCTCGGCCTGCCGCACCAGCCCCACCAGCGGCCCGATCTCGGCGGGGGCCAGGTGGGAGGTGTTGAGCCGGAAGGCGTCGGCCCCCGCCTCCGCCAGCTCGCGCACGCTAGAAAGCGTGGAGGAGGCGGGGCCCAGCGTGGCGATGACCTTCACCCGCCGCCGCCCCGCCTGGCCGCCTCCCATCGAGCCCTCGCCCATGCCGCCCGAGTGTACGCCCTCCCCACCCCGCCTGCCAGCGACGGACCGCCGCCGCCCGCTTGCAATCTTCGCCGGGTTTGTCCAGAATGAATGAGCGCTCATTTATCGCGCGCCGCGACCGCGGGGAAGGAGGGAAACGTGGCGTACCAAGCAGACATGAGGGACCTGAAGTTCCAACTCTTCGAGTGGCTCCCGACCGCCCAGCTCTTCGAGCACGAGCGGTTCTCCCAGTGGGCAGTGGGGGACGTGGAGATGGTGCTCGAAGAAGCCTACAAGCTGGCCAAGGAGCAGCTCGACCCGGCCAACCGCGACGGCGACCGGGTCGGGGCCCGGTTCGACAAGGGCAAGGTGTACGTGCCGCCGTCGTTCCACCCCGTCTACCAGAAGATCCGCGAAGGGGGGTGGATCGGCTGCATCAACAACCCCGAGTACGGCGGGATGGGGCTCCCCCACACCGTCGGCACCGCCATCAACGAGCTGTTCTTCGGCTCCAACATGTCGCTCTTCCTCACCGTGCTCCTCACCCGCGGCGCCGCGTACATGATCGAGAAGTTCGGCACCGACGAGATGCGCGCCTTGTTCTGCGAGCGCATGTACTCGGGCGAGTGGGCGGGGACGATGTGCCTCACCGAGCCCCAGGCCGGCTCCGACGTGGGCGCCTCCAAGTGCCGCGCCGTCAAGCAGCCGAACGGCCGCTACCTGATCTCCGGCGAGAAGATCTTCATCACCTCCGGCGAGCAGGACCTCACCGAGAACATCATCCACCTGGTCCTGGCCCGCACCCCCGACGCCCCTCCAGGGACGGGCGGCCTCTCCCTCTTCATCATCCCCAAGATCCGCGTCAACCCCGACGGCTCCCTGGGCGAACCCAACGACGTGGTGTGCTCCAACATCGAGCACAAGATGGGGATCCACGGCTCCCCCACCTGCTCGCTGGTGTTTGGCGGCAACGACCGCTGCGAGGGGTTCCTCCTCGGCCAGGAGCTGGAAGGCATCAAGCTGATGTTCAACATGATGAACGCTGCCCGCATCGAGGTGGGGCTGCAGGGCGAGGCCATCGCCTCCGCCGCCCACCAGGCGGCGCTGGAGTACGCCAAGACCCGTCTGCAGGGGCGGCACTTCTCCAAGCTCAAGGACCACGAGGCGCCGCAGGTGCCCATCATCGAGCACCCCGATGTGCGCCGCATGCTCTTCACCTCCCAGGCCTACGTCCAGGCCATGCGCGCCCTCCTCATGCAGACCTCGTACTACATCGACATGGTGGAGACGAGCCAGGGGGAGGACAAGGAGCGCTACCAGAGCTATGTGGAGGTCTTGACGCCGATCTGCAAGGCGTGGGCCTCCGATTGGGGCTTCCGCGTCACCGAGTGGTGCCTGCAGGTGTACGGCGGCTACGGTTACACCGAGGAGTACCCCGCCTCCCAGTCGCTGCGCGACGCGAAGATCGCCTCCATCTACGAGGGGACCAACGGCATCCAGGCGCTGGACTTCGTGGCCCGCAAGCTGCCCATGAAGGGGGGCAAGCCGATCCGCGACCTGCTGGGTCGGGCCGAGGGGACGTTCAAGAAGCTCAAGGATGACCGCGAGCTGATGGAGCCCGCGTGGATGCTGGGGGCCGCCCTGAAGCAGATCGAGGACATCTCCAAGGGGCTCACCAAGCGCCCCGACGCGGCCATGGTGGTGATGCTCAACTCGGTGCCGCTTTTGGATATGGTCGGCACGGTGCTGGGCGCCCACTTCCTCCTGGAGCAGGCCATCGTGGCGCGGGAGAAGCTGCAGGCGATCCTCACGGAGAAGGGCGTGAGCGCCAGCGACAAGGAAGCCTACCGGGCGCTCCTCGCCGACAACCCCGACGCGGCCTTCTACCACAACAAGGTGCAGGCGGCGATCCACTTCGCGTACCGGGCGCTGCCCTCCGTCACCGCGGAAGCGGTGGCCATCCGCGCCGGAGAGATGGGGCCGATGGAAGCAGTGCTGTAGCGACAGGGGACCGGGGTCCGGGGTCCGTCCCCCACCCACCCCGACGAAACCGCAGGGGCTGCCGAGCGATCGGCAGCCCTTGTCTTGCGGGGGCCGGGGTCCGGGATCCGGGGTCCGGGAAGGAAGTGAACTCACCGGAAGTGCATTCCCCCTGTCCCCTGTCCCCTGTCCCCTGTCCCTTCTCCCCCAGCTACTCCAGCTCGGCGAGGCGGGCCTGCAACGCCGCGAAGTCGTCGTCCGCCTCCACCCAGGCCTCCATTGCCTCGTCGCGCTGCGCCCGCAGCGCCTTCGCCTCGCGCACCAGCTCGGCTGCCCGGCGCGCATCGCTGTAGACCGCGCGGTCGCACAGCGCCGTTTCGATCTCCTGGAGCCTCGCTTCCAGCCGCTCCAGTTCGCCGGCCAGAGTCTTCGCCCGCTCCTGGGCCCGCCGCGCGTCGCGGCGGAGCTTGCGCCGTTCCTCCTCCTCCGGGCTGCGCCGCGCACCGGTGGCGGCCGCCCGCCCCTCCGGCTTGGGCCGGGAAGCCATGCCGATGCGCTCGAAGGCCTCCTCCACCCGGCCCACCGCCCGCACCGTCTCGCCCTCCAGCACCAAGACCCCCGTGGCCACCCGCTCCACCAGTCGCCGGTCGTGACTCACCAGCACCAGCGCCCCCGGGTACTCGGAGAGCGCCTCCTCCAGTGCCTCGCAGGTGACCAGGTCCAGGTGGTTGGTGGGCTCGTCTAAGAGCAGCAGGTTGGGAGCCGCCGCCACCAGCCGGGCCAGGGCCAGGCGGGAGCGCTCCCCGCCCGAGAGCGCGCGGCAGGGCACCTCGGCCGACTCCCCGGAAAACCCAAACCGGCCGGCCCACGCCCGCGCCTCCGCCGGCGTCCAGTCTGGGCGCGCGGCCAGGAGGGTGGCCAGCACCGTCTCTCCCTCCGGCAGGTCCGCCTGCTCCTGGTCGTAGAAGCCGGGCACGACGCCGGTGCCGAACTTCACCACCCCGCCCAGGGCTGGCAGGGCGCCGGCGATGGTGCGCAGCAGCGTGGTCTTGCCGGAGCCGTTGCGCCCCACCAGGGCCAGGCGGTCGCCCCGGCGCAGCAGGAAGTTCACCCCCCGGAGCAGGCTCGCCCCGCCCCACCCCACCGCCAGGTTCTCCACCTCCAGCACCCGCTCGCCGGAGCGGCCGGGGCGGTCCCAGCGCAGCTTCACCGCCGGCAGGTCGGGCTCCGGCGCCTCGAGTCTGGTCATCCGCTCCAGGAGGGCTTGCCGCGCCTGCGCCTGGCGCGTGTTCTGGCCGGCGATGTTGCGGCGGATGAACTCCTCCTGGCGCTGGATCTCCCGCTGCTGCAGTTCGTACGCCCGGCGGGCTTGGGCCCGGCGCGCTTCCCGCTCGCGCCGGTAGCGGGCGTAGGAACTGCCGAACCGCTCGAGGCGGCCGCCGTGCAGCTCGAGGATCTCCCCCCCCACCCGGTCGATGAGCTCGCGGTCGTGGGTGACCACCAGCAGCGCCCGCTCGCGCTGCGCCAGCTCGCTGGCGAGGAAGGCCGCGCCCAGCAGGTCCAGGTGGTTGGTGGGTTCGTCCAGGAGCAGGAGATCCGCCGGCGCCAGGAGGGCCCGCGCCAACGCTACGCGGGTCCGCTCCCCCCCGGACAGCTCCCCCAGCGGGCGCCGGTGCAGCGACCGGGGGATCCCCACCCCGTCCAGGGCCGCCTCCGCCCGGGGCCGGAGCCGGTAGCCGTCCAGCCGGTCGTACTCCTCGTGCAGCTCGTGAAGGTGTGCCATGGCCCCCTCGTCCCGCGCCGCCGCCCCCCGCTCCAGCTCCTCCAGCTCCCGTTCGATGGCCTGCACGCGCGGCACCGCCGAGAGGCAGAAGTCGAGGACGGTCACGGAGGCGGGCGCGGTGAGGATCTGTTCCAGCCGGCTGATCTCGAGACCCCCTGCCCGCTCCACCGTGCCGCCGTCCGCCTCCAGCTCGCCGGCGACGATGCGCAGCAAGGAGGTCTTGCCGCTGCCGTTGCGGCCGACGAGGAGGAGTTTCTCGCCCGGGTTGTGCTGCAGGTCCACGCCGCGCAGGACCGGCCTGCCCGCAAAGGAGAGGGTCACCCCCGAGAGCCGGTACAGCACCTACCGAGCGTCCCCCAGCCGCGCGGCCACCAGGGGCACCGGCGGGGGAGGCGCGTCCACCAGCGTAAAGGCCTGGCGGGCGCGGCGCGCCACCTCCTCCGCGTCCGCCGGCCGTTCGCCTAGGGCGAGGGTGGCGAGGGGCTGGCCGGCTTGGATAGCCTCGCCCACCCGGACGTGCACCTCGATGCCGGCGGCAAAGTCCACCGCGTCCCGCTGGCGGCGGCGCCCCGCCCCCAGGCTCACCGCCAGCCACCCCAACTGCTCGGCGGCCACCACGCCCAGGAAGCCGTCCGCGGGGGCGGTGACGATGATCGAGCGGCGCGGCCGGGCCAGGCGGTTCAGATCGGGGGTCCCGCCGTGGCAGGTGACGATCTCGTCGAAACGACGCCGGGCCGAGCCGTCGGCTAGCACCTGGCGGAGCTTTTCCCGCGCTGCATCCTCCCCCATCCCGTGCAGCCGCAGGGCCTCCACGGCCAGCTCGAGGGTCACTTCGGCCAGGCGCGCATCCCCCCGCCCCTCCAGTACCTCCACCGCTGCCCGCACCTCGTTGGCGGTGCCCAGGAACCGGCCGAGCGGCTCGCGCATGTCGGTGATGAGGGCCCGCACCGCCACCCCCGCGCGGCTCGCCACCTCCACCAGGGCCGTGGCCAGCTCCCTGGCGGCCTCCTCGCTCTTCGCGAAGGCCCCGTCGCCCGCCTTCACGTCCAGCACGAGCCGCCCCGCGCCCACGGCGAGCTTCTTGGACATGATCGAGGCGACGATCAGCGGCAACGACGGCACCGTGGCGGTGGCATCGCGCAGCGCGTACAGCTTGCGATCGGCCGGGGCAATCTCGTCGCTCTGGGCGGCGAAGCACGCACCGCACCGCTCGAGCCGCGCCACCGCTTCGCTCCGCCCCGTGGCCGGGGCGAACCCCGGGATCGCCGCCAGCTTGTCCAGCGTACCCTGGGTGTGGCCCAGGCTCGCCCCAGCCATCATCGCCACCGGCACACCACAGGCCGCCAGGAGGGGAGCGAACACCAGCGAAACGGAATCGCCCACGCCGCCTGTGGAATGCTTGTCCACCACGGTGGGGAAATCCTCCGCCAGCCTCCAGCAGGAGCCGGAGTCGCGCATGGCCTCCACCAGGGTCTGCCGCTCCCGCGCACTCGCGCCGCGGATGCACACGGCCATGAGCAGGGCGGCCAGCTGCTCGTCCCCCACGGATCCGGTGGTGGCGCCGCGCACGAAGGCCCGCACCTCCTCGTCCGAGAGCTCGCCGCCGTCGCGTTTCTTGGCAATTACTTCGACGAAGTTCACCGCACCCCCCTGCCTTGCCGTCCCTACCCCGCGCGCGGCCCCTGCCGCGCCAGGGCCCGCGGCCGGTTGCCGCCCAGGGATGCTACGAGAGGGCGGCGAGCCGTTGCTGGGCCTCGAACCGGTACGGCGAGTCGGCGAAGTCCTCCACCAGTTTCCGCAGCAGCTTCACCGCCTCCGCCGGCTTGCCCTCCCGCTCGCGGATGCGCGCCAGCTGGAACAGCGCCACGTCGCGCGGGAGGCGAGGATCGTGGCCGGCGACCATGGCTTCCAGATCGGCCGCGAGCTGGGACGCCGTCCCCTGGGAGAGGCGAATGGTGATCAGGTCCAGCATGGCGAGACGCACCACGGGGCTCGCCTTCTTGCGCCCCACCAGCTCGCCCAGGATTCTCGCCGCCCCGTCCAGGTCCCCGCGATCGGCAGCGATTCGCGCGAGGTACAGCTTGGCCACCTTGGCCTGTTCCGTGAGCCAGAAGCGCGAGGCGACCTTGTTGAAGTGGGCCTCGGCCGTGCTCAGCCGCTCCGCGTCGGTGGCGAACTTCACCGTCGCGTCGGCCGCTGCCGCCGCGCCCACCGGGGCGTTGTACTCGGCCACCGCCGCTGTCAGCTCGCGGGCGGCGGTGTGGGAGCGGGCCGCCACCAGGGCCCCGATCCCCCACCACAGGAGGGCAACCACCACCGCCCCGCCGAGGCCGATGGCGGCCTGCCGCCAGTTCCCCCCCATCCAGTGCACCAGGCGGTCCACCAGCGTCAGGAACTCGTCCTGCTTGATCTGCTTGCGCGTCAGTCGGCGTCCCACGGATCCTGCTCCCGCTCTCTCCCCGCTGCCCGCCCCCGCCACCGGCCGGGGCGGGCGGCGCGTTACTTCGCCCCCTGGTACGGGAAGCGTTCGTTGTACAGCTTGATGATGGCGTCGGTGATGTCGGCGCTCTTGGCCAGGTATGCCAGCTCGTTGGGCTTGAGGATGAACACCGCCGTGTACCGGTTCTCGTCCGCGTACTTGACGATCACCTCGTTGAGCCTGGTGCCCAGGTCCTTGAGCACGGCGTCCTGCCGTTCCTCGAAATCCCGCTTGCCGCGGCGCTGCTTGTCCTCGAGCAGCCGCTGCTTCTCCACCAGCCTGCGGTTCAGGTCGGCGGCCGCCGCGTCGGCGCCACCTCCCTGCTTGGACGCCAGCTCGGCCTGCAGGGAGGCGATCTCCTGAGACAGCGCGGCGATCTCCTCCTGCAGCGGCCTCGCCCAGTCCTGGAGCGCCTTGAGGCGTGCCCTCCCCTCGTCGATGGCAAAGAGGGCCCGTTCCACGTCCACGAACGCCAGCTTCACGGGCGGCACGTCCTGGGCGGCGGACCACGCCGCGAGCACCAGTCCCACGGCAACCAGCCCTCCAGCGGTGACGCGCGAACGCTGCATGCTTGCCTCCTACCCCGCGGACGGGGAGCGCGATTCTACCACGCGGCCCCGGGCTGCCTACAATGCCGTCGGGAGCGTCGTGCCGTGTCGTGGCAGCCCGCCTACCTCGCCCTCGCCGCCTCCGGCGAACTCGGCCGCCGGGCGGAGCAGCTGGAGGCGCTCTTGGCGCCGTGCCGCCTGTGCCCCCGCAACTGCCAGGTGGACCGACACCGGGAGCTGGGCCGGTGCGTCACGCCGGCTACGCTTCTCGTCGCCTCCTGGGGGGCGCACTTCGGGGAGGAGCCCCCCATCTCCGGCAGCCGCGGTTCGGGCACTATCTTCCTCGCCAACTGCAACCTCCGCTGCGTGTTCTGTCAGAACCACGACATCTCGCAGCAGCCAAAGGCCTTCCGGGGCCGCGAGGGTTCGGTGGAGGCGCTGGCCGCCATCATGCTCGAGCTGCAGGGCGAGGGGTGCCACAACATCAACTGGGTTTCGCCCAGCCACCAGGTGCCGCAGCTGGTGCGGGCGTTGGCGCTGGCGGCGCCGGCGGGGCTGCGCATCCCCATCGTCTACAACACCAACGCCTACGATTCCCTCGAAACCCTGCGGCTGCTCGACGGCATCGTGGACATCTACCTCCCCGACCTCAAGTACGCGGCCGCCCCGCAGGCCGCCCGGCTCTCCCGGGTTCCCGACTACCCCGAGGTGGCGCGCCAGGCGCTGCGCGAGATGTACCGGCAGATCGGCGATGCTTGGTTCGAAGACGGGGATGGCGCGCTGCGCCGCGGCCTCCTGGTGCGGCTCCTCGTCCTGCCCCACGGCCTGGCGGGGGTGGAGGAGTCGCTGCAGTGGCTCGCCGAGGAACTTTCGCCACAGGTAGCGGTGAGCCTCATGAGCCAGTACCGCCCCGCGCACTTCGCGGCGCGGCCCGGCCGCTACCCCGACCTGCACCGGCCCATCACCCCCTCGGAGTACCACGCCGCCCTCGCCGCCCTGAGCCGCACCAACCGCAGCCCCAACACCTACGTGCAGCCGTACTTGGGCGGCCTCTTCCGCTGAGCTGCGCGCGTTGCGGCGCGCTCACCGCAGGGAGACACCCTTCACTTCGCGCACCTCGAAGCCGGCCTCCCGCCACGCTGCGGCCTTGCCGGCGTCCTCCGCCAGCTGGGCGGCGAGGTCGTGGATCTCGCGAAAGGCGGCCGCCCCCTCGAGGTGGGCGAGTCGGCCGGCCACCACCAGGGTATCGGCCTCGTTGGGGTTGGCGAGGGCATCGGACACGATCACCACCGGCTCCTCCACCTCCCCCTCGCCGCGCCACAGCACGTGGGGGACGAACGACTCGGAGGAGTAAGTCCAGAGCATCTGATCCAGAATCCCGGCCCGCCCCTCGTCGTCCAGGAACACCACCACCCGCCGGCCGGCCAGGTACAGCGCCTCCACCAGGCGACACACCTCCAGCGCCTTTTTGGTCCCCGCCAGCGTGTGGACCACCACCGAACCTTTCATCCCGTCCTCTCCCGGCGCGAGAGTAACAAAAACGCCCGGGGCCGGAGCCCCGGGCGTGGGGTGAGGCGACGCGTCCCTCACTCGGCGAGCGGCTGCAGCGTCATAGGATCGCGCAGCGGCAGCCGCACCAGGGGGCCGAAGTTTTCCAGCTTGATGTCGGGGAAGTCGGGGTGACCCTTGAGGATCTCCTCGATGTTGCCCACCACCAGGATCACCAGCTGGTCGGGCTTCAGGTGGCGATTGGCCGCTGCCTTGATGGCCGCCACATCCACGGCCCGCATCTTGTCGCGGTACGTCTGCCAGTAGTTCGGCGGTATCCCCTCCAGCTCGTCCTGGGCGAAGCGCGACACGGTCCGCACCTTGGTCTCGAAGGTGCGCGGCAGCGTCTCGATGAAGGAGTTCACGCTGGTGGCGAGCTCCTGCTCCGTGATCTCGCCGCGCCGCAGCTTCTCCAGGAGCTCCAGGGTGAGCTTGACGGCGCGGGCGCAGGTGGACGACTTGGTCTGCAGATACGCGCGGAAGGTACCCGGGAAGGCGTTGCCGATTTCGAACCCGGAGTAGGCGCCGTAGGTGAGCCCCTCGTCCGAACGCACCTTGGACATCAGCCAGGCGGTGAACCCGCCGCCCCCGTAGATGTCGTTGCCCACCATCATGGGGAACTCGTCGGCAAAAGGCCGCTTGGCCGCCAGGTGGCCGATGGAAACGCGCCCCTGGTTGACGTCGCTCTTGTGCACCAGGTACACGCCCGGTTTGGGCTGGAAGGTGGGCTGCGGCACGGGCGGTACCGGCGCACCCCCGCCCTTCCAGGCTCCCAGCGTGGCGTTCAGCTTGGCGATCATGGCCTTGCGGTCGAAGTCCCCCGCCACCGCCACGACGAAGTTGGCGGGCCGGGCCAGTTGCGCGTGGAAGGCGATCAGGTCCTCCCGGGTGATGGCGTCCACCGAGGCCTTGGTGGCGAGCCGGTTCAGGAAGTAACCCTCCCCGTACAGCAGACGGTTCCACTCCCGTTCCTCGATGTCGCGGGTGTCGTCGTTGCGGCGCTTCATCTCCGCGAGCAGCTCTTCCTTGGCCTTGTCGAGCCGGGCCTGCTCGAAGCGGGGCGTGCGCAGCAGCGCCATGAGGAGTTCCAGGCCCCGGTCGATGTCCTTGGCCAACACGTTCATCGTCACCGCGCCGGTGGTCTCCCCCACCGAGGTGGCGAGCTGCGCGGCGAGGAAGTCCACCTCTTCGTCGAAGGCTGCCGCGTCCAGGTTGCCGGCGCCGCCGCTGCGCCAAACTTTGCCGGTGAGCTCCGCCAGGCCCTCCTTGCCGGCGGGCTCCAGGTATCGGCCGCCGCGGAAGTACACCTGCACAGTCACCAGGGGCAAGAGCGTGTCCGCCGCCACGTAGGCGGGGATGCCGTTGGCGAGCCGCACCCGCAGCGCCTGGCCGTCGGGAACGGCGTAGGTCAGGGGCGGGAACTGCAGCTGTTCGGGGCGGGGCGGAATGTCGCCGGCGAGGGCGCTCGCGGCCGCCGCCAGCAACACGAAGGCCACGGTGGTAGGCTTCACGTTCTTCATGGTCACTTCCCCCCTTCCGGAGCCGCCAGGGCCGCCAGCCGCTCCTCCACCTTCTTGAGGATGTATACGATGGCGGGCTTGACCTGCGGCGGTACCTGGCCACTCATCTGCTGGAGCTGGGCCAGCATCTGCTCCAGCTCGCCGCGGTCGCTGACCTGCTCGATCTGCGCCAGCTGCTGCTTCACCATCCCCTTGAGCTGGGCGGGGAGCGCCGCCAGCTCCGGGTCCTCGGGCGCCGTCCCCTCCTTGCGCAGGTAGGTGAGGACCGCGCGGTTCTCTGGCGTGAAGTACTTGGTGGCCACCCGCTGGATGTCGGCGGCGGTGACGGCCTGGAGCTTGGCTGGCGAGTCGTTCAGGAAACGCCAGTCACCGTTGGCGTCGTAGATGAGCAGTTGCAGCAGGAGGAAGAAGTTGGACTGGAGGCGACGGAAGGAGTTGGCCAGCTCCTGGTTCTTCACCTTCTGCAGCTCGCGGTCGCCCACCGGCTCCTTGCCCAGCCGCTCCAGTTCGGCCAGCAGCGCCGCCTCCACCTCTTCGGGCCGCTTGCCCTCCTTCACCTCGGCCCCCACCTCGATGTACCCCTCGTACTTGAGCGGCCGGAAGAAAGCGTAGGGTTCGCCCACCGCCACCTGCTTCTGCTCCACCAGCGACTTGTAGAGACGGCCCGTGCGCCGCGAGAGCAGGTCCCCGATGAGCTGGAAGGCGAACATGTCGGCGTGGTTGAAGGGCACGGCGTGGAAGCGGATGGACACCTCCGGGTTGGTATCGGCGCGGGCGGTCATCCGCACCTCGGCCAGGTGCGGCATTTCGGTGGTGATCACCTCGGGCGGCGGCGTGTCGCCCCGCGGGATCCGGCCGAAGTACTTGTGCGCCAGCTCCAGCACCTTCGCCGGATCGAAGTCGCCCACGAAGGCGGCGGTGAGGTTGTTGGGCGCATAGTAGGTGGCGAAGTACCGCTCCGCCTGCGCGCGGGTGATGGACTCCACGTCCGAGGGCCACCCCACCACCGGGTGGCCGTAGGGGGAGGACTGCCAGAACAAGGCGTTGAAGGCTTCCTCGAACTTGCCCGTGGGGGTGGACTCGGTGCGCAAGCGCCGCTCTTCCCGCACCACGTCGCGCTCGGAGTAGAACTCGCGGAACACCGGGTTGGCGAGGCGGTCGGACTCCAGCCAGAACCACAGCTCGAGCTTGTTCGACGGCACCGTAATGAAGTACACCGTCCAGTCCTCGCTGGTGCCGGCGTTGAGCCCCGAGGCCCCCTCGCGGGTGTAGATCTGGTCCAGCTCGTCCTTGACGATGAGGGCCTTCTCCTCGGCGTACAGCTTCTCCAGCTCGCCCTGCAGCTCCTTCAGCCGCTCGGTGCGGTTGCCGGGATCGTAGATGGTGCCGGAGATCTCGCCGCGGCGCAGCTTCTCCCGCAGCAGCGCGTACTCCTTCTCCATCTCCGCCCGGACCGCGTCCTGCTTGGCCATGATCTGGGCGCCCTTCTCGTAGTCGGTGGTGCCGATGGTCTTGGTGCCCTTGAACATCATGTGCTCGAAGAGGTGCGAGATGCCCGTGATCCCCGGCGGCTCGTTCACCGCACCGACCCGGGCCACCCACCCCGCCGCCACGGTGGGCGAGTCGTGCCGCTCCACCATGAGGAGCTTCATCCCGTTCGGGAGCGTCTCCTCCCGCACGTTCACCTGCTGCGCGCCCACGGCCGCTGCCACCAGCAGCGACACCAGCGCTCCCCACAGAACCGTTCGCCTCATGTCGCGCTCCTTTCCCTTCCGGTCGTGTCGTCTACCACGCACGGGTATACGCCGTCAACGCCCGCAAGGTTTGCCGCCGGTCGGGAGGAGAACCCGCCGGGGCCGGCCCTCTTGCCCGCGCCACGCGCGCGGATCAGCGCTTCGGCGGAATGGTCGTCGGGTCCGACGTCTTGTTGTCCAGCACCGATGCCGTGGCCAGCACGCCGCTTCCCGACACCACGGTGACCTTGGCGTAGCCGGCGTTCATGTTCGTCTGCCCCGCCCTGTTCTTGAACGGCTGGTTCTCCTGCTTGCTCTCCCCCGGCGCCAGCGACACCGAATAGCTTGTCAGGAGGGCCCCGGAACCGCTGTACAGCGCCACCGTGACCTGCGCCGGCCCGGTGCCGGTGTTGGCGACGGCGATGTTGGTGCGGTAGTCGGCGTTTTCCGTGAGCATGGGGAGGTAGGCCGACTGGCCCGCACTCAGGCCCTCGCTGGCCGCGTAGCCGTCGTAATACTGGCCGAAGGTCCCCGCGGTGGTCTTGTTGTAGGTGCGCGAGGTGACGTGCAGCGGCTGGGTGGAGAGGATCGCCAGCGTACCTTTGCCCGTCTGGCCCAACTGGGTGAGGATGTCGCGGTAGATCGCCTGCGCCCCGGCGGGAATCGTCGCGGTGCCCTTGAAAGTCGTGCCGTCCTTGTACAGCCACACCTCGATGCTCGCCGCAGCGGAGCCCACGTTGAGACACCCCAGATCCGTGTAGAACTGCGAGCCGCCAGAGCCGGACACGCGCGCCCCCACCGGTACCCAGTACGCGTAGGGGAACGACCCGCCACCACCGCCGCCGCCGGTGAGCGCCTGGTACGCCGCCACCGCGTCGATGCGGCGCCTGGTGATGCCGTTGCGGGGGTCGGCGAGGGACCGCCCCGTGGTCATCATGGCGTTCTTCACCTCCGCCGGGGTGGCGCTGCCGCGCAGAGAGAGGATCTGCGCCGCCACACCCGCCGCGTACGGGCAGGCCGCCGAGGTGCCCCCGAAGCAGGTCTTGTACCCACCCCCCGCCTGCGGCGTGGTGGCGCAGTGGGCGGGCGCCAGGATATCGAGGCGGCTCGACGAGTTGGAGTAGCAGGCAATCTTGTCCGCCGCAGTGGTGGCGTCCTGACAGCCACCCTGCTCCTCAGGGATACAGGTCCCGACAAAGATGCTGCCCACGCCCGGCTGCACGCCCACGTTGGCGTCGTACACCGCCCCCACGGCGATCGCCCCGGACACGCAGGACGGCGCCGATACGCCGTTGCTACACCCCCCGTTGCCCGCCGAGACGAAGACCAGGATGCCAGCCGAGACCAGCTGCTGGATGGCGGTGACGTAGGCTGGGTTGTCGCCGTCGCAGGTGCCCTCCCACACGTCGCTGCCGCCGATCGAGACGCTCACCACCTGGACGCCGCCGAAATTCGTGCGGTTGGCGTAGATGTCGTTGAACGCCTGAATGACCGCCGCGTCCGAGCCCTGCCCCTCCGCGTTCAGGACCTTGAGGGCCCACAGGTGCGCCTGCGGCGCCATGCCGCCGCTCGCCCCCGCGGCAATACCGGCGCAGGCGGTGCCGTGGCCGTTGTCGTCGGTGGTGCCGTCGCCCGGCGAGTCGGTGTAGTTCCCCCAGGCCCGGACCTTGTTGGGGGCGGAGAACTCAGGGTGGCTCACGTCGATCCCGGTGTCCACGATGGCGATCCCCACGCCGGCCCCGGTGCCGCCCTGGGAGAGGAGCTGGTTCGCGCGAATGAGCGCACCGCCCTCCGCCCGCTGCGCCTGCACCGGCCGGTCCAGTTGCACCGCCCGCACCAGGGGATCCCCGGCCACGTCCACCACCCGCTCCGCAGGCACTTCGGCCAGCACCAGCGGCAGGTGGGAAAAGCCGCGCAGCGGGCGCAGGCCGAGGGGGGCGGTGGCGGTGACGAAGCGGTGCTGGAGGTTGGCCAGGTAGCGGGTGCGGATGGCATCGAACCCCTCGCTGCCGGCGCCGGCCAGCTCGCCGATCATCGGCTCGTTGAGGACGACCAGGACGCGCACCGTCCCCGGTCCCTCCAGCAGCCGGCGGACCAGTGACGGCGCCAGACGCTCCATGGCGTCGAGCGGCGTGGCCACTGTGCGCAGCTCGCTGGCGAGGCTCGGCGGCGGCGCCGCCAAGGGGTCCGGCTGGTGCAGCGACGGGATCGCCGCCGCCCCCAGGGCCCAGGAGCCAAGACTCAACATCCCTAGCAACACTGCGCGGCACGCACCCATGATTGCCCCCCTTGCTGAGATGGAGTTTATTTTCACCGGGGTGCCGCGTCAAGGCGTTTCCCCCGCCGCGCCGCCAGGCCCCTCCTTGATAGCTCGCGGACGTGCCAGAGCCTCTCGCCACACCCGGTGAAGGAGCCGGCGAAACAAGCTACTATGGGGCGTGTGGCCCTGGTTCACCCGGCGGCGACGACGGGAGCGCGGCCTGGCGCTGGCGCTGGGTGGCGGGGGCGCGCGCGGGCTCGCCCATGTGGCTGTGTTGGGCGCCCTGGAAGAGCAGCGTATCCCCGTGGCCTGCGTGGCGGGAACTAGCGCCGGCGCCATCGTGGGCGCCATGTGGCTGACGCTGGGCAGCGCGGCGGCGGTGGAGCGGCGCTGGCGCGAGTTCCTCGCCTCGGACTTCCCCAAGAGCTTGCCGGATGTGAAGCTCGCCGACGACGTCTCCTCCCGAGACAGCACCCTCCTCCACTTCGCCCGCACCCTGCAGCGCGGCACCACGGCGGTGCTCGCCCTCGGCCGCCGTTCCCTGGTGGAACGCGAGGACTTCGCTCGAGCCCTGGCCTTTCTCCTCCCCGATGTCCAGATCGAAGAGCTCTCCCGCCCCTTCGCCGCGGTGGCCACGGATTTCTTCACCGGCCAGCCGGTGGCGCTTCGCCGCGGCCCCCTCCGCCTCGCCGTCATCGCCTCGAGCTCCATCCCCGGGGTGCTGCCCGTGTGCCCCTGGGAGGGCACGGCGCTGTGGGACGGCGGGGTGGTCGCCGACGTCCCGGTGCGGCAGGCGCGCGAACTCTCCCGGCGGCCCGTGGTGGCCGTGGAGGTGGGGGACGAACCGGCGGACGACGATCCCGAGCTGGTCAAGGTACCGCGCGCCCTGCTGCGCGCCGGCCAGCTCACCCACAGGGCCCTGCGCCGCGAGATCCTCCGCGACGCGGATCTGGTGCTGCGGCCGGCGGTGGGGGGCATCCACTGGTCCGAGTTCACCCGCCTCGAAGAGTGCCTGGCGGCGGGCCGGCAGGCGGTGGAGCCGGTACTGCCGGAGCTTGCCCGCCTGGCCGAAAGCCGCGGGGGGAGGTGAGGTGCCGGTGCCGCAGCAGCGCCCCGCCAGCGGCGACCCGTCGTTCCCCTTCTCCTGCCCCATCGAGGTGCGCTGGTCGGACATCGACGCCATGGACCACGTGAACAACGCGGTGCTGGTCACCTACCTCGAGGTGGCCCGCACGAAACTGTGGGACCAGCACTTCGGGCTCACCACCTCGGCGCGGGACGTGCCGTTCATCGTTGCCCGCGTCGCCGTGGATTTCCGCTCGCCGATCCGCTTCGGCGACGACGTCGTCGTGCGGATCGCCGTCTCCTCGCTCGGGCGAACGAGCTTCACGCTCCGTTACCGCGTCGAGGCCTCCGGCCGCCTCGCCGCCGAGGCCGAGACAGTGCAGGTCATGTACGACTACAGCACGGGGCGAGCCGTGCCCATCGGGGCCGAGCTGCGGGAGCGGCTGGAGAAGCTGCAGGGCATACCGGCCACATAGCTGGAGCGTCGAAGACGCCAGGGATAAAGATCGAGGGGCGGATCGCTCCGCCCCTCGGGTTCGCTTCCACGGAAGCGGCGTCAGATGAACAGCGGCGCCAGCACCAGGGTGATCGTGGAGAGCAGCTTGATGAGCACGTGCAGCGACGGGCCGGCGGTGTCCTTGAAGGGGTCGCCGACGGTGTCGCCCACCACCGCCGCACCGTGGGTGGGGTTCTTGGTCTTGGAGCCGTCGGGGAGCGTCAGGTACTTGCCGCCGTGGGCACCGGATTCGATGAACTTTTTGGCGTTGTCCCACGCCCCACCGCCGTTGTTCAGGAGGAGGGCGGTGATGATGCCGACGATGGTACCCACCATGAGGAGCGCCGCCACCGCCTCGGCAGAGATCAGCCGATCGTTCTCAGAGATGAACACCTTGAAGAGCAGCCCCACACCCACCGGCACCAGCACCGGCAGCAGGCCCGGCGCCACCATCTTGCGCAACGCCGCCTTGGTGACGATGTCCACGCAGGAACCGTAGTCGGGCTTGAAGTCCTTGGGGAACTGGATGATGTCATTGACCCGCGGGAGCTTGGCGTACTGGCGGCGGACCTCCTCGATGATCGACTGGGCCGCTCCGCCCACGGCGCGGATAGCCAGCGCCGAGAAGACGAACACCAGCATGGCGCCGATCATGGCGCCGACGAACACCACCGGCTTGCCGATGTCCACGCGGAAGAGCGTGCCGTGCTCCAGGCCGGCGTACTGGATCACCTCGTCCATGTAAGCCTGGAAGAGCAGGAAGGCGGCGAGTCCGGCCGAGCCGATGGCGTACCCCTTGGTGAGGGCCTTGGTGGTATTGCCGACAGCGTCGAGGCGGTCGGTCTTCTTGCGGATCTCTTCCGGCTGCTCGGACATCTCCACGATGCCGCCCGCGTTGTCGGTGATCGGGCCGAAGGTGTCCATGGCCAGGATGTAGGCGGCCGTGGCCAGCATCCCCATCGTCGCCACCGCGGTGCCGAACAGACCGGCGTGGGGCAGCCCCGAGGTGGCACCCAGGTAGTACGAACCCAGAAGCGCCGCACCCATCACCAGGATGGGCATCCACGTGCACTCGAAGCCCACCCCGATGCCGGCGATGATGTTGGTGGCCGGGCCGGTCTTGGACGCCTCGGCGATGGACTGCACCGGCCGGTAGCGGTACTCGGTGTAGTACTGCGTGATGTACACGAACGCCACCGAGGTCAAGACGCCGATGATGCCGCACAGGAAGAAGTGCCACCAGGCGTTGGGCGCCGCCGGCGAGTTGAGGAGCCAGTAGGTGGCCCCGCCGAACGCGGCCATGGCCAGCACCACCGCGAAGTAGTAGCCGCGGTTCAGCGCCTGCATGGGGTCCATCTTCTCTTCCTTGTCGAGCTTCACCATCATGATGCCGATGATGGAAGCGACGATCCCGAAGGCGCGCGCCACCAGCGGGAACATCATCACTCCCACCACCCCCGCCGAGAACGCCATCCCGGCCTTCTCCGCCGCCGCAGCCAGGGAAGCCCCCAGGATCATGGCGCCGATGTTCTCGGCGGCCGTGGACTCGAAGAGGTCCGCGCCACGGCCGGCGCAGTCGCCCACGTTGTCACCCACCAGGTCGGCGATCACCGCCGGGTTGCGGGGGTCGTCCTCGGGGATCCCCGCCTCCACCTTGCCCACCAGGTCGGCGCCCACGTCCGCCGCCTTGGTGTAGATCCCACCGCCCAGCTGGGCGAAGAGCGCCACGAACGAGGCCCCGAACCCGTAGCCCACGATGAGGAGGGGGATCTTTGTGCTCTCCACGTTGCCCACCGCACTCACCAGGGCGTAGAGGCCAGCCACACCCAGGAGCGACATGGCCACCACCAGCAGGCCCGAGACCGCCCCGCCCCGCAGCGCGATGCGCAGGGCGTCGTTGAGGCTCGAGAGGGCGGCGTGGGCGGTGCGGATATTGGAGCGGATCGACACCCACATGCCCACGTACCCAGCGAACACCGAGCAGAGGGCACCGAAGACAAAGGAGAGGGTGATCCACATCGCCAGTTGCAGCGAGCTGCCCACCGGGTCGAAATCGCGGTGGCCCCGCACCACGCCGTACCCCAGGAACAGCACCAGCGCGAACAGTCCCGCCAGCATGAGGATGGTGCCGTTCTGCCGGCGCAGGAAGGCTTCTGCACCCTCCTTGATGGCGTTGGAGATCCGCTGCATCGCCTCGCTGCCGGTGGAGTGCCGGAGCACCCAGCGGGCGAGGTAGGCGGCGAACGCCAAGCCAAATAGCGAAAAACCGATGACCAACAAGATGAGTTGTGCCGTGCCCGTCATTGTCGTTCTTTCCTCCTCCCTTCGAAAGACAGACCTACCCCTCGCCCCGCCCTCGATCGTGCGGCTGCCCCCGCCCGTCAGCCCCCCGCGTTCCGGGCCGCCTTCGCCGCCCGGAACGGCTCACAAGCTCCGCGCATCATACATGAACGCGTCAAGGCTCTCGAAACGGACCCTCGCCGGGTCGCACCCCCCAGAGCAGCCACCCCCCCGCCAGGAACAGCGCGAGCACCATGACAACCCCGGCACGACCGCTCGCCGAGACGCCGGCCACCAGGGCAAAGAGGGCTGGCCCCGCGATTCCGGCCACCCGCCCGGATACGTCGAAGAAGGAGAAGAACTCGGCCTCCCGCTGCAGCGGCACGAGCCGCGCGTAGAGGGAGCGCGAGAGCGCCTGCGCTCCCCCCTGCACCGCCCCCACCGCCGCCGCCAGCACCCAAAACTGCCAGGCCTGCCGCAGGAACAGCGCGCCGACGCAGACCACGCCGTAGCCCCCCAGGGCGAGGAGGATCCCCTCCCGCGCTCCGTGCCGGGCGGCGTACCGCCCGAAGGCCAGCGTGGCGGGGACGCCCACGAGCTGCGCGAGCAGCAGTGCGCCCAGGAGGTGCGGCAAGGGAATCCCCACCTCGGCACCGTAGGCGGCCGCCATCTTGATGATGGTGCCGATGGCGTCGTTGTAGAGCCAGTAGGCGAGGAGGAAGCGCCACAGCATGCGATGCCGCCGCGCCTCGGCGAAGGTGGCGCGCAGCCGCTGCAGCGGCCGGACCGCGCCCCCCCACGGCGGTTCCGGCACGAGGAGGACGAGCGGGACCGTGAACACCGCCCACCACACCGCTGTGAACACGAAGCCCAGGCGCAGACCGGCGCTGCCCAGGGGGAGGGAGAGCGCGGCCACCGCGACCAGCGCCACGGCACCCCCGGCGTACCCGGCGGCGTAGCCCCGGGCCGACAGGCGGTCCCAGGCGGCGGGGGGACCGAGCCCGGGCAGCAGCGCATCGTAGAACAGGTTCGCCCCGGAAAATCCGGTGGCCGCCACCACGTAGAGGAGGAGCGCCGCCGGCCACCGCTGCGGCAGTACCAGCGCGAGAGCTGCAGTGGCCAGCACCCCCAGGGCGGCAAAGGCCGCCAAGAAAGGCTTGCGCCAGCCCCGCGCGTCGGCCAACGCCCCCAGCGGCGGCCCGAGCACCACACCCGCCGCCAGGCCGGCGGCGGCGGTCCAGCCCCAGGCCACCGTCCCCGCCGGCGCGCC
>JBBISY010000039.1:0-27069 GCA_037441065.1 Acidobacteriota bacterium | reverse complement strand
CGGGCCGGATCCCGGGGGTCACCAGCAGCACCCCGCTGCCCAGGCGGGCGCGCAACCCGGCCGCCTCTTGCGCCGAACAGACCACGCCGGCGCAGCCGCACTCGCGCGCCATCTCGGCCCAGGCACCCACCCGCTCGGCCACGCTGCCTGCGATCCCCAGTCGCCCCAGCAGCCGCTCGTCTAGGCTGGTAAGCACCGTGACGGCCAGCACGGCCGGCGGGGCCGCCCCCGCCGCCGTACCCGCGGCGGCGCCGGCCACCGCGGCGGCGAGCATGGCGGGGCCGCCCGACGCGTGGACCGTGAACATCTTTACCCCCAGCCGCGCGCACGCCGCCGCTGCCCGCTCCACAGTGTTGGGGATGTCGTGGAGCTTGAGGTCCAGGAACACGGGCAAGCCCAGTTCCTGGACCGCCGTCACCAGGGCCGGACCGTGGCCGGTAAAGGCCTCCAGCCCGAGCTTGACCGCCCCCACCCGGGCGGCGAGGGAGGCGGCCAACCGCAGGATGGCGGCCCGCTCCGACAGGTCCAGGGCCACGATCAGTCGCTGCCGTGCCGCTTCCAGGTTCATGGCCACACCAGGCCTCCCACCAGTTCCCCCACCGCGCCGAGGCCCTGGGCGGCGCAGAACGCTTCCAGCTCCCGGATGATGCGCAGGGGGGCCGAGGGGTCGCGGAAGGTGGCGGTGCCCACCTGCACCGCCGACGCCCCGGCGAGGAGGAACTCCACCGCATCGCGCCCCGTTTCGATGCCGCCGATGCCCACCAACGGCACCTCCGGCAGGGCCCGGTGCACCTCCAGCACCATGCGCAGGGCGATCGGCTTGATGGCGGGACCCGAGAGCCCGCCGAAGACGCGCGGCAGCACCGGCCGCCGCCGCTCGGCGTCGATGGCCACGGCGCGGATGGTGTTGATGAGCGACAGGGCGTCGGCACCCCCCGCCACCGCCGCGCGGGCGGTAGCCAGGAGGTCGGGAGCGTTGGGGGAGAGTTTCACCCAGATGGGCTTGTCGGTGGCCTCCCGGCAGCGGGCAGTCAGACGCTGGAGCTGCTGCGGGTCGTGTCCGAACTCCATCCCGCCCGCGCTGACGTTGGGGCAGGACACGTTCAGCTCGTAGGCGGCGATGCCCTCCTCCGCCTCGCAGCGGCGGATCACCTGCTCGTAGGCGTCCATCGTCTCGCCGAACACGTTCACCACCACCACCACCCGGCGCTGCCGCAGCTGCGGCAGGCTGTCGCGACAGAACGCGTCCACGCCCACGTTTTGCAGGCCGATGGCGTTGATCATGCCGGCGGCGGTCTCGACGATGCGCGGCGGTGGGTTGCCGGCTCGCGGCAGCGGCGACAACCCTTTCGTCACCACCCCGCCCACCGCCTCGGGGGGGCAGAGGTCCAGCAGGTCGAGCCCGTACCCGAAGGTGCCGGAGGCGGTGAGCACCGGGTTGGCGAGGCGGAGCCCGCCCACGGCGACGCTCAGGTCGACGGGCATTCCCACCACCGCTCGGCCAGCTCGTTCGCTCGAAACACCGGCCCCTCCTGGCAAGTCGGTACCCGCCGCCCGTCCGCCCGCTCCACCACGCACCCGAGACACACCCCCACCCCGCAGGCCATGGGCTCCTCCAGCGACAGTTGCAGGTCGAGCCGCGAGCTCTGGGCCAGCCGCGTGAGCGCGGCCAGCATGGGGGTCGGGCCGCAGGCCAGCACCGTGGTATACGCCCCCCCCGCCGCCACGCGCCGGGCCAGCGGCTCGGTGATCACCCCCCGCTCGCCGCGGGAGCCATCGTCGGTGGCCAGCACCAGCTCCCCCCCCACCGCCGCCACCGCCCGCTGGCAGCGTTCCACCAGCAGCAACTCGGCCGCTGTGGCGGCGCCGAGGAAGAGATCGAAGGGTCGCCCGGCGGCGGCCAGCCGCTCCGCCGCGAAGAGGAGGGGGGGAAGGCCGATCCCCCCCGCCACCAGGGCGGCCCGCCCCCCCTTCGGGGCGGCGAGGTCGAAACCCCGGCCGAGCGGTGCCAGGAGCTGCAACTCGCCGCCCACGGCCGCTTCGCGCAGGGCCCGACTCCCCGTCCCCACCTCCTTCACCAGCAGTTCGCAGGCCGTGCCGTCGTCCCGCGCCGCCACGGCAGCCAGGGAGTAGGGGCGCCGCAGGAAGGGGTCGCGGCCGGGGCGGCAGGCGAGCATCCCAAACTGTCCGGGCTGCGCTTCGAACCGCGCCTCGGTGACCAACTCGAGGAGGAAGCAGGTGGGGGAAAGCTCGCGCCTCGCGGCCAGACGGACCCTCATGTCGCGGCGCGCTATCATGCCGGTGCATTATGCGCCATCTTCGCAGGCTCGGCCACTGTCTCGCAGCGGGCGCCCTGGCGGGAGCGGTGGTGGCGCCGCTGCAGCTGCTCCTGTGGCCGGAGGTGAGCCTCCGCTGGCCCACCGCCATCCTGGCGCTGGCCGCCTGGGCCAGCTGGGCGGCGCTGTGGTTCGGCGGGGTTTCCTTCGCCCTCGTGGAGGCCTATTCCCTCCTGGCGCCGCAGGTTGCCGCGCGGCGGGGCTTCAACCTCGGGCTGTGGAGTCCGCTGGCGGCGGCGCACGGCCTGGTGGTGGCGGCGGTGGCCTTCTACAACCGCGACCGCACCTACCAGTTGCTGCGCGCGGAGAACCGCGAGGGGTTGCGGACGATCGGGCTCGCGCTGCTCCTCTTCACCGTCCTCGTGGCCCTCCTCCCGCTGGCGCGACCGCGGCAGCGGTCCGCGCGCTTCTGGGCGGTCGGCACCGGCCTGGTCCTGGTCGGTGCGGCGTGGGGGGTGTGGGCGACGGTGCCGCGGGGCACCGCCGCGGCGGTGGTGGCGGACGAGTTGCGATTTTCCACGCGCCGGCGGGTGCTGCTGGTGAGCATCGAAGGGACCGATCTGCCCTGGCTGCTCCCCGCCATCGAGCGGGGGGACATGCCGTTCCTGCGCAGCCTGCGCGACGAGTGGGCGTGGGGACGGCTCACTACCGTATCGCCCTTCTCGCGGCTCGCCGCACTCACCACCCTGGCCACCGGCTGCCTGCCCGCCACCCACGGCGTGACGGGGCGCCGAGCCTACCGCCTCCCCTGGCTGGCCGACGCCCCCGTCTCGCTCTTGCTCCGGGGGCCCTGGCCAACGCCCCACCACCTCCCCTGGCGGCTGTGGCAGCGCGCCGCCTCCCCTTCCCCGCGGCGGGGCACGCTCTGGGAGATCCTCCTGCGCGCTGGCCGGACCGTGGGCCTGGCCGGATGGCCGGGGGTAGCGGCAGCCACCTGGGTGGTGCCCACCCCCCTGGTGGCGGAGGCGCTGCCGTACTCGCAGGTGGATGCGGAGCTGCGAGAAGCCCTGGAGCCGTCGCTGCGGGCGCGGCCGGAGGCGGCGGGGCGCACCCGCGACGCGCTGGCCGTGGGCGTACAGACGGCGGCCCTCACGGTGCTGCGCGTGGCGCGCGAGCCGGTGGAGTGTCTGGTCTTCAACACCGACCTGGCGGCACGTCTGCGCCCCCTGTGGCGGGAGAACGACAGCGACCCCTTGGGGGGGGTGGAGGTGCTGCGTGCCGCCGCGCGGCTGCTCGATGAACAGGTGCGAGAGCTGTGGCTGGTTCTCGGCGGGCAGGACTGCCTGCTGGTGGTGGTTTCCCCCTACGGCATGGCCCCGCCCAAGCCGTGGCGGCGCCTCGTCAACGCCGCCTTTCGCCGGCGGAGCTGGACGGTATCCCCCAGCGACTCGTCGGATGGGTTCGTCCTCTTTGCGGGCGAGGGGGTGCGCCGCCACGTGCGGCTGCGCAACACGCGCCTGAGCGACGTGGTGCCCACGGTGCTCTACCTCATGGAGCTGCCGGTGGCCCGGGACATGGCCGGTCGTGTCGCCCTCGACGCGGTGGACGAGGAGTTCGCCTCGCGCATCCCCCTCCGCCTCATCCCCACCCACCCGCCACTCCACCCTCCCCACGCGGCCGCCCGCCAGGGAACCCGGGTCGAGTAGCCGCCCCCTAGGCGTGGCGACGGAGACGGGGCCGCGGTGGAGGGAGGAAATGGTGCGCCCGCCGCGATTCGAACGCGGGGCCTTCAGATCCGGAGTCTGACGCTCTATCCGGGCTGAGCTACGGGCGCCCCGTTGCCACCAACGTTGGGGTGAGCGAGGGGATTCGAACCCCCGACCACCAGAGCCACAGTCTGGCGCTCTACCAAGCTGAGCTACGCTCACCAGAAGAACTGGCCTGCCTGAGAGGATTCGAACCTCCGACCCGCGGATTAGAAGTCCGCCGCTCTATCCAGCTGAGCTACAGGCAGCAATTCCGCCGGGACGGTGCTGGTCGGGGCGAGAGGATTTGAACCTCCGACCACCTGCGCCCAAGGCAGGTGCGCTACCAGGCTGCGCCACGCCCCGTCCCGTGTGGCCTGCACGAGCTTCCTCGCAAAGAACGCCACCCCTCCGCAGAGGGGATATCACACTAGCAACCGGTACCGCCCGCGTCAACCCGACACCAGCGAGGCGAGCCCCGCTTGGGCGAGACGCGCCTCGAGCACGGCGCGCTGCGCCGCAAAGGCGGTGGCGAGCCCCCGTTCCGCCAGGTCCAGGAGGGTGTCCAGGGCCCGCCGGGAGAAGGGGGTGCGCTCCGCGGTGCCCTGGATCTCCACGAGGCTCCCCCGCGCGGTGCCCACCAGGTTGAGGTCCACCTCGGCCCGGCTGTCTTCCCGGTAGTCCAGGTCCAAGAGCGCTCTCCCCGCCACCAGGCCAACGGAAACCGCCGCCACCTGGTCGCGCACCGGCCACCCCGGCAGGGAGCCGCTCCGGTACAGGCGCAGGAGGGCCAGCACCATCGCCACGAACGCGCCGGTGATGGCCGTGGTCCTCGTCCCCCCGTCGGCCTGGAGCACATCGCAGTCCACCAGGAGCGTCCGCTCCCCGAGCAGGCCCAGGTCGAGGGCGGCCCGCAGCGAACGGCCGATGAGCCGCTGGATCTCCGCCGAGCGCCCCGAGATGCTGCCCCGGGTCACGTCGCGGGGGGAGCGTTCCTCGGTGGCCCGGGGCAGCATGGCGTACTCGCTGCTCACCCACCCCTCCCCGGTATCGCGCAGGAACGGCGGCACCCGCCCCTCCACGCTCACGTTGCACACCACCAGCGTGTCGCCGGCACGCGCCAACACGCTGCCCTCCGGGTACTTCACGAAGTCGAGGGTGAAGGTGATCGGCCGCGCCTGGTCGTCGGCCCGGCCATCGCTGCGTACGAAGGAGAACCCCTGCGCCACATCCCCTCCAAGGGGCGCCACGATAGCGGCTCCGCCCGTGGCGGGCAAGCGGCCCTTCAGGCGCGCAGGTCCACCGCCTCCAAGGACGAGACGCGGTCGCCGAGGATGAAGTGGGCGAGCCGCAGGAACCGCGGGGCCGCATCGGTGACGAGGATGCGCGTGCCGCCCTCCCCGCCGCCGCCCCCGGCAGCCTCCACCCGCGCCGCCACTTCCTCGGCCACCGCCTGCGCGGAGTCCACCAGCGTCACCGCCTCCCCCACCACGGCGCGAATGGCGCCGGCGAGGAGAGGGTAGTGCGTGCAGCCCAGAACCAGCGTGTCGATGCCCGCCGACACCAGCGGCTCGAGGTAGATTCTCGCCACCTCGCGGGTCACCGGGTGGTCGAACCACCCCTCCTCGGCCAGGGGCACGAACAGGGGGCAAGGCTGCACGAGGATCTCCAGCGAGGGGCGCAGCGCCCGCAGCGCCTGCGGGTAGGCACCGGAGGCGATGGTGGACTCGGTGCCGATCACGCCCACCCGGCCGCGGCTGGCCCGCGCGGCGGTGCGGGCGCCTGGCCCGATGACCCCCAGCACCGGCACGGCTAGCGTCCGCGCCAGCTCCGGGAGCGCCGCCGCCGAGGCGGTGTTGCAGGCCACCACCAGCAACTTGGGGGCGAAGGAGGAGAGCATCTGGGCGGCGCCCAGGGTGTAGCGGATGACCGTTTCGGCCGACTTGGTCCCGTAGGGCAGCCGCGCCGTGTCCCCCAGGTAGACGAACCGTTCCCCGGGCAGGCGGGCTTGCAGCGCTGCTAGCACGGTCAGGCCGCCGATGCCGGAGTCGAAGATGGCGATGGGGGCGGGGCTGGTCACCGGGCGATCAGCTCCTGCCGAGGCGCCACCGGTCGGGAAAAGTCCAGATGCCCCAGGGTGTCGATCTCGCGGCCGTCGAAGAGCAGCTGCACCCGCTCCACGCCCCGGCAGTTGGCGACCACGCTGCTCACCGTGCCGAACAGCAGGGCCACCTCGCTGGCACTGCCCTCCACCGCCCGGGGCGGCGGCGCGGAGAGGTCCACGAAGGCGTTCCCGGCCTCGTCCACGAACACCCCGAGAACCGCCACGGACCAGGGGAAGACCGCCCCCCTCCCCTGCGTGGAGCCGAGCGCCAACTCCTCCACCAGCAGGCGGATCCGCGGCCCCGGCGCGGCTGGCAGCTCGGCGATCTCCCGCACCTCGCCGTGCAGCAACGTGTCCTCCCCGGGGAAGAAGAGGACCACGTGGGTAGGCGGGGGGGTGGGCGGGGGCGGTGCGGCGGGGGGGGGCGGGGTGGAGCGCTTGCCACAGCCGCCGACCACGGCGACGAGCAAAAGGGCCGCTGTGGATCGCCACCGCCGCGTGGTCATGGGGGGGGAGCGGTCGGGCTGGGCCGCGCCTGGAGGAAGGAGGCCACCGCCTCGGCCAGGGCCGCGGCCACCGCCTCCTGGCCTCTACGGTCGGTGAGCCGAGCCGCCTCCTCGGGGTTCGAGAGGAAGCCCACCTCCACCAAGGCGGCGGGCATCGTGGCACCGGTCAGGACCACGAATGGCGCCTGCTTGACGCCGCGGTCGCGGGTGTCGTGGAGGGTGTTGAGGCGCTCCTGGACGGTCTGGGCCAGGCGCGCCGACTCGTTGAGGTTGCTCACCTGGGCCAGGTCCCAGAGGATGAGCTGGACCACGTCGCGGGGAGCGCTGGCGTTCTCCTCCGCGGCTGCCTGCGCGGCCTGGATGTCGGTGGCGTCGGCGCTCATGAAGTAGGTCTCGGCCCCCCGTGCGGTGCGGGCCGGGGAGGCGTTGGCGTGGATGGAGAGGAACAGCGTGGCGCGCAGGCGGTTGGCGAGGGCGGTGCGCTCCGCCAACGGCACCGTCTCGTCCCCCTCCCGCGTCAGGCGCACCGCCACCCCGCGGGCCTGGAGCTGCGCCGCCGTCAGGCGCGCGATGGCCAGGGCGATGTTTTTCTCCAGCTCCCCCCCCGGCCCGGCCGCTCCCCAGTCCTCGCCCCCGTGGCCCGGATCCAGCACCACCAGCGGCCCCTCCCCCCGGGCCTCCAGCGGGGCGGTGGTGGCGGGGGTCAGGCGGACGACGAAGCGGGGCGGGTCGTCCAGCTGGTAGCTGCTCGCCACCTCCAGGCCGGGCGCGAGGCGCAGCGTCAAGGCCCGGCCCGCGAGGCCGCCCCCGATCACGACGCCGCTGGGTTCCACGGGCGAGGCCAGCTCGATGGGCTGCTCGAAGCGCAGGGTGAGCTCACCGCCCCGCCAGCTCACGCGCGGCTGCTGCCGGCACCCGCGCAGCACGAGGAGCGTCCCCTCGGCAGCCTGGACCTGGGAGAGGAGGATGGCCTCGGCTCCGCCGCTTGTGGGCAGGAGCTCCAACCGCTCGCCGCGCCGCTCCAGTTGCCAGGAAAACGGGCGCAACAGGGCGTTGGCCGTCTCAACGCTGGCCAAGACCGTCCCCTCCACGGTGCGCACCGGGCCAGGCAGCGCTACGAGCCGGCCGTCCACCACCGCCAGGGAGCCGCCCGGGGTGAACTGCACCTCGTGCTCGCCGGCGCGCGCCGTGTAGCTCCCCGCGGCTCGAGCGAAGGCCGTCTCCACCCCCGCCTGCCGGAGGATCGCGAGCAGGTCGAAGAGGTCGCCGCGGGAGGCGATCTCCACGGTGCCGGTGGGGCTCACCAGGCTCACCGCCGCCGGCGCCGCGGCGGCCAGGAGGGTCGCGAGAGCGAAGCTCAGAAAGCGAGGCATAGGTTGCAGGCCCCGGGTGCGGGCCACGGTGAGGGTACACGCCCGCCGCTCCCGCTGCAACCCGAGCCCCTCACCGCGCCTGCTGGGCGAGGGCGTCCCGGAGGTGGTGCTCCAGCTCGCGGAGCAGGGTGGCCTCCGGCACCGCACAGCCGCTCGCGGCAAGCGAGGTGACGAACAGGGAGTGTGGGCGTCGTTGCCGGTATGCGGGCATGCGTGTGGGCAGCGGCAGGTAGCGCTCCAGGAGCGAGAGGTCGGGGTCGTGGAGGAGGCTCACCTGGAAGAGGAACCGGTCGCGCCACAGGCGCAGGGAGCTGCCGGCGACCTTGCGGTCGTCGATGCACAGGTCGGAGACGCCGCGCATCGCGGTCGGGGGCGCGCCGCAGGCGGCGAGGGCCGCGCCCACGGCGCCCACGTAGCGGCGGAAGATCGCCTCCGGAAAGGCCTCGTGCCGCTGGCGGGGGGCGAGCACCGAGGCCACCACCACCCCCGGCGCCAGGAGCACCGCCCCGCCGCCCGAAGGCCGCACCACCACCGGCACGCCGTCCCGCTCGCAGCGGTCGAGGTACACCTCCTGGGCGAGGGGGCGGGAGGCGGAGACCACCACCGCCCGCTCGCGCACCGGCTCGACGCGCAGCCGCGGCGGGGCGGCCTGGACCAGGTCCTGCCCCGTGATGCGGTGGAGGTGCGGCGACAGGGTCGGTGGGTCGGCGCTTGGAAGCGGCACGCCGGCATTCTAGGACCGGCCGGGCGGGAGGGAAGACTTGCACCGAAAAACACCATATACTTGCGCCATGGAGTGGCACGTCCTCGGGAGCTTCGGGGGTTCGAGCCCCGACTGCCGGATGACTTCATTCCTCATCGACGGCCAGCTGGCCCTGGACGCGGGCTCGATCACGCAAGCACTCTCCATCGAGGCGCAGCGCCGCATTCGCCAGGTGGTGCTCACCCACTCGCACCTGGACCACACCGCCTCGATCCCGTTCCTGGTGGAGAACACCTTCAACGAACCGCGGGAAGGTCTGGAGATCCTCGTCACGCCGCAGGTGCTGCGTGCCGTCCAGCACCACCTCTTCAACAACGACACGTGGCCCGACTTCACGCGCATCCCCTCCGACCTCCTGCCGGCCGTCCGCCTCACCGCCGTGGCCCCGCGCACCCCTTTCGAAGTGAACGGCCTGCGCTTGACCGCCATCCCCGTGCGGCACGCCGTGCCGACCCATGGCTACGTGGTGGAGGACGAGGGCGGGGCGGTGCTCTTCACCTCCGACACCGGCCCGACGGAGGAGGTGTGGGAAGTGGCCAACCGGCACCCCAAGCTGCGGGCGGTCATCACCGAGGTGTCCTTCCCCAGCCGACTCCAATCGGTGGCCGACGATTCGCTCCACCTCACCCCCACCACCCTCGCCCGCGAACTGGCCAAGTTGCAGCGCGACGTGCCGGTCTACCTGTACCACCTCAAGCCGCCCTTCGTGGAGGAATTGCGGGAGGAGCTGGCGGCCACGCCGCTGCCGCGCGGCGTGGAGGAACTCCGGCAAGGGGCGGTGTACCGCTTCTGAGCGCCGGCGCGCCCCTCACATGGAGGCCACCAGCGCGCCGATGCGGTCCTGGGTGTCGGGTGCGAACCAGCAGTCCAGGAAGCGCTCGAGCTCGGCCGCGTCCCGTTCCCGCATGGTTGCCGCCAGCCCCTGGCGCAGGAAGTACTTGGCGGCGGCAAAGGCGGCGACTGGGCGCGAGGCCAGGTGGTGGGCCAGGCGGACCGCCTCCTCCACCACCCCGTCGCGGTCGGCGATCCGCTCCACGAGACCCAGTTCCAGGGCCCTCTCCCCCCCGAAGCCGTCGCCCTCCAGCACCAGCTGCTCCACGGCGCGGGTGGGGTAGAGGGCGAGGAGCATGGCCGTGGCGCCCGCCGGCACGGGAATGCCCAGGTTGATCTCCGACAGCCCGATGCGGGCACCGGAGCGCGTCATCACGCGGCGGTCGCAGGCCATGGCCAGCAGGCACCCGCCGGCAATGGCGTGCCCGGCGATGGCGGCCACGGTGGGACCCGGGTAGCTCACCAGGCGGACGAGGAGTTCGTTGAAGCGGCGCATCACCTCGCCCACCTCCGCCCGCTGGCACCCGTCCAGCCGCTTGAGGTCGAGGCCGGGGCAGAACACTGTGGGGTGCGCGCTGGCGAGCACGAGAGCCGGGGCGCCCTCCCCCTCCAGTCCGCCCAGGAGCTGGAGCAGGTCGTCCAGCAGCTGCAGGTCGAGGGCGTTGGCACCGCGGGCGAGGCGCAGCACGCGGACCCGCTCGCGCACCGTCACCTCAAGCGTTGCGCTGGAGCTCACGGTGTCCCTCCACACAGGGCCAGGAAGCGGTCCACCACCGGGGAGTTGGCCGACAGTTCCGGGTGGAAGGTGGCGGCCAGGATTCCCCCCTGGCGCACCAGCACAGGGTCGCTGCCCCGGCGGGCCCACACCGCCACGTCGGGTCCGTGGGCGACGATGCGCGGGGCGCGGATGAACACGCCTTCCATGGTACGGCACCCGAGGGCTGCCGTGTCCGCTACCTTAAGCGGCACCACGGCGGACTCGCGCTGGCGCCCGTAGGCGTTGCGCTCCACCACCACGTCCAAGAGCCCCAGGGAGTCCTGGGGCGGGTTGCGCACCTCCCGGGCCAGGAGGATGACACCGGCACAGGTGGCCAGAACCGGGGTCCCGGCGCGGATGCGGCGGACCAGCTCCTCGGCCAGGGGGCTCCCGCGCAGGAACGACATCATGGTGGTGGACTCCCCCCCCGGCAGGACGATCCCGGAGAGCTCCTCCAGGTCCGCGGCGGTGCGCACCTCGCGTGCGGCCGCCCCCCGCTGGTGGAGCGCCTCTCGGTGGGCGGCGTAGTCCCCCTGCAGCGCCAGGACACCGATGAGCACGCTACCACCCACGCCGCGACAGCATCTCTTCCGGCGACAGCGCGGCCACGTCCAGGCCCGGCATGGCCGCCTCCAGCCCCCGGGAGGCCTCCAGCACCTCTCGCGGATCCTGCCAGTGCGTCACGGCCCGGACGATGGCGCGGGCGCGCTGGGCGGGATCCTGGGACTTGAAGATCCCGGACCCCACGAACACCGACTCGGCGCCCAGCATCATGCACAGCGCTGCGTCCGCCGGCGTGGCGACGCCGCCCGCGGCAAAGTTGGGCACCGGCAGGCGGCCGTGCGTGGCCACGTACTGCACCAGCTCGAAGGGGGCCTGGAGCTCCTTGGCGGCCGGCACCAGTTCCTCCGGCTCCAGGGTGCCCAGCCGCCGGATCTCGCGCCGCACCGCCCGCAGGTGGCGCACCGCCTCCACGATGTTGCCGGACCCTGCCTCCCCCTTGGTGCGGATCATCGCCGCCCCTTCGGCGATGCGCCGGAGCGCCTCGCCCAGGTTGCGGCAGCCGCACACGAAGGGCACGGTGAAGGGGTGCTTCCAGACGTGGTTCTCCTCGTCGGCCGGGGTCAGGACCTCGGATTCGTCGATGAAGTCCACGCCCAGCGCCTCCAGCACGCGGGCCTCGGCAGCGTGCCCGATGCGGCACTTGGCCATCACCGGGATCGAGACCGCCCCCATGATCTCTTCGATCTTGTCGATGGCCGCCATCCGGGCCACGCCCCCCTGGGCGCGGATGTCGGCCGGGACCCGCTCCAGGGCCATCACCGCTGCCGCGCCGGCGTCCTCGGCGATCTTCGCCTGCTCCGCGTCGGTGACGTCCATGATCACGCCACCTTTGAGCATCTCCGCCAGTCCCACCTTGACCCGAAACTCTGGGCTCGTGAACTCCATCGTCCCCTCCCGCGCGCCTACCACCGCCGTGCGGTCGCCGCTCACACCATGGGAGCGGCCACCGCCCCCGGCCGCAGCGCGCCTACCAACCTTTGGATTCCGTTGGCGAGCCGCTCGCCGCCCGCGGCGGCAAAGACGACCCGCACCACATCGTCCCGCCCCGAAACCGACATGGCCGGACCGGGCACGACGAAAACGCCGCGGTGCGCTGCCCGCACCGCCACCTCCTGCGAAGACCACTTACCCGGCAGCTGGAGCAGCGTGGAGAAGCCGCCCCGCGGCGCGCTCCAGCGTACCCCCGGCGGCGCCCCGGCGAGGGCCGCCTGCACTACCTCCCAACGGCGGCGGGACGCCTCGCGCAGACGTTCCAGCTGCTCCGAGAGCAGCCCCCGCTGGCACAGGTGGTAGGCGGTGGCCTCCAGAAACGGGCTGCCGGAGAGATCGGTGGCCCGCTTGACCGCCGCCACCGCCTCCACCACCTCGTGCGGGCCGACCAGCCAGCCCACCCGCAGGCCGGGGAAGAGTGCCTTGGAGAAGGAACCCACCAGGATCACCCGCGGGTCGCGGGCGGCCAGGGGCGGCGGCACCTCGCCCCCGCTCACCAGCGCCGGGTCGAAGAACTCCTCCACCACCCGGCACCCCAGGCCCAGCAGCCGCTCCAGGACGCGCGAGCGGGTGGCCTCGTTCCAGACCAATCCCGAGGGGTTGTGGAGGGTGGGGGTAACGATGGCCAGACTCGGGTGCAGGCGCCGCTTGGGGGAGTCCAGGACCGTGGCGTCGAGCCCGTCGGGCCCCACCGGCAGCCCGACCGTGCGCACGCCGTGCATGGCCAACAGGGGCGGCAGTCCGGGGTAGGTGGGGTCCTCCACCAGCACCACATCCGCAGGCCTCAGGAGGGCCCGGAGCAGGAGGTCGAGGGCGTGCTGCACACCCGAGGTGAGGACGATCCGCTCCGGTGAGGTCTCGACCCCCAGGCTCCCCAGCCGCTCCGCCAGCCAGCGCCGCAACGGGGCAAAGCCGGCGGCGCTGCCGTACTGGGCCAAGCTCTCGCCCTCGCCGTCGCCGAGGCCCAGCCAGCGGAACACGCGTCCGGCGGGGAGCAGCTCGCCGTCGGGCGCGTAGCGGGCCAGGTCGATGCTGCTGCGGGGTATGTCGCTCTCGCTCACCGCGGCGGGAAGTCCGATGTGCCGTGTCCCCCGCCGCGGTCGGCCCCGCCGGATCACCACCAGGCCGCGCCGCGCCAGTTCCCGGTAGGCGGCATTTACCGTGGCCCGGTTGAAGCCCTCCTGCGCCGCCAGGGAGCGAGCCGAGGGCAGCTCGGCCCCGCCCTTCTTGACCGCCTCGAAGAGGGCGTCGGCGAGGCGCAGGTAGAGGGGGCGCTCCCCGCTGCCGCGGGGTATCTGATCACCGAGAAGGAGAGGCTGCTGCGCCACCTCCTTATGATAGGTTCGGCATGGGTCATTTGTCAAAAATGGCCGAGCCAATATGTTATGCCCTGGCCGGCTACGGGCCACCGCCGCGGCTGGTGGCCTCAGTTCGCGCCGGAGGCGGCGCGGAAGTCGGCCAGGAAGCGCTCGAGGCCGATGTCGGTGAGCGGGTGGTGGAAGAGTTGCTGGAGGATCTTGAAGGGCACGGTGGCCACGTCCGCCCCCACCAGCGCAGCCTGGACCACGTGCTGGGGGTGGCGCACCGAGGCCACCAGGACCTGGGTGGGGAACTCGTAGTTGTCGTAGACTTGCACGATCTCCCGCACCACTTCCATGCCGTCCTGGCCCACGTCGTCGAGGCGGCCCACGAAGGGGCTCACGTAGCTGGCGCCCGCCTTGGCCACCAGGAGCGCCTGGGCGGTGGAGAAGCAGAGGGTCAGGTTGGTGGCGATCCCCTCGTCGGCAAAGCGCGCGCACACCTTCACCCCCTCGGGGGTGATGGGGAGCTTGATCACCACGTTCTCCGCGATGCTCGCCAGCTCCCTCCCTTCGCGCTCCATCCCCTCCGCGTCGGTGGCCAGTACCTCGGCGGACACAGGGCCCGGCACGAGGCGGCAGATCTCCTCGATGAGCGCCCGGTAGCTGCGCCCCTCGCGGGCCACGAGGGAGGGGTTGGTGGTGACGCCGTCCAGCACCCCCCAGGAAGCAGCCTCCCGGATTTCGTTGACGTTGGCCGTGTCGATGAAGAGCCGCATGGTTCCTCCCCTCCCGCAAAGCAGCGCCCCGGCTCGCTCCTGCCCGGGGCGGCGCGTCCCAGTCGCAGCTAGAAGAGCGCCCCGCTCTCGCCCTCCTCCTCGCCCTCGTCGCGCTCGGCGAGGCGGGCGATGCCAGCTACCCGGTCCCCCTCCTCCAGGTCGATCAGCTTCACCCCCTGGGTGGCGCGGCCGGATTGCCGCACCTCCGCGGCCCGGGTGCGGATGAGCATGCCGTTGGCGGTGGCCAACAGCAGGTCCTCATCGCCTGCCACGTGCCGCATCCCGACCACGTTGCCGGTGCGGGCGGTGACCTGCATGAGCTTGATCCCCCCGCCGCCGCGGTGCTGCACCCGGAACTCCGCCACCGGCGTCCGCTTGCCGAACCCCCGCTCCGCCACCACCAGGATGTCGCCCCGGTCCTCGGCCCCGAACGCCGCCATCGCCACCACGTAATCCTCCGGCCGCAACGTGATGGCGCGCACCCCCACCGCCACCCGCCCCATGGGGCGCACGTCCCGTTCGTGGAAGCGGATGCCCATCCCGCGGTGGGTGCCGAGGAAGACGTGGCTGTCCCCATCGGTGAGGCGCACCCCCAACAGATCGTCCCCCTCCTCCAGGGCGACGGCGATGATCCCCGTGGAGCGGGGGTTGGCGTAGGCGGACAGGGGTGTCTTCTTCACCTTCCCCCCGCGGGTGGCGAAGAGCAGGTAGCGCTCGGCCGCAAAGTCCTTCACGGAAATGAGCGCCGCCACCCGCTCGCCGGGGGCGATGGGGAGGAGGTTGACGATGGCCTTGCCCCGCGCCTGGGGGGACGCCTCCGGCACGTCGTACACCTTGAGGGCGTAGACCTTGCCCACGGAGGTGAAGACCAGCAGCACGTCGTGCGTGGAAGCCACGAACAGGTGCTCCACCGGGTCCTCGTCCCGGGCGGCAGCGCCGCGGCGTCCTTTGCCGCCGCGCCGCTGGGCGCGGTAGGTGGAGACCGGCGCGCGCTTGATGTAGCCGGCACGGGTCACCGTCACCACCACGTCCTCTTCCACCACCAGATCCTCCATGGTGAGCTCCGACTCCTCGGGGAGGATCTCGGTGCGCCGCGGCTCGGCGTGCTGCTGCTTCACCGCCTCCAGCTCCTCGACGATGATGTCGAGGACCAGCTGCTCCGAGGCCAGGATGGCCCGCAGGCGCTCGATCAGGGCCAGCACCTCGCGGTGCTCGGCGACGATCTTGTCCCGCTCCAGCGCGGTCAGGCGCTGCAGCCGCATGTCCAGGATCGCCTGGGCCTGGATCTCGCTGAGACCGAAGTTCTTCACCAACGCCGCCTTGGCCGCGGGCGGGTCGGAGGACCGCCGGATCGTGGCGATCACCGCGTCCAGGTGGTCCAGCGCGATCACCAGCCCCGCCAGCACGTGGGCCCGCTCCTCCGCCCGCGCGAGATCGAAACGGGTGCGGCGGCTCACCACCTCCTTGCGGTGCTCCAGGAAGTGCTCCAGGATGGCCTTCAAGGACAGGACCCGCGGCTGGCCGTCCACGATGGCCAGGAAGGTGATGCCGAAGCTCGACTGCATCGGCGTCAACTTGAAGAGCTGGTTCAAGACCACCTGCGGCACCGCGTCGCGTTTCAGCTCGATCACGACCCGCACGCCGTCGCGGTCCGACTCGTCGCGCAGGTCGGCGACGCCGTCCAGCTCCCGGCTCTGCACGAGCTCGGCGATCCGCTCCACGAGGCGGGCCTTGTTCACCTGGTACGGGAGTTCGGAGACGATGATGGCCGTCCGCTCCCCCTTCTTCAGGTGCTCAATGCGGGCGCGCGCCTGGACCTGCACCGCCCCGTGGCCGGTGGCGTAGGCGGCGCGGATCCCGGCCGTGCCGCGGATGATGCCGCCGGTGGGGAAGTCCGGCCCCGGCAGCAGGCGGAGCAACTCGTCCACCTCCATCCCGGGGCGGCGCGTCAGGGCGATGGTCGCGTCGATCACCTCGCCCAGGTTGTGCGGCGGGATGTTGGTGGCCATGCCCACGGCGATACCGGAGGAGCCGTTGACCAGGAGGTTGGGGAACTTGGCGGGGAGGATCGCCGGCTCCCGCAGCGAGCCGTCGTAGTTGGGCTGCCAGTCGACGGTCTCCTTCTCCAGGTCGGGGCCGAGCAGCGCCTCCGCCAGGGGGGAGAGGCGCACCTCGGTGTAGCGCATCGCCGCCGCGTTGTCCCCGTCGACGGAGCCGAAGTTGCCCTGCCCGTCCACGAGCACGTGGCGCATCGAGAACTCCTGGGCCATCCGCACGAGGGTGTCGTAGATGGCCGCGTCGCCGTGGGGGTGGTACTTCCCCATGACGTCGCCCACGATGCGGGCCGATTTCCGGTACGGCTTGCCGGCGGTGGTGCCCTGCTCCCACATGCCGTAGAGGATGCGGCGGTGGACTGGTTTGAGGCCATCGCGCACGTCGGGGAGGGCTCGGCCCACGATCACGCTCATGGCGTAATCGAGGTACGAGCGCCGCAGTTCGTGCTCGATGGCGATGGGGATGCGCTCCTCGCGGGAGAAGAGGATGTCCGTCATGGGGCGGGGCTCCGCGCCGCCGCCGTCCGGGCTGGCTGTTGCCTACACATCCAGGTTCACCACCTCCAGGGCGTTGCGTTCGATGAACTCGCGCCGCGGCACCACGGCGTCTCCCATGAGTACGGTGAAGAGCTCCTCCGCTTCCGCCGCGTCCTCCACGCGCACCTGGAGGAGGCGCCGGCTCTCGGGGTTCATGGTGGTGGCCCAGAGTTGTTCCGGGTTCATCTCCCCGAGCCCCTTGTACCGCTGGATGGACAACCCGCGCCGCGCGCTCTCGTACACCCGCCGCACCAGGTCCTCCACGGAATCGAAGGTCTCCGCCCCCGCCTCCAGCTCCAGGTGAAACGGCGGCAGGTCGAAGTCCGCGAGGGTCCGGTGGAGCTCGGCGAGCTGGCCATACTCGTAGGTGCGCACCAGCTCGTAGCCCAGCTCGACGACGCGGCGGCGGCCGTTGCGGCTGGAGGTGACGCGGATGCGGAAGACGCCGTGCTCCTCGTCGCCCTCCACCGCGGCATCCTCGAACCCTTCCGCGCGCAGCTCCGCGGCCAGCGTCTCCATGACCTGCGCCTCCCCGAGCTGCGCCCGCCCGGTGATGCCGTGCCGGAGCATCGCCGCCACCAGCTCGCGGGGCCAGCCGCGCTGGCTGAGCCGCTCGCCGTGCTCCAGGGCGCGCTGCAGGCGGCGGATCGCGTCGCGCAGCGCCTTGCCCTTGAGCTGGCGGCCGCTGCCCGCCAGGGTCAGGGTGGCGGTGTCCGAGAGGCGCTCCAGGAGGAAGTTGGAGAGCTCCTGGTCGTCCTTCAGGTACTGCTCCCCCCGCTTGTGGGTCACCTTGTACAGGGGCGGCTGGGCGATGTACAGGTGGCCGCGCTCGATGATCGGCCGGAAGTGGCGGAAGAAAAAGGTGAGGAGGAGGGTGCGGATGTGCGCCCCGTCCACGTCCGCGTCGGTCATGATGATGATCTTGTGGTACCGCAGCCTGGCGAGGTCGAAGTCGTCGGCGCCGATGCCCGTGCCCAGGCACTGGATGAGGGCGCGCAGGGCATCGTTGGCAAGGAGCTTGTCGAAGCGCGCCTTTTCCACGTTGAGGATCTTGCCCCGCAGCGGCAGCACCGCCTGGAAGCGGCGGTCCCGCCCCTGCTTGGCGGAACCGCCCGCCGAGTCCCCCTCCACCAGGAACAGCTCCGCCGCCGCCGGATCGCGCTCCTGGCAGTCGGCCAGCTTGCCGGGCAGGGAGGAACTCTCCAGCGCCCCCTTGCGGCGCGTGAGTTCGCGGGCCCGGCGCGCGGCCTCGCGGGCCCGCGCGGCGTCCACGCACTTGCACACCACGCGGCGCGCCACCGCCGGGTTCTCCTCGAAGTACTCGGCGAGCCGGGTGTTGACCACCGACTCGACCCACCCCTTCACCTCGGAGGAAACCAGCTTGTCCTTGGTCTGGGAAGAGAACTTGGGGTCGCGGATCTTCACCGAGATCACCGCCGTCAACCCTTCCCGCACATCCTCGCCGGCCAGACCCTCGGCGCCGTTCTTGAGCAGGTTGTTGGCCAGCGCGTAGCTGTTGACGGTACGGGTGAGGGCCGCCCGGAAGCCGGAGAGGTGTGCGCCGCCGTCGGCGTTGTAAACGGTATTGGTGAAGGCGAGCACGTTCTCGGTGTAGCCGTCGTGCCACTGCAGGGCAATGGCGATCTGTTCCCCCTGCTCGTTCTGCTCCTCCAGCGTGATGGGCTTGGGGTGGAGCGTGTTCTTGGAGCGGTTGAGGTGCTCCACGAAGGCGGCTATCCCACCCCGGTAGCAGAACTCGTGCTCCTGACCGGAGCGCTCGTCCAGCAGGCGGATGACGAGCCCCGGGTTCAAGAACGCGAGCTCGCGCAGCCGCTGCACCAGAACGTCGTGATGGAACTCGCAGATCGAGAAGATCTCGGGATCGGGCTTGAAGGTGACGATGGTGCCGGTCTTGGCGGACTTGCCCACCCGGCGCAACGGTCCCTGTGGCACGCCCCGCGCGTACTCCTGCTCCCACACCCCCCCGTCGCGCCGGATCTCCAGGTGCAGCGACTCGGAGAGGAAGTTCACCACCGACACGCCCACACCGTGCAGCCCCCCGGAAACGCGGTAGGAGTCGTCGTCGAACTTCCCGCCCGAGTGGAGCTCGCACATGATCACCTGCGCCGCCGGCAGCCCCGACTCCTTGTGGATGTCCACCGGGATGCCCCGCCCGTTGTCCTCGACGGTCACCGAGTTGTCGGCATGGACGGTGACAGAGATACGGGTGGCGAAGCCAGCCTGCGCCTCGTCCACGGCGTTGTCCACCACCTCCCACACCATGTGGTGGAGGCCGGAGATATCGTCGGTGTCGCCGATGTACATGCCCGGCCGGCGGCGAACCGCCTCCGGGCCCTTGAGCACCTTGATGTTCTCTGCGGTGTACTCCCGCACCTTCACCACCGCGTGCCTCCCCCTGGCTTCGTCACCACCCCGTCCCGAACTTCGAGCACCGTCGCTTCCGCCTCCGCCAGCAGCTCGGCGTGCGCCGAGGAGGCGATCACGTGTCGCTCGCTCCCGCTCAGGCGGCCGAGCACGCGCCGGAGGACCCCCGAGTCCAGCTCTGCGTCGATGTCGTCGAATACGACGCAGGGGGCCTCGCCGCGGCGCCGCTCCAGCACCGACATCGCGGCGAGACGGAGCGCCACGGCGAGGAGCTTGCCCTGCCCCGCCGAGAGGCTCTCCCGGACGGGGATGCCCTGCACCGTGATGGCCAGGTCATGCCGGTGCGGCCCCACGGAGGTCGCCCCGCGCCGGCGATCCTCGCCCCGCGATTGCAGCAAGCTCGCCCGGAGTCGTCGTGCGGCCGTCGCCCCGTCCTCGGTCGCACTCCCGTCCGCGGCATGGTAGCGCAAAAGCGGCCGCGCCGCCACCCACCCCAGACGTTCCAGCTCGCCCAGCAGCGTTTCAGCGAGGACCGCCACCGCCTGGCGCCGGAGCTCCACTAGCCTCGCCCCCTGGCGCGCCAGCTCGTACTCGAACGCGTCCAGTGTCTCGGGGTTCGCGCCCCGCAGGAGCAGGGTGCCGCGCTGCGCCAGGGCCCGCCGGTAGCGCTGCAGCACGGCCAGCGTTTCCGAGTGCAGGTAGAAGGCCAAGCGGTCCAGGAAACGCCGCCGCTCCTCGGGGGGGCCGAAGACCAGCCGCCGGTCCGCCGCGGAGAGAGCCACCACGGGGAACAGTTCGAGGTACTCGGCGCTCCCCAGCCGCCGCGCGCCGCGGCGCAGCGTCCGCGCCGCCCGGGAGCCGGTGAGCCGCAGCTTCTGCTCGAGCTGCACCCGCTGGCCAGCGCGTTCCACCTCGCCGGCCAGGGAGGCGGCCTGTTGCCCGTGCCGGATCCAGCTCGCCGGGCTGCCCGCGCGGAAGGAGGTGAGGTTGCCCAGCACAGATACCGCCTCGAGAAAGTTGGTTTTGCCAGCCCCGTTGGGCCCGACCAAGAGGGTGAGCCCCGCCTCCAGAGGGAGGGTCTGCCGCGCCAGGTTGCGGAAGTTGTCGACGGCGAACTGGACGAGCCTCACGGCGTCAGAGGCGGATGGGCATGATGACGCACAGCACCTCCGAGCCCGCTGGCTCCACGCCCACCGGCACCGCCACCAGCGGTCCCTCGCCGTCGCCCAACTGCAGCTCCACCTGGGGGACCTCCGTCGCGTTCAGGAAGTCGAGAAGGTACTGCGCGTTGACGAGAACCCGCAGGGACGGGCCGCGATAGCGGCAGGGCACCACCTCCTCGGCACCGCCCAGGTCGTGCCCCACCGAGGCCAGGAGGAGGCGGTCCTCTTCCAGGTCCAGCCGCACCGGGCGCGTGCGCTCGCTGGCCAGCAGGGCGACGCGGTGCAGGGAGGAGGCCAATTGGACCTTTTCCACTTGCGCGCGGTGCGGGTTGGTCCGCACCAGCACCCGCTCGTACTGCGGGAAGCGAGCCTCGAGGATCCGCGAGAGCAATACCCGTTCTCCCAGCTGGAAGGCCACGTGGCTCTCGCCGCGGCTGACGTAGAGCGGCAGCCCCTGGCCATCAAGGCGGCGCAACTGCGACAACACCTTCCGCGGCAGCAGCTGCTGCTCGAAAGGCGGCGGCCCACCGGCGTGCGGAAACTGGGCGTAGGCCAGGCGGTGCCCGTCGGTGGCCACCATCGTTGCGGCATCGCTCTTGAGCAGCAACAGCGCCGAGTTGTACTGGAAATGCCCCTCCTCACTGGCCACCGCAAAGGCCGTCGCATCCACCAGCCGGTGCAGGAGCGGGACCTCAAGAGCGTAGCCCTGTCCCATCGGGACCTCGGGCAGCGTGGGAAAATCCGCCGGGTCCAAGGAGGCCAGGTGCGACTTGAATGTGCCGCAGCGCACCTCGACGCGCGCATCGCGCACCGTCACGTCCACCGCGTCGAGCGGGAGGCTGCGCACGAGGTCGAAGAACATTTTGCCGTGGATGGTGGCGCGCCCCTCTTCCCGAACGCTGGCGGCGCAGGCCGCAAAGACCGTCACGTCGAGGTCCGTGGCCGCGAGGTGAAGACGGTCTCCTTCGGCGGTCAACAGGATATTCGACAGGATCGGGATGGTCGTGCGGCGCTCGAGAACTCCCTGGATGAGCTGCAGTTCCTCCAAGAGTGCGGCGCGGTTGAGGGTCAGATCCATCGTGTGTCCACCCCTCTCGTCGTTTCTCTACAGGGATATCTTACATATGTTCGGAGCCGTAGTCGAGGATGTGGAAAGCGCGCGGTGCGTTGCAAGCTGCGTGGGGAGAGGAGCCTGGAGGGATGGTGCCTGTGGAGAGGTAGGTGGAAGGCGAGTGGAGGTCAGCGGAAATGTTCGGCAAAGGTGGTGAGGGTGGCGTCCAGGGAGGGGTTGGAGCGGCGGCTCTCGGTGATGGTCTCGATGGAGTAGATCACGGTGGAGTGGTGCTTGCCAAAGAGCTTGCCGATTTCCGGGTAGGAGAGTCCCAACACCTCGCGGATCAGGTACATGGCCACTTGGCGGGGGAAGGCGACCGAGCGGCGGTTGTCGCGGCCCTTGAGGTCCGAAACCTTGAGCCCGTAGTGGTGGGCCACGAAGCGCACGATCTCCTGGGGTGTGACGGTGCGCTCTTCGGGGAGGATGGGGGCGAGGGCGGCGCGTACCGCGTCGAGGGTGGGGGGCGAGGCGGTGAGGGAGAGGAAGACCAGCACGCGGTTCAGGTAGCCCTCTAGTTCCCGCACGTTCTCGCGCACGCGGCGGGCGATGAAGAGCACCGCATCGTCGCTGAGATCCACCCCTTCGGTGTGGGCCTTCTCGCGGATGATGGCGCACTTGGTTTCCAGGTCCGGCGGCTGGATATCGGCCACCAGGCCCCAGACGAAGCGGCTGCGCAACCGCTCTTCTAACCCCTGGATCGAGGCGGGTGGGGTATCGGAGGTGAGGACGATCTGCTGGCCGGCCTCGTGGAGGGCGTTGAAGGTGTGGAAGAACTCCTCCTGCGTCCGTTCCTTCCCGGCCACGATGTGCACGTCGTCCAGGAGCAGCACCTCGACCGAACGGTAGGCGTCGCGGAAGGCGGGCATCCGCTGCAGGCGGATGGAGTTGATGAGCTCGTTGACGAAACTCTCGGTGGCCACGTAGCGTACCCTGGTGCCGGGCCGCGCGGCGAGGATGTGGTTGCCCACGGCGTGGAGGAGGTGGGTCTTGCCGAGCCCGGAGCCGCCGTAAATGAAGAGGGGGTTGTACGCCTGCCCGGGGTTTTCCGCCACCGACAGCGCGGCGGCCCGGGCAAACTGGTTCGACGGGCCGGCGATGAAGGCGGAAAAGGTGTAGCGCGGGTTGAGAGGCGAGCGCTCGACGGGCCGGAAGGGGAGCGGCTGCGCGCCGTCCGCCGCTTTCGCCACGACGATGCGCACCGGCGCGCTGGGAAAGGCCTGGGCCAGTTCCGCCAGGAGCGGGCCGTGGTGGTCGCGGATGTAGTCGGCGTAGAGCTGCGAGGGTGCCCGCAGGGCAAACCCTCCCCCCGCGGCGGGTTCCGGCTGGAGGGGCGCGAACCAGGCCTCGAACTCTTCCAGGGGAAGCCGCTGGCGGAGGAAATCGGCCATGGTTTCCCAGCTCGTGCGCCGCACCGGTCCGCTCCTCTCCGTCAGCGGCCGAGAGTAGCACAACCCGGTTGACCGGGGAGGGGAAAGCGCGTAGACTCATCAACCCGCCCGGCTACGGGGTGGGGCTGGAGTGTGCCATGAAGCGAACGTTCCAACCGAATAACCGCCGCCGTCACAAGAAGCACGGCTTTCGAGTGCGCATGGCCACGCCGGGCGGACGGCGGGTGCTCGCCGCGCGCCGACGCAAGGGCCGGCAGCGTCTGGCCGTGTAGCTGGCGTGGCGCAACTGGAGCGGCTGCGCCGCCGGGCGGAGTTCCAGGACGTCTACTCGCGGGGCGTGAAGGTGGTGGGGCGGTACCTGGTGGTCTTTCTGGCGGCCGGGCGCGCGGTGGGAGGCCGGTATGGCATCACCGTCACGCGGCGGGTGGGCAAGGCGGTCACGCGCAACCGATCGCGGCGGCGCATTCGCGAGCTGGTGCGGGGCTGGGAAGTGGGTGCCTGGCCAGCTTTCGACCTGGTCATCAACGCGCGGACGGGGTGCGCGGCGGCGAAGTGGCCAGATTTGGCAGAGGATTTCCTGCGGTGCCTGGTGAGGGCGGGACGCCTTCTCTGGGGGCGCGGCTAGCGATGGCGCTGCTCGGGGGCTACAAGCGGTGGCTCTCGCCGCTCCTGCCGCCGGCGTGTCGGTTCGAGCCGACGTGCTCGGTGTACGCCCGAGAAGCCATTGCCGTGCACGGGCTGCTGCGGGGGCTGGCGTTGGGCCTGCGGCGGCTCGCGCGGTGTCACCCGTGGCATGCGGGCGGCTTCGATCCGGTGCCGCCCCGGAAGGGGGAGTGATGGAGAGACGCGCGCTGTTGGCGGCGCTCTTGTCGGCGGTGGTGCTGGTGGTGTGGTACTCGCTCTTCGGCCCGCAGCCCGTGCCGCCCGCGCCGCCAGCTCCAGAAGCGCCGGCGCTGCCCGAGGGCTCGGTGCCGCCGGCGGTGGGGGGTGGTGCAGAGCAGGGAGGGGTCCCCCCGGCAGTGGCAGGACGGGCGGGCGAGGCCGAGGTAGTGCTGACCGGGGACGGGGTCCGAGCCGTGGTCAATCCCCAGGGCGGCGTGATCCGCTCCCTGGTGCTGGAGCGGCACCAAGACAGCGAGGGCAGACCACTGGAACTGGTGGAGGGTGGCGGAGTCGCGCCGTTGACCCTGGCGGCGGACGGGCCCTGGAACGAGGCCTGGTACGCGGTGGAGCGGGACGGGGCCGGGGTGACCCTGTCCTGGAGCGACGGGCAGGGGGCGTGGGTGCGGAAGCACATCCGCGCCGGGGTTGGGACGTACGCCTTCGAAATCGCGGTGGAGGGTGGAGGGGGAACGCTTCGCGAGGGGGTCGTGGTGGGGCGGGCGCTGCGTCCCGCGGCAAAGACAGAGAAGAGCAGCTTCGGCCGCAGTGGTGCGGTGGTGGGGCTGGGCGGGAAGGTGAAGCGGCTGGAGACCGCGAAGCTGAAAGAGGCGGAGCAGTTCCGCGGGGAGATCGCCTTTGCCGGGCTGGAGGACCAGTACTTTCTGCTCTGTCTGCTGCCCGAGGGGCGAGGGGTGGAGGTGGAAGTGGACCCGGCGCGCGGGGTGGTGGTGCGCGGCGGTGCGGACGGCCTGCGGGGGGTGTTGTTCGCCGGCGCCAAGGAACACCAGGTGTTGAAAGGGTACGGGCGGGGCCTGGATGGCACCATCTCCTTCGGGATTTTCGGCGTGCTGTCGGTGGCATTCCTGGCGGCGATGCGCTGGATCTACGGCTGGACCGGGAACTGGGGGGTGGCGATCGTGGTGTTGACCGCTGCCATCCGGTTGCTGCTCTTTCCGTTGACCCACAAGTCCACGGTGGCGATGCGGCGGATGCAGCGGTTGCAGCCCAAGATGAAGGCGATCCAGGATCGCTACAAGGAGCGCGCCAAGCGGGATCCCCAGGTGCGCCAGCGGATGAACCAGGAGATCATGCAGCTCTACCGGGTGGAGGGGGTGAACCCGATGAGCGGCTGCCTGCCGACCCTGGTGCAGCTGCCGATCCTCTGGGCCCTCTACACGCTCTTCGCCTACGCCATCGAGCTGCGGCACGCCCCCTTCCTGTGGTGGATCCGCGACCTCTCGGCCAAGGACCCCACCTACATCACCCCCATCCTCATGACCGCCAGCATGGTGCTGCAGCAGAAGATGGCGCCGCAGGCGGCGGACCCGGCGCAGCGGCGCATGTTCATGCTCCTGCCCTTCGTTTTCGGGCTGATGTTCATGAACTTTCCGGCCGGCCTGGTGCTGTACTGGCTGGTGAACAACCTGCTCACCATCGCGCAGCAGCTCCTCACGAACCGCCTGGCGGGGGACAGCCAAGGGGCATGACGGCTCTGCCGCCGTTGTCGGCGCGGGCCTGGCGGGCGCGCCTCGAGGCGGCAGGGGTCGGTGGCGAGCTGGCAGCGGGGCTGGGCCGGTTCCTGGCCTTGCTTTCGCGCTGGGCCCGCGTGGTGGATCTGACGGCACGGCGGAGCGCGGAGGAGGTGGTGCGGGCGGACGTACTGGCTTCGCTGGCGGCGGTGGAGTTCCTGCCCGAGGCGGGGCGACTCGTGGACGTGGGCAGCGGCAACGGCTTTCCCGCCATCCCGCTGCTCCTGGCGCGGCGCGGGCTGGAGGGCACGCTGCTGGAGCCGCGGGAACGGCGGTGGGCCTTCTTGAGCGAGGCGGTGCGGGAACTGGGGTTGCGGGCGCGGGTGATGCGGGAGAGCGCCTCGCGGCACGGCGAGGGCGGCTACGTGGTCATGACCGTGCGGGGCGTGGCGGAGGGGAGCTGGCGGGGGGAGGTGGAGCGGTTGGTGGCGCCAGGGGGTGTGGTGGTGTGGTGGGGCGGGACGCAGGCGAGGGAGCGCGCGGCGCAGTGGCCGGGCGGGCATGTGCTAACCTCCGCGGTAGCGCCGGCGGGCGGGTATTGGCTCGTGGTGTGGCGGCGATGTTCCACGTGAAACAGGGGGAGGTGGGGTGAGGGAGCGACGCATCATCGCGGTGGCGAACCAGAAGGGCGGGGTCGGCAAGACCACCACGGTGATCAATTTGGGAGCGGCCCTGGCCGCGCTGGAAGAGTCCGTCCTCGTGGCGGACCTGGATCCCCAGGCCAACTGCACGTCGGGGCTCGGCTGCCAGGGCGACGGCGTGACCTCCTACGAGGTGCTCGAGGGGCTGGAACCGCTCGCCGCGGGTATCCGCAAGACTCGCTTCCCCAACCTGGAGCTGTTGCCCGCCAACGCCAACCTGGTGGGCGCCGAGATCGAACTCGCCGCCGACCCCCAGCGCGCCCGCCGCCTGGACGGCGCGCTGCGCGCTGCCCCCACCTCCCACCGCTGGGTGCTGATCGACTGCCCGCCTTCCCTGGGCGTGCTGACGGCCAACGCGCTGGCCGCTGCGGACGGGGTACTCATCCCGATCCAGTGCGAGTACTTCGCCCTGGAGGGCGTGGGCGAGCTCATGCGCACTATCGAGCGCGTGCGCGCGGCCTGGAACCCGACCCTGGCCATCGACGGGGTGGTACTCACCCTCTTCGACGAACGCCTCTCCCTGGCGCAGCAGGTGGTGGCCGAGGTGCGGCGCTTCTTCGGCGCGGCGGTGTTCGCCACCGTCGTGCCGCGCAACGTCCGCCTGGCGGAGGCCCCCTCCTTCGGGAGGACCATCTTCGAGCACGACATCCGCAGCCGCGGGGCCCGGGCCTACCTCGCCCTGGCGGAGGAGCTCATCGCGAGGAGGAGGGATGAAACGGCCAGCGTTGGGTAAGGGGATTGCCGCCCTGATTCCCGAGGTGCCGCCACCGCGCCGCGGCGGAGCGAGCGAGATTCCCGTCGCCGAGATCCGCCCCAGCCCGCTGCAGCCCCGGCGGCAGTTCTCGCCGGAATCGCTGGCGGCCCTGGCGGCGTCGATCCGCGAGCACGGCGTCCTCCAGCCGGTGATCGTGACCCGCGCGCCCGAGGGCGGGTACTACCTGGTGGCGGGGGAGCGGCGGTGGCGGGCGGCGCGGGAGGCCGGCCTCGAGCGGATCCCTGCGGTGGTGCGCGAGACCAGCGGGGATCTCGAGATGCTGACGGTGGCGCTCATCGAGAACCTGCAGCGCGAGGACCTGACGCCCCTGGAGGAGGCGCGCGCCTTCCATCACCTGCGGGCCGACCTGGGCCTCTCGCAGGAGGAGATCGCGAGGCGGGTCGGGCGGGACCGCTCCACCGTGGCCAACTCCCTCCGCCTCCTCCACCTGCCCCTGGAGATCCAGGAGCTGGTGGAGGCGGGCTCCCTCTCGGCCGGGCACGCCCGCGCTCTCGCCGGGGTGACGGCACCCGAGCGCCAGCTGGAGCTGGCCCGGCGCTGCGTGCGCGAGGGGTGGAGCGTGCGCGAGGTGGAGCGCCGCGCAGGCGAACCGCACCGCCGCCGCGCGCCGCGGCC
>JBBISY010000038.1:0-29742 GCA_037441065.1 Acidobacteriota bacterium | reverse complement strand
CGCGCACCGCCTGGGCCATGGCCGCCACATGCTCGGGGCCGGTGCCGCAGCACCCCCCCACGAGACCGGCGCCGGCGGCGGCCGCCTGGAGTGCGAACTGGGCCAGGTAGGAGGGCGTGGCGGGCGGACTCATGAGGCGCCCGTGGCGGCGCACCAGCCGGCCAGCGTTGGGCATGGCCGCCAGCCGCCCGGGCGGCTTCTGGATCGCCTGCAGGACCGCCAGGGCCCCGGCAGGCCCCGGCGCACAGTTGACGCCGGCGGCCAGGAGGTCGTGCTGGAAGAGCGCCCGGACGGCGGCAGCCTGCGCTTCCAACCCCTCGGGCAGGGTTTCGTCGGCGAAGGTGAAGAGGGCCACCAGCGGCAGCGAGGTCACGCTCCGCACCGCGGCAATGGCCAGCTCCAGCTCGTCGGTGCGGAAGAAGGTCTCGAGGATCAGCAGGTCGGCGCCGCGCCCCGCGAGGAGCGCGGCCTGTTCCGCGTGAGCGCGGACAATGGCCTCGCGGCCGGCCGGGTCGTCCATGTCCAGCACGCCGGCCAGCGGCCCGATGGACCCCGCCACCAGGCAGTCGACCCCCGACACCTCGCGGGCTTCCCGGGCCAGCTTGACGCCCGCCTCGTTCACCGCCTCCACCAGGTCGCCGGCGCCGAGGCGCTCCAGGCGCGGGCGGGAGGCGGCAAAGGTGGCCGTCTCGATCACCTCGGCCCCGGCCCGCAGGTAGGAGAGGTGGATCTCCGTCACCTCGCGGGGGTGCTCCACCGGCGCCAGGTCCAGGTGCGCCGTGGCGGGCAGACGCACCAGCAGCTCGGACCCCATGGCCCCGTCGGCCACCACCACGTGGTCCTGGAAGCGGCGGAGCACGCGAGCGGACCTCATGCCAGGTAGCGGGCCTCCGGGTGGTGAAAGACGACGGCGGAGACCGAGGCTTCCGGGTCCATCATGAACCCCTCCGTGAGGTGCACGCCGATCTCCTCCGGGCGGAGGAGGCGGAACAGCTCGGCCTGCGGCTCGAGGTCGGGGCAGGCGGGGTAGCCAAAGGAGAGACGGATGCCGCGGTAGCGTGCCCGGAACCGCTCCTCCATCGTCAGCTCGGGCGGGTCGGGGAATCCCCACAGCTCCCGCAGGCGTCGGTGCAACCACTCGGCGGTGGCTTCCGCCGTCTCCAGGGCCAGGGCCTGGAGGGCGTAGGCGTCCAGCAGCTTGCCGGCCGCCGCGAGATCCGCAGCCGCCGGCGCGGTGTTTCTCCCGGCGGTGGCCACGAAGAGCGCCACCGTGTCCCCGGCCTCCGGGTCCGCCGCCACCCAGTCCGCCGCCGAGCGGTGCGGCGGGTGCTGCTGGCGGGGGAAGGGCAGCTCGGCCAGGGGCGAACCGCCGGGATCCAGCAGCACCACCCGGTCGTCGCGGGAGTGGGCGCGGAAGAAGCGGAACACCGCCGCCGGCTCAAGCCAGCCCCGCGACACCGCCGCGTCGGCCAGTCGCTCGACCCGTTCGGCCAGTTCCGTGGCGCGCACGTCCGCAGCCGCCAGCAGGCGCGCCAGGGATCCCCGCACCCCCAGGTGCTTGCCCAGGAGCATCTGCCGGTTGAGGTGGGCCAGGACGTCGTCCAGAGGCACCTGGCGCAGCACGTGGCGGGCCAGGTCGGGGGGGCGGGGGATGGTGACGGGCCGGGACTCGCCCCCGCGCCGGCTCGGGGCAGGTGCGGCCCCCGCCGTTTCGGTGCGGGCGATGGGGCGAGCGCCCAGGTGGACGGGAGGAGCGGGCGAGGGGGCTTTTTGCGGCGTCCCGTCGGGGTCGCTCCCCTGCCCGCGGGCCAGGAGCGAGTTGGCGAGGGCGAGGCCCGCCATGGCGTCGGGCGCGTAGTGCACCTCGCCGCCGTAGGCGGGGGCGATGCGGGAGCGCGTGAAGGAGGCGGAGAGCGCCGCCCCCCCCACGAGGAGCGGCACAGCGATGGCGGCCTCGGCGAGGTCGGCGGCGGTGGCTGCCATCTGGTGGGCCGAGCGCACGAGCAGGCCGGAGAGGCCGATGAGGTCGGTGCGGTGCTGGCGCCAGGCCTGCACCAGCCTCTCGGAGGGGCACTGCACGCCCAGGTCCACCACGCGGTAGCCGTTGGTTGCGAAGATCATGCCCACCAGGTTCTTGCCGATGTCGTGCACGTCGCCGCGCACGGTGGCCAAGAGGATGGAGCCGCGGGGAGCGGCCGCTTCCCCCCCCAGGTGCGGGCGCAGGTAGTCCACGGCAGCCTGCACCACCTCGGCCGACACCAGCACTTCGGCAACGATCAGTTGCCCCGAGCCGAACAGGCGGCCCACCTCGTCCATCCCGGCCAGGAGCGGGCCGTTGATGATGGCGAGCGGGTCCATCTCTGCCAGCAGCGCGTCGAGGGTCGCTTCGAGGCCGGTGCGGGAACCCTCCACCACCAGACGGTGCAGCCGCTCCCGCGGCGGCAGGGCGGCGGCCTCCAGCCGGGGCGCCGGCCGCTCCCGGTAGCGCGCCACGAACGCCTCCACGCTGCCCTCGTCCCCCGCGAACAGCACGGCCTCCGCCAGCGCCACCTGCTCGGCGTCCAGGGTGGGGAAGCGCACGAGCTGCTCGGTGTTGACGATGGCGACGTCCAGGCCGGCCTCGAGGCAGTGGTGCAGGAAGACGGCGTTGAGCACTTCCCGGGCCGCCGGCGGCAGGCCGAAGGAAACGTTGGAAATGCCGAGGATGGTGAGGGCGTCCGGGAAGCGCTCCTTGATGAGCTGAAGCGCCGCCACGGTGGCCCGTGCCGCGCCGCGGAAGGCGGGATCGCCAGCCGCGGCGGGGAAGACCAGCGGGTCCAGAAGCACCTCGCGCCGCCGCAACCCGAGCCCCTCCAGCGTCTCCAGCAGGCGCGTCGCCACCTCCAGCTTGCGCTGGGCGGTGCGAGCCATGCCCTCGGTGGGGTGATCGTCGATGCAACCGGCCACCACCGCCGCCCCGTACCGCCGGGCCAGCTCCGTCACCCGCCGGAGCCTGGCCCCCCCATCCTCCAGGTTCACCGAGTTGAGCACCGGCTTGCCCGGCACCAGTTGGAGCACCGCCTCGAAGACGGCGGGATCGGTGGTGTCCAGCATGAGGGGGACGCGCACCACCCGCCGCACCGCCGTCACCAGCGCGGTCATCGCCGCTCTCTCGTCCCCCTCCGGGTCGGCCGCGCACAGGTCCAGCACCTGCGCGCCCCCCCGCACCTGGCGGCGGCCGATCTCCGCCGCCTCGGCGAACCGGCCCTCCCGGACGAGGGTGCGGAAGGTGCGGGAACCCAGCACGTTGGTCCGCTCCCCCACGAGCAGGGGGCCGGGGGTGACGCAGATCTCCACCGCCTCGCCGCCGGCCAAGCGCGCGGGGTCGAAGGCGGGGGGGCGGCGGGGTGGGTAGCGGTCGGCCACCTCTCGCAGCTTGCGGATGTGGGCCGCCGTGGTGCCGCAGCACCCGCCCAGGAGGTTGATCCAGCCGGCGGCGGCGAAGCGCGCCAGGGCCTCGGCCATCTCCTCCGGGGTTTCCGGGTACCGGCCGTCCCCGTCGGGCATGCCGGCGTTGGGGACCACGGCCACGAAGGAGGGGGTGAGGGCAGCCAGGGCCCGCAGCGGCTCGGCCATGGGCCGCGGGCCGGTGGAGCAGTTGAGGCCCACCCACAGGGGGTGCCACGGCTCCACCATCACCGCCACCGCCTCGATGCTCTGGCCCCCCAGGGTGGTGCCGGTGGGCTCGACGCTCACGGAGACCGCCACCGGCAGGTGGGGGGCGGCATCCCGGCAGGCGACGAGCGCTGCTTTGAGGTTCAAGGGGTCCTGGCTGGTCTCGATGAGCAGCAGGTCGGCGCCGCCTTCGGCGAGCCCCTCCGCCTGCTGGGCGTAGCCCCGCTCCAGCTCCGAGAAGGTGACGCCGCTGCCCAGGAGCAGCGACTTGGTGGTGGGCCCCATGGACCCCGCCACGAAGCGCGGCCGCGAACCGTCCCGCCGCTCGGCCTCGCGGCACGCCTCCCGGGCCAGTTCGGCGGCCCGGCGGTTGATCTCCCGGCAGCGCTCCTCCAGGCCGTACTCGGCCAGCACCACCGGCGTGGCGCCGAAGGTGTCGGTCTCCACGATGTCCGCGCCCGCTTCGAGATAGCTCCGGTGCAGCTCCAGCACCACCTGGGGGCGGTGCAGCACGAGCGCCTCGTGACAGCCGAAGAGTTTCTCGCCACCGTAGTCGGCTGCTCCCAGGCGGTGCTCCGCCAGCGCTGTGCCGGTGGCACCGTCCAGGAGGAGGATGCGTTCGGCGAGCAGCCTCTCCAGGGCAGCGGCGCGGGCACCGCGGTCGCTCATGCGCGCAGTCTACGGCAGCTCGGGGGCGGAGTGGCCGATTCCCGGCGGGAAGGTAAGGGTGGAATAATCGCGCCGTGCCCGCCTGGTCCCTGCGCCCGCCCCAGGTGGTCCTCGCGCCGGAAACGGCCTGGGCTCTGCTCCGCGCCTTCGCGCCGCCGGATGCCCCCCTCCCCGCGCCGGTGGACGGGGAGCGGGCCGCGGCGGCGGCGGTGACCTACGACCTGGCGGTGCGGATCGCCTGGCGCATCCCGCTCGAGCAGTTGGCCGCCGAGGTGGGGCCGCGGCAGGCCCGTGAGCTGGCGGTGCGGCAGCTGGCTGTGCAGGCAGTGGGGAAACGGGTCATGGCGGTGGCGCAGGACCTCGCGGCGCGCCTGGCCGGGGTGGGGGTGCCGGTGGCGCTGCTCAAGTTCGCCGCGCTGTACCTGCGCGGTCACGTGGCGCCGGGGAGCCGGGGCGTCTCCGATCTCGATATCCTCATCCCCGCCGCGGCGGCCGAGCCGGTGCGCGCGCAGCTGCGGCGAGCCGGTTTCACGGAGCGGCGGCTCATCCATGTCCCCCACCACCTGCCCCCGCTGCTAAGCCCCGACGGTGTGGCCGTGGAGGTCCACATCGCCCTGCCCGGCGTGGCCGACGATGCCGCCTTCGAGGAGTTGGCGGCCTCCGGCCTGCTGGAGCGGTGGCCGCCGCTCGCCGGCGAGGGGTACCTCCCGACCCGAGCGCTGCTGGTAGCGCACTGCCTGGCCCACGGTCTGCTCCAGCACGGTTCGGCCCCGCAGGCCTACCCCCCCCTGCGCATGCTGGCCGATCTCGTGGATCTGGGGCTGGCGGGGCCGGATGGCGCCGCCTTGGGCGAGGAGGCGTACCCCCTCCTTTCGAAACGCCTGCCGCACTGGGCGGTGGCGGCGGCCTGCTCCCTGTGCCGGGCACTGGCTGCCGGCGAGGCGGGGGCGGTCCTAGCGGAGGACGCCGAAAGCGGGGCGGGTTTGCTCCTGCGGCACGTGCTGGCGGGCCCGGTGGACCGGCGCTACCAGGAGGCGCTGCGGTGGTCCGCCATCGCCGGCCTGGACGGTACGCCGCGCTCGCTGCGCCAGTGGCTGGGCGAGCTGTGGCAGGCGCTGTACCTCACTCGGGGCCAGGTGGAGCTGATGCACGGCCCCCAGTCCAGCCGCTGGGGAACCTTCTACTGGCGGCTCAGGCGGCCGCTGGATATCGCGGTGCGTCTGCCCCGCTACGCCTGGGCAGCCCTGCGCCACCTCCTGGCGCGGCGCCGCTCCGCCCGCACGCCGGTTTAGAGGACGAAGGCCTCCAGGTGCCCCTGGCTGCTGCGCAGCGAGGCCGGCACCGGGAACTCGTCGCAGGAAATCCAGGCGTGCCCCTCCCAGGGCCCGTCGGAGGTGGGGCGGAACCCCAGGTGGAGGGCGAGCTCAAGGCCGCAGCGGGACCACAGGGCGAGCAGGAGCAGCGAACGCTTGAGGCAGCGCCCCATGCGGCGGGGCGGGAGGAGGGGGAGGAGCCGGTTCACCACCCGCAAGTGGCTCGTGGGGTCGGCCAGAGCGCCGCGGAAGCGCGGCAGCGCGCGCAGCGCCGCCAGGGTCTGGTCGAACGGCTCGCGGCCGAAGCGGCGCGCCAGGTGCCGGGCCGTGCCGATCACCGCGCCGGTCACGAGGGCGTAGCGGAGCGGGTGACGGGCCGCTTCAGCGAGGGCACCCACGCGCGGTCTCCACCGCAGCGGCGAAGGCGCAGGCCGAGCGGGAGGGTCCCAGGGCGCTCCCCTCCTCCAGCAGGGCCTGGGCCGGGCAGCGGCCGCAGTAGGCCAGGCGACGGCAGTCCCGGCAGGTCTCGAGGTCCCGCCAGCGCAGGGCCCGCAGACGGGCGAAGAGGGCCGCGCCTTCCCACACCTCGCGGAAAGAGGAAACGGCCAGCGAGCCGGCGGCCTCGGGGAACACGGGGCAGGGCAGCACGTCCCCGTTGGCGGCCACGGCGGCCGAGCGGGTGCCGGCGGCGCACAACGGCCACGCATCGCGGTCGGCGGGCGGCTCGCCCAGGCGGGGTTGCAGCTCGGGGAAGCGGGCCAGGCAGCTGGTGAGGGCGGCACCGTCCAGGGCGCGGGCGGTGGGCGCCAGGTCGCCGTTGCGCCGGGGGAAGACCGTGGGGTAGGCGAGGCAGTCGGCCCCGAGCGTGTCGGCGTAGGCGCGGACGGCCGGGAGGCCCGCCGCATTGTCCGCCAGCAGCGGTACCTTGAGCGTCACCCGCGCGCCTCGACGGCACAACCGCTCGACCCCGGCGGTGACGGCGGCGAACGAGCCCGCGGCGCCCGTGATGCAATCGAACACGACCGGGTCGCGGCTGTAGTAGCTCACCTCTACAGCCACCGAGAGCTCGGCGAGTCGGGCGGCGGTGGCTTCGTCAACCCGTGAGCCGTTGGTGAGAAGCGCGACGGCAAAACCGAGCTCGCGGGCGCGGCGCAGGATCCGGTACCAGTCTGGGTGCAGCAACGGTTCGCCGCCGGTGCAGGTGAGGAACAGGGTGCCCATCTCCGCCAGCTCCTCCAGGAGCCGGAGCAGCCGGTCGGTGGGCAGCACGGGGGCGGCGCTGTGGCTCGGGAGGTAGCAGTGGGCACAGCGGAAGTTGCAGCCCGCCGTCAGCTCCAGCATGACCTCGAGGGGCACCGCGGCGAGGGTGGCCTCGCCCACCAGGCGCGCGTACTGGCTCGCCGCAGCCATCACCCGCCTCCCACGATGAGCTGGAAGACGCTTTTCTCCCGGGCGAAGCCCAACGCCCAGCAGGGCACGGAGGCGGCGAGCCGCGTGAGCGTGTCGAAACGGCGCCGGCCCAGCTCGGGGCGATCCGTGGGCCAGTGGCACTGCTGCGCCAGGAGCGCGGCGGCCCGGCTCGGAGGCACGGGGCGGCGCTGGTGGCGGGGAGCGGGGCGGAGAAAATAGATCGCCGCCACCGTCACCGCACCACCGCGCGCTCCGGAGGTGGGGAAAGACCCGGCGGTCCAACCGCTTTCGCTCCCGTTCACCACCGCCAACTCGTCCCCCAGCGCGTGTGCCGGCAGCAGGCGGGCGAGGGTGCTCTTGCCGCAGCCGGAGGGGCCCACGCCCAGGAACCCCCGCTCGCCGTCTCGCAGCAGCACCGCGTGGAGGAGGAGCCCATCGGGGAGGACGTAGGGCAACGCCAGGCGAAGCGCCGCCTCCACCCCCTCGGCGACCGCGGGACCCGCCACCAGGGCGTGCCGGGCCTCCAGGTTCAGCAGCAGCTGCCAGCCAGCGTCGCTGGCGGTCACGAACGAATCGTGAGTGACTCCATGCCACGGCGAAGCCTCCTCCTCCACCTGGAGGTGAAGGGAGGTGAGCCCGGCCTCGGCCGCGAACGGGCCGAAGCGGGCCAGGAGGGCTTCCCAGCTTTGCAGCGAGCGCCCGGCCAGGTGCACCGCCACGCCGCCGATCTGGAGGTTCATCTCCCAGCTGCAGAGCGGCGACGGGTGGGGCGATACGTATCCCGGGGTGCTCACGACCACACGGGTTTGCCTCCGCACGGTGTTCCCTGCCCCGGCCGCAAGCCACAGCTGCCCCCGAACCGCTGCACCTGTTCCCGCCAGAGGATGCGGGGCGAGGCCGCGGCCGGGGACTGAACGGGAGTGGCGGGAGCTGCTCGCCCTGCCCCCTCCACTAGCCCCAGCTGGGCCAGCTCCTCCAGGAATCCAGCCACCGCGGGCCCCTCCGGGGCCGAAGGGGCGGCCCCCTCCTCGCCCAGCGACTCCCACACGCAGCCCCCAGCGTCGTCCAGGCCGTACATCACGTTGCTCTGCAGATCGATCACCACCACTTCCTGGCCCAGGCGGCGCCAGGCGGTGTGAGGCGCCCGCCGCCAGCCCATGCCGTTCGTCCTCTGTTGATCGAACATCTCCTCACCTGCCCAGTGTGAAGTTCACGGTGCTGCTGCACGGCGTCACCGCCCCGTCCAGGCGGGCGCGCAGCCGCCAGGTGCCGTAGAGGCCATTGGCCACGATGTCGGTCCCCGCCACCGGCAAGGTGACGGTGAAGCGCCGCGACCCGAGGCGCGGGGTGGTCAGCCCCACGTCGAAGGTGCGGTAGAGGGAACCGTCGGGGGCGAAGGCATCGATTTCCAGCAGCCGGCTGCCGGCGAGGTCGCGCAGGGGTGTGGCGGTGATGGTCAGGTCCAGGATCTTCGTGGCCGAGAAGGCGGTGGTGGGGAACGACAGCCGTTGCTGCGCCGAGCTAACCTGGAGCGTGACGCACTGGGAAGCCGGCTCGGGCGCGGGCGCCAGCTCGGGTGGCTCCACCACCCCCCGCCCGGTACGCGCGAAGGTCTCCACCGCCGCTTCGGGCAAGGGCGAGGCCACGGCGTGGATGAGGCCGCTGGTGGAGCCGATGTGGAGCATGCCGCTCAGCACGTCGAAGGCGGGCGTGCCCAGCGACGCGCTGCCCAGGGGCACCGGGGCTCCAGCCAGGGCGCCCGTGGCGGCGTTGAGCTGGTAGAGGGCGCCGTCGCCGCCGCCCACCAGCACCCGGCCTTCTGTGTCCAAGAGCATGGGGGTGGAGGGGGACGGGACGCTCGATCCGCTGTCCCACCGCTTGCTGAGGGTGGAGCCGCTGCCGGGGTCGGCCAGGCTCCAGACCTTGTTGGTGGTGGAGAAGTAGAGGTTGGGGGTGCCCCACTCCGGCCAGATGTACCCCTTGATGGGCCCGTCTCCGGTGGCGTAGGTGCGCATCGTGGCCCCGTTGTCGGCGAGCTCCAGGGCCACGACCGTGCCAGCGTTGGTCCCCACGTAGAGGCGCCCGTTGACCAGCACCGGCCCCCCGTCGATGTCGCCCACCGCCTTGGACCACACCTTCACCGCCGAGCCGCCGGAGACGTCCAGGCACCAGACGGTGTGGCTGGATCCACCGCTGCGGGCGCGGCTCGTGAAGTAAACGCGACGCGTGTCGTAGTCCACGCTGACGCCGGTGATGATGCCGATGGCGTTGACGCCGGTCTGGGTAAAGTCGTAGGCAGGGAGCCGCGCGCCGGTGGTGGGGTCGAAGGCCAGGAGGCTGTTCTCCGCGGTGACGTTGCGTGTGCCCACGAAGAGCAGGTTGGGCACGGTGGGGGAGTACTCGGTGAAGAACGCCGCCGGCGCCGCCTGCAGCATCTCGCCCAGCACGGCGCTGGGCCCCGGCGTGCCGCTGGGCCACTGGAGCGCGCCGGTGCGGGCGTTGACGCAGTACAGGCGGCCATCCTGGGAGGCAAGGTAGACCCACGTGCCGGAGGAGAGCGGCACCACCGGCGGCTGGTGCTGGGCCGGGGCGCTCATGGCCTGCGGCAGCCACTGGTACGGCGCGGTGCGCAGCCACCCGCCGCCCGCCGCCGTGGGCTCGACCCCGTGCAGCACGCGGTCGTTGGAGACGGCGAACACAGAGCCGGAGCCGATGCTGCCCGGCATGACGCCGGGAGCCGCCAGGGAGGAGGCGCCGGTGGCGTACGCCCACTTGCGGGGGTTGGGGTTCGCCGCGTTGAAGGGGGCGGCGGCGACCCGCTTGGGGGAGGACCAGGGCCCGCTGCCGCTGGTGCTGGCGTTCACCCAGGCGGTGTAGTAGTAGGTGGTGGCTCCGGTGTTGGCCAGGCCGGTGTGGGTGAAGGTGGCGTAGCTGCCGGCGCTGGACGGGCAGATGGGATCGCCCGCCTTGCAGTCGCCGGCCACTACCCGGGTGCAGGTGGCGGGGTCGGTGGGGTAGCCGCTGGTGCTCACGCACAGCCGCGTCAGCCCGTAGTTGGCGGCGGGGTTGAGCCACTCCAGCTTCACCGTGCCCTGCGTCCCGTCCCCCGAGGCGCGGGCGGTGAGGAACTGGAGCGGCTCGGCGCCCGACGGCACGCACGCCGTGCCCTGCACGGTCATGGAGCCGTTGGTGAGGGTGGCGGTACCGCCCGCGTTCTCCTCGATCCGCAGCCGGTAGGTGCCGGGGCCGGTGTAGAAGCTGAGCACGTTGTACGGGGAGCCGTCGGCCTGGCCGTAGGCCTTGAGGACGGTGGCGTTGGCCTGCGGGTCCAGGAGGGTGACGCGCACGTTCTGGGTCCAGCTGCCGCTGACCGCGGAATCGCCCTGAATGATCACGTAGTCCACGCCAGCGCGCTCGTTGCGATTTGCGGCGTTGCCGTTGGCGAAGAAGCGGATCTGCAGGTTGGGAATGCCGGCAGCCCCGGCCGGGAGCGTCACGGTCTGGCCGCACTGCCAGGTACTGTTGATACCGTTCCACACGTTGGTCACCCAGGTGCTGCCGTTGAAGTAGTCCAGGCGCAGCATGTCGCCGGTCTCCATGTTGAAGGTGACCCAGTCGAAGTTCACGCGGATGTTCGTGTACCCGACTGTGGAGATCGGGTTGGTGAGCGTCATGAACTGGCCCTGGTCGATGCGGGCGTAATTGCTCGAGTGCCCGCAGTGAGTCGCCGTCCGGTTGCTGCCGCCGATGGTCCAGTAGCCGCTGTTGTAGGGGTCGTCGTCGGGGCCGAAGAGGGTCACCGTGCCGCCGCCGGCATAGCCGGGGGTGTAGGAGAGGGTAGCGGACGTGGGGGCTACCACGGTGAAGGCGGGGGAAAGGTCGGTGGTCGCCTGGCTGTTCGATGCCGTGAGCGGGGAGGTGACCTGCGTGCCAGTTTCGTTGAGGCCCGCCACCGTGCCCGAGGAGGTGACGGTGTTGCCGTCCTCGTTGCCCCCGTTGCAGGGGCCGCCGCCGAAGGTGGTGCCGTCTTCGGCCCGCACCCGGTACTCGTAGGTGGTGCCCACCGCCGCCGAGGTGTCGTCGTAGGTCGTGCCCGTGACGCAGGAGGCGAGGAGCGCGAACGGGTCGGCACCCGTGCGGCGGTAGACGTTGTAGACCACGGTCGGGCCGCTCGGGCAGTTGCTGGTGGCCGGGCTCCAGGCGAGCCGCAGGCCGCAGGCCACGTTGCCGGTGAGGGGCGTGACGCTGGCGAGGCCCGCAAAGGTCGGGGGTGTGGTGCAGATGCAGTCGGAGCGATCGGTGCCGCTGGTGGCGGCGGACCAGCCACCGGTGCAGGAGGCGTTCCGGCCCCGCACCTGGTAGCTGTGGGGGGCGCTGTCGCCGCTCACGTAGGTGGCCGGGCTCGTCACCCCCGCCACCACTGTGGTGCCGTCTACCAGGAGGTCGTAGGCGGTGGCCCCGGAGACCGGCGACCAGGAGATGGTCACGCCCGAGGCGGCGCACAGGTCGGGGTCGTCCACGGTGGGAGCGGCGGGGGTGGCCGGCGTGGCGTTGCCGTCGGCAAAGCTGGAGGGGTCGCTGTCAGTGCTGCAGGTGCCCGCGGCCACGGCCCGGACCACGTAGCTGTGGGAGGCCGTGTCCCCCGGGTTGTACAGGGCGCCCGAGGTGTACCCCGTGACCACCACGCTGCCGTCGCGCACCAGGTCGTGGCGCGTGGCGCCCGAACCGTCCGTGTAGGAGACCCGGATGCCGGTCTGGGCGCAGGCGTTGTCGTCGGCGATGGAGGTGATGACGGGTTGGCCCGGCGGGGTGCAGGTGGTGAGGATGCCGGAGATGACCAGGGCGTAGGGCTGGGTGGTGGTGCCCGCCTGGCCGTTGCCGGGCACGTTGGTGCCGCGCACCGTGACGGTCCAGTTGCCGCTGGCGGGGGAGGTGACCACCACCTGCTCCACGTTGTTCTTGGCGTCCGGGGTGCCGCCGGTCCAGTCCTTGCGGTTGGGGTAGTAGCGGGTGCCGGTGGGTGAGTAGACCTCCAGGTCCAGGTTGTTGACGAGCTCCGTGGCCGCACTGGTGGCGCCGTACGGGTCGGTCCACACCAGGGTGACGATGAGGGGGTTGGCGTTGCCGGCGACGGTGACGGTGTAGGTGTTCGCCTGGCCGGTCTGCAGCCCCGGGGAGACGTCGTGCACCTCCATCTGGCGGGCCGGGTCGTCCCCCCACCCGGAGCCCGGGAAGAGCGAGTGCTCCAGGTCCACCCGTCCGTACCCCTCGGCGTTGTTGGGCAGGTCCCGCCCCGCGGAGCGGTCCCAGTTGGGGGGGATCTCCGGCTGCGGGCTCGTGGTGCCGTACTGGCCGGGGGCCATGTCCCAGGCGCCGTTGATGAGCGTGGCCTTGACGAGGGCAGCGGAGGGGTTGAACCCGTCGCCCGGGTTCGCCGAGGCGTTGGTGGTGGCGCTGTGGTTGGGGTGCCAGCCGTCGCTGTAGTACTGGCGCACCAGCACGGCCGCGCCGGCGGTAAGGGGGTTCGACATGGAGGTCCCGCCCATGGTCAGGTAGTAGGTCCGCTGCGCTACCGGAACGTTGCAGATCCCCCACTGCTCGTACTGCTGGTTGACGCTGGTGCGGGTGGAGATGATGGCGATGCCCGGGGCGGTGAGGTCGGGCTTGAAACGCCCGTCGTCGGTGGGGCCGCGGGAGGAGAAGGCCCCCATGCCGTTGGCGTTGTCGGCCATGAGGTCGTTGAGGATGGGGTTGACGCTGTAGGAGCAGCCGTTGAACCAACCCCACGCTTGCTGCGCCCGCGGGTCGCTGGCACCGGGGGTGCAGTCGCCCTGCGGGTACTCGTAGACGAAGTCGGGCCGGTAGTTCTCGCTGGCTCCCACGGTGATGCAGTTCTTGGCCGTGCCGGGGGAGCCGATGGAGTCGGTGTCGATGACCCCGTCGAGCGGTCCGCCGCTGGCCACGCAGCGCCCAAGCCAGTTGTAGGCCTGGCCGTCGATCCCGGAGTTCCCCGCGGAGAAGGTGATGACCATGTCGGGGTGGTTCCAGACGAACTCGTCCACGTTCTGCGCGTCGGTGTCGTACGCGCCCGCCACGGCGGCGCCCCAGGAGTTGGAGTGGACGCGGGCCCCGTCGTTGTACGTCGGCTGGAACAGGGTGTTGAGGTCGGCGGGGATACCGCCGAGGCCTCCGCTCGAGTCCATCACCGACTGGAAGACGAACTGGGCCTTGGGGGCGTTGCCGGCAAAGCAGGTGGGGGGGAAGGTGTTGGTGTTAGGGGTGGAGCCGGAGCGGATGCCGTTGCCGACGATGGAGCCGGAGGTGTGCGTGCCGTGCCCGCCGTTGGGGTTGGGGTCGTCCCAGGTGGCACGGCCCAGGGCGTACCCCTTGATCACGCGCAGCGGGTTGGTGGCCGACCCTTGCTGCCCGAAGTCCCAGTGCAGCGTGGCCAAGTTGCCGGTGTCGAGCCCGGTGTCGGCCGCCGCCGCGATCTGCCCCTCGCCGCGGATGCCCCGGTTCCACACGTCCTCCACGTCCATCACGGGGCCCGGCATCGCCCCTCGCCCGGTGGGCACGTCGGAGGAGGTCCGGGCCACGTTGTTGTGGAGCTCCCGTTCGACGAAGCGCTCCACCCACAGACAGCCGCGTTGCACTGCAATCGGCCGGGCGGAGCGCGCCTTGCCCTGGAAGCGGACGAGCCAGACACGGTCGGTGCGGGTCACCTCGACAACCGACGCCTCGGCCACGCCGCGCAGCGCGTCCAGGAGGGCACTGGCCGAATCGAAGGCTGCCAGGTCGAAGTGGGCGGTCAGGGACAACTCGTGGCTGGCATCGGCCTCGATTACGTAGTCCAGCAGCGGGTCGAGGCGGAAAGCCGGCTGGAAGTAGCCCGCCCAGAACACCGCCGCGTTGGTGGGGAGTGTCGCCCAGAGCTGGGCGTCGAGGCGCACCAGGTACGCCAAATTGGGGATGGAGTCCAGGATCGGGACGCGGTTGCGCTCCAGCCAGGCGCGCAGCGTCGTCTGGCCGGCGGGGTTGGCCGCCTGGACCAGGAACAGGTCGGTGGTGCCGTCCGCGAACGGTTGCCGGATTAGCTCCACCGGGAAACTCCTCGTGTCCGGGGCCAGAAACCTCCGTCGCCCTTTGAAGTCCGTGGTCACCAGCGAGTCAGTGACGAAGCGGATCGCCTTGAGATCGATGACGTGCTGCGAGCTCTGGCCCGGGATGGGCACGGCGAAGCGCTCCGAGAACGGGTAGTACTCCCGCCAGTCGGGAGGGATCACGACCAGCGTCTGCCCGGTATCGGGGTCGGGGATCGAGATGGGGAGGGTGATGCAGGCCTGGGCCCCACTGGCCGCTGCCGCCGTTGGCGCAGCGGTAGCTAGGCCGAGGGCCGTCAACACGGTGACGGCGATCGCGACGGGTTTGCTGACTCGCATACCTCCTCCTCCCGGCCGGCAGGCCGACTGTCCTCTCATAGCATGGTTTGGCGGCCGGATCGTGTCAACCGTCTTGGCTTTCGCCACTGCGGGAGGGGCGGGAGCCGGCCGTCGGCCGCAGTGCCTCGAAATGTCTCACATTTCCCGGGGCACCGGGATGCCGAGCAGCTCCTCCAGGATGGCGGTGATGGTGGTGCCGAAGAGGCGGAAGACGGCCCGGCGCAGGGTGCGGGTGGCTTCATCGGGGGCGTGGAGCACGGGGTGTTCGTGGTAGAGGGTGTGGAAAAGCTGGGCCGCGGCGCGGGCGTGGCCGGCGAGGAGGGAGAACTCCAGCGCCCCCACCGCCTTGGCCACCATCTCGTCCACCCGCGCGCAGGCGAACACCAGCTCCCACAGATCGTCGGGAAGGTCGGCCCCGGCTACCGCCTCGGCGTCGCCGGCCGCGTCGCCGGCCAGCCCGGCGGCGGCCAGCTTGTCGAAGATCTTGACCGCCCGCACCGCGGCGTACTGCAGGTACGGCCCGGTGTCGCCCTCGAAGGCCAGGGCGTCCTCGAAGTCGAAGGCCAGGACCCGGTTCTTCCCCTGCCGCGCCATCTGGTAGCGCAGAGCCCCCACGGCGATGGCGTGGGCGCGGGCGGCACGCTCTGCCTCCGAGAGCGCCAGCCCCTCCCCGTGCCGGCTCGCCACGGCTTCGGCGGCCGCCGCCGCGAGGGTGGAAAGGAGCGTGTCGGCGGTGACGCCGATCCCGCGCCTGCCTGACATTTCGATAAAGGGTTTGGCCAGGTCGTCCGCCGTCAGCCCAAAGTCCAGCCCCTGGCTCTCTTCGAGGCGGCGCACGGCGCGGGGGGTGAGCGCCACCATCTCGTAAGCGAAGTGGACGGAGTTGTCCGCCGCCTGGTGATGCCCCAGAACGCGGATCGCCTCCTTGACCACCTTCTGCGGGTACGACTGGCGCACGTCGATGACGTTGTAGACCCGCTCCCCGCCCCCGAACGACGCGCCCGCCGGGCGCAGCGAGCTGTCGGGGGCGGTGCGGTAGAGGGGGCGGCCCGCGGTACCGTAGACCACCGGGGCCGCCGCGCCGGCCTGCTGGAAGTGGGCAAACTCGCGGTAGCCGAAGTCGTGGGGCGTGCCGCCTTTGTCGCGCAGGAGGCCGAGCTTCCACAGCTGGTAGGCGATGTCCTTACCCGTGTACGTGACGGTGCCGTTGGAGCGCACCAGGATCTTGTCCGCCTCGGCGAGCCCGGCAAACTCCGGCGAATCGGCCAGCGACATTACCCAGCACCCGGCGTTCCGGCCCTCCGCCTCGAAGCGCACCGCGCCCGCCTCCTGGAGCAGTTCGAAGGCGCGCTGCCAGAAGCCGCGCTTCAAGATGTCCGATTCGTGGGGCAGCACGTCGTAGGCGATGCCCAGGCGGCCCATGGTGACGAGGTGGCAGCGCAGGTTGGCCTCGGCCACCGCCGCTGCGAAGCGGGCCACGCTAGCGTCGTCCGGGGTTCCTGTAGCGGACCCGGCGGGGTGCGGGGGGGCGCCGACCGAAAGCCGGGCCACGGCGGCCTCCAGGGTCAACTCCTCGGGGAACCCCCCCTCGACGGCGTGTAGCACCAGGCCGCGCCGCGCCGCCAGCGCCGCGTCGCCCTCGTAGGCGCGGGTCACCCGCGGGTAGAGTTCCCAGCAGAGATCGTCGAAGTCGGCAACGCCCAGGCGTTCGCTCACCAGCCCTCCGGAGCGGGCCCGCGCCGCAAAGGCGGCGAGGACATCGGCCCGCGTCGGGTGAGGCTGCGAGGCGAGTTCCGGCCAGACCCCCCTGGCCACCGCCACGAGCTCCCCCTCGGGCAGGAAGAGGAACCCCACCACCACGTCGGCTACCTGCACGCCGGTGTCGTCCACGTAGTTCTGCACCTCCACGGTGTGGCCGAGCCAGCGCAGGCAGCGGGCCAGCGTGTCACCGAGCACCGCGTTGCGGAGGTGCCCGATGTGGGCTGCCTTGTTGGGGTTGATGTTGGTGTGTTCGATGATCGTCTTGCCCGCAGCGGGCTGCGGAGCTCGCGGGGTGCGGCCGCGCTGCAGGAGTACGGCAAGGAAAGCGCCGCGGCGCAGGCGGAAGTTGACGAACCCGGGCCCCTCCACCCGCGGCTGGGGTTCCACGAGCGACAAGGGGCTATCGGGCGGAACGCCTGCAAGCGCCAGGCGAGCCACCACCTCCTCGGCAATGGCGCGGGGGGGCCTGCGGAGTGCCTTGGCGAGCGGCAAGGCGCCGGCCCAGGCCAGGTCGCCCAGCTGGCGGCTGGGCGGCGTCTCCAGCGTCACCGCCGGCGCCTCCACCCCCATTTCGTGCAACGCCGCCGCCAGGGCGGCGGTCAGCTCGCGGCGGACCGACTCCAGCATGCCACCTCCCACTCCCCGGAAAGCCTGGACCCCTTACCGACGGCGGCGTGAGGACAGCGCGCCGGCGCGCCTAGGCGGGGGGAAACAACCTCTCGATGGCGGCACGGTCCTGGGGGGAAATCTCGACAAACTCCACGCCGATTTCCACCGTTCCCTTCTCCGTGGGGTTCTCCCAGACGACGCGCGCCTGCGCCTTGATGACCCGGTCCTTGACGGAGATGAGGATCTCCACCGGCGAGCCGACGCCGAGGGCTTCGGAGGAGACGAACATGCACCCGCCGAGCCCCATTACCCGCGTCCTGGCAAAGTCCTCGTGCACCTCCGGCCCGAGCTTCTTCACCAGCACGGCGTGTTCGGAGGGAATCCTGGGGAAACGCCGCTTGTCGGGATAGCCTCCTGTCATCGGGCCGCCCCCTCATCCACTGCCCCCACTCTAGCAGCGGTGACCCGACAACGCAAACAGGAGATGTGGCCCCCTTTCACGTCGCCTGCGGGAGCGGTGGGGGGCCGGAGGGGACCGCCACCCCGGCCTCCGCGTGCAACCCCGCCGCGGCTGCCGCGTAGGATGCGCTAGGATGCGTACCGTGGGTCGCCTCCTCGAGGGTGTGTGGCCGATCTACCGCCGGGAAACCCGGGCCGCGCTGCGCGAGCGGACCATTGTCGTGAACAGCATCGTCATCCCCATCGTGCTCTACCCGTTCTTGTTCTGGGCCATGTTCACGGGGATGGCCTTCGTCATGGGGCAAACGGAGGGGTTCGTCTCGCGCGTCGCGGTGATCGGGGCTGGCCCCCAGCACCGGCCGTTCCTCACGATGCTGGAGAGGAGCGAGAAGGTGGAGCTTCAAAAGCACCCCAGCGAGGCGGCGACGGCGCTGGCCGCCCTTCGGAGCGGCGAGCTGGACGCGGTGGTCGAGATCCTGCCCGCAGCCGAGGGCGGGGCGGTGCCGGGCGAGTTTGCCCTGCGGGTGACGGTGGACGAGGCCAAGGAGCGGAGTCGGACGGCGCGCGAGCGGCTCGACCGAGTGACCGAGCGGTACCGCGGCGAGTGGCTCGCCCGCGAGGCGCGGGCGCGGGGGGTGGGGGCGGCCGAGTGGCAAGGGTTTTCGATCCGGAGCCGCAACGTGTCGTCGGCCAGGGAAATGGGACAGTTCCTGCTGGGGCTGCTGCTGCCCATGCTCTTCGTCATCATGGTGGCGGTGGGGTGTTTCTACCCGGCGGTGGACGCCACCGCCGGCGAGCGCGAGCGCAACACCTGGGAAACCACCATGACGCTGGCCGTGCCGCGGCTCGCGGTGGTGACCGCCAAGTACCTCTCCGTCGCCACCTTCGGGGGCCTCGCCGGGATTCTCAACGTGGGCGTGATGACCGCGTCCATGGGGATGATCTTCGCGCCGCTGGTGGCCGAGGCGGGGGAGGGGGTGGAGTTCCGCATCCCGCTGGCCGCGGTGCCGGTACTGCTGCTGGGCGCGCTGCTCCTTGCCCTGTTCGTGGCGGCGGGGATGATGATCTTTGCCGCGTTCGCCCGCACCTTCAAGGAAGGGCAGTCCATGGTCACGCCGTTCTACCTGCTCGTTCTACTGCCGGTGATGTTCCTCCAGGTGCCGGGGCTGGAGTTCTCCTTGCCGCTGGCGTTCGTGCCGGTGGTCAACGTGACGATGATGGTGCGCGAGGCCATCTCGAACACCTTCCACTGGCCGCAGATCGGTATCACCGTGGCGGTCTCGGTGGGGGTGGTGGCGGCCTGTCTCTGGGTCGCCACCCGCATCCTGGCCTTCGAAGACGTGGTGGTGGGCTCCTTCGGGGGCAGCCTGGGCACCTTCGTGAAGACGCGCCTGCTCGCGGGGCGCGGCCGGGGGGGAGCGGGGGAGGGGTCGCGATGAGTCAGCCGGTGGTGGTGCAGGGGTTGACAAAGATCTTTTTCGACGACGCTCGCGGTGAGGTCCGGGCCGTGGACGGCGTGGACTTTTTCTGTCGGGCCGGCGAGATCTTCGGGCTCCTGGGCGCCAACGGCGCCGGAAAAACGACGACTCTGCGGATGATCGCCACCGTGCTCGCCCCCACCGCCGGCACCGCCCTGGTGATGGGGCACGACGTGCAGCGGGAGGCGGAAGCGGCCCGCCGGGCGCTGGGGTTCTACTCCGCCACCACCGCCCTCTACCCGCGCCTCACCGCGCGGGAGACGCTGGAGTTCTTCGCGCGCATCAACGGCGTGGCGGCAGCCCGGGTGCCAGCGCGCGCGGAGGAGCTGGTAGCTCGCTTCGGCCTCGGCGACTACGCCGACACCCGGGTGGACAAGCTCTCCACCGGTATGAAGCAGAAAGTTTCCATCGCCCGCACGGTGGCGCACGACCCCCCGGTGCTGGTGTTCGACGAGCCCACAGTGGGGCTGGACGTGCTCAACGCGTTGGAGATGCAGCGGGTGATCGCCGAATTCCGCCGCGAGGGGAAGGCCATCATCTTCTCCACCCACATCATGAGCGAGGCGGAGCGGCTGTGCGACCGCATCGCCATCATCCACCGCGGCCGGATCCACGCTTGCGACACCCTGGAGAACCTGCGCGCCGCCACGGGCAAGCACTACCTGGAGGACATCTTCATCCATTACGTTGAGCTGGCTAACGGGGACGGCGGAGGAACCCCGTGAAGGTGGACTGGAGCGCCGTCGCTGCGCTGTTCCGCAACGAGATGCGCCACCTGCTGCGCGACCGGCGCACCATCGTGGTGTCCATCTTTTTGCCGCTCGCCGTCATACCCGTCATGCTCTTCAGCTCCCACTGGCTGGAGCAGCGCCGCAAGGCCCGCCTGGAGCAGGCCACCTTCGAGATCAGCGTCGAGGGCTCGCAGGCGGAGACGGTGTGCTCGCTGTTGGCCGAAGCGGAGCGGATGCAGACGGCGCGGGGGGAGGCGTTCCGCTTCCGCGAGACCGCCGTGGCCGTTCCCCTGGCGGCCCTGGCCGAGAAGCGAGTCGCGCTGGTGCTGCGTGGGGTGACGGCGGCGGAGGCGCTGGTCGCCCCGACGGAGGGGGCGGACCGCCCCGAGCGGGGGGCGGGGCGGGCGGGCGCGCGGGCCAGGGGGGAGGAGCGCGAGCCGATCGTGGAGGGGGTCCCGGTGGTGGAGGTGCTGTTCCGGGCCGACCGGGACGATTCGCAAGCCGCCGCGACGACCATGCGCCGCCTGCTGCGCGAGGTGCGCACCGAGCGCCGCCACGCGGTGCTGGTAGCAGCCGGCTTTCCGCGCGATCCGGCCACCGTGCTGCCGGTAACGCGCGAGAACTTGGCCACCAGCGGGCAGGTGGCGGGGCTTACCCTGGGGCGGCTGGTGACGGCGCTCCTCCTCCTCTTCATGCTCTCGGGCGGGGCGGTGGTGGCCATTGATTCGCTGGCCGGGGAGAAGGAGCGCGGCACGCTGGAGACGCTGCTCACCAGCGGTGTGGGGCGGCAGGAGATCGTCCTCGCCAAGCTGCTGGCCATCTTCTCGGTGGCCCTGCTCATCGCCGTGATCCAGGTGGCCAACCTCCTGGTTTACGTGGGGTTCGAACTGATCCCCGTGCCGGCGGGGTTCGCGGCGGCGGTGCCGCCCCAGGTGGCCGCGCTGCTCTTCCTCCTCTACCTCCCGGTGACGGCGCTGGTGGCGGGTGGGTTGCTGCTCCTCTCCGGCTACGCCAAGAGCTACAAGGAGGCGCAGCTCAACTTCTTCCCCGTCTTTCTCCTCGGTGTGCTGCCGGCTCTGGCGCCGCTCCTGCCGGGGGTGTCGCTGCGCTCCGCCGTGGTGCTGGTCCCCATTGCCAACGCCGCCGTGGCCGTCAAGGAGATCCTCGTCGGCGTGTTCGACTGGCCGTTGCTCCTCGTTACGCTCGTCGTTAACTCGGCGGCCGCCGCCCTCGTCGCCCGCCTCTCGATTCGGGCCCTGTCCAACGAGCGGCTCATCTCGCCCGCCGCGGCGGAGAGCGAGCACGTGACCGGAGCGGTGGCGTTCCAGCGCCACGTCCTGCGCAACTTCGCCATCATGTGGGGGGTGCTTCTGGTGGCGGCAGCCAACGTCACGACCAACGCCGACGTCCGCCTCCAGATCGTCATCAACCTCGGCGTCATCTTCCTGGGCGGCACGTTGCTAATGGTGCGGGCCTACCGCCTCGATCCGCGCGAGGTCTTTGCGCTGCGCCCGGTGCGGCCGGTGGTCTGGCTCGCGGTCCTCATCGGCGCGCCCGCTGGCCTCCTCACGGGGGTGGGCGTGTTCCAGTTGGCGAACCACTTCGTGCCGGTGCCGCCGGAGATGATGGAAGCCTTCGGGGAGGCCATGCTCCCCGAGGGGCTGCCGTTCTGGCAGGTGGTGATCTTCCTCTGCGTGGCGCCCGGGATCGTCGAGGAACTCACCTTCCGCGGCGCGCTCCTGCACGGCCTGCGCAAGCGCTTCCACCCCGGGGTGCTCGCCCTCGTCGTCGGCCTGGTTTTCGGGGTGTTCCACACCTCGCTGTTCCGCATCGCCCCCACCGCCTTCATCGGCATCATGCTCTCGGCGGTGACGCTGCTGACCGGCTCCATCTTCCCCGCCATGCTGTGGCACGCCCTCAACAACCTGGTGGCGTTGGGCGCGGCGCGCTTCGGGGTGCCGCTGGAAGGGCTCGACGCGCCGCCCCTCGTCGCCGCGGCGCTGATCCTCGCCGCCGCCTACTGGATCCTGTGGCGCACGCGGTGCGTCTACCCGGACCTGCGCCCGGGGCGGGGCCGGCAGTAGCGGTCAGCCTTCGAAATCCTCGCTGCGCGTGCTATACAGGGCCCGCACCGGGCGCGCCGGTGGCTCAACGGATAGAGCACCTGACTTCGGATCAGGCGGTTGGGGGTTCGAGTCCCTCCCGGCGCGCCAGCCGCTGCCGCCGCGTCAGCCGGCAGCGATCAACGCGAGCCGCGCACCGCCTTCAGCGCAGCATGACGAAGACGGGAACCGTGCCGGTCGCGGCGTCGGGCGGCGCGGCGACCATCCCCAGCGTCGGGGTGCGCCAATCGTCCACGGCGAGGGCCTGGGGCGCCTCGTCGTGCCGGATCTCGGCCGGGGCGCTCGGAACATCCTGGCCGTCGGCGCGGAAGGCCGGCCACGCCGCGCCGGGCGACACGAGGTCGACGGGCTTGCGGGGCCTGCCGGGGCTCGAAATGGCGTTGCTGTGGGGTTCGATGGCCTCGACGGACGCGGAATCGAGCGCGGCGCTCTCCGGCGGCCGCCGGGCGACGCCGCGGCCGAGCCCGGGGACGTGGGAGGCGGCGATCCAGTCGCCGGGCCGGAGCAATCCGGAGGAGGCATCCACCTTCACCCGCGGCACGAGCCCGGAGCTCACGATGAACAGGTAGCCTCCCGGCGGCGCGGGCCCGTCCACCGGCTGCACGTCGGCCGTCTCCCGGTCGCCCTCCGCGCGGGCCTCGACCCGGGCGGCCCGCACGGCCACGCCGACGATGGCGGGATGGTGCGTGGCACTCGCCTTTGCGACCATGAGGATGGGCTGATCAGTAGCGGGTGCCACGGCCACGCCGGCGAGGGCGACAATGTCGCCCTCCTCGATGGGCTCGTCGCCGCCGTTCTGTACCAGCGTCGCGCTGGGTTTGCCTTCCCAATAGCCGCCGTGGCTGTAGATGCCGCCGATGCCGGCAAAGTAGGCGTCGTACCAGTCGGCTTCGCATAAGACATACAGGGCGCGGTAGTTGACTCCCACGAAGTAGCCGGCGTAGCCACCGGCGGTGCTGGTGCTCGTCGAGGTAGCGTAGAGGGCATGAGCGGACGCGCTGGTGGCGGTCACCGCCTTGTTCGTCCCCGTGGTCGTGACGACCACCCCGCCGCCAGCCTGCAGCGACGCCGCCGCGGCCAAGAGAAGAACCGGGACACCGGAGACGATTGCGGCCCACCTTGGGTTTCTTGCCATGGCCGATCTCCTTTTTGTGATCCTATCACCGCAGGCCGGCCTGGGACCAGATGACTTCGTCCGGAGGACAAGACGCGACGCTCCCGCCCCGCCGATTTCGCCCCGGCGGGCCAGGCATGGGGGCTTTCGGGTCCCCTGCGGCGCTCGCCTGCACCGTCGAGAGCCCGGAGGCGGGCGTCGGCGGGCGTGGGTAGAATGCTCCCGGGCGCGAGACCCGGAGGGCAGCAGGGAGATGATGGAGATTCTTCGCCGCGAGAGCGTTGGCGTCACGGTCGGTGGTGTGCGGATCGGCGGCGGCGCGCCGGTGGCGGTGCAGTCGATGACGTCCACCGACACCGCGGACGCCGCCGCCACCGCCCAGCAGGTGCGGGAGCTGGCTGAAGCCGGGTCGGAGCTGGTGCGTATCACCGTCAACACGCCGGAGGCCGCCGCAGCGGTGGGCGAGATCCGCCGCCGCCTCGACGATGCGGGATGCCCGGTGCCGCTCATCGGCGACTTCCACTACAACGGCCACCTGCTCCTCGCCCAGTTCCCCGAGTGCGCGCGCGCCCTCGCCAAGTACCGCATCAACCCCGGCAACGTCGGCCAGGGGAAGACGCGCGACGAGAACTTCGCCACCATCTGCGCCATCGCCCGCGACCACGGCAAGCCGGTCCGCATCGGCGTCAACGCCGGGTCGCTGCAGCAAGACCTGGTGATGGCGGCGATGGCGGAAAACACGGCCAAGGGGCTCGGCAAGTCGTCGGCGCAGATCATCGGCGAGTGCATGGTCCGCTCCGCGCTCGCCTCCACGGAACTCGCTCTCGCCTGCGGTCTCGGCGAGGATGCCATCGTCATCTCCTGCAAGCTTTCGCAGCCGCGCGAGCTGATCGCCGTCTACCGCGACCTGGCCCGGCGCACCCGCCAGCCGCTCCACCTGGGCCTCACCGAGGCGGGGATGGGCACCAAGGGGCTGGTGTGGTCGGCCGCGGCCATGGGGGTGCTGCTCGCCGAGGGGATCGGCGACACGATCCGGGTCTCCCTGACGCCCCGCCCCGGCGGCGACCGGCGCGAGGAGGTTTACGCAGCGTGCGAACTGCTCCAGGCCCTCGGCCTGCGTTCCTTCGCGGCGTCCGTGACCGCGTGCCCGGGGTGCGGGCGGACCACGTCGGCCACCTTCCGGGAGCTGGCGGAGCGGGTCGAGGAGCACCTCCGCCAGCGCATGGGCGAGTGGAAGCAAAGCCGCCCCGGTGTGGAGACGATGCGGGTGGCGGTGATGGGGTGCATCGTCAACGGCCCGGGCGAGTCCAAGTCGGCAAACATCGGCATCTCCCTGCCCGGCACCGGCGAGGCGCCGTCGTGCCCGGTTTTCGTGGACGGGCGCAAGGTCACCACCCTCAAGGGGACGCCGGAGGAGCTGGCGGCGGCGTTCCTGGCCCTGGTGGAGGAGTACGTGGCGAGCCACTACCCGCCTAGGTCGTAGGGCGCCGCTGGGCTTCGCGCGGTGCGCGGCCTCGGGTCAGGGGCTGGCGGGCGGGGCGGCGTGGCCGCGCGGCACGGTGAGCAGCGTGAGGCTCGTGGGGGGGAGGTCCAGCAGCAGCGCACCGTCCGTAACGAGCAGGCGGCGGCGCAGAATGCGAGTGCGCTCGTCGCGCACCGCATCGGCCAGCGTGCCGTCGAAGGCGAAGAGGGTCGTGGTGGTGGCGTCGGCGGACAGCGGCCTGCCCGCCGCGCCGGCCTGCCAGGACTCGCGTAGTTCGGCGGCACCGCGGATTGAGCTCGACAGGCGCAGCTCGTCCATCGCGCCGCCGAAGCCGCCGCCCGTCACCACCGGCGAGGCACCCAGGAGGAGCCCGGTGGCGGGCTCCACCGCGGTCCAGCGGGCCGCCAGGGGAGTGGTGGCGGCGCGGCTGCCGTCGAGGAAGAGTGCGAGTTCGCCCCCCTCCTGCCAGGTGACGGCCACGTGGTGCCACTCGCCGGGCCGCCAGGAGGCCACCTCCGCCCCGGCCACGCTGATCTCGTCCAGCTGCTCGGAGATCACTGCCGCCACCAGGTGGCCGGTGTCGGTCTTCACCAGGTGGAAGAGGAAACCGGCGGCGAGGATGGCGTGCTCCCGCCCGTCGTCGCCCGGCCAATCGGGACAGAGCCAAACCTCCAACGTGCCCGCCTCCGGCGACAAGCGGCCGACGGTGGGGTGGCGGAGGGGGCGGGAGGCATCCAGGTGCAGGGCTTGGCCGACGCGGCCGGGGCGGAAGGGGTATGCGGCGTCGTCGGGGTTGACGTCTTGCGTGTCCGGGGCCGCGGAGAAGACGGTCTCGGCCTCGGCTTCCGCCGCCGGCCAGCCGGCGAGCTCCACGCGGGTCCGCAGGGTTCGCTCCGCGTGCTTGTTGGCCAGAAGCAGCGCCAGCACCTCCTCGTCCCGGGTGGCCAGCACGTCCAGGGTGGGGACGGCCGCCGCCGGCTGCACGGCCCCGAAGGCGGTGGGGAGGTCGAAGGTGGGGGCCACCACCGTGGTCGCCAGCAACTGGGGCCGGAGGCCGCGGCCGAGGAGGGAGAGGGTGTGGAAACCCGCCTGCTCACCGAGGGTCAGCGGATCCGGTATCAGGCCGAAGTAGCCGTCGCCCACCAGAGACCACTGCTGGAAGAGGGAGGCGCCGGCCGCAATCGACTGCAGCGCGAGATCGGCGGTAGCCAAGCCCGCCCGCATTTGCCAGTGGAGGTCGGGGCGAAGGCCAAAGAGACCGAACCAGGTGTTGGCCTCGGTGACCCACAGCTCGATGTCCTGCCTCCCCGTCTCGGTGCGCAGCAGTTCGGCAATGGCTGCCAGCTCGCCGCCGATCTGGACAGGGCCGGCCATGGTGGCAGCGTGCAGGTGGTCGGGCCTGATGAGGGCGAGGCGCACCTGGCTGTCCGTCTCCTCCAGGACGAGGGTGGCGTCGAAGACCACCGCGCGGCCCGTCAGGGTCACGGGGTCGAGGTGGGCGTTGGGCGCGGCGAGGGAGACGGTGTGCCGTCCGGCCCGGAGGTGGCGACGCACGTCGTAGCGGGCGAGCACCGGTGAGGTCAACGTGAAGACCCCCGCGGTGGTTCCGTCCACCGAGATCTCGAGCCGGGCGGGTTCCCCATCCGCCGGCGGGTAGGGGCCGAAGCCGCCGAAACCGAGGGCCCACACGCGCACCTCCCAATCCCCGGTGGTGGGCAACTCCACCACCCCGCCCAGGGGGTCCGGGGTCGTGAGGAAGAGGGACTGGCCGTCGTGGAGGGGGGTGTAGGTGTGGACGTGGAGCGCGTCCATGGCGGCGCCGGCAATCTGCGCCACAGTGCGATTCCAAGGCTGCGTCTCGGCGCCCCAGGGGGCGTTGGCGCGCTCGTAGCCCACCGCCGCCACCCGAATGGACGGGTCCACCGCCTTCATGGCGGCGAGGTACTCCAGGAACCGGTGCGCGTAGGCAGTACTGTCGTAGCGCTGCGACCAGTCGTTGTACACCTCGTTCCCCACTTCGAAGCGGCGCACGCGGTAGGGCTCCGGATGCCCGAACTGTCCGCGCAGCCAGGCGAAGTAGCCGGGCGGGGCCGCCTCGTCGCCAGCCCAGCTCGTGACGCGCCACGCTTCGGTACCCGAAGCGGGGACGGGTCCATTGAGGTACTCCACCCAGTTGGCCGCCTCTTGGGGCGTGCCCGTGCCGAAGTTCACGGTGATGGTGGCCTCGGCGCCCACGGCAGCGCACAGGGCCAGATGCTCGTCGGTGCCGTACTCGTTGGTCTGCGGTTCGTGCCCGAAGTAGCCCACGCCGACGGGGCGGTCCGCCTGGGGCCCAACGCCGTCGCGCCAGTGGTACACGTCGGCGTGGGAGCCGCCCGGGAAGCGGATGGTGCGGGGGGACAACTCGCGGGTCTTGGCGACCACCTCAGGCCGCAGGGCGAGGGTCGCGGGGTCCAACACGCCGTCGCCGTAGTTGGTGTACTGGAGATTGCTGCCCAAGAGGTCGGGCGGGAGCGTGCGGAGCACCTGGGCGGCATCCACGCGCACGCAGGCCGGCAGCGTAGCCGGCACGCGGGGTCGCAAGCGGGGCGGCGGGCTCTCGCCGGCGAGGGAGGCAGCGAGAGCCAGCAGGGCGACACCGAGGGGAGCGCTGGTAACCTCGCACCGGCCCCCAACGCGTGCTCGCATGGGACCATGGTACCCGGACTGCCAACTGGGGAGCCGGCAGCCCTTCTCACGCCAGTGTCGGCCCCGTGCGGCCCCCCGGGCGCGGGCCCTGCGCCGCGGAGCGCGGCGTGCCGAGGCGGACGGGCCGCGACACGGCGAAACCCCCGATCCTCGGGATGGGGGGCGGCTGCGTCGGCTACAATCGCGGGCCAGCCGAAGTGGCGAGCGGCCTGAGGGGAGGTAGCATGGCGGAGACACAGAAGTTCCCACCGGTGTTCTGGACTGCCAACGTGGTGGAGCTGTTCGAACGGGCCGCCTACTACTCCATGGCCAGCTTCGTGGTGATCTACCTGGGTCAGCTGGGCCTCGGCGAGTACTGGCCCTCCAATCTCAACTCGCTGCTCTGGACCCTCGTCTACTTCTTGCCGATCCTCTCCGGGACCATCGCCGACCAGGTGGGGTTCCGCCGCGCGCTGCTGGCGGCCTTCGTCCTGCTGGCGGTGGGCTACTTCCTCATGGGGTTTCCGGTGTGGTTCGGCGGGGCACAGCTCGCCCCCGTCGTGCACAAGGAGTTCACCGCCCCCACCGAGCTGGTTGTCCTGGTGGTGGCAGCGATCCTCCTCATCGGCATGGGCGGCTCGGTGATCAAGCCGTGCATTTCGGGAACGGTCCAGAAGACCGCGGGTGGCCTGGCCACGCTGGGCTTCGCCATCTTCTACATGGTGATCAACATCGGCTCCCTGTTCGGGCGCAGTACCGCCTTCGTGATCCGCACCCGCTCCAGCCTGCTGCTGGCGCTGCTGGTGGTGCTGGTGTGCGCGGTGGCGGCGACGGCTCTGATCCTCCTGGTGCGCTGGAGTATCGGTCATCGGGAGGAGCGGGGCAACATCGCCAAGACCACGGTGGCCTCGGTGGCCATCGTGGTCGCCGCCGGCTGGCTGATCTCCTGGATCCTGGGCCTCGAGTTCGGCCAGGGGGGGGCCGGAGCGGGGCCGAGCCTGTCGTCCATCTTCGCCGTTGCGACCGCAGCCTCGCTGGTGGCGTTCTTCGTCGTCCTCTTCTTCTACAAGGAGCCGGCGGCCGCGGCGGATGCGCCGGCCAAGCCGCGCCGCTCGGTGGGCCGCATCCTGCTGGACATGGTGCTGGTCCTGCGGAGCGGCCGCTTCACCCTCTTCCTCGTAGTGGTGTCGGGGTTCTTCTTCCTCTACAACCAGGTCTACAACGTGTTGCCCCTCTACGTGAAGCGGGTGGTCGAGCTGTCGCCCGCGATGGACCTCTACACGGCGGCGAACCCCTTCGTCATCGTTTGCTTCCAGCTCCTCGTCACGAAGCTGTTCGGCCAGATGAAGCCGGTGCGCTCGATGATCATCGGCTGCATCGTCATCGGCGTGTCGATGGCCATCAACCTCATCCCCATCTACACCGCCGGCGGCATCCGGGCGATGGCCGCCAACTGGCTGCCCATCGCCTCCGTGTGCATCGTCCTCACCGTGGGTCTCATCGCCTTCGGGGAGCTGTTCACCTCGCCGCGCATGTACGAGTACATCGGCGCCTTGGCGCCAAAGGGGCAGGAGGGCCTGTTCCTGGGCTACGCCAACCTGCCTTTGGCCATCGGCTCGCTCACCGGCGGGCCGGTGGGCGCGTTCCTGTTCAACGAGATCATGGCCAAGGGCGCGACCACGCGGCCGGACGGCCTGCTGGAACTCGACCCCACGCAGAACGCCCTCGGCTGGATCATCCTCATGCTCGTGGGGTTCGTGACGGCGCTGGCGATGTGGCTGTTCCACCGCTGGCTGGAGCGCCACCCCGCGTGAGCGGCAAGGGCGGGGCGTGAGGGCGGGGCGGATCCCGCGATGGTGCTCGTGACCGACGGCGTGGCGATCCCCGACGCGGAGATCGCCTTCACCGCGGCGCGCAGCGGCGGTCCCGGCGGGCCGAACGTCAACGAGGTAGCGACCCGGCTGACGCTGCCCCGCGACCTGGACGGGCCGGCGGACTTGACGCCCTAGCAGAAGGCACGCATCGGCGCGCGGCTGGCGGGGCGGATCAGCAAGGAGGGGTGCTGCGCGTGACCTGCCAGCGCCACCGCACGCAGGGCGCCAACCGCGCCGCCGCCCTGGAGCGCTTCATCGAGCTGCCGCGCTGGGCGGTAGCATCGGTATCGCCCCGCCGGCCGACGAGCGTGCCGCCCGCGGCGCGGCTCCGCCGGCTCGAGTCGAAGCACCGCAGGGGCACGATCGAGGCGCCGCCCGCCACGCCTCCCCCCGAGGAGTCAGCGGCAAGCGGAACAGGAAATCCGCCGTTTCGCTACGCCCCTGGCAACGGCTTCCGTCCTCTTGCCTCGGGTGGCGCTTCGCGCGCTGTGGTGGGCGGGTCATCGGAGTCGTGTCGCTGCGGCGGGTCACGGCAATGCGGCCCTCGGGCCCAGGCCACATTCGAGGCGGGCGGTGAGTGCGCAAGCTGCAGTCGCTTCTCGATCGAGGTGATGTTTCCAGGTCGATTGTCGTGAGATCGCCCGCTTCGGGAAGGTCATAACGTCGTAATCCTCTTCAGAGCGAGGTGATGTTTCCAGGGAACTTCCCCCCCCCTGCCCCACTGTCCCCGGTGGGGCGTCGTAATCCTCTTCAGAGCGAGGTGATGTTTCCAGGGTATTGCGACGTAGCAAAAAGGTGGGCGGAACGGTTCGCGTCGTAATCCTCTTCAGAGCGAGGTGATGTTTCCAGGGATCGACTCAGCAGCCGCTATCGTTCGGTACTATCAGATCGGAATAGCTCTCCTCTGCCCTCGAGTGTTAACAGGACATCACGTATCACGTCTTATGGTTGATTAAAT